>CAZABP010000034.1:0-52022 GCA_964483245.1 uncultured candidatus Brocadiaceae bacterium | reverse complement strand
GGCTCAGATCGAAGCCGTCGATCGCATCCATCAGGCCGAACGTGCCGGCGCTGGTCAGGTCGTCCAGCTCGATCGACTTCGGCAGCGTCTGCAGCACGCGCTCGGCGATCGCGCGCACCAGCGGCATGTGGTGCTCGATCAGCGAGTTGCGCAGGTTCTCGTCGCGCGTCCGCTTGTAGGCGATCCACAGCCCCTCGAGCGACAGCGCCGCCTCCTGGGCCGGGACCGCCGGCTGCGGAAGGGTGGCCGGCACCGGCTTCCGCGCGGGCACGGCGGCCAGCGGGTGGTTGCGGGTGCGGGGTGTGGTCGTCTTCGGCGAGCGGGCGGCAGCGGAACGGGCCATGGAGATCTCCGGACGGGAACTGAGGGTCAAACCACCTCGCGGTGGTCGAGCTCGACTCCTCGCGCGGAAGGTCTCCGCGTGCGCGTTTCCCGCAGGGTTCCAGGTCCCGTCGCGCACCGGCGCTGCGCGGCACCACCAGATCTGGTGGCGCTACGGCGCTCAGGGCACTGCATCGACGGCTGCAACTTCATTTCGGGAACCGGCTGCCATGACGGGAGGGGGTCCCGTCGAAGGCCCTTGGCTTTGCGTCCCCACCTTTCGGTGGGTTTGCCTTTTCGAGAAGTCCCGCGACCGGCGCCAGGGAGCGCGCCACCCGCGGATGTCGACCTGACAAGGTGCCCGACTCCAGGTCGGGCGACCAGTTATCGGTCGCGCGAGTGTCGGAATTCAGCGTCCGATCGATCTTTTTCCGGGACGGCGTTGCGCATGGCGTCAACCGATCGACACCAAGGCACCGATGTCGCGACCGGGAAGTTTCGCGCGGCCGCCCAGGAACGAGAGCTCGACGACGAACGCGCAGCCGACGACCTTGCCGCCGAGGTTCTCGACCAGGTGCGCGGCCGCGGCCATCGTGCCGCCGGTCGCCAGCAGGTCGTCGACCAGCAGCACCTGCTCCCCTTCGCCGACGCCGTCGACGTGGATCTGCAACTGGTCGGTGCCGTACTCGAGCGCGTACTCGATCGACTTCGTGCGCCACGGCAGCTTGCCCGGCTTGCGGATCGGCGTGAACGGCACGCCGAGCGCCAGCGCGAGCGGCATGCCGAACAGGAACCCACGCGATTCGATCGCGGCGACCCGTTGCACCGGCGCGCGCCAGTCCAGCAGCGCCAGCGCGTCGATCGCATGCTGCATCGCCCGCGGCTCGGCGAGCAGCGGCGTGATGTCCTTGAACAGGATGCCCGGCTTGGGGAAGTCCGGGACGTCGCGCAGGTACGAGGCGATGTTCATCGGAGAGCTCTCTACATGCGCTCGGGACACGCGACGCCGAGCAGACCGAGGCCGGTGCGCAGCAGGCGCTGCGCGGCGGCGACCAGCTCGAGCCGTGCGCGCCGCACCGGTGGTTCCGTCTGCAGCACGCGGTGGTCGCGGAGGTACGCGTGGATGTCGCCGGCGATCCGCAGCAGCAGGCCGGTCAGCGCGCTCGGCTCGCTCTGTTCCAGCGCGCGCTGCAGCGTCGGCCCGAACTCGAGCATCGACAGCAGCACGCCGTCGGCATCGGCCAGCAGCGCCCAGTCGACCGGCTCGTCGAGCGCGATGTCTTCCGCCTGCGCGTTGCGCAAGATCGAGCCGAGGCGCGCGACCGCGTACTGGACGTACGGCCCGGTCTCGCCGTCGAAGCTCAACATCGCATCCCAGTCGAACTTGACGTCCTTGATCCGCGAGTTCTTCAGGTCGTTGAACACGATCGCGGACACGCCGACCGCTTCGGCGGTCGCGTCGATCGCGTCGGCGGGGACCTTCGCCTTCTCCAGGATCACGGTGCGGGCACGCGCCACGGCCTCGTCGAGCACCTCTTCGAGGAAGATCGCGTTGCCGCCGCGCGTCGTGAACTTCTCCCACCGCCCGGACTCGTCGTTGCGCGCCAGCACGAGGCCGAAGTCGATGTGCTCGATCCGCGACGCCAGCGGCGAATCGAGCCGCTGCAACACGCCGACCAACTGGCGGAAGTGCAGCTTCTGCTCCGAGCCGACGACGTACAGCGCGCGCTCGAAGCCGTACTGCTCCGCGCGCCAGAAGATCGCCGCGAGGTCGCGCGTCGCGTAGATCGTCGTGCCGTCCGATTTGCGCAGGATGCACGGCGGCATCCCAGGCAGCTCGACCACCTCGGCGCCTTCCGATTCGGTCAGGATCCCGGCGGCGCGGACGCGTGCGACCGCATCCGCCATCTTGTCCTCGTAGAAGCTCTCGCCGCTGACATGGTCGAACTCGACGCCGAGCCGGCGGTAGACCTTGGCGAACGCTGCGAGCGAGACGTCGCGCAGCCGCTGCCACAGCCGGCGCTCCGCGTTGTCGTCGCCGGCCTCGAGCCGGCGGAAGTGCTCCGCGCTCTCCGCGTCGAGCGCGGGGTCGTCTTTCGACGCGCGGCCATAGCGAACGTAGATCTCGAACAGATGGCGCATCGGGTCCTGCGCCAGCGCCTGCTCGTCCCCCCAGCGCAGGAATGCCGTGATGATCTTGCCGAACTGGGCGCCCCAGTCGCCCAGGTGGTTGATCCCGTGCACGTCGTGACCGGCGTGCAGGTGCAGCCGGCGCAACGCGGCGCCGATCATCGTCGAGCGCAGATGGCCCAGGTGAAACGGCTTGGCGATGTTCGGCGACGAGAAGTCGATGACGATGCTGCGCTCGGCGCGCGGCGCCGCACCGTACGGAGGCTCGTCCTGCAGGATCGCACCGACCACGGCGCGCGCGAGTGCAGCACGGTTCCAGCGGAAGTTGACGAACGGCCCGGCGGCGGTCGCCTGCTCGACGACGTCGTCGCCGGTGAACGCGGCCGCGATCTCGGCCGCGATCGCCGGCGGCGGCTTGCCGAGCGCCTTGGCCAACGTGAAGCAGCCGAGCGCGAGGTCGCCGTGTTCGCGGTTCTTCGGCGGCTGCAGCGGCAGCGGTCCCTCGAGCGCGGGGAATAGCGTGCGCAGGCGCTGCTGCAGATGCGCGAGCAGGTTCACGCCCAGTTCTCCCAGCGCTCGTAGCAGACGGCCAGCTCGTCCTGCAGCGTGCGCTCGCGCGCGATCAGGTCCTGCATCCGCCTGGCGTCCTGGTAGTTCTCCGGCGCGGTCATCGCGGCGCGCAGTGTGCCGAGCTCCTCCTCGAGGTTGAAGATCCGCTCCTCGAGTTTCGCGAACTGGTACGGATTGCGGATCCTGCCGGCCTCGCCCGGACGGCCGGCGTCGTCCCGCTCCTGTGCGGAGGACGGCTTCGACTCCGACGCGCGCTGGCGGCGTTCGGCCGCGAGCGTCGCGAGGCAGCGCTCGAGGTCCGGGAACGACCGCAGTGCGCCGCCGCCGACGTGCCAGATCCGGTCGGTGACGCGCGCGAGGAACGCACGGTCGTGGCTGACCGCCAGGCAGGTCCCGGAGAAGCCGAGCAGCGCTTCTTCGAGCCCTTCGCGCGCCGCGATGTCCAGGTGGTTGGTCGGTTCGTCCAGCAGCAGCAGGTCGTGCTCGGCTCGCGTCAGCCGCGCCAGCGCGAGCCGGCGCTGCTCGCCGCCGGAGAGCCCTTCGACCGGCCGCTCGACGTCGTCGCCGCAGAACAGGAACAGCGCGAGGTGGTCGCGCAGCTCCTTTTCCGGCACCGTCACGTCGAGCGCGCGCAGCGCGTCGATGACCGAGCCGGTCCGCGGCAGGTCCTGCATCTCCTGGCGGAAGAATCCGATCCGCATCCCGTGCGCCCGCTCGATCTGTCCGGCCGCCGGCGCCAGCTCCCCGGCCAGCATGCGCAGCAACGTGCTCTTGCCGGCGCCGTTGGGCCCGACGATCCCGATCGTCTCGCCGTGGAACACTCGCAGCTCCGCGCGCTGCAGCAGCACCCGCCCATCCGGCAGCGTCGCGGTGAGCCCCTCGGCGCTCAGCACCGACTGCCCACCGAGCCCGCGGCCGCCGCCGAACCGCAGCCGCATCCGCGCGCGCGATTCGCGCGGGCGCGTGATCAGCTCGAGCCGCTGGAGTCGCTTGAGGCGTCCCTGCGCCTGCCGGGTCATCCGGCCGGCCATGTTGCGGCGGATGTAGTCGATCTCCTTCTGCACGAACTCCTGCTGCGACTTGTAGGCGCGCGCTGCGGCCAGCAGCGCGTGGTCCTTCTGCTGCTGCCAGGCCGACCAGTTGCCGCGGAACGTCGTGACCTTGCCGTCGTCGACCTCGGCGACGATGCGCACGACGGCGTCCAGGAACGTCCGGTCGTGGCTGACCACGACGACCGCGCCCGGGTAGCCCTGCACGAACTCCTCGAGGAACTGGATCCCCGGCAGGTCGAGGTGGTTGGTCGGTTCGTCGAGCAGCAGCAGGTCGGCCGGCGACGTCATCAACGCCGCCAGCGCGAGGCGTGACTTCTCGCCGCCGGACAGCACGCGCGCCGGCTTGTCGAAGTCGGCGGGCGCGAAGCCGACGCCGCCGAGCACGCGCTCGCACAGGTTGCGCCGGTGCCAACCGCCGCCGGCTTCGAACGCCGCCTGCGCCTCGCCGTAGTCGGTGATCGCCGCTGCGTCGTCCGGCTGCTCGGCGAGCCGCGCCTCGAGCGCGCGCACGCGCTCCGCGAGGGCCGGGAACGACCCGTCGCCGTCGTGCACGATCTCGAGCAGCGTGCGACCCGGCGCGAACTCCGGGATCTGCGCCGCATACGCGACGCGCAAGCCGCGGCGCGGGATCCGCTCGCCGCGGTCCGGCTCGTCGGTGCCGGCCAGGATCCGCAGCAGCGTCGTCTTGCCGGCGCCGTTGTCGCCGACGATCCCGATCCGGTCCTTCTCGTCGATGCGCAGGCTCGCGCCGTCGAGGACCTGGAGCTCGCCGAAGCTGCGCTCGATCCGCTGGCAGGTCAGCAGGGTCAAGGTCGGATGCGGTACTCGATCGCCTTGCGCCGGCCGTCGGCGACGAACTCGACCAGCAGCGCGTCGGTGCTCCGCAGCACCTGCTCGATCAGCGCCAGCAGCTCCTGTGCCGTCGCGACCGGCTGCCCATTGATGCTGGTCACGATCGCGTCGCGCGGCAGCCCGAGCTTGTCGAACGGCGCCGGCACGCGCGCGAGCCGGTAGCCGCGGTAGAGCTGCCCGCCGCCGAGCTTGCCGTGCACGGTCACGCCGAGGGCGTCGGTGCGCAGCGCCTCGCGGCCGAGCGTGACGATCTCGTCGCGGTCCTTGCTGGCGTGCAGCTCGTACAAGCCGTCGCCGAGCCGGCGGATCGGCGGGAACAGCGTGTAGTCGACGGCCGCGAGCCACGCGAGGCGCTCCTTCGCCGTCGCGTCCTCGCGCACGACCGCGCGGTCGTCGGCCTGAGGGTCCAGGCGCATCAGCAGGTCGTTCGCATACGGCATGCGTTCGCGGTCGTTCTCGGCGAACACGCGCTGCAGCTCCGCCTTCGCGCCGAGCAGCAATGTCGGGCGCAGCGACGGGCGGATCTCGGCGAGGCGCGCCAGGAACCACAGGCTCAACGTGTCGTCGCGGACGACCTCGCTCTTCAACATCGCGAGGAACGGCTCGACGTCGAGCTGGAACACCGGCTGGCCGTTCTCCTCCTTGCGCAGCTGCACGTCGAGGAACTTGATCGCGCGCGCGAGGCCGCGCTGGCGGATCTCGTAGACCGGTTCCCCGGCGAACAGCGTCGTGTATTCGACCGAGCGCGGCAGGTCCTCGAGGAAGAACAGCGCATACCCCGCGACCGCGCGGTCTTCGGGATTCGCGCTCTGGTGGAACACGTAGCCGACCGTTCCCGCCATCGTCGGCAGCGCGCTCAGCGTGCGGCGGCGGGCGTTCTCCCATTCCGGATCGGTCGAGACCTCGCGCCCCTCGGCATCCAGCTCGACCTTCGTGCCAGGCGGCGGGTTCTCGACCAGCGTGCGCATCGTGCGGAACTCGCGCATCAGCTCCGGCGACAGCTCGATCAGGATGTCCGGCTTGCGGAACGGGGTCGGCAGTTCCTGGGCCGGCAGGGCCGCGGCAGTGAGGAGCAGGATCGTCGGCAGGCGGGCGGTCATGGCGGGCCGGATAGGACGCCGGGGCGGAGAACGTAACGCGTCATCCCAGCACGCCCAGCAGCGCCACCTGGGCCAGCCCGATCAGGACGCCGAGCAGACCGCCGAGAAACTCGATCGCGCGCAGCTCGCGGCGCGCGACCTCGAGCACGAGCTGCTCCAGGCGCGGGACCGGGAACGCGGCGACCTTCTCGGTCACGATCCGGCGCACGTCGAGGCCGCGTTCGATCGCCGTCTCGAACGCCGTGAAGATCGCATCGCGGTGTGCCAGGACCCCGCGCACCAGCTTGTCGCGGATCTGCAGCACGCGCTCGTCGGTCAGGAAGCCGCCGATCAGCGGCAGGCCGCGCAGCTCCTGGACCTTCTCCGCGAGTCCCTGCTCGAGGATCCCGGCCAGGAGTTCCTCCAGCTCGAGCGTCTCGAGCGCGCGCACCACGTCCTGATGTTGCAGCAGATGGTCGCCGACGACGCGGCCGATGCTCTCGGCCAGCTCGCGCTGGCGGCGCCCGATCAGGCCCTGCACCCGGATGCCGAGGAACCGGCGCGGTTCGAATGGGCGGAAGATCATCCGCACCGCGAGCAGGTTCGTCAGCCAGCCGATCAGCCCGCCGAGGGCCGGCACCACGATCCAGGTCGCGAGCGAGAGATCCATGCGGGGTGCTGTGTATCCGCCGGCAGAGATCGCGGGCAACCTGCGAGGCCCGCGGCGCGTCGCCGGCGCTATGGTTCCGCGCCGGCCGATGCAGACCAGGCTCCACCGCGTCCTCCGTCACCGTGAGCTCAGCGGCGGCAGCTTCGCGCTCGACGTCGACGGGCCGATCGCGCCGACGCGGCCGGGGCAGTTCTACATGCTGCGCAGCGAGCAGCGCTGGCCGGTGCTGCTGCCGCGGCCGTTCTCGCTGTACGACCGCGGCGACGATGGCACGATCGGTGCGTTCCTGGTCAAGCCGGTGGGACCCGGAACGCGCGCGCTCGGTGAGCTGCGCAACGGTGACGGGATCTGGCTGACCGGCCCGCTCGGGCGCTGGTTCCCCGACGAGGTGCAGGATCCCGTCTGCGTCGCCGGCGGCGTCGGCCTGGCACCGTTCCTGCTGCTCGCGCGAGAACGGTGCGCGCGCGGTGCGACGCCGCTGCGGCTCGTGTTCGGTGGGCGCACGCGCGATGCGCTGGCCGGGCGCGAGGACTTCGAGGGGTTGGCGCGGATCTGGACCTCGACCGACGACGGCAGCGACGGGTTTCACGGCCTGGTGACGGCGCTGCTGGCGCGGCTGCTCGAGCGCGGCGAGATCGAGCGGGATGCGGCGGTCTTCTGCTGTGGTCCGGATCCGATGATGCACGCCGTTGCGGAGCTGTGCGCCGCCCGCGGGCTGCGCTGCTGGCTCAGTCTGGAGACCTACATGGCGTGTGGGTACGGGGTCTGCAACGGCTGCAGCGTGCGCGTCGTGCCGGAGCGGTATGGCGGGTGGCCGTACTCGCGGTGTTGTCAGCAGGGGCCGGTCTACGACGCGCGGGATCTTGTGATGCACGGCGCGTGAGGGGGGCGTCAGCGCGGATCCACGACGTGCAACCAGGAGTACCTGTAGTAGATCTCACTGGAGAGCATGCAGGCCGCGGACGTGCCGATGCGTCCGTGTTCGGTGCCGAAGCTCCCCGCCGGCGGCCATGTACATCCTGCGGCGGGTTCCTGAGATCGTCCCAGGGTGTGGCCATGGTCATTGCTGATGTGCTTCCAGCATCTGCCGCCCAGCCGGTACGCCGCAGCGAGCACGTAGAACACGGTCCACGGGTCGGTTCGCGGATCCTCGGGCCAGAGTTCGCGGAATGCCTCGGCGACGGTCGGACGTCCGGAGATCACCTGTCTTAGCAGTTCCGCCGCGCACTCCGTGCGCGTTCTCGGCTCCAGAGCGGGTAGCGCACGCGAGGTCGACTCGAGCTCGGCAGCCCTCAGATCGCGCAGGACAGGGAACTTCAGAGCAAGGGCCTCGAACTCGAGCTCGTGCAGTTCATCTGCCAGCATCTCGCACCAGAGCCGTGGTTCGATTCCGACGGGAGGCCTCGTGCTCGACACCGCATCGATCAGGGCGGTGACCGCATTGCAAAGCGGCGCTTCGAGGCGCGCCGCTGCTGCAGACTGGGAGAGCCGCACCGCCTCCGCCAGCGCGTAGCACGCCATGACGTGGTCGAGCAGCCAGTCCGGTTCGGTGCGCAGTCCCAGCCGGCCCTTGGGATCCTGCTGCTTCAACAGCCAATCGATTCCGCGGGACAGCGCGTTCGCGAAGGGACCCGTGTCGAGCGTCGAACCATCGCCGAGGATCGCGAGACACATCCAGACCGTGACCCGGAAGTCTGCCGCGCTCGACGCAGGTGGGTCGGCCGCATGCCAGCGTCCGTCTTCGCCTTGTCGCTCACTCAGCCAGGCAAGTTCCTGCGCAGGCAGCGCCGTGGCGACGAGGGCCAGAGAAACGGAGAAGCGCACCGGTGCCGGAACGAAGACCCGTACGCCGCGGTTCGCTACGGGCGCGAAAGACGGACTGCGCCTGCGCGTCGAGACGCGCAGAGCCGCTCAATCCGCGTCCGGCTCCTCGAGCAGCAGGTTCAGGTCGACGCGATCGCTGACAGCTACCGCGAAGACGGTGATCGCTGAGGAGCTGAAGGGCTGGATCCTGCGGGTGGGCGGGGACCCTGCTGCATTGGGTCGTGCCGCCGGGCTAACGGCACGCTACTTCGACGTCGCCTTGGTCACGCTGTAGTTCTCGAAGGCGCGAGGAAACTCCTTGCGAGTCACCTCGAACACGACCTTGGCGGCAGGCTCTGCCTGGGATCCCGGCAAGCTCGTCGCGACGTACCGAACATCCGGTGTGTTCCTGTAGGCAGGACAGGCAGCAGGTGGCCCGAGGTACCAATACCGCCGCTCCGTCATCAGCTTCAGCAGCGCTTCCGGCATCCAATGTACATTGCCGGTCTCTTTGCCATTCGCTACGCCCTTCTGCGCCACGAGCATGACCTTGCCGAGTCTGGGGTCTGGCAAGACCGTTGCATCGATTCGTCCCGAGTCGCTGATTGGATCTGGTGCCGCTGCGGGTTTCTCTGCCAAGGCCGCGCCGAGTGTGGATGGATCCGCTGCCTCTTGCTGCTCCACCTCCTGCGCACCGACGACGCTTTCGCGTGGATGCGCGGCGACCGGTTCGGGTGATACCGTCGGTTCCGTTGACGTGGACGCGCTCTGCGCTGGCGCTATCGGAGTGGGTTCGCTCCGCAACTGAATGAGCAGGATCCCAGTGACGCAGCAACCGAGTAGCGCGGCACCAAGGAGTATTCGTCGACCTGAGTGCATCGAAAGTCCTCGCTGGCGATTCGACCCGCCTGGGTACGCAAGCGCAACCGGACAAGGGCCAAGAACTCGACTGGAGATTCTCCGCAGGGATGCGAAGTCACGGACTCAGCGGTGCTTGCGCGGCCGGCAATCGCTTGCGTGAATGCTGCGACACCTCCGCATCGGGCGGGGCCCTCGACCCCACGCAGTGCGGTACGAGGGCCGCCCAGCGTCAATCCGCGTCCGGCTCCTCGAACAGCAGGTTCAGGTCGACGCAGGCGTTCCACAGCATCACCAGCGCCTGGCGGCAGTTCATGACCACGGCTGGCGGCAGGTCGCGGCGCAGCGACAGCACCTTCAATCGCGTGTAGAGGTCGAGCAGCTCGCGGTCGTCGGCCGAGAGCGGGCGTCCGAGCAGGTCGGTCATGGGGTCTTCTCCTGGTGGCGCAGGTCGACGAGGCGCTTGGCCTTCAGCTCGAAGCGTGGGAGCTCGCCTTCGGCGGCGCGGTCGACGTTGAAGCGCAACCCTTCGTGCGCGGCGGCGAGCTCGGCACCGAGGCGCGTGTGGATCTTCGGCCAGACCTCGTCGCTGCCGGGCGTCAGCTCGACCCTCACGGTGATCTCGTCGCGGATCCCGTCCTCACGCGTCAGCAGGATCTGGAACTCCTCGATCTCGCGGAACTCGCGCACGATCGCCTCGACTGCGCGCGGGTAGACGTTGGTGCCGCGGATCAGCTTCATGTCGTCGACGCGGCCGAGGATTCCCCCTTCGTAGAGATCGCCGGTGCGGCCGCAGCTGCAGTCGGTGTGCGGGACCTTCATGACGAGGTCCTTGGTGCGGTAGCGGATCAGCGGGATGAACCCGCGCCCGAACGAGGTCACGACGCGTTCGCCCCGCTCGCCATAGCCGACTGGCTCGTCGGTCTCCGGGTCGAGCACCTCCTCGATGAAGTGGTCCTCGATGATGTGCGTGCCGCCCGGCTGCTTCTCGCACTCGAAGATCATGATCGTGCCGATCTCGGTCATGCCGGCGGTGTCGCCGCACTTGGCGCCCCACATCTCCTCGATCAGCTTCTTGGTCGCCGGGATGCTGCCGGCCGGCTCACCGGAGACGATGACGCGGCGGACCTTCGCCTGCTTGGGCAGGTCGATCCCGAGCTGCTGGGCACACTGCGCGAGGCGCATCGCGTAGGTCGGCGTCGCGCAGACGACGGTCGCGCCCATCTCGACGATCTGCTTGACGCGGTTCTCGGTGGTCATGTTGCCCGACGGCAGCACCAGCGCGCCGAGCTTCTCGCAGCAGTAGTGCGCGCCCCAGAACCCGATGAACGAGCCGTACGAGAACGCGAAGAACACCGTGTCGTGCGGGCGGATGCCGAAGCCCCAGAACCCGTAGCACCACATCTCGGCGATCCAGGCCCAGTCCTTGCGCGAGTCGAGCACGCGCAGCGGCTGCTTGCCGCTGGTGCCGGAGGTCAGGTGGTAGCGGATCGCGTCGTCGCGCGGGCGCGTGACCAGGTCGCCGAACAGCGGTTGCTGCGCCTGGCACTCGAGCCAGGCCTCGCGCGTCATGAACGGGAGCCGGCGCAGGTCCTCCAGGCTCTGGAGGTCGTCCGGCGTCACGCCGGCCTGCTGGTAGATCCGGCGGTGGTACGGGCTCAGCTCGTAGGCGCGCGCAACGAGGCGGCGCAGCTTGATCAGTTGCAGCGCGCGCAGGTCCTCCTTCGGGAGGGTCTCGTTGCGCGGGTTCCAGTAGGGGGGCCAGTTGGGTGCGCTCAAGCTCGGGCTCCGTTGCCGACGACAGGACGCACGATACGGAGCGGTCGGATGCCGCGGAACCGAGCAGGGCGGGGCGGTTGGCGAAAAAGCCGACAGCGGAGTGCCGGCTGCTCGAATCGCGCGCAGAGCGGCCGAGAATCACGGGGCGCCGCGTCGGCATTCGGAAACCAGGGGGAATCGGCAGGGGCATGGAGATCACGACGATCCTTGGGCTGCTGCTGGCCGCGGTCGGGATCCTCGGCGGCAACATGCTCGAGGGCGGGCACTTCGGCTCGCTGATCGGCGGGCCGGCGTTCATGATCGTCGTGCTCGGTTCGCTCGGTGCGGTCCTGGTCGCGACGCCGATGCCGGACACCGTGCGGGCGCTCGCCGCGATGAAGCAGTTGTTCATCGCACCCAAGCACGACCTGCGCGGGCTGGTCGACAAGATCCTCGAGCTCGCGAACCTGGCGCGCCGGGAGGGGCTGCTCGCGCTCGAGGGGTACACGAGTGATGCGAACGGCGACCCGTTCCTGATCAAGTGTCTCGGACTCGCGATCGACGGCAGCAGCGCCGAGGCGATCCGCGACACGATGGACGTCGAATTGATGATCCACGAGGAGGACGGCAAGGCGGCCGCGAAGTTCTGGGAGAACTGGGGTGCTTTGGCGCCGACGGTCGGCGTCCTCGGGGCCGTGCTCGGGTTGATGCACGTGATGGCCAACCTGAACCAGCCGGAGAAGATCGGGCCCGGGATCGCCGTCGCGTTCGTCGCGACGATCTACGGCGTCGGCTATGCCAACGTCGTCGCGCTGCCGTTCGCTGCGAAGCTGAAGCGCCAGCTCGAGCACGAGATGATGCGGCGGCAGATGATCCTGGAGGGGGTCATCGCGATCCAGAGCGGGACCGCGCCGGGCGCGCTGCGCAGCAAGCTCGGCGCGTTCGCGCGCGGGCACGGCGCCGAGAAGAAGAGCTGAGCGGCGGAGCGCGCGCGTGGCGAGGAAGCACAAGCACGAAGAACACCAGAACCACGAACGGTGGGTCATCTCCTATGCGGACATGATCACGTTGTTGTTCGCGCTGTTCGTCGTGCTGTATGCGCTCGGACTCGACAAGCTGGACGAGGTCGCGCAGAGCGTGGCGTTCGCGTTCCACTTCGAGGGCGAAGGCATGACCAAGCAGCTCGGCAACTACGAGAAGGGTGCCGGCGGTGGGCTGCTGGATGCGATCGATCTGCTGAACTCGCAGGAGGGCGCGATCAAGCAGATGCTGCTGGAGACGCTGCCGGACGAGTTCCAGGAGCTCAGCGGCCGCTCGCTGGAGATCGACCTCAGTGACGACAAGGTCTCGTTCAGCGCACCGCTGGCGGGGTTCTTCCCGGCCGGCAAGCACTGGCTCGATCCGAACGTCTCCGCCTGGCTGAACAAGCTCGTCGACACGACGCGGCGGTTCACGTCGCGCGTGCAGATCAAGATCACCGCGCCGGACGTCGTGATCGGACGCAACCAGAACGGCACCGCGCGGCGCAGCCACACGCTCTGCCTCGAACGCCTCGATTACATGCTGGTCTACTTCGCGTACCTGCAGAAGGACCTGCGCAAGGAGTGGGTGCGCGTCGACTTCGAGTTCCTGCGCGACCTGATGCCGCCCGCAACCACCGCCGACTGGGAAACTCGCGCCAAGATCACGTTCGCGTTCTCCAAGTGATCCTCTCGGGGTCTGACCCCGAAAGTCGCGCCAGAATGGCAGTCCGCGATCAAAGGCCGAGCGCGCGCGCGAGGATCGTCTTCTGGATCAGCGTCGTCCCCTCGTAGATCCGCAGCGCCTGGATGTCGCGCAGCAGGCGTTCGACCGGGAAAGCCGACGTGTAGCCGCGGCCCCCGTGCAGTTGCAGCGAGACGTCGCAGGCGCGGGCCGCCGCTTCGGTGCTGAATGCCTTGGCGGCGGCGAGGTCGGCCGGCTGCTCGATGCCGGCGTCGCGGCGACGCGCACAGAGATGGACCAGGGCGCGCGAAGCCTGCAGCCCGATCGTCAGGTCGGCGAGCCGCTCCTGCACCATCTGGAATGACGCCAGCGCCTGGCCGAACTGCTGGCGGCCCCGCGTGAACTCGAGCGCCGCGTGCAGTGCCGCGCGGTGGATCCCGACGGCGCCGGCGGCAACCGACAGCCGACCGGCGGCGAGGCCGGCCATCGCGATCCGCAGCCCGCCGCCGACGTCACCGACGACGTCGACCGGCGTCAGCATGAGGTCCTCGAACACGAGCTGGGCATGGTCGGAGCCGCGATGCCCCAGCTCGATCCCCGGCATCGGCTCGCGGCGCAGACCGGCGCGGTCGGTCGGGATCAGGAACGCCGTGACCCCATGCCGCTGCCGCGCCGGATCCACGGTCGCGAACACCAGCGCGACGTCGGCGATGCCACCGTTCGTGATCCAGATCTTGCGCCCACGCAGCCGCCAGCCGTCGCCGTGCGGCACGGCATGGCTCTGCAGCGCGGCGACGTCGGAGCCGGCCTCCGGCTCGGTCAGCCCGAAGCACCCGATCGCCGTGCCGTCCATCAACGGCTCGAGCCAGCGCGCGCGCTGCGCGTCGTTGCCGGCCGTCGCCAGGCTGTGCGTGACGAGCCCACACTGCACGGCGAGGAACCCGCGCGCGTTGCCGCAGACTGCGCCGACCTCCTCGTGCGCGAGCACGAGCTGCAGCGCGGTCCACCCGATCCCGCCGTGCGCCGGCGCGATCGGCCCGCGCAGCAGGCCGGCCCGTGCCAGCGCGCCGACCATCTCACGGCGGAACTGCCGCTGCTCGTCGATTGCGCGCGCGTGCGGTGCCAGCTCCGCCGCCGCGAACTCACGCACACGCCGCACCAGCGCCAGCTCCGCATCACCGAGATCCCGGTCCGGCAGCAGCAGCTCCGCGGCGCGATCCGCGCGATCCGCCCGCTCCGCCACGCTCAGCGCCCTTCGAAGCGCGGCGCGCGCTTCTCGTTCCAGGCGCGGTAGAACTCCGCGTGGTCGTGCGCGCGCAGCAGCAGCGCCTGCGCCTGCGCCTCCTGCTCGATCGCCGCGTCGAAGTCCATCGCCGCCTCCTGCAGCAGCAGCTTCTTCGTCATCCCGAGCGCGAGCGTGGGGCCGCTCGCCAGGCGCCGTGCGAGTCCGAGCGCCTCATCACGCAGCTTGTCCGCCGGCACGACGCGGTTCGCGAGCCCGATCCGCAGACACTCCTGCGCGTCGATCTTGTCGCCGAGCAGCAGCAGCTCCGCCGCGCGCCCCGCACCGACGATCCGCGGCAGCAGCCACGCTGCGCCCATGTCGGCACCAGTGAGCCCGACGCGCGTGAACAGGAACGCGAACGTCGCCTGCTCCGACAGCACCCGCAGATCGCTGGCCAGCGCGAGCACGGTCCCGGCGCCGGCGGCGACGCCGTGCACGGCAGCGACGATCGGCTTCGACAGCCGGCACATGTTGCGCACGACCGCTCCCGTCATCCGCGTGAACCGCAGGGTCTCGGCCAGGTCGGCACGCTGCAACGCGCCGATGATCTCCTCGACGTTGCCTCCGCTGCAGAACCCCTTGCCGGCGCCGGTCAGCAGCACCGCGCGCACCTGCGCATCCTGCTCGAGATCGGCGAACAGCCGCTCGAGCTGGCCGTAGATCGCGAACGTCAGCGAGTTCAGCGTCTCCGGCCGGTCGAGCTCGATCACGGCGACCCCGTCGTCCTGCCGCGTGAAGTGGAAGTCGAATCCGGCCATCAGGGTTCGATCGTCGGCGCCAGCTGATCCAGGTCCAGCACGCAGCCGTCCGGGCGTTCCCCGACCAGCCGCACGACGGCCGCCGCCACCTCGTCCGGTGCGTGCATCCGCCCGATCCGATTCAACTGCGCGAGCTTCGCCAAGGCGTCGCCCGGGCTCAGGTTGCCGCGGGCGGCGATCGCCGCCGCCGCGCTGCGCGTGATCTCCGTATCCACGAAACCGGGACACACGGCGTAGGCGCGGATCCGGGTGCCACCGAGCTCGGCGCGCAGCGCCCGCGCCAGCCCGACCATTGCATGCTTCGCCATCCCGTAGGCAGCGGTGAACGCAAACCCGCGCAGCCCGGCGGTCGACGCGACCTGCACGATCACGCCCGACCCGGCCGCGCGCATCGCGGGAACCACCCCGCGCGCGAGACGGAACGGCGCGCGCACGTGCAGCGCGAGCACGTGATCGAGGACCTCGTCCCCGGTCACGTCGAACCGCATGCTCGGCGCGGTCCCGGCGTTGTTGACGAGCACGTCGATCCGCCCGAGCGCCGTCGCCTCGGCGAGCAGACGATCCTGCCCGTCGTCGGTTGCAAGATCTGCAGCGATCGATCCCGCTGCCGCGTCGCCGAGCTCGGCGGTCACCGCCTGCAGCCGCACGTGGTCGCGACCGTGCACGGCGACCCTATGTCCGGCCGCGGCGAGGCGCAGCGCGATCGCGCGCCCGATCGCACCACTGGCGCCCGTCACCAGCGCGAGCGAAGGCTCCGCAGCCGTCATGGCCAGCATCTTTACCTGGGTTCACGCTCCGTTCTCCACGAACGTCGGGGGAAACCTGTGCAGAACGACGGCTCGAGACCCGCATCCCGCCTGAACCCCGGGCCGTGCACCCGACGTTCAGTTCCACGCTCCGTCCCGTCGATAGGGCCGGAGAGAGAGGGTGGGAGCGAGGGTCAGGCGTGGCGGCCAACTCTGGGGGGGATCCGGCGCAGCCGGGTCCCCCCGACCTTTTTCCTGCCGTGCCGTCGCCGGCATTGCCGCCCCGGGTGGCCGTGGCTAGTCTCCCCGCCCCCAAAGCCCGCGCCGACCGATGGCCAAGCCCAAGAAGAAGAAAGAAATCGTGTTCCTGGTCTGCAGCGAGACCGGTGACCGGAACTACACGATCCGGCGCAAGCCGGGCGGCGAGAAGCTGCAGCTGAAGAAGTACTGCCCGCGCCTGCGCCGGCACACGCTGCACACCGAGAAGAAGAAGTAACCCGCCCGCGCGACGCCCGCTCATCGCGGCAGATGCCGCGCGAGCAGGTCGTCGAGCGTCGCGCGGTCGCCGGGGCTCAACAGCTCGCGCCGCGCCTGCAACAACCGCCCGACCCGGGCCACGGCGTTCGGATCGCCGCCCTGCGCCAGATTGGCGAACGCCAGCACGACCTGCCCCAGCCGGCGCGGATCGGCTTTCACCTGCGGGTCCTCGAGCGCCCGGATCAGGGCCGGCTCTCCCAGCGCCGCGGTCGCCTGCGCCGTCAGCCCGAACAACGCCCGCATGCGGACATCCGGATCCGGATCGGCGGCGAACGCCGTGCGCGCGACCTCGATCCCCGGCGGCCCGCCGGCGAATGCGCAACCGGTGACGAGCTCAGCGCGCAGCGCCGCGTCGACTCCGCCCGCGAGCCGCTGCTCGTACTGCTGCGCGAGCAGTTGCGGCGCGCGCTGCGCGAGCGCCAGCAACGGCGCCGAGGCATGCGCCCCGAGCAGCGGCAGCAACCGTTCGACTGCGCGCAGCGCCGCCTGCGGCGGAGCCTGCGCGGCGAGCGCCTGGGCGACCGCCGGAGCGAGCACGCGGTCGCGCGCGCGCAGCACGTTGTCGACGACCAGGTCGCGGTAGCGGCCGTTCTGCACGGTCGCCAGCTTCTGCAGCGCGGCGGCGCGGAGGTTCGGATCGGAGTCCTCCTGCCACAACATCGCGAGCCCGGCGAGCTCCGCCGGCGTGCGCGCGCCGCTCGCTTCCAGGTTGCGCCACAGCGTCAGCAACAACGCGCTGGCGAGTCTGCCACGCGTCGGGTCGTCGCCGGCCGCCGCCGCGAACTCCATGACGTCCGCTTCGTGCGCGCCACCGAGCCAGGAGCGGTCCACCAACAGGCCGAAGCCGAGCTCGTCGAGGAACGCGTGCTCCTGCGGGATCGTGCGCAGCAGGTCGCGCACCAGCAGCTCGATCCTGCGTGCAGCGCCGCCGCGCTGCCACAGCAGCAGCTGCTCCTCGATCAGCGTGGTGCAGACGCGCCGCCGGACCTGGCCGGCGAGCGTCGTGTCTTCGACGAGCAGCCCGGTCAGATGGAACAGCGCCGCACCCGCCGGCTCTTCGACGCGACGCAGAGTCTCCTGCAACAGCGCGCGCGCCTGCGCATCGAGCGCGAGCGCATGCCCTTCGTCTCCGGCGTCGAGCGCCTGCGCCATCTGCACGCCGAGCTCCACGAGCCGTTCGAAGTACTCCTCGAACCGCGGTCGCGGGGCCGGCGGGACGTGCACCTCCTGCCGCGCGGCCGGCCGCGCCGTGGCCGGCGCCGCGAGCGGCACCGGCACGGCGGGGGACACCGCAGCCGCGGCATCCGAGGGCGCGGCCGCAGGCGGCCGCGCCAGCACCGCGACCGCCACGAGGGCGATCGCGATGCCGGACAGCAGAACGAACCGGCGGTTCATCGCGTCGGCTCGGTTTCGAGCCGCGGCAGCTCGCTGCACGGGCCCATCGAGTAGTGGGTGACCCAGCCGGTGTTCTTCCCCTCGCCATCCATGATGCAGTGGTAGCTGAGCGGGATGAACAGCAGGCGTGCGGCCACGGCACACGTGAACGGGATCAACTTGCACGGCTCGTTGCTCTCGAAGCGCACGTACGTGTTGCTGCCGGGGCGGTACTCCCAGGACTCGTGCGCGGGGTAGAACACCATCGAGCTCGGGCAGCCGCGCAATGGCTCCGCCGTCGCGATCCGGATCCCGTTGATCTCGATCAGCAGCGAGGAACCGCACGGATTGACCGGCGCGTTGGCCGGGTCGAACTTCGCATCGATCTTCTTCGTGACCTGATGCGGACAGTTTTGGGCCGTCGCGACCGCGCTGAACGACAGCGCGAGCAGGACGGCGAACGGAAGACGAGTCATCGTCACCTCCTTGGTTGGGGTGCATGTCCGTGCCGCGGATGCGCGCGGGGTTCCCCTGCCGCAGAAGTTTTTTTTCGCGGTCCGGTCAGCGCGCCGGCAGCTCGGCGAGTGCGGCGCGGACGGCGCCGGTGACCGGCGCATGCGTGTAGCCGAGCTCGCGCGCCGCCTTCGCGCTCGAGTACCAGAAGAACATCGGCGCGAGGCTCAGGATCTGCGCCGTCAACGGCGGGCGCAGCGGGCGGACCCGCTCGACGGCCCGCGCCGCCGCGCCGACCGCGCGCGCAGCCCACGCCGGCAGCGCGAGCCGCGGCGGGCGGGTGCCGGCCTCCGCGCACAGGAGACGGACCAGCTCCGCGCCGTACAGGTTCTCGCCGCCGAGGATGTAGCGCTCGCCGCAGCGCCCATGCTCGGCTGCCAGCAGGGTCCCGCGAGCGACGTCCTGGACGTCGGTCAGCGCGACCCCGCCGGGTGGCAGGAACGGGATGCGCCCGCGCCGGGCGGCGTCGAGCAGCGAACCTTCCCCCTTGCGGCGGTCGCCCGGCCCGATCATCGACGAAGGATTGACGACGACCGCGTCGAGTCCGCGCGTGACTTCGCGCAGGACTGCCGCCTCGGCCGCACGCTTGGTGGTCGCATACGGCACGTCGAGCCCGGCCGTCGAGAACTGCACGCTCTCCTCGAGGATCGCCGGCTCCCGCGTCCAGCCGACCGCCGCAACCGTCGACATGTGCAGGAACCGGCGCACGCGCGCCGCACGTGCCAGCGCGGCCAGCCGCGCCGTCGCCTCGACGTTGCTGCGCTGCATCGCGCTGCGATCTGCAGCATGGAACGAGACCAGCGCGGCCAGATGGAACACGGTCTCGACGCCGCGCAAGGCGTCACGCAGCGCGGGTTCATCGTCGAGTTCCGCAGTCACGACCTCGCAGGGGACGCCGCGCAGCAGCGCCGGATCGCTGCTCGGGCGCAGCAGGCAGCGGAGCCGCGCGCCGCGCCCGGCGAGCTGCGGCAGCAGCGCGCTGCCGACGAATCCGGTCGCGCCGGTGACGAGGATCACCGCCGCTCGCGACGGCGGCCAGTCGTCGCCGCGAGTCCGGCGATCAGGTCGCTGCGCTCCTGCTCCGTCAGCTTCGCGTCCGGATGCGTCCACAGGTAGCTCGCCAGCGGCATCTCGCCGTTCTCGACGGCTTCGGCGGCTTCGTCTGCCTCCTCCTGCGGGCGATCCCACTCCGAGAAGTTGAGCTGCTTGCGGCCATGGTCCACATCCCGCTGCACGAGCCAGGAGACTGGTGCGACGGACGAGTACCACGGCCAGACAGTTTCGTTGCTGTGGCAGTCGAAGCAGGCACGCTGCGCGAGTTCGCGCGTGCGCGGCGAGTCCCACGTCGGTTCCACGCGCGTCGGCGGATTGCCGTGCTCGCGTCCGTACGGAACGAACTGGATCGCGCCGAACAGGATCGCCGTGAACAGGAGTCCGCGCCGCAGCCGACGACCCCAGCGGCCGGGAGGACGGGAGGAAGCGTTGGTCATGATTGCATTTTCGCGCAGCAGCCGGAGGTACTGCCAGCTAGCGACACGGCCGCGCAGCGACATCCATGACGTGTCCGAGAGCGCGAGCTTCGAGCGGGACCAACGGCAGCAGCCGCAACCCGGTGCAGCGGTAACGCATGAACAGGCGCGGCAGCACGCGCGCGTCGCCGGGCCGGTGGTCGCGCTGCGGCGCCGGCGCGCGGTGCGCTGGCGTCCATAGGTGCCACGCCGGCGCGGCCGGTGCATACGCGCAGCCGAGCGGCGGGCCCGGCTCGCAGGTCGCCGCCACCGGCACGGAGCCTTCGTGCGGACAGTCGCGCGGGCTCGTGAGCGGGAACAGGATCAGGGACAACGAACAACAGAAACGCAGCATGCAGGATCTGTGCGCGGGAGGCGCCTACGGTTCCGCATCGGATCCTGGGTCGGATTCCGGTGACCGCTCGCAATGCACGCGCAACTGTTCGAATCGCAGCTGCTCGTCGCCGGCCGGGAACCGCCGGCAGCCGCGCCAGTGGAAGCCCGCCGCGACGAGCCGCGCGCGCAGGTCCTGCTCGTCCCAAAAGCGCATCTCGAACGAATCCTGCTCCGGCGGATCCGGCGGCGTGCCCGGCCCGACGCCAGGCATCTGGAACAGGAACGTCCCGCCCGGCCGCAGCACGCGGAACGCTTCCGCGAAGTACGACGTGCTGACGGCGCGCGGCACGTGCTGGAACACGATGTGCGAGAACACCAGGTCGAAGCTGCGGTCCGCCAGCGGCGCCAGCGTCCTGCCGTCCCCTTCGACGAACCGGACATTGCCGAGGTCGGCGAGCCGCTCGCGCGCGCGTGCGACCATCTCGCCGGAGACGTCGATGCCGGTCAGGCTGCGCACGCGCGGCGCGATGTGCCGGTCCATGCGCCCGATGCCGCAGCCGATGTCGAGCACCACGCGGTCCGGCTGCAGCAGGTGCTCGAGCTGGTCGAAGAACAGGCGGACGTCGCGCGCACCGGATGCATCGAACTCCGGCTCGGACCCGGCGACCGACGTCGCGATGAACCAGCGCGCGTTCTGGCGCGCGCGCGCGTTCCAGTCGCGCTTCATGCCGTCGGGTCGCGTCTTCGGGGTGTCCGGCTCCGGTTCCTGCATGCGCCGGATCATCCGATCGACGGGGTCCGCGCGCGATCCTTGCCTGCGCCGGATCGACCCTGTTCGTTCTGCCGGCCATGTCCGAGGTCCTGACTTCGAAGCTCCCATCCGGCTCGGCCGAGTTCCAGGCGAACCAGGCGCACCATCGCAAGCTGTGCGACGACGTGCGCGCGGCCGTGCAGCGCGTGCGGGAGGGGGGCTCCGCCGAGGCGGTCGCGCGGCATCACAAGCGCGGCAAGTGGCTGCCGCGCGAGCGGATCGATCGGATCCTGGATCCTGGGAGTCCGTTTCTGGAGCTGTCGCCGCTCGCCGCGCACGGGATGTACGACGACGAAGCGCCGGGGGCGGGGATCGTGACCGGGATCGGTCGCGTCGCCGGGCGCGAGATCATGATCGTGGCGAACGATGCGACCGTGAAGGGAGGGACGTACCTGCCGATGACGGTCAAGAAGCACGTGCGCGCGCAGGAGATCGCGTTCGAGAACCGGCTGCCGTGCGTGTACCTGGTCGATTCGGGGGGTGCGTTCCTGCCGCTGCAGGCGGAGGTGTTCCCGGATCGGGATCACTTCGGGCGGATCTTCTACAACCAGGCGCAGATGTCGGCCGCGCGGATCCCGCAGGTCGCGATCGTGCTCGGTTCGTGCACCGCGGGCGGGGCGTACGTGCCGGCGATGAGCGACGAGAGCGTGATCGTGAAGGGGAACGGGACGATCTTCCTCGGCGGGCCGCCGCTCGTGCGCGCCGCGACGGGTGAGATCGTGACCGCCGAAGAGCTCGGTGGCGCGGACGTGCACACGCGGCTCAGTGGGGTCGCGGATCACTTCGCCGAGGACGAAGAGCATGCGCTGGCGTTGTGCCGCTCGATCGTCGGGCAGCTGAACACGCGCAAGCCGGACCGCGTCGCGCTGCAGGCACCGGAGGATCCGCGCTACGACCCGGACGAGCTGCTCGGCGTGATCCCGGCCGACGTGCGCACGCCGTACGACGTGCGCGAGGTCATCGCGCGGCTCGTCGACGGCAGCCGGCTGCACGAGTTCAAGACGCGCTACGGCGCCACGCTGGTGACCGGGTTCGCGCACCTGCACGGGATCCCGGTCGGGATCCTCGCCAACAACGGCATCCTGTTCAGCGAGAGTGCGATGAAGGGGGCGCACTTCATCGAGCTGTGCAGCCAGCGCGGGATCCCGCTGCTGTTCCTGCAGAACATCACCGGGTTCATGGTCGGGCGGAAGTACGAGGCCGGTGGCATCGCGAAGGACGGGGCCAAGATGGTGCAGGCGGTCGCGACCGCGCCGGTGCCGAAGATCACCGTCATCGTCGGCGGGTCGTTCGGCGCGGGGAACTACGGGATGTGCGGGCGGGCGTACCAGCCACGGTTCCTGTTCATGTGGCCGAACGCGCGGATCTCCGTGATGGGCGGCGAGCAGGCGGCCGGCGTGCTCGTGCAGGTCAAGAAGGAGCAGCTCGAGGCGAAGGGGAAGCAGCTCGCGGCGGCCGAGGAGGAGGAGATCCGCGCGCCGATCCTCGCGAAGTACGAGCACGAGGGGAATCCGTTCTATTCGACGGCGCGGCTGTGGGACGACGGGATCGTGGATCCGCGGCAGACGCGTGACGTGCTCGCGCTCGCGTTCTCGGCCGCGCTGAACGCGCCGATCCCGCCGTGGCAGGCGCCGGTGTTCCGCATGTGACACGATTGGGGTCTGACCCCTTTCGTGCCATGTCACCTGACAAATTGGCGCGACCTTTGTCGTCAGACGAGTCGGATTGAACGGGGCGGGAAGGTGGCCGTTCCTTCGCAGCACGATGCGCTCCACCATGCCTGAGCACCCGCCTGTCCACTGGATCCTCGCCATCACAATCACTGCGTCGCTCGCCGCGCAGCAGCCGGTCGAGGCGAACGCGGGCTTGCTCTACGACACGACCTGGTCGGTCGACGCGCAGGGGCGGCTCGGTGTGCTGCCGAACGCCGCGGCGGGAGGTGACACCGAGGTGCCGTGGCTCGTGTTCGACCAGAACCGGGACAGCTTCGCCGGCAGCTTCGCGAACCTGGGCGCGCTGGGCTACGCGACGCTGTTGCTGTCCGGTCCGCGGGATCTGCTGTCCGCGACGGACGCGCGATACCACTTCCGCAAGCTCGGGCTCGGCCTCGATGCCGAAGCGATCGCGCGGCGGATCGCCGAACCGCCGCGCCACGACAATCCAGCACTGCAGCGCCGCGCCGAGCTCGATCGCCTGCTGGCGGTCCGGCTCGCGCGCACTGTGCCGCAGGATCCGGTGCAGCAGGCGCTGACCGCGCTCACGCGTGACGAGCAGGCGGATCCGTGGCTGCGCCGCGCGGCGCAGGAGGAGCTCGTCGGCCTCGTCGGCAGCGAGCTCGCGGCGCCGCGCACCGAGCTGCCGCAGCTCGCGAGCGTGCTCGCAGAGGCGCCGGCCAGGACTGCGATGCTGCTGGTCGTCGACACGCGCCGGATGGACCCGCTGCGCGGCCTCGCAGAACTCGCGCGGATCGCCGGAGTCATGGTGACGCGGCAGGTCCTGGCGATGGCCGGGGGCGTGGTTTCGAACACCGCGCTCGCTGGCGGGCAGACGCTCGCAGATCTCCCGGGCGAGGTGCCGTACGAGATCACACGCCGGTTCGGCCAGATGCGGATCCTGCGCGTCGTCGTCGCGATGACCGACCCGGAGCGGATCCCGATGCCGCACTTCTGGGCGTCGATCGAAGGGGAGTTCGAGCCGGAACCGATGGCGGCAGGGCTGCGTGCGCTCGGCGCCGAGGTCGCGTTCGCGGATGGCACGCTACGGACCGAGCTCGAGGGGACGCAGATCGTCGTCACGCGGACGCGCATCCTGCTCGACTTCGGTACCGACGGTCCCCGGCTCGGAGCGGAGCGCGCTGCCGCCGTTGCGCAGCCGTTCGCCGGCGAACGCGCGCTGCAGCTCGACGCACGCCTGCCGGAGCAGCTCGGCCTCGCGCAGCTCCAGCTCTCGCTCGGCCTCAGCGGACCGATCTCACTCGACGTCGAACTCGCGACACACAGCGAAGATGCCCTGTCCGCGATCCTCGAGCGGTTCGACCGGGCCGAGCTGCGGCAGCTCCTTCCGCTGCTCACCGGCCGCGCCGGCACCGCGCTCGCCCCGCACCTCGACGCGCTACGCATCGAGCACGAGGCCGGAACGAGGCACGCGCGGATCCGGTGGAACCCGCAGGACCTGACCGCACAGCGCCTGCTCGAACTGCTCGGGGTCTGATCGAGCGATCTGACAGAATGGCGCGACCTTTGGGGTCAGACCCCTCGAGTCTCGCTTCGCAGCAGGGCGGCCTGACAGAATGGCGCGACTTTCGGGGTCAGACCCCGCGGGTTTCCGCTGCGTGCCACAGGAAGACCCGCATCCGCTGCAGCTTGCGGTCGTAGCGCGTCAGCACGGTGGCGGACATCGGCGTCACCTGCTCCGCGTCTCCCTCGTTGCGGATCCGGTCGAACTCGACGAGACCGTAGCTGCAGTCCTCGGCCGGGCAGTTGGCGCGGATGGCGCGGATCCGGTGGCGGACGGTCCCCTTCGCAGCATCCTTGGTCTTCGTCAGCTGCTCGAGCAGCGGGTCGCGGACCATCTGCACGTCCACGCTCGCTTCGGCACCGTCCTTCTGATGATGCTGGGGTTTCCCATCCTTGCCGTACGCCACCGTGTAGTCGTGCGGCGACGCGACGAGCAGCGCCGCCACGGCAGCGCGGTCACCACGATCCATCGCGGCGAGCATCTCCTCGATGGCGGCGATGACCCCGCCGGGGCCGGCAGCCGCGGCGACGGGGGGCGCCGGGAGTTCGAAGTTCGCGCAGAACAGGATTGCCGCCGCAGCGGCAGGAGCCAGCAGTCTCTTTCGCATCGGGATCACCTCGGCCGCACAGACGCCATGCTCCCGTACGCGTTAGCGCCCCGCCGCGGGAACTTCCCGCGGCGAGGCGTGGTCGGCGATCCGGGCCCGCGGCGTCACGCCCGGGCCCGCCTCTCCTTCACTTGCCGACGACCGTCGTCAGGCCGCTCGACAGCGCGAGCCCGCCCTTGGGGTCCACCGCAATCGCCTGCCACGCGAGTTCGAGGCCGGCCAGGTTGGGGTTCGGCGGGATCGGAGTCCGCAGCGGCATGACCCCGAACATGTCCGACTGCGCCGGTAGCCACAGCGTCGGCCCCAGCGGGTCGACCAGCAGCCAGGCGTCCGGCCCGAGGAACGGCAGGTGCATCTCCGCCTTGTTGCCGCTGATCAGCAGCCCGCCGAGCACGTTCGGCATGCCGACCTCGACGAACACGTCGAAGAACGAGCCGATCTGCGGCGGGTTGATCCCCGGCCGGATCCAAGGTGCGAACGGCAGGCCCGGGCCGAAGCCGGTCCCGTAGTCGACGGCGCCGAACACCGGCGTCGCGCCGCCCTGCAGCTGCATCGGCAGGATCTCGATCGGGGCCTCGCCGAGCATCACGACGTGGTCGATGCGCGAGCCATCGCGCATCCGATCGAGCTGCCAACACTCGACGAGCCCGGCCGGCCGCAGCAGGTCGGGGTAGTAGCAGGTCCCGAACCAGAACCCGCCCTGCTGCAGCATCTGCTGCAACCGCTGGTTCAACTGGTCCGTCGTGTCCCCCTGCTGGAACGGCAGCTGCAACTGCTGCTGCCGCCGGTTGCCTTGCGGATCGACGATGTCGATCAGCCAGCGCAGGATCCCGCCGACCGCCGCCCGCAGCTTCGGCACGAACTTCGGGATCGCGACGCCAGCCGGCTTGACCGCCGGGGCGGGGACGACCGGCTTCTTGACCTTGACGTTGATCCCGCCGAGGCCGGTGTCGGTGTCACCGATACCGCCGCCGGTCGTCAGCGGCTTGCCGCCGGGACCGGTCTGGACACACACCTCGTTCTTGTTCGGGCGTGCGGTCGTGTAGCCCTTCGCCTTCAGCGCCGCGTCGATCTGGTCGGCGACCTGCTCGTTGGTGGCGCCGGCACCCGGCGACACGATCGTGCTGCCGTGGCCGCCGAGCGTGACGCCGACGAGCGAGCCGCCACCAGTGCTGTCCTTCCCGGTGGTCGGCCCACCGTGGAAGCTGAACAGGATCTTGTTGCCCTGCGCGGCCGCGCCGCTCTCGAGGGCAATCAGGGAGAGGAACAGAGTGCTCAGGAATCGGATCTTCATCGGAATGCTCCGTGGGTTTCAGGTTCACCTGCTCCAGCGGCCGCCCGCGCGACGACCGGAACGGAATCCCGGCGTTCCACGCAAACTCGGGACATGCCGGCGCGACGAAGCCCCGCTCCCGCGCGGCAACGTTGCCCACATGCGCCTCCCGCTCCATCTCCGCCACTGCCTGCTCTCGCTGCTCTGTCCACTCGCGCTGGCGCCGACCGTCCGCTCGCAGCGCGACGTCGAGATCCCGATGCGCGACGGCAAGTCCCTCGCCGCGACCTTCTGGCTCCCCGAAGCCGACGGCCCGTGGCCGGCGATCCTGATCCAGACTCCGTACAACCGCCGGCTGATGGCCGCGGTCACGCGCGGCGCGCGCGGCGCGATGGGGGCGGCGCTCGACCGCGAGCACTACGCGATCGTCGTCGTCGACTGGCGCGGCTTCTTCGGCTCCCGCGACGCGGCGCAGGGGATCCGCCGCCCCAACCGCGGCAACGACGGCTACGACTGCGTCGAGTGGGTCGCGGCGCAGGACTGGTGCACCGGCAAGGTCGGCACCTACGGCGGCAGCGCGCTCGGCCACCAACAGTTCGCGACCGCGGCGAAGCAGCCGCCGCATCTGGTCTGTGCCGTTCCGCTGATCGCCGCGACGAATCACGGCTACACGAGCTTCTACCGCGGCGGTGTGCTGCTCGA
This sequence comes from uncultured candidatus Brocadiaceae bacterium, assembly GCA_964483245.1. Lineage (GTDB taxonomy): Bacteria > Planctomycetota > UBA1135 > UBA1135 > UBA2386 > CAZABP01. Next base: position 25,538 of record CAZABP010000034.1, on the reverse strand, counting down.
GTCGCACGTGCAGTCGCTGACGCGCCTCGGCTTCGGCCCGCTCGCCGCCGTGCGCCGGTTTCCGCACTCCGGCGCCGTCGCGTGGCGCGTTGCCGAGAACGTGATCCGTCCGCGCGACATCCAGGTCCCGGTGTTGCTGATCACCGGCTGGTGGGACCTGTTCCCGCAGGAGATCCTCGACAGCTTCGCGAGCCTGCGCGCAGAAGGTGGCGACGCGACGCGCGCGCACAGCCACCTGTTGATCGGGCCGTGGGACCACGTCTCGATCGACCGCGCGCGCCAGGGGGACCTCGAGTTCGCAGCCGCCGCCGGGGAAGCCGCGCGCTGGACGCGGCAGTTCTTCGACCAGTGGTTGCGCGGCATCCAACCGGAGCAGCCGCTGCCGCGACTCCGCTGGTTCGCATGCGGTGAGGACGCGTGGATCGACGGCGACACGTTGCCCGGCGTGGCGACGCGCGACGCCACGTGGTTCCTCGCCGGCGATGACCTGCTGCAACCGGCGCCACCGCAGACTGCGACCAGCGCGCAATGGACCCACGACCCGGCGCGACCGGCGCCGACGCTCGGCGGGGCGAACCTGCCGCCGCTGCCGGTCGGACCGAAGGACCACGGCGAGCTCGCCACGCGCGACGACGTCGCGACGTTCACGACGGCGAAGCTGACCGATTGGCTACGGATCACCGGCAGCGTGCGCGCCGAGCTGACGGCGACGATCGATGGCGACGACGCCGATTTCGCGGTCTGGCTGTGCGACGTCGATCCCAGCGGACGCGCGACGCTGATCCAGGACGGCATCCACCGCGCGAGCCTGCGCGAATCGACGGCGCGTCCGACCGACGTGACCCCTGGGGAGCCGCTCTCGCTGACCGTGACGCTGCCGCCGATCGCCTACACGCTGCTGCCCGGCCATGTGCTCCGCCTGCACGTCGGCTCGGCGAACTGGCCGCGGTTCGAGCGCAACCCGCCGCGGGCCGCCGCCGGCGCGGACCCGGCCCGACCGCTGCGCGTGACGCTGCACCTCGGGCCGGACGGCTCGCGGCTGGTGCTGCCGGTCCGCTGACCGCGACCTGCCGGATTCTGCCGAATCGCCTGCACCCTTTGCCCTGGCCCCGGGACTGAGAGCATGTGCAGGCGACCTTGCACCCTCCTCGCCACGATCCGGCCGACCTGGTCCGTGCCCACCAGGCCGGGGTCTGGCGTTATCTCCGGCTGCTCGGCGCGCCCGCGGCGCTCGCCGACGACCTGACGCAGGAGACGTTTCTCTCGGTGCTGCAGCGGCCGTTCGAGGATCGCGGGCCGGCGGCGGCCGCCGCGTACCTGCGCCTGGTGGCCCGGCATCTGTTCTTGAAGGACCGCCGCGCCGCGGCGCTGCGCCCGCAGCCGATGGAGCTGGCCGAGCTGGATGCGGCATTCGCACGGCTGTGCGGCGCCGACGGTGGGGACGGCTATCTCGCGCAACTCGGGCAGTGCCTCGAACGGCTGGCGGAACGCAGCCGCGAGGCGCTCACGCTGCACTACCGCGAGCGGCTCGGCCGCACCGCGATCGGCGCGCGGCTCGGGCTCGGCGAGGATGGGGTCAAGAGTCTGTTGCGCCGCGCCCGCGCGGCATTGCGTGACTGCATCGAGACGGAGTTGGAACGATGAGCACCGAGGAGCCGGAGCCGCTGTCGGCGGAGGAGCGGGTGTTGGAGCAGATGCTGCGCGAGCGCCTTGGCGCGGAGGCGCCACCGGACCTGACGGCACGGATCCTGACGGCTGCGCGCCGATCGAGCGGGCCGCGGGCGGCGGGCGTGCAAGCGGGTGCGCGCCGCGCGCCGTTCCGGCTCGGCCTGCTCGCCGGTGCAGCCGCGGCAGCGCTCGTCGCGTCCATCTGGTGGAGCGGCCGCGCCGAGCCGGCGCGGTTCGTGCCGCTGCAGGTGATGCGCGGTGCGATCACGTGGAGCGGCGATGCCGGGAATCTTCGGCTCGCGGCGCCGCAGGAGTGCGCGCTCGCGCTGCGGGCGCGGGATCGATTGCTGACGGCCGGGGCCGGGGATGCGCATGTGCGGATCGCCGGGCTCGGCACGTTGCGGATGCTGGAACCGACCGAACTCGAGGTGTTGCAGATGGAATGGAAAGACTTCGGCACCGGCGCGACTGTGGGCGCCATCACCGTCGGCGTGATCGCCGGCGCGATCTTCTGGACGACCGGCGCGTTCGAGCAGACCGCGCGCGCCGGGCAGTCGCTCGAGCTGCGCGGCGAGGAGCCGGGCGCGATGCGTGGACAGCTGGCGGCGGAAGACCGGCTCCGTCAGCTCGAAGGCGAGCTCGGTGACGTGCGCGCGGAGAACGACCGGCTGCGCGCTTCGGCCGCCCGGGTTGCGGCGGAAGAGCAGGCGCAGAAGCCGCTCGAGCCGGCGCCGGTGAAGGCGGGCGCGACCGCCGACGAGCCGCAGGCGCCGGGCATCGCGTTCTTCGGCTACGACGACGTGCTGGCGAAGATCGACTGGGCCGTCACCGGCAAGGCGATGAAGGAGATGACGGCGCTGACCGTGCGGCTGGTCGAAGAGATGGAGAAGACCGGTGAGATGCCGCTCGACATCCTCGCTGACATCCAGAAGCTGAACGCCGACCTGATCCGCCAGGCGCAGATCCTGACCGAAGGGGACGTCCCCGGTTCGACGATCAACTCCAAGTTCACGCATCCGGCCGTCGCCGCGAACCAGATCGACGCGACGCTGAAGGCGGCCAACGTCCCGCTGACCGACGCGCAGCGCGACTCGCTGCGCGCCCTGGCGGCGCGTTATGCAGCGCAGGACGAGCAGCGCCGCACCGGTGAGCACGCCGAGATGTCCGCACTCGAGAAGGCCTGCGCCGAGCTCTCGCTGCGCGCCGACTTCTACGCCGAGAGCGAACGCCTGCTCGGTCGCGATCAGCTCGGCGTGCTGTGGAACGACAAGACGCGCGGCAAGCTGACGATGGACATCTTCGGCGCCGGTCTCGGCTGGGCCGAGCGGATCGATCCGACGCCGGCTGCAGATCCCGGTGCGCTGGCCAACCAGATGGGGGACAAGCTGCGTCGTTCGCTGGATTGCACCGACGCGCAGATGCAGCTGCTGCGGCCCCTGCTGGATGCGCATGCCAGCTCGCTGCCGGGCGAGTTGTGGGGCGAGGGCAAGGGCATGATGGCCGCGTTCAGCATGCGTTCGGCATCGATCGGCGAGCTGGCGCGGCGCCAGGTCGAGTTGGTGCGGCAGATCCTGCAGCGCGTCGACCTGACCCCCGAGCAGCGCCAGAAGCTGCTGCGGATGGGCCGCGTCGCGGTCCCGACGCGCGAGTAGCCGCAACTGGAAGCTGGCGCGCGGGCCCGCGCGCGGCGAAGCTAGGCGCGCGCCGTCGGCGTCGGCCGACCGGCGCGCTCGCTCGCCTCCAGATCGCCCCGCGTGTCCCTCTCCGCCCGCTCCGTCCGCCGCGCGACCTGGCTGTTGATCGCCGGGTTTGCGCTGTTGCGTTTCCTATACCTCGGCGTGCTGCCGCTGTCGGGCGACGAGGCCTACCACTGGAACTGGTCGCGCCATCTGGCCCTGTGCTACCACGACCATGGCGGCGTGACCGGCGCGTCGATCTGGCTGTCCCGGCTGCTGCTCGGCGGGGACAGTGAGTACTCGGCGCGGTTCGCGGCGCTGGTCTATCTCGTGCTGAGCGCGCTGGTCGGCGCCGGGCTCGCGCGCCGCACGCTGCTCGAAGCCGCGGGGACTGCGCTGCAGGCCGAGCGCGCCGGCCTGCTCGCCGCGGCGCTGCTGCTGCTGACGCCGATCTTCGCGGCGCTGGCCGGCTACATCAGCACCGACCCGGCGTCGATCTTCTTCACGCTGTGGACGCTGGATTGCCTGCACCGCGCCGTGACCGGCGGGCGACCGGGATGGTGGCTGCTCGGTGGCGTCGTGCTGGCCGGCGCCGTGCAGAGCAAGTTCCTGACGCTCGGACTCGGCCCGGCGATCCTGATCACGCTGTACCTCGTGCGCGGTGAACCGGGCGCGCCCGGTTGGCGGCGCCTCCTGCTGGGCGGCACCGGCTTCGGGATCGGGATGCTCCCGATGCTGATCTGGAACCTGCGCCATGACTGGGGAACGTTCCGATTCAACTTCGCCGGGCGGCACGACGAGCTGGGCTTCGAGCTGCGCCACCCGCTCGAGTTCGTCGGTGGTCAGCTCGGCGTCGTGTCGCCGGGGATCGCGATCTGTTGCGTCATCCTGATCGGGCACCTGCTGCGCGGGAGGCTGGCGCGCTCGACGATCGGCGTCCGCGTCCTGCTGCCGGCCGCGGCGCTGCCGCTGCTGCTGTTCCTGATCGGCAGCTTCACACGAACGGTCGGTGTGCACTGGGCCGTGACCGCGTGGGCGCCGCTGCTGGTGCTGCTGGGGGTCGAAGCGGCGCGGCCGGACGGGATCTTCGCCGCCGGCAGGATGCGCGCGCTGTGGCGTTGGTCGATGCGGATCGGCATCGGGATCACGGCGGCGCTGTTCGTGCTCGCGCTCGCGCCGCACCTGCTGCTGAAGGTCGACCTCGGCGGATACGGACGGGCGCGCAAGATCTCGACGAAGGCGGTCGCCGAAGTGTTCGGCTGGCAGGAGCTCGGTGCCGAGGTCACGCGTGCTCGCGACGAGATGCTCGCCGCGCAGGAGCCGCGGCGCGGCGTGTTCGTGATGACGAATCAGTTCGGGACCAGCTCGCTGGTGACGTTCTATTCCGGCCAGCAGGTCGAGGCGCTGCTGTGGTCGCACGTCAAGGACCACGGCGAGAGCCTGCGGCTGTGGCAGGACCTGCCTGGCCACCGCGGTGAGGATGCGCTGTTCGTGACCAAGCACGAGCCGGACCAGGACCTGCAGGTACTGCGCGCGCACTTCGAAGAAGTCGGCGCGCCGGAGCCGCTGACGATCACGATCGAGGGACGAGCGATTCGCACGTTCTGGCTGGTCCGCTGCCGCGGCTACGACGGGGTGGAGCCGTATCCGCTGGCCGGACACTGATCGCTGGGCTGCTTGCGCGCTTCGAATACGTAGCCGTCATCCCCGAGCAGACCGAGCCGCGGACTGTGCACGTGGTGCGCCGTCGTCGCGAACCCGATCTCCGCGAGCCGGGCCAGCATGGCACGGCCGAAGTGCGTGAAGACCAGGATTCCCTGCGGCCGCAGCGGGTCGACGTGATGGATCGGCGGGAGCAGGTGCTCGATGACGCCATCCCGGATCCTGGCGCGCTGCTCGTCCTCGGCGAACGCCGGGATGTACGGCACCGTGAACAGGTGCCGCCCGCCCGGGCGCAGCACGCGGTGGATCTCGCGGTGCGCCGCGTACGGTTCCGGCACATGCTCGAGCACGTCACTCGTCAGCACGACGTCGAAGCTCGCATCGGCGAGGCTGAGCCGCGTCAGGTCCTCGTGCCGGCGCCCGCCGACCAGCGCGCCCGGCGCGTGGTCCGGGCCGAAGTACTCGCTGCAGACGTAGCCCGGCATCGCCGCCAGCACCGAATGCGTCCCCCCTTCGGTCTCGCAGTTGTAGATCGCCAGGTCTCTGCGTCCGGCGAGCCGCCGCAGTGACGAGAGCTCCGGCGCGACCGCGCGCAGCAACACGTGCGCGAGCTGCCGCCGGCGGTTGCTGACGCCGCAGCGCACGCAGGCTCCGCTCTCGCGCAGGTTCGCCTCCCACGGGAAGAACGCCGTCGGCTTGCCGCAGACGCAGCACCATCCGGGCGTGACGCGCAGCCAGCGGGCGAACGTGTCGCTGAGCGGCATCGGTCAGTCCAGCAGCCCACGCTGCTTGCCGCGCAGCAGGTTCCAGGCGGTGCGCAGGTAAGCCGGCAGGAACGCCTGCTGCCGCCACCAGAACCGCCACCACGCAGTCCGCCGCATGCGCTGCACCTGCCGCCGCGCCGCACAGAGCGCGGCGCGTTCGCGCCACGCGCGCAGGCGTCCGGCCCGCATCCGGCGCGCAGTCTCCGGCTGCCCGCTGAGCGGCGCCACGACCGAGACCAGCAGGTCGTGCAGCAGGATCCACGGCAGATCCCACAGCAGCACGGGCCACGGCAGGTTCACGCACAGCGCCCAGGTCAGATTGCGCCAGGCGCGCACGCGGAACTCCTCGTCGCGCACGCGCGTGACCGTGCGGCTCAGCTTGTGCCGCACGACGGCGTCCGGAACGTAGATACAGTCCCAGCCGGCCGCGAACGCGCGCAGCGACAAGTCGAGATCCTCGAAGTTGGCGAAGAAGTCCTCCCGCAGGCCGCCGACCTCGCGCAGCATCGCCGCGCGCAGCAGCATGGCGCCGCCGCAGGCGCCGAGCAGCCGCGCCGGTGCGTCGTAGCGCCGGCGCAGCGCCCCGCGGCCGCGGGGCAGCGCGTCGCCGTTGCTGAGCAGCACGATCCCGGTGTTCTCGATCCGGGTCGGATCGTCGGCGAGCAGCATGCAGCTCGCGTACAGACCGGCGCGCGGCGTGCGCTCGGCGGCCGCGAGCAGCGCCGCGATCCAACCCGGTTCGGCGACGGCGTCGTTGTTCAGCAGCGCGATCCACGTGACGTCCGGATCGGCGAGCAACGGCGCCAGCGCCGTCGCGACGCCGCCGGTGAAGCCGAGGTTCTCCCGGTTGCGATGCAGCCGGATCCGCGCGCCGAACCGCACCGCGAGCGCGTCGGCATCCGTGTCCGAACCGTTGTCGACGACGTGCAGCTCCGGCGCTGCCGGCTGCTGCGCGAGCAGCGACTCGACGCAGGCCACGGTGTCGTCGACCCCGTTCCAGTTCACGACGACGGCGGCGACGCGCGGCACTTTGGATGGCAATCGTTGCGAACGCGCGCTGGGCGCGGTCGCGCCTTCCTATAAGCTCCGCGCGCCCGCATGCCCACCTTGCTTCTGCGGACTGCGCGCGTCCTGCTGCTGCTGCCGGCACTGCCGCTGCTGTTGCTCGCGCCATGGTTGTTGCGCGTCTGGGCGGGGCTGCGCGCGCGCGCACCGGAGCCGAGGCCGGTGCTCGGCCGATCGCCGCGCCAGCCGCCGGCGTCGGTCACGGTCGTGATCGTGTCGTGGGACGGCCGCGACCTGCTCACCGACTGCCTGCCGCCGCTGCGCGCTGCGCTGGCGCGCGTCGCGATCCCGGCGCGGATCCTGGTCGTCGACAACGGCTCGCAGGACGGCACGGTCGGCTGGCTGCGCGACCAACACCCCGACATCCAGGTCGTCGCGCTGCCGCGCAACGTCGGCTTCGGCGCCGGCAACAACGCGTCGCTGCCCCACGTGCAGACCGATGCGGTGCTGCTGCTGAACAACGACATGCTGGTCGAGCCGGACTTCCTGCCGCCGTTGCTTGCCGGGTTCCGCGACGAGGACGTGTTCGCGGTCGCGTGCCAGGTCCTGCAGGAGGAGGGCAAGCGGCGTGAGGAGACCGGCAACACGGCCGGCGTGTTCCAGCTCGGCGAGATCCACTGGTTCCACGATCCGATCCCGTCGCGCGCGGAGACGGAGTTCCCGGTGTTGTGGGCCGGCGGCGGTGCCGCGCTGTTCGACACGGCGAAGCTGCGCGCACTCGGCGGCTTCGATGCGCTGTTCTCGCCGGCCTACGTCGAAGACGCCGATCTCTGCTGGCGCGCCTGGCAGCGTGGCTGGCGCAGCCTGCTGGCGCCGGAGTCGCGCGTTCTGCACCGCCACCGCAGCACGTCCGCGCGCAAGTTCCATCCTCGCGCGCTCAGCGCGCTGGTCCGCGCCAACCAGTGGCTGTTCCTGCTGAAGAACCTGACCGACCGCGACCTGCTGCGCGACCTGCTGCGCCAGCTGCCGCGCAACCTCGCGCGCGATCTGCTGCAGCACGGTCTGCGCCATCAGCTGCGGGTCGTCGCGCGCGTGCTGCCGCGATTGCTCGCGGTCCGACGTGCGCGCAGAGCGACCCGGATCGTGCGGATCCCCGACCGCGCGATCCTGTGCCTGGATCGGCGCTACACGATGCCGGAGGCATCGCGCGCGGCCGGGCGCCCGCGCGCGCTGGTGTTGTGTGCCTATCTGCCGCGCGTCGGCGTGCACGCTGGCGGCCAGCGCGTGTATCGCCTGCTCGAGCGGCTTGCGCGATCGTTCGAGATCACGCTGCTCAGCTACGCCGAGACCAACGAGGAGGCGGCCGCGGCGCGCGAGCTCGGCTTCTGCGCCGAGGTCGAAGTGATCCTGCGCGGACAGTCGCCGTTCGAACCGAACCGCCTCGGTCTCGAGCCCCCGGCCGTCGTCGGCGAGTTCGGCAACCCGGATATGAAGGCCGCCGTCCGCCGCCACGTCGGCTCCGGTCGCTACGACCTCGTGCAGGTCGAGTTCCTGCAGATGGCATTCCTGCTGCCGCCGTGGCACACGCTGCCATCCGTGTTGACCGACCACGAGGTGCAGTCGCTCGCGTTCGCGCGGCTGCGGGACGCTGCGCGCGGTTTGGGCCGGCTGCGCGCGATGCTGGCCTGGTTGCGCATGCTGCGTCACGAGCGCCGCCAGGCGCAGCGGTTCGACCGCGTCGTCACGATGACCGACGTCGACGCAGCGGCATTGCTGCAGCTCGATCCGCGGCTCCCGGTCGTCGTCAACAACACGGGCGTCGACACGCTGGCGTTGCGGCCGGCCCCGGAGCAGGACGGCGACCGGATCGTGTTCGTCGGCTATTTCCGCCACCAGCCGAACCTGGACGCGATGCCGTGGCTCGTGCACGAGATCCTGCCGCGCGTGCGCGCCGAGCTCCCGGGGGTCGAGCTGACGATCGTCGGTGCGTCGCCCCCAGCCGAGATCCAGGACCTCGGCAAGCTCCCAGGGATCACCGTCACCGGTCGCGTTCCGGAGATCGCGCCGTACGTGCACGCAGCGAAGGTGTTCGTCGTGCCGCTGCGCGACGGTGCCGGGATCCGGGGCAAGATCCTCGAAGCGTGGGCGCTCGGCCGTGCCGTCGTCACGACCAGCGTCGGCGTCGCCGGACTGCACGCGACCGATGGAGTGCACCTGCTGGTCGCCGACGACGCGGCCACGTTCGCGGCCGCGGTCGTCCAGCTGCTGCGCGACGGCTCCTTGCGCGCGCGGATCACGGCGCAGGCGCTGCGCCGCGTCGCCGCGGACTACTCGTGGGAGGTCAAGGCGGACGAGCACGCCCGGCTGTGGTGGGAGCTGCTCGACGAGGCCGGCTCCGCGTACGGCAGCTCGCCCTGGCGGCTGCGCCGGGAGATCGCGTGACCGGGCTCGACCAGTGGTCGCTCGCCTGGAGCCTGGCGCGGCGCGACCTGCGCAGCCGCTACCAGGAGTCGCTGCTCGGCTTCCTGTGGAGCCTGCTGAGCCCGCTGCTGTTGATCGGGATCTACACGCTGTTCTTCGGCCGCCTGCTCGGGATCCAGGCGGATCCCGATGCGCCGCCGTTCGCGCTGCATCTGTTCTGCGGGTACCTCGTCTGGGATCTGTTCGGCCGGCTCGCCGGCGAGGGTGCCGACATCCTGCTCGGCAGCCGCACGATCCTGACGCGCGTGCGGCTGCCGCTCGCGACCGTGTTCTATGCCCGGCTGCTGTACCACGCCGTGCATTGGGCCTTCGCGGTCGTCGTGCTGCTGGTCGCGATGCTGGCCTCCGGCCTGGTGCCCGGTCCGCAGCTCCTGGTGCTGCTGCCGCTGGTCGGGCTGCTCGGCTTGTTCGCGCTCGGCGTGGCGATGCTGTTCGCGGTCCTCGGCCTGTTCCTGCGCGACCTGCGCGAAGTGTTCACCGTGCTGCTGACGGCGTGGCTGTTCGCGACGCCGATCTTCTACTACGCCGACCGCCTGCCGATGTTGAACGAGGGGCTCCTCGGCACGCTCTACCACTTGAACCCGCTGTACTGGTTCGTGACCGCCGTCCGCGACGCCGCGTTGCACGCACGCTGGCCGGAGCCGGTGTCGTTCCTGCTGCTCGCGCTGAGCTCGCTGCTCGTGTTCTGGGCCGGCCGTACGTTCCTGCGCCGCTGCCGCCGCCTCGTGATGGACCTGCTGTGACCGACGTCATCCGCGCCACGAAGCTGACCAAGGAGTACCGGATCTACCGCTCTCCGCTCGACCGGTTGCGCGAGGTCCTGCCGCTCGGCCGGCCGCGCTACGAGCCGTTCCATGCGTTGCGCGACGTCGACCTGGTCGTGCAGGCCGGCGAGACGGTCGGGATCGTGGGGCAGAACGGTGCGGGCAAGAGCACGCTGCTGCACGTGCTGGCCGGCGTGCTCGAACCGACCAGCGGCACCTGCACCGTGCACGGCCGGGTCGGCTCGCTGCTCGAGCTCGGCGCCGGGTTCCATCCGGACTTCACCGGCATCGAGAACGTGCGCCTGCAGGGCCGCCTGCATGGACTCGCCGACGCGGAGCTCGAAGCACGGCTGCCGGCCATCCTGCAGTTCGCCGACATCGGTGAGTTCGTGCAGCAACCGGTGCGCACGTATTCGAGCGGGATGTTCGTGCGGCTCGCGTTCGCGGCGACGATCCACATGGATCCGGAGATCCTGCTGGTCGACGAGGCGCTGGCGGTCGGCGACGTGTTCTTCCAGCACAAGTGCATCGCGTGGATCCAGCAGTTCCAGGCGCGCGGCCGCACGCTGCTGCTGGTCTCGCACGACCCGCAGACGATCCGGCATCTGTGCGGGCGCGCCGTGCACCTGCGCGAAGGGCGCGTCGTCGCCGACGGCGATCCGGCCGAGGTCGTCGCGGCGTACCTGCAGGAGCGCGCCGGGGTCGATGCCACGCCGCCCGCCGCAGGTCGTGGCGCGCCCGCGCCGGCCGGCGGCGGCCTGGCGCCGGCGCCGGAACTGCGCGCCGGTCTGCAGCGGCATGGGATCGGCGGCGCGCAGGTCGTCGGGATCGGCGTCTATGACGGGACCGGCCACCCGCTGACGGTCGCGGGCCACGACGCATTCGTCTGCGTGCGCGTCACGGCGCGCGCGGCGCGCGCGATCGAGCGGCTGAACCTCGGATTCATGCTGCGCGACAAGAAGGGACTCGACGTGACCGGCTCCAACCTCGCGCACGAGGGGATTCCGCCGCCATCGGCGGAGGCAGGGGAACTGCTGACGGCGGAGTTCCGGTTCGCGCTGCCGGACCTCGCGCCCGGCAACTACGCGTTCAGTCCCGCCGTCGCCGAAGGGGACGCCGTCGGCTACCAGATCCTGGACTGGGTCGAACAGGCGGCCGTGCTGCAGGTGCGCGCCGCGGCGCCGGTGATCGGGCATCTGCGCGTCCCGGTCGAGGTGGCCGTGCAGAGCCATGGCCGCGATGCTCTGCGGGACGAACGATGAGGTTGCCGGCGCCGTTCCGCTTCCTGCTCGGCCGCGTGCCGTCGCTGCCGACGATCCGCCGGATCGTGGTCATGGGATCCGGCGCGGAGCCGGAGGTGCAGCGCATGCTGGATTCGCTGCGCGAGGTGTTCCCCGACGCGCACGTGCTGCTGCTGTGTGATCCGGAGTGCGGTGCGACCGGATGGAACGAGCGGATCGGGCTCGATCGGATGGCGGCCGACCGGCGCGGCACGTTGCGCGCCGTGCGCGCACAGCGCGCCGATCTCGGCGTGATCCTGGTCAACGGACACTGGGCGTTCTGGCGGCAATGGGCGATCGGCAGCGTCGTCGGTGCGCGCGCGTACATGCTGTTCAACCGCTATGGCGGCGGGTTCTTCGCGCGGCCGCGTGCGCTGCCCGACCTGTGGCGTGCGTTGGCTGGTCAGGGATCGGCTGCCTCGCCCGGGATCTGGGGCCCGCTGTTCGCGGCGGCCGGCCGCGCGCTGGGGCTGTTCGTGCTGGCCGGCGAAGCGATCCGCCAAACCCTGCCCGCGCGGCGGCTGCGGCCCGCGTTCCTGCTGGCGCAACCGCGCGGCGCGCGCCAGCTGGCGGAGGGGCGGGCACCCGAGCCGGCCGGCACGCCGGCGCCGGACTTCACCGGCGAGCGGTTCGTGCCGGGCGTCGATCCGGACCTGGAGCTGGAGCACGTGTCGCGGTACCGGTTCGCGCAGCCGCTCGTGGCCGGACAGCGCGTGTTGGACGCCGGCAGTGGCGAGGGCTACGGCGCCGCGTTGCTCGCGCGCGTCGCGCAGGACGTGGTCGGCGTCGACGTCTCGGCGGATGCGGTCGCGGCGGCGACGCAGCGCTACCGGCTTTCGAACCTGCGCTACGTGCAGGTGCCGGCCGCCTGGCCGTGGCCGTTCCCGGACGGTGAGTTCGCCCGGATCGTGTCGTTCGAGGTGATCGAGCACGTCGCCGACTGGCGCGGCTACCTCGCCGAGCTGAGCCGGCTGCTGGCGCCGGATGGCCTGCTGCTGATCTCGACGCCGAACCGGCCCTACTACCGCGACGAGCGCGGGGAGCGGAACGAGTTCCACGTCCACGAGTTCGACCTCGACGAGTTCCGCGCGGCGCTCGCGCAGCATTTTCGGAACGTCGCGATCTGGTCGCAGAACCATGCGCGCGGCGTGTTGATCGAGCCGCCGGAGGGGGCTCCGGTGCAGGTCGAGTCGGCGCTGGCGCCGACCGGCCGTGAGCTCGCGACGGCGCACTACCTCGTCGCGCTGTGCAGCCGACGGGAGCTGCCGCCGGCTGAGGGGCTGATGTTCGTCGACCGGCGCGGCAACCAGTTACGTGAACGGGAACGGGAGATCGAGCGGCTGCGTGACGAGCTCGCCCGCGCCCGCGCGGCATACGCGCACCTCGAGCAGGAGTTCGACGCGCGCACGCGGTGGGCGCTGCAACTCGACGCCGAGCTGAACCGGCGGACGTGAGCGCCGCGCCGACAAATCGTTGACGGCGCGCCAGTGCGCCGCGAGAGTGCGCCGCTGGTCGCGACCGAGTGGCAGGGTTGCACCGGTCATCGATCTCTTTCCACAACCGAGGAATCCGATGCGCAAGCTTTTGATCGCCGGCCTGTTGGCGGCGTCCTGTCTGTTCACGTCCTGCATGGCAGGTCCGCACCAGCTCCGTCGCACGGTCGACGACTGGGATCACGAGATGTATGTCGACAAGCCGTGGTTGAACGGCGTGCTGTGGGTCGTGCCGCTGTTCCCGCTGATGCACTTCGGCGCCGGGGTCGGCGACTTCTTCGTCACCGACGCCTACGCGTTCTGGTTCAAGGACGCCTGGGACGGCAAGGGGACCGGCTTCAAGCACTTCGAGGTGAAGCCGACCGATGGCCAGATGTCCTCGCTGTGGAACGAGGACGCCGGCTGGCTCCAGATCAAGTAGCCGCCGCGGCCGTCACTGCGGCGGTGCGCCGCTGACTCGCGTCCACTCGACGAGTTCGGTGAGCAGCCCGTCGTTGAGCTGCCGGACCTCGAAGCCGAGGTCCGGCGCATACCAGGAGAGGCTGCACTTGGCGTAGTAGCCGCTGGCACCCGCGATGCGCGCAGTGCGCGCGATCCGCAGCGTCTGGAACGTGCCGGCTGGAACGGTGACCGTGTCGAGGTCTTCGACGACGTAGTCGACCTCGAGCGGCATGGTGTCCCCGCCCAGCGTCTGATCGACGAAGCTGCAGCGCCAGCGCTTGCCGATCCACAGCGGCCAGTGGAAGCGCTGGTCGCGCGGTGCGTGCCGGCGCAGCAGCGTGCCGTCGCGCGTCGCGAACTCTTCGACCTTGCCGAGATCCAGGTCACGCCGCTGGCTCGTCTCGCTGCCGGCATCCTCCAGCACGTAACCGTCCGGCCCTGCTTCGCGGACCTGGACCGTGACGCGCACGGCACCGCCGCGCTCGAACACGTAGCGGTCGCCGGCCCGCCAGGTCGGGCGCGCGTGGGTTGCGGCTCCGGCCGGCGGCTGCGGGTCGAATGCGATCAGGCCGCGGCCCGGTTCGATCTCGGCGAGCTGCGGCGAGCTGCAGCCTGCCGGCCACAGCAGGACCAGCGCAGCGGGGAGGTAGCAGCGGAGAGGCGAGCCGTAGGGAGTGCAGGACACGGGGCGGCACAGCGAACCGGCCGCCGGCCTCCGTGTCTATCGACGGGCGACGCGGGTCCCCGGATTCCGCCGCCAGGACAGCTCGAGGCCCGCCGCGTCGACGCCGAACGCCTGCTGCAACGCCAGCCGCTGCCGTTCGAACAGCTCGCTGTTGGTCGGGAAACGCATGCGGTCGTGGAACGGGTCCTTCATCCGGTGCAGCAGTGCCATCGTCTGCGCGCGCCGCGTCGACAGCAGCCAGTCCACCAGCGCCCAACACTGCAGGTGGTCGTCGGCCGTGAACGTCCCGACATCCATCCGCTCGAGGAACCGCGGCAGCGGTTCGAACTCGCGCGCCTTCGCCATCTGCGGTGCGCGCCGTTCCCAGTTCGCGTAGTCGCCGCCACCGCCACCGGCCAGGTCGTAGATCGGGATCCGCGGGCTGACCGCGCGCGCTTGCACGTAGGCGAGGCCATTGACGAGCCAGGCCGGCAGGTTGTGGCCATACGCCCGATAGCTCGTGTACAGGTTGTGCGCGACGTGGAACGTCAGGTGCGCGCACAGCGCCTCGTCGTCACGCAGCCGGCCGCCATCGCTCTCGAGCGCGGCGCCAAACCAGGCGGTGCCGAACTGGTGGTCGTGAAAGCGGGTCGGCTTCGTCGCCGCCCAGGCGTGGTACGCCGCGGTGTAGCGCGACAGGCTCGCCGACTCGCGCAGCAGCAGGATGGTGAACTTCTCAGGCATCCCGAGGTGCGGTCCCAACCCGAAGAACGCCTCCGGCGCGCGCGGATCGTGTCCGGGTGCGGCCGGGAAATCGCTGTCGCTGCGGCCGAGGTCGCGCTGGCACTCGCGGTACAGGCGTTCGACGCGCTGCGCGATCAGGTGCATGCGCAGCCACGGATCGAGCTGGCGCGTGTCGGGCCTGCAGTTCGGCAGGACCTCGGCGAGCTGCGTCAGCTCGCGGCGCTGTTGTTGCTGCCATGCCGAGGGCCCGGCCAACGTGATCGCCGGCAGCGCGGCGCCGATCCGGAAATGCCGGGTCTCGAGCCACAGCAGCGATTCCCGCGGCAGCAAGGCCTCGATCTCCTGCGTCGTGTGGTTGGTGCCGAACGGGAACGGTCCGAACGAGCAGTAGCCGAGCGCAGCCATCGCCGCGGCGCTGCCGCGCGTGTAAGGATCGAGCGGCGCTGCGTCGCCGGGGGGGCGTTGCGCGGCGACTGACAGGCAGCCGATCGCGAGGCCGGCCAGCAGCCGCGGGAGCGGGGATCGGGCGCTCCGTGTTGGTCGCATGGACACCTGCAAGGCAACGTGCGTGCCGCCATGCGCAGTGTTGCGTGGAACGCCCTGCAACGCCGATCGGATCGAGCATTCCCGCGCGCGCGCCAGAGTGCCGACCGCGCCGCAGGTCACGGATCCGTAGCGGCAAGTCACACGGGTGTGACATAGACTCCCGCGCCCCCATGACGACCTCGTTCGAGACCCTCGAGCTGGCGCGGGAAGGCCCGGTCCTGCACCTCCGCCTGAACCGCCCGGACGTGCGCAATGCGTTCGACGGTCGGGTCGTGCGCGAGTTGGCGGCGGCGTTCGCGATGGCGGACGGCGACGCGTCGTTGCGGGTGGTCGTGCTGTCCGGCAACGGCAAGAGCTTCTGCGCCGGCGCCGACCTCGCCTGGATGCAGCAGCAGGCGCGCGCGTCGGCGGCCGCGAACGAGGCCGGCGCGCGCGAGATGGCCGGGACGTTCCTGGCGATCGCACGCTGCCGCAAGCCGGTCGTAGCGCGCATCCACGGCCACGCGCTCGGCGGCGGTACCGGCCTGACCGCCGCGGCCGACATCGCGATCGCCGCCGAGGACGCGCAGTTCGGCCTGACCGAGGTCAAGCTCGGGATCGTGCCGGCCGTGATCTCGCCGTTCGTGCTGCAGAAGATCGGCACCGGCCGCGCGCGGCGGCTGTTCCTGACCGGCGAGCGGTTCGACGGCCGCGAGGCAGCGCGGATCGGTCTCGTCTCCGAGGCCTGTCCGGCCGCGGAGCTGGATGCGCGGGTGGCCCAGGTCGTCAGCGAACTCCAGACCGCCGGGCCGGCCGCCGTCGCGAGCGCGAAGGAGCTGATCCGCACCGTGTCCCCGCTGAGTCTCGAAGAAGCGTTGCCGGTCACCACGCAGTGGATCGCCGAGCTGCGCGCGACCGACGAGGCCAAGGAGGGCATGGCCGCGTTCCTCGAGAAGCGCAAGCCGCGCTGGATCGGCAGCTGATCCGATGCGCCGGATCCTGATCACCGGTGGTGCCGGGTTCGTCGGTTCGAGCCTCGCGCTGGCCCTCGCCGAGGACGGGCACCGCGTCACCGCGTTCGACAACCTGCGCCGCCGCGGCAGTGAGCTGGCCTTGGCGCGGCTGCGGCAGGCCGGCATTGCGTTCCATCACGGCGACATCCGCACGCCGTCCGATCTCGCCGAGGTGCCGCCGTTCGACCTGATGCTCGAATGCTCGGCGGAACCTTCGGTGTTGGCCGGTTACGGCGGTGGTCCCGACTACGTCGTGCAGACGAACCTGATCGGTACGTTCCACTGCCTCGAAGCGGCGCGCCGTGCCGGTGCGGAGTTCCTGTTCCTGTCGACGAGCCGCGTCTATCCGATCGCCGGTCTCTCGGCTTTGCCGCTGCAACGCGGCACGACCCGCCTCGAGCTTCCGGCGGGGGCGCATGGCGAAGGTTGGTCACCGGCCGGGATCACGACGCAGTTCCCGCTCGCCGGCGCGCGCTCGCTGTACGGCGCGACCAAGCTCGCCTCCGAGCTGCTGGTCGAGGAATACCGCGCGATGTACGGGATGCGCGCGATCGTGAACCGCTGCGGCGTCCTGACCGGTCCCTGGCAGATGGGCAAGGTCGACCAGGGTTTCCTCGTGTTGTGGGCGTCGCGCCATCTGTACGGCGGTCCGCTCGCCTACATCGGCTATGGCGGCGACGGCCTGCAGGTGCGCGACATCCTGCACGTCGCCGATCTGCACGAGTTGATCCGCACGCAGATCGCAGATTTTGCGCGGTTCGACGGCTCGGTGTTCAACGTCGGCGGGGGCGCGGCGCAGAGCGTGTCGTTGCAGGAACTGACCCAGGCCTGCGCGGCGCGCGCAGGGCGCAGCGTCGAGATCGGGCGGGATCCGGCCACGCGGCCGGCCGACGTGCCGTGGTACGTGACCGACAACGCCGGTGTCACGGCGGCCACCGGGTGGCACCCGCGCCGTGGGACGGACGTGATCCTCGACGAAGTTTTCCGTTGGCTCGTGGATTACCGTAGCCAGCTCGCGCCGGTGCTCGGACCGGCCTGACGCAGCTCCAGGAACCCGCCAGCATGTCGGTCGCAATCGTCACGGGCTCCGCCGGTCTGATCGGCGCCGAGGCCGTCCGCTTCTTCTCGTCGCAAGGTCTGTCGGTGGTCGGCATCGACAACGACATGCGCCGGTATTTCTTCGGCCCGGAGGCGAGCACCGACTGGAGTCGGCGGCGCCTGACCGCGGAGATCCCCGGCTACACGCATGCCGAGCTGGACATCCGTGACGAGCCAGGCGTCGCCGCGCTGTTCGCGCGCTACGGCAAGCAGATCGCGATGGTCCTGCACACGGCGGCGCAGCCCTCCCACGACTGGGCCGCGCGCGAGCCGTTCACGGACTTCACCGTCAATGCGAACGGGACGCTGGTGCTGCTCGAGGCCGCGCGCAAGCACTGCCCAGACGCCGTGTTCCAGTTCACCAGCACGAACAAGGTCTATGGCGACACGCCGAACCGGCTGCCGCTGATCGAACAGGACAAGCGCTGGGAGCTGGATCCGCAGCATCCCTGGGCGGCGCACGGCATCGACGAGACGATGACGATCGACGCGTCGATGCACAGTCTGTTCGGTGCGTCGAAGGTCGCCGCCGACGTGTTGGTGCAGGAGTACGGCCGCTACTTCGGGATGCGGACGGCCTGCTTCCGTGGTGGCTGCCTGACCGGCCCGGGTCACTCCGGTGCGCAGCTGCATGGGTTCCTCGCGTACCTGATGAAGTGCGCGATCACCGGGCAGCCGTACACGGTGTTCGGGTACCAGGGCAAACAGGTCCGCGACAACATCCACTCGTACGACCTGGTGCAGGCGTTCTGGCAGTTCTTCCGCAAGCCGCGCAGCGGCGCGGTCTACAACATCGGTGGCAGCCGGTTCTCGAACTGCTCGATGCTCGAGGCGATCGCCATCTGCGAGGAGCTGACCGGCAAGCCGCTGCGCTGGAGCTACCAGGACCAGAACCGCGCCGGCGACCACATCTGGTGGATCAGTGACGTGCGTCGGTTCGCGACCGATTATCCGGAGTGGCAGCTGACCTACGACATCCGGCGGATCCTGCAGGAGATGCACGACCAGATGGCAGAGCGGCTGCGCAGCGCGTGAATCCGCGGCTGCGCGCCTGGCTCGCACGCGCGCCGGTCTGGTTGGCCCTGCTCGTCGCGCTGTACGTCGTCGTCCACACGACGACGTGGATGGTGCGGCTGTGGAACCCGGTCGTGTGGTGGGACTCGTGGGGCTTCGTCGACCACATGCTCGACCGCAGCGACGGGAAGTACCCGATCGAGCGGCTGTGGGAGCAGCACAACGAGCACCGGATCCTGTTCCCGCGGCTGGTGTTCTTCGCCGACTATCTCGGGTTCCAGGGACGCCAGCTCGTCGAGCCGGTCTGGATGTGGGTCAACCAGCTGGTGTTGGCGCTGCTGCTGGTGCGGATCGTGCGCGGTCTGCTGCCGCAGCCGGTGCTGCCGGCGTTCCTGGCGCTCGCGCTGGCCGCGCTGTTCTCGGCGGCGCAGATGGAGAACTTCCTGTGGGCGTTCCAGGTGCAGTTCCTCGGCGTGCTGCTGGCGGCCGCGGCGGCGTTCTTCGCACTGACCCGTGCGCGGGAGAGCCGCGGCGCGCTGGTGCTGGCGATCCTGGC
Organism: uncultured candidatus Brocadiaceae bacterium; assembly: GCA_964483245.1. GTDB lineage: Bacteria > Planctomycetota > UBA1135 > UBA1135 > UBA2386 > CAZABP01. The sequence goes on along the minus strand of CAZABP010000034.1, from coordinate 6,690 downwards.
GATGGTCGGCGCAAGCTTCACGATGTCGAACGGACTGCTGGTGTGGCCGATCGGCGTCGTGCTGCTGTGCGTGTTCCGCGTCCCGAAGGTGCGCTGCTTCGAGCTGCTGGTCACCGGCCTGGCGCTGATCGCGTTCTACCTGAGCGGCTACCAGCAGCCGGAAACGCACGCCTCGCCGCTGGCATCGCTCGGCGAACCGGTCGCGGTCGCCAAGTACCTGTTCGCGTACCTCGGCAGTCCGTTCGGTGAGCTCGGGCTCGGCGCTGCGATCCCGATCGGTGCCGGCGGTCTGCTGCTGTTCCTGCTGCTGCTGCTGCGCGCCGTGCAGGCGCGGCAGTTCCTGCAGCCGGGCGCAGTCGTGCTGCTGGCGGTCGGTGCCTTCGCACTCGGTACCGCGACGTTGACCGCGCTCGGTCGCGTCACGATGGAGCTCAGCAGCGCGATGACGAGCCGGTACACCTCTCCGGCGCTGCTGTTCTGGGTCGCGACGCTCGGCTCGACGGCGGCGTCGCTGGCGCGGCCCGGGCGCAATCGCGTGCTGCTGGCCAGCGGCCTGTTGGTCGCCGCGACGCTGCTACTCGGCTGGCGGCAGAAGCCGTACGTGCACCGGCTGTTCGGGATGCACCAGCGCATCGAGCTGGCGTCGCTGGCGTTGCTCGTCACGCCGCAGGATCGGGAGTTGATGTCGGCCGGGCATCCGCAGCCGGAGACCCTGACTCCGCTGATCGAGTTCTTGCGTGAGCAGCGCTGGTCGTCGTTCGCCGACGAGTGGCATCTGCTGCCGGGGATGGCGCTGAAGGATCGCTTCGAGACGGTCCCGGCACCGATCCCGGGCGGGATGTTCTCGGCCGAGCGCCGCGGCGATCACGGGCAATACGTGTTGCTGCGCGGATGGGCGGTCGCGCCGGAGGACCCGCGCAGCGCGCAGCAGTTCGTGTGGACCGACCTGCAAGGTCGGATCGTCGGCCTCGGCCGTGGCGGTTACGGCTATCCGCTGCTGCTCGGTCGCACGTTGCCGCCGGGGGCGGAGCGCGCGGCCGAATGGATGGCGCTGGTGCATGCGCCGGAGCCGGGCGCGCTGTCGCTGCGCGGCTATGTCGTCGACGGGACGCGCGGCGCGGCGCGGCTGCTCGGGGGCACGTTCACCGTGGCGCCGTACGAGAACGTCGCCGCGGAGCAGATCGGTGCACCGGTGCTCGCAGAGCTGCCGGTGACGCCGGTCGGGTTCGTGCCTCGTGTGGCGCCGGCGGTCGCGCCGCCGCCACAGACTTCGTGGACCTGGTACGGCAGCTACGTGGAAGCGGATGCCGACGTCGGGCAGATCATCTTCGGACCGTTCGTGCCGCCCGCGCGGGACTTCACGATCCCGTTCCTGACCGGGCCGTCGACGAACGGCCTGCGGCTGCGCGTGCTCGACGCCAGGAGCGGAGCGGTCCTCGCCACGGCCGGTTCGCTGGCGCCGTCGACGCTGGCGTGGCGCGGCTGGGTCGTGCGGCTGCCGGACGATCACGAGGGTCCGATCCGCGTCATCGCCGAGGACGCCGGCGTGCACTGGGGGCAGTGGATCGCGGTCGGGCCGCCCTGCGCCCATCTCGCGCGCCGTCCCGATGGCGGCTGATAGCATCCCCGCCCTCGCATGCTCGCCGTCCAATCGCTCGCAGAATGGGAAGCCGGCGGCGTGCCGGGGTTGTTGTCGGTCGTGATCCCGGCCCACAACGAAGAAGGGCACATCGCCGAGACGGTCCGCTCGCTGCACGAGGAACTCGCGCGCGCGTCGGTCGAGCACGAGATCCTGGTGGTCAACGACAACAGCAAGGATCGCACCGAGGAGATCCTGCGCGGTCTGGCCGCGGAGCTGCCGGGCGTGCGCTATGTCAACAACGACCCGCCGAACGGGTTCGGCTTCGCGGTCCGCTGTGGCCTCGCGGCATTCCGCGGCGAAGCGGTCGCGATCGTCATGGCAGACGGCTCCGATGCGCCGGCCGACGTGGTCCGATTCTGGCGCAAGCTGCAGGAGGGCTACGACTGCGTGTTCGGCACGCGCTGGTCGCGCGGTGGTCGCGTCGTCGACTACCCGTTCCCGAAACGGATGCTGAACCGGCTCGGCAACCTGTTCATCGCCGGCCTGTTCTTGATGCGCTACAACGACACGACGAACGCGTTCAAGCTGTTCCGCCGCCAGGTCATCGCCGGCGTGCAGCCGCTGCTGGCATACCACTTCAACCTGACGGTCGAGATTCCGCTGAAGGCGATCGCGCGGGGGTATCGCTACGCGGTGGTGCCGAACACCTGGACGAACCGCAAGGAGGGCGTCTCCAAGTTCAAGATCAAGGAGATGGGCTCGCGGTATCTGTTCATCATCCTGTACTGCTGGCTCGAGAAGCTGCTGACGCGGCACGACTACCGCAACGCGATGCTGCGGCAGGGGCAACTGCAGGTCTGGCCGAAATGACCGCTCGCGGGCGCGGCGCCTGGATCGCCGCCGCCGCGCTGCTGTTGGTCGCGGTCGGGATCTCATTGCAGACGGTCGGATTCGTCGTTGCGCAGCACCGGCCGATCCCGCTGCTGGACTCGTGGGAGTTCGCCGACGACCTGCGCCGCGCGGACGCGGGGGAGTACGGGCCCGGCGATCTCTGGGCGCTGCACAACGAGCACCGGATCCTGCTGCCGCGGCTGCTGTTCTTCGCCGACGCCTGGCTGACGTCGTGGCGCGGGACGTTCCTGTTGGCGGCGATCCTGCTCGTGCAGCTCGCGCACGCCGTCGTGATCGCACGGCTCGTGCGCCGCGCCGGCGCCAGCCGGCCCGCGGCGCTGGCGACGTTCGCGTTCGCGCTCGGTTGCGGGTTCGCGTTCGTGCAGGTCGAGAACCTGCTCTGGAGCTTCCAGATCCAGTTCGTCGGCGTGTTCCTGCTGGCGACCGCGGCTGCCGCGGCAATGGGATGGCACCTCGGTCTCGCGATGCTGATGGCACTGCTCGCGACGCTGACGATGGTGAACGGGCTGATCGTCTGGCCGGTGCTGCTGTTCGTCGCGTGGATGCAGCGGCGGCCGCGGCGCGAGCTGGTGCTGCTCGGCGGCGCGTTCTTGCTCGTGACCGTGCTGTACCTGATCGGCTGGCAGCGCGTGGACCGGCATGCCGATCCGCTGGAGTCGCTCGGCCAGGTGCCGAAGGTGTTCCTGTTCGCGATCGCCTATCTGGGGAATCCACTGCGGCACTACGGCTTCGCCGTCTGCACGGCGTTGGGTGCGGTGGGTGTTGGTGCCTGGGGGTTCCTGGCATGGCGGGCGTGGCGGCAGCGCGAACTCGTGCAGAGTGCGCTGCTCGGTGCGGCGCTGTTCGTGCTCGCGACCGCGCTGTTGACCGGGCTCGGCCGGATCAACTTCGACGCGGGGTATGCGCTGAGCAGCCGCTATGCGACCGGCGGGCTCGTGTTCTGGGCGTTGCTCGGGCCGGCGCTGTTCCTGGCGCTTGGGCCGGCGCGGCGGTGGATCGCCCCCGCGGCCGCCGCCGGATTCCTGCTCGCGCTGGTCGGCCAGCAGCGGGCGTCGCTCGAAGAGGCGATCCCGTGGTTCGATCGGATGGACCGTGCGACGACCGCGGCGTGGCTCGGCGTGCAGGACGCAGACCACCTCGGTCTCGTCTACGCCTGGCCGGAGCGGCAGCCGCCGCGTGAGGAGTTCCTGCGGCGCGCGCGGCTTGCGCATTGGGCCGACGGCGCGCAGGACCTGCTCGGCAAGTCGTGTCCGCTTCCGGTCGGAGCGCAGGGACCTGGCGCGACGCTGACCCAGGCGGCGGTCGCCGCGCAGCCGGGCCTCGTGCTGTTGCGTGGCGTCACGACTCCCGGCCCGCGGCTGTTGGCTGTGCTCGACCGCGACCTGGTCGTGCGCGGACTCGGCCTCGCCGGCGTGCCGATCCCCGACGGCGCGCTGCCGGGCCCAGCCGTCGCCTGGGTCGCGCACGTGCGTGCGGAGCCCGGCACGGAGCTGCGGGTCGTGGCGCTGCGCGCCACGGAGGCGGTGCCGGTCGGTGAGCCGGTGCAGATCGATTGATCGCGCGCGATTGCAGCTAAGCTCGACGCCCGCATGGTCTTCCTCCGCTGTCTGTTCCTTCTCGCGTTCGCCGCCACCCTGCCCGCGCAAGATCTCGCGGCGATCCAGCGCGAAACGGAGGCGAAGCTGAACGCCGCGCGGCAGAAGATCCTGACCGAGAAATACGCCGCGCTGCGCGCCTACGTCGACCAGGAAGTCGACCCGCAGCCGGCGGATCTCGCGGAGGCCCTGCTCGAGACCGCGCGGCTGGCAGCCGATCTCGACACCGCGCAGGCGCAGCGCGGATATGCCGAGCGTGCCTTGGCGGCGAGCAAGGATGGCCGGCTCGCGAGCCGCGCGCGCCTGGAGCTCGGTGACGCGCAGTCACGCGCCGGCGCCAGCAGCGAGGAGCTGACCAAGACCTACCAGCCGCTGTTGGCGGAGGCGTCACTCGAGGATGGCTCGGTCGACGCCGCCTTCACGGCGGCGATCCGGCTCTCGTCGATGCTGGCCGAGCGCGGTGAGAAGGAGCCGGCGAAGGCGATCTGGTCGACACTCGCCGAGAAGGTCGGCCACCCGCAGCTCGCCGAGATCGCCAAGATGCAGAGCGCGCAGCTCGAGCGGCTCGGCACGGAGCCGCCGGCGTTGGCCGGCAAGGACCTCGCCGGCAACGAGGTGTCGCTCGCCGGCTGGAAGGGGAAGGTGGTCTTGATCGACTTCTGGGCGACCTGGTGTGGGCCGTGCCTGCAGGAGCTGCCGAATGTCGAAGACGCGTACTCGCGCTTCCACGACCAGGGGTTCGAGATCGTCGGCGTCAGCCTCGACCACGACCGCGCGCGGCTGCAGCAGTTCCTGACGCAGTCGGACCTGCCGTGGCCGCAGATCTACGATGCCGACCACGAGCAGGCGCTCGCGAAGGCCTACGGCGTCGAGTCGATCCCGGCCACGTTCCTGATCAGCCGCGACGGCAAGATCTCACGCATCGGCCTGCGCGGCGAGGACCTGATCGCCGCCGTGCGGATGCTCGTGGAGCGCAAGCCGTGAGATCCGGACGTCCACCGCGGCGGTCCGCGGTGGCCGCGCTCGCGTTCGCGGCCGCACTGCTCGACGCGTGCAGCGCGCCGCCGCCACGCCAGGATGCGACGGAGCGTGCGCCAGCCACCGACCGCGAGCTGGAGCAGCGCGCGATCGCGATGGTCGGCACGGCGCTGAACGATCCGCGTGCGCACCAATTCCTGCGGGAGCTCGTGACGGTCGCACCGCACCGGCTCACCTGCTCGGCCGGGGCGGAGCTCGCCACCGCCTGGGCCGAGCAGACCATGCGCCGGATCGGCCTGCAGAACGTCCGGCGGCAGACGTTCCTGGCGCCATGCTGGGTGCGTGGCGCAGCGGCCGCGAACGTCGTCACGCCGGAGCCGGGTGCGCTCGCCGTGACGGCACTCGGCGGCAGCATCGCGACGCCGGCCGGCGGCATCACGGCCGAAGTCGTCATGGTGCGCAGCTTCGAGCAGCTCGCCGCGATCGGCGACGCAGTGCGCGGGAAGATCGTGTTCTTCAACCGCCCGATGCCGCAGATCCTGGCGAATGCGTTCGAGGCGTACGGCTCGGCCGTGCCGCAGCGGACCAACGGCGCGATCGAAGCCGGCAAGGTCGGTGCCGCTGCCGTGCTGGTCCGCTCGATGACGACGGCACGCGACGACAAGCCGCACACCGGCGCGATGCGATATGCCGATGGCGTCCCGCGCATCCCGGCTGCTTCGATCAGCACGCTGGCGGCAGATCGGCTGGCCGAGCTGATCCGCAAGCACGACCACGTGACGGTCCGCCTCGAGCTCGACTGCAAGACCTTGCCGGATGCGCCGGCCGCGAACGTCATCGGCGAGCTGGTCGGTCGCGAGTTCCCGGATGAGATCGTGCTGCTCGGCGCGCACCTGGATGCGTGGGACATCGGGCAGGGCGCACACGACGACGGCGCCGGGGTCGCGCATGTGCTCGAAGCGATGCGGATCATCCAGGCGCACCTCGGGCACCCGCGGCGGACGATCCGCGCAGTGCTGTACATGAACGAGGAGAACGGGCTGCGCGGCGCTGCGGCCTATGCCGAGGCGGTGAAGGCGAGCGGTGAGCGGCACGTCGCGGCGATCGAGAGTGATCGCGGCGGGTTCCGACCGGTCGGATTCACGACGTCGCTCGATGCCGACCGCGCTGCGGCATTGCGACCGCTGCTCGCGGCCTACCAGCGGCTTGGCACCGATCCGCCGCTGCTCGCCGGCGGTGGGGGCGGCGCCGACATCGGGTTCCTGGCGCCGCTGGGGGTGCCGCTGTTCGGGCTGCTGACCGAGTCGCGGCGCTACTTCGACTTCCACCACAGTGACAACGACCGGATCGAGGCGATCGACCCGCAGGAGTTGGAACTGGGGGCGTCGGTGCTGGCCTACTTCGCGTCGGCGTTGGCGGCACGGCCGCCGGACACCGGATCGTCGCGCTGACACCATCGCGGTTAGGCATCGAGACCCTGCGGGCCGACCCGGGCAGGACTCCGCGACCAGGCTCACCCCGGCTTCCGGCCCTTGCGGCCGGGTGCTCCAATCCCGCGACCATGTCCTCTAGCTCACGTCCTCGTTACCTCCTCGCTCTCGCGCCCCTCGGGCTGCTGTTCGT
>CAZABP010000033.1:34477-53023 GCA_964483245.1 uncultured candidatus Brocadiaceae bacterium | reverse complement strand
AGCAGCTTGACCTGCAGCGCCAGCGGCATGTCGCCGATCTCGTCGAGGAACAGCGAGCCCTTGTCGGCCTGCACGAAATGGCCGGGGTGGTCGCGGACGGCGCCGGTGAACGCACCGCGCACGTGCCCGAACAACACCGACTCGATCAGCGTCGCCGGGATCGCGGCGCAGTTCTCGCTGACGAACGGCTTGCGTGCACGCGGACCGAGCTCGTGCAGCAGCCGCGCGACGACCTCCTTGCCGGTCCCGCTCTCGCCGGTGATCAATACCGGCGCTTCGACCTGGGCCAGCTTCTCGATGCGCGGGCGCAGCGCCAGCATCGCCGCGCAGTCGCCGAGCATCCCGTGCCAACCAGCGCCGTCGGACGCCAGCGCCGACGGCTCCGCCGGCGCCGCCGGAGGCTCGACCTCGGCGCGGATGCGCGCGAGCAGCTCCAGGTCGCCGCTCGCGACGACGTCGCGCCACAGCGCGCGGAACCGCTGCAGCAGCTCGTCGCCGGACTCGGGGGTCACAACCCTTCCTCCGGCTCGACGCGCACGAGCCCGGCATAGTCGAGCAGCAGCTGCCGCTCGCTGCCGTCGTCGAAGCGCACCTGCGCGCGCGCGACCATGCCATGCCCCTGCACGCGGAGCACGATGCCGACGCCGTAGTGCTCGTGCAGGACGCGATCCCCCGGCGCGAACCGGGCCGGCGCGTCCGGGTCTTCGCCCCAATCCGGCTCTGGCACCCAGGTCGACCACGCCGGCGCCGGTACTGCGATGCAGTCATCCGGCAGCTCCTCGAGGAATCGCGACGGCATCTGCGGAGTCTCGAGGTTCGAGACCATACGGTACTCGCAGCGCGACAACGTCAGCGTGCGCCGCGCGCGCGTCAGCGCGACGTACATCAGCCGGCGCTCCTCTTCGAGCTCGTCGTCGTTGGCGGTGCTGCGGCTGTGCGGGAACAACCCCTCGTCCAGGCCGGCGACGAACACGTGATCGAACTCGAGCCCCTTCGCCGCGTGCACGGTCATCAGCGACACGCGCGGGCCTTCGACCCCGCGCCGGTCCTCCGACGTCAGCAGCGACACGTGCGCGAGGTACGCACCCAGCCCGCCGCCGGCGCTGCCGTCGAACGCGGCCGTGTCGCGCACGAGCTCGGCGATGTTCTCCTCGCGCGTCACGTCCTCCGGGTCGCCGAGCCGGCAGGCGTGGCTCACGTAGTCGGTGCGCTGCAGGACGTACGCGAGCGCCTCCGCGACCGAGGTCCGGCCGTGAGCCGCCGCCTCGGTGAGCAGCTCCGCGAGTTCCTGCAGACCGGTGCGCACCTTCGTGCCGAGCGTCGCCAGCAGGTCCGGCGAACCGATCACCTCGCGCAACGACATCCCGTCGGTGCGCGCGAGGCCGCGCAACCGCTCGAGCGTGACCTTGCCGATGCCGCGCGGCGGCACGTTGATGATCCGCTCCATGCTGACGTCGTCGAGCTGGTTGTGCAGCACACGCAGATACGCCAGCAGATCCTTGATCTCACGCCGTTCGTAGAACGACAGCCCGCCGACGATCTCGTACGGGATCCCCTGGCGGCGGAACGCTTCCTCCAGCGCGCGGCTCTGGAAGTGCGTACGGAAGAACACGGCGACCTGGTCGGGAGTGGTCTGCAGCAGCAGTCCGGCAGTGCGTTGCGCGATCTCGCGCGCCTCGTCGAGCGGATTGCGGCTGACGAACACCGCCAGATCCTCCCCCTCGTCGTTGTCGGTGCGCAGCGACTTGTCCGGCCGGTTGCGGTTGTTGCGGATCACGTGCTCGGCCGCGCGCACGATCTTGCGCGTCGAGCGGTAGTTCGTCTCCAGCCGCAGCACCGCGGCGTCCGGGAAGTCCTGCGCGAAGTCGAGCAGGTTGCGCAGCTCGGCCCCGCGGAAGCGGTAGATCGACTGATCCGGGTCGCCGACGACGCACAGGTTGCGCGTCCCGCCGACCAGCAGCCGGGCGAGGTCGTACTGGACGCGGTTGGTGTCCTGGAACTCGTCGATCAACAACCAACGCACACGGCTCTGGTAGCTGGCGGCGACGTCCGCGTGCTGGGCCAGCAGGTCGAGGAAGTGCAGCAGCAGGTCGTCGAAGTCCATCGCCGCCTGCGCACGCAGCCGTTCCTGATACGGCCGGTACAGCCGGTCGACGATCCGGTCGAGCTCGCTGCGCAGCGGCAACGGGTCGTGTGCGCGGATCCGGCGATTCTTCAGCTCCGAGATCCGGCGCCCGACCGCGGCCGGCTTCAGGTCCGCGCGATCGAGCCCGTGGTCGGCGAGCAGGCCCTTGATCACGACGTCGCGGTCGTAGGTGTCGAAGATCGTGAACTCGCGCGGGAACCCGATCCGCTCGGCATCACGGCGCAGGAAGCGCGCGCAGGCGGCATGGAACGTCGCGACGTGCACCCGGTGTCCGCCGAGCAGCTGGATCCGGCCCGCCATCTCGCCCGCCGCCTTGTTCGTGAACGTCAGCGCGAGGATCGAGTCCGGCGCCTCCCCGTCACGCAGCAGCCGCGCGACGCGGCGCGTGATCGCGCGCGTCTTCCCGGAGCCGGCGCCGGCCAGGATCATCAGCGGCCCGCTGCCGTGCAACACGGCGGCGCGCTGCTGTTCGTTCAGGTCGTCCAGGATCGGATCCATCGCGCGGCGCATCCTCTTACGACTTCCGGCAGCACGATGCACATGCCGCTCACCGGCGCAGCGCGAGCGCGGTCGCAACCAGCGCCACCAACAGCAGCGCGGCGCCGAGCGGCAACAGCACGATCCCGGCACCGGGGTCGCCGCCGTGGAGCTGCACGCCGCCCAGGAAGAAACCGAGCGGCAGCGCGATGCCGGCGCCGATCAGGCATGGGGAGGCGAGCAACGCAGCACGCCCGCGCGCGTGCCGCGCGGTCCACGCGAACGCCACGTGCACCAGCGCGAGGAACGTCCCGTGCGCGTGCGCGAGCCGCCACAGCAGCCGGCGCGTCTCCATGCCGACCGCGAGGTACCAGTCCGCTTTGAAGCCGTGCAACGCCTCGAGCAGGACCCCGGCCGACGCGAACACCGCGAGCGACCACCAACCGAAGCGCAGATGGCGCAACCGCAGCCGCTCCTGGTCCGACTCGTTCATTCGGCGAGGAATACCGGCCGGTCGTCGCGCCGCGCCAGCAACCGTTGGAACTCCGCGAGGACCAACCCCTGCGCGTCCATCAGCAGCTCCGCACGCGCGGCGGCGCCCGGCGCGCGCGCCTGCTGCCAGCGGTCGCGTACCGCGGCGGCAGCCTGGGCCGGGCCGGAGCCCTGCGCCAGCGAGTCGTAACCGGCCGGCACTGCGACCCCCGGCAGCGTGTGCAGCGACTGCTCCGCGAGATACCGCACGGCGCGGTACGGATCCGCCAGCAACTGCCCGAGGTACGGCGCCTGCCAGTCGCGGCCGGACGCCTGCTGCGCCGCCGGCCAGCCCATGCTCCACGCGGCCAGCGCGCGGATCCCGGCGTCCCCCGTCAACAGCCAACGGATCGAAGCCGCGACGCCGGCCTGGTCGGCATCGAGCGCGGCCGGCTCGATCCCGTACCACTGCTGCAGATGGTCGTTCGTCCAGGCGAGCGTGCGGTCCAGGTGGCATTGGTTGCAGGCGTTCGGCCGGCCGGTCGCGAGCTCCTGCGCGACGCTGGGCGAGCCGATCGTGTGGCTGCGCGTCGCCTTCAACAGACCGTAGGTGGTGTAGCTCATGTGGCAGTTCATGCAGGCACTGCCCGGCGATCCGTCGGCGTGATGCGTGTGCGCGCGGCGTGCTTCCGGCGCGGTGAACTGCGTGTGGCACTGCGTGCACGCGCGATCGTCGCGCATGCCGGGTGCGAGCTGGTCCTCGGTCCAGTCCGCTAGCGAACGCTCGTCGTCCGGCGCCAAGTGCAACTGGTGGCAGTCGGTGCAATCGAGCTGCGCATCGGCCGGCGCCTGCGTGAAGCATGGGGAACGCAGCAGCCCGTTGTATTCGCGCCCGGCCACGCGCACGGCGCCATCCGACCAGAACGTGTCGCGGAAGAAGTGCGGCTGCTCGGCGAGCTTGCGCTGCAGCTCGGGTGCCTGCGCGTCTTCCGGCATGATCACGAGCCGCGTCGCGTGCAGGTCGTCGCCCGGGCGGTACGGCAGTCCGCGCTCGGACCAGTCGGCGGAATGCGAGCGACGCAGGATCGAGACGGAATGGCACTGGCCGCAGACCTGCGCCGAACGCGCCGGGGGCAGCCGCGTCGGCTCGACGATCGTGTCGTCCGCCGCGTCGCCGTCGTGCAGCGCGTAGCGTCGGCGCGGATCGCGGTTGCTCGCCGCGTGCTCGGCGCCGGGGCCATGGCAGGCTTCGCACGCGATCCCGAGCTCGCTGACGCGCGTGTCAGCGCCGGTCGCCGTGAGGCGCGGTCGGACACCGGTCGCGTGGCACATATGGCAGTTCTGGTTCCAGGTGCCGGCGTGGGGCAGGCCGTCCTGCTCCGGCGGGATCACGAATGCCGCCGCGAACGGGAGCCAGCGCTGCGTGTCGATCCGGTAGACGAACGGTGCCGGCGCGAGCTCGCGGCCACGGCCGGTGCCGTACCAGAACACCTGGAAGTGGTGCGATCCGGTCAGCTGCTCGATCGGTCGGACGACCCGGCGCGCGGCGCCAGGCGCCGGTAGGAAGTCGACCCACAGTTCCTCACCACGCCACTCGTAGATCGCCGGCTCCCCCGCCCAGCTGAGTTCGACGCGCCGGAACTCCGCGGCGACGCTGCCGCGCGTCGCGACCTGCGTCATCGTGCGGTGGAACGATGCGTGCCACGACGCGTGTTGGTCAGGGTGGCAGGCCCGGCATGCCGCCGACCCGACGTAGCCGGCAGCCGGTTCCACCAGCGGGCGCGAGTCCGGCGGCAACGGCGGCGGCGGCCAGGTGATCGCGAACAGGACCGCCGCCAGTCCGGCCGCCGCACCGGCGACGGCCGCGCGGCCTGGCACGGTGCCGCGCAGAAAGTCACGGCCGAGCGGCGCGAGCGCAGCAACGGCGGCGAGCGTGATCAGCAGCAGCAGCATCCGGTCGGCGGCGCCCCACCCGTTGGAACGCCGCCGCAGGATAGCAGGTCAGTAATCGAACCGCGTCGTCAGGCCGTAGCCGACTGCCGAGCCGATGAAGTAGACGCTCTTCGGGTCGGTCGTCGACGCGGTCTGCGTCCACATCCGCGTCACCTTGACGATCTTGGTCACGCTCGGATTCGGCACGATGTAGTTCTTGCCGTCGGAGTTCGCGAGCTTCAGAACCTCGCTGAGACCTGGGTCGAGCGCGTGGACCTGCGAGTGGAATGACAAGCCGGCGATCGTGTTCGGGAAATGGATGACGAACCCGTACGTGTTCGCCACGGTCCCATTCGCGTCGGTCGTCCCGGCCGGGAACGACATCGTCAGGTCGGTGTAGATCCCGCCGCAGATGACGCCGGGGATGATGACGTTCGGATTCGTCGCACCGATCGACAGCAGCAGCGGCGCCGCCGACGGGCCGTTCGTGACGCCGGCAGTGAACGCGAACGTGCCGCCGATGTCGTAGCACTGCGAGTTCTGCGCCATCGGCGCCGTGCGTCCGGTGGCCGTGCAACCGGTGCCGGTCACGGTGCCGGAGTTCAGCGCCGTGCTGGAGCGGTCGGCATCCTGATAGTGAAAGCCGCTGCCGGTGTTCGAGTAGATCAGCACCTCCCAGACCAGCGACACGCTGGCCGGATATGCGAACGGCGTGTCGAACGGGATCACGTGGTTGGTGAACACGCCGGGGGACGAGTTCTGCCCCTGCGGGCCGAAGTTCAACGTCTTGCGCTGCAGCACCTGCAGCTTCGTCTGCGGCACGTAGTTCTGGTCGAAGAACAGCGACGCCGCGTCGTAGCTCGGTGCGAGCCCGAGGAACAGCTCGAGGTCGACCGTGCGGATCCCGGTGTAGGTGTTGGTGTTGCCGTCGGTTCGGAACGCCATCCCCTTGATCGCACCCGACGTCGTGATGTCGCTGTGGATCTGCTGGTAGCGGCGGGCGCCGCCGGAAGCCCACATGGTGCCGTTCGAGTTCCCTTCGGCCGTGGCAGCAGCGGCCGGGGAGATGAACGACGTCTGGCTGGTGAGACTGGTGATCAGCAGCGCGCCGGTGGCGGCGGCGAGGATCGGGACACGCATCGCGGGACTCCGTAGGTGGGGGGACAAGGCGCGCGCAGCCTACGCGGGCGCTCGCCTTCCCACCATCCGCGGTGCCGATGCCGCGCGCTGATCACGGTGCACGGCCCGGGCGTAGTTGCTGTCCGCCGGAATCTCGTGAAGGCCGTCGCGAGTTCGTGCAGAACGCGCTACCGCTCGAAGCGCACGACCGGGACGAACAGGCTCGTCAGCGTGCCGGTCGCCGCCAGCTCGTCGAAACGGTTCGCGACCTGTTTGACGGCGATGCCATCGTTGCCGAGACGGATGTCGACGCGGGCCGCGTCGGACAGATGGACCGCCTTGGGGATCGCCGTCAGCGACGCGAACTGCAGGTACAGCCCGAACGGCATCCCGGTCGGGAAGTTGTAGGTCAGCGGCGCGCCGGAAGTGCCGAGCGCACCGGTCGACGACGACGTCAGCGGGACGGTCAGTTCGAGACTGGACCGCAGCGGTGCACAGAACGCGCCGATCACGTTCGGATCACTGAGGCCGACCAGCAGCGCGGACGGCGTCGAGCTCGGCGCGCCGATCCCGTAGACGCGCAGGTTGACGGTGTTGGCCGCATTGGTCAGCGGGGCATACGCGTAGAACTCGTATGGCCCGTTCGCGGTCGTGCACTTCTGCGTCGGGTCGAGGTACGTGACCGTGCCGAGCCCTGCCTGCCGCGTGTCGACGCTGTCGAGCGAGTAGCCCTTGATGCTGCTGCCGGCATCCACCTGCAGTTCGAGCAGGAGGTCGTTGGTGCCGTTGTAGCTCCACTGCACATCGAACGGCAGCGTGATCGACCATGGCGCCGGGGCCGTCGTCGGCTTGCTGCTGTGATCGGGCAGATTGACGTTCTTCGGCGTGAAGACCGTCACCGCCGGCGTCAGGTAGTTGCTCGCGTAGGTCGTGGTCAGCGTCGCGAAGTTCGCGTGCGCGAGCAGGATCGCCAGGGTTGCGGTCCTCGGTTCGTACTCGGCCGACGTGGGCGCGACCCCGTCGCGGCGGAACGCAACACTCTTGATGCCCGGCTGCGCGGTGCCGCGCAGATTGCCGTGGCAGTACTGGTACCGCGCCTTCGCGGCGGTGAACGGGTGGTTGAACGAGACCGCAGACTCACCCTCGGTGCTGGCGAACGCCGGGGGTGCGGCGAAGTAGGTCTGGCTCGTGAGACTCGCAGCCAGCAGGAACAGCGGGAGGGCGCGCGACGGGCGGAGGTGCATCTTGGCAGTGCGTCGGGGATGGAAGGCCGGGGAGCTTAGCCAGCGATTGCCGCGGGCGAGGCCCCGCGCCGAGCCGTAGTTGTCGCAAGACTGCAAGCCGGAGCCGCCGCCGGCCGAACGCAGCGGGGATCCAGGAACAGGCGCTCAGCGGCCGTTGCCGTTGCCGTTCCCTTCGGGCGCGCCCTCCGTCCCCGGTGCGCCGCCGCCGGCCGAGGCTTCCGCCGGCACCGGCCCGAGGCGGTCGATCTTCTCACGCTCACGGTCACGGAACGGAACGCCCTCGCGCATCCAGCGCGGGGCCGGCGCGTCCTTCAGGTGGTGGTCGAAGAACTCGAGCATGCGGGCCGACCAGTCCTCCTGGTTGGCGCGGCGGCGCAGGCCGTGATCCTCGCCGACGTAGTTGAACAGATACGCCTCCTTGCCGAGCCGCCGCAGCGCCGTGAACAGCTCGATGCCCTGGTACCACGGTACTGCGCCGTCCTGGTCGTTGTGCAGGATCAACATCGGCGTGCGCACGCGATCCAGCTCGAACAGCGGCGAGTTCTCGATGAACGCCAGCGGCGCATCCCACAGCGTCGCGCCGATCCGGCTCTGCGTCTGTTCGTACTGGAACATCCGCGACATCCCGGTCGACCAGCGGATCCCGCCATAGGCGCTGGTCATGTTGGCGACCGGCGCGCCGGACTCGGCGGCGCGGAACAGCGTCGTGCGCGTGACCAGGTACGCGGTCTGGTACCCACCCCAGGAGTGGCCGCTGATCCCGATCCTCTCCGGATCGACGAAGCCCTGCGCGATCAGGTGGTGCACGCCGGGCACGACGCACTTCAAGGCCGAGTCGCCCGGTTGTCCGACCTCGTAGACGATGTCCGGCAGGAAGAACAGGTAGCCGTTGCTGACGTACAGCGAGGCGTTCGGCGAGGTGCCGGGCGCCGGGCTGCGGTAGCTGTGCAGCCCCTGGCTCAAGCGCTCGTAGATGTGGACCAGCATCGGGTAGCGGCGCGAGGGATCGAAGCCTTCCGGCTTGATCAACACGCCGGTCAACGGCTCGCCGTCGAGCGACTGCCACCGCACGAGCTCGGCGTCACCCCAGGCGATGCCGGCCTGCTGCGGATTGATGTCGGTCAGTCGCGTCAGGCCCTCGAAGCGCGCATCGGCGGTCCACAGATCCGGGCACTCGCGGAACGTCGACAGCGTGAACACATGCCGCTGGCCGGACTTCGCCGTGCGCAGTGCGCCGAACGACTTGTCGAGCATGATCAGCCGGCGCGGCCGCGCGACCGTGTCGAGGCGGTCTTCGTAATAGCCGGACGCGCGCGTCGTCTCGGACGTCGCGTCGAGCAGCAGCGGCGCGTCGCGCGCGATGTGGCGCTCGTCCGGGTCCGGATCGGTGCGGACGTAGCGCAGCGTGATCTGCTGCGCGCGGCCGTAGCCATCGGTGACGCAGGTCGACGTGCCGCCGGGGACCACTTCGAACAGGTCGTAGCGGTCGTACAGCAGCACGCTGGCGTCGCCGGTGGTCCAGCCGGCGATGCCGTAGCCGCGCGCCGGGCTCGGCTGATCGTGCAGCTCGTTCGCAACACTCGACTCGATGCCGGCGCTCAGGCAATGCGTCGTCCGCGTCGCGAGCTCATAGGCGTGGTAGTGCGGCTCATCGCCGAACCAGATCACGAAGCGCCCGCCGGGCGACACGCTCGCGCGGCCACGCAACCGCTGCACGAGCTGCTCGCGCCGGCCGTCCGCCGTGTTGACGACATGGACGTCGTAGTAGCTCGTGTCCCAGGAGAGCTCGGACTGGTACGGCTCCTGGTCGTGCAGCAGCACGCGTGAGCCGTCCGGTGTGATGAACGCCGGCATGTCCTGCTCCGCATCGGCGAGCGCACGCAGGCGCGCATCGGCGAACGACCAGACGCACGGGATCGCGCGGTTCTCGAGCTGGGTCTGCCGCTTGGCCTGCATCGGCTGCAGCAGCGGATCGCGCCAGTGCCACAGATCGAGCGTGACCTTGTCCTCGGGGAGCTGCTTGCGCAGCTCCGGCTCCGGCGGCGTTTCGGCGCCGAGCAGCAGCATCGCGCCGTCTTCGCAGAAGCGCAGCCCGAACGCCGCCGATGGGATGCGCCCGGCCGGGAGGCCCGCCGTGTCGGCCGTCACGATCGGCAGCGCGCGGTCAGCAACGAAGTCCCAGGCGTAGACCGCGTCGCGCGGCTTCTCGCTGCTCCAGTCGGCGGCGTTCGAGCAGAACGCCAGCCGCGTGCAGGCGCGGTCGGTCGTCAAGGCGCGGACCTGCTGCGGTCCGGCGAGCAGGTGCCGCTGCGTGCCGGTCGCGAGATCGAGGGCGTACAGGCCGGGGGTTGGAGGCGGCGGGGTGGGGTTGGTGTTGGCGTCGGAGTCCGAGTCCGAGTCCTTGTCCGTGTCGGCGTGGGAGTCGGAGTCGGAGTCGGAGTCGGCGGCGGGCTTCGCATCGGCCTTCGACTGCACGTTCCACCACAGCGTCGGGCGCTCGTCGGTCAGGCCGTACGCAAGCACGGAGCGGAAGCGCCGCTCGCTGCCGTCGCGCAGATCGAGCAGCACGAGCTCCGTGCCGTCCTGCAGGCGCTTGGTGCCGGGGTCGGTCGCGCGCTCGCGCGCGGGCCGGCGCGGGCGGGAGCCGTTGGCGCGTTCGCTGGTGGACTGCGCGTTGGCACTGCGGGTGGACGGCTCGCGGCGCGCGGGGGCTTCGCCGGTCTCCTCGGACGGTGCTTCGGCGCCGCCCTCGCGCTTGGTGGCAGGCTCGCGCGGCTTCGGCAGCGGCTTCTCGAGGTGGTAGACGACGAACGGCGGCGCGTCCTCTTGCGTGACGCGGAAGCTCTTGACCCGCTCGATGACGCGCAGCTCGCCGGTTGCGAGCGTCAGGATGCCGAGCGCCGGCTTCGGCTCGTCGTCATCGTTGGACGGGGTCGGGGAGCTCGGCGCCGTCCCGCCACGGCGCCCACCCCGGCGGGCGCCGGCCCGCTCGGAAGGCTCGGGGGTGGCGGCGCCGCCGGTGCGCTCGTGCTCGTTCTTCTGCTGCTCGGCCAGCTTGTCGAGCTTGCGCTTGCGGATCTCGGCATGCGACGGATCGATCAGGAACACGACGTGCCGCCCGTCCGTGGTGAACGCCGCGCTGCGGCCGCCGGCGTGCCGATGCTCGCGTGTGCCGGTCGTCTCGCGGACCAACAGCAGCTTCTCCCCTTCCTGCTCAGCGATCGTGACCGCGACCCAGACCCCGTCGTCCGACAGGACGGCGCCTTGCAGCGACTTCCAGGTGTCGTAGTCGGCATGCGTCAGCGGGCGCTTTTGTTGCGCCGGCGCAAACGCGGCCAGGAGGAGCGAGGCGAGGAGGACGAGGGAAGCAGGGCGTGGCATGTCTCGTGCGCTCGGGGTTTGGGGGCGCGCCATTATGGCAATTGGCACGGTTGGGGTCTGACCCCTTCCTTGCCAACGTGGCATGAATGGGGTCTGACCCCTTTCTTGCCACGCGCGGCAGAATCCCCGCATGCAGCGCCGCAACATTGCAGGGACCAGCCCGTACGAGGGACGCGTCGGCTACTCGCGCGCCGTCCGGAGCGGCGAGCTGGTGTTCGTCTCCGGGACCACGGCGACCGACGCCGGCGGCAACCTCGTCGGGGTCGGAGATCCGTATGCGCAGGCGCGCCAGTGCCTGCGCAACATCGAGCGGGCGCTGGTCCAGGCCGGGTCGTCGCTGCGGGACGTGGTGCGCACGCGGATCTTCGTGACCGACATCACGCAGTGGGAAGCGATCACGCGCGCGCACGCAGAGTGCTTCGGCGAGATCCGCCCCGCCTGCACGCTGGTCGAAGTCAGCCGCCTGATCGCGCCGGAGATGCTGGTCGAGATCGAGGCGGATGCCGTGCTGGACTCGGATCGGCTCCGCGAGCTGCCATTCTGACGCGACTTTTCTCGTCAGACCCCGAGAGGATCGCGGGTCGCGGCGAGGGCGGTGGCGAGGTCGGCGATCAGGTCGCGCGGCTCCTCGATCCCGATCGACAGCCGCAGCAGGCCGTCGCCGATGCCGGCGGCGGCGCGGGCCGGCGCGCTCATCGCGGCGTGCGTCATCGTCGCCGGATGCGCGACCAGACTCTCGACGCCGCCGAGCGACTCGGCCAGCGAGAACAGCCGCAGCCGCGCGAGGAACGCGCGCACGGCCGCCTCGCCGCCATGCAGCTCCAGCGCAACGATCGCGCCGAACCCGCGCTGCTGTACGCAGGCGAGCTCGTGCCCGGGATGCTCCGGCAGGCCGGGCCAATGCACGGCGGCGATCTCCGGTTGCCGCACGAGCCACTCGGCGACGGCGCGCGCGTTCGCTTCGTGTTGGCGCATCCGCGCATGCAGCGTGCGCAGCCCACGCAGCGTCAACCACGCGTCGAACGGCGCGCCGGCAATGCCGATGCAGTTCGCCCACCACGCGAGCTGCGCGTGCAGCTCCGGCGTCGCAGCGACGACGGCGCCACCGACGACGTCGCTGTGGCCGTTCAGGTACTTCGTCGTCGAGTGCACGACGAGGTCGGCGCCGAACGCCAGCGGCTGCTGCAGCACGGGTGACAGGAACGTGTTGTCGACGCAGGCGAGCGCGCCGGCCGCGTGCGCGATCGCGATCACGGCCGCGAGGTCGGTCACGCGCAGCAGCGGGTTGCTCGGCGTCTCGATCCAGACGAGCGCCGGTCGCCTGGCGCAGGCCGCGCGCAGCCCGTCCAGATCCTGGAAGTCGGCGAGCTCGACCTGCAGGCGACCGGCCTTCGCCTCGGCCTGCAGGAGCCGCCAGGTGCCGCCGTATCCATCGCGCGGGGCGAGCACGCGCGCGCCGGCCGGCAGCAGGTGCAGCACGAGGTGCACCGCCGCCATCCCGCTCGCCGTGACGACGGCACCAGCGCCACGTTCGAGGTCGGCGATCGCTTCGGCCAGCAGGTCGCGCGTCGGATTCGCGGTGCGCGTGTAGTCGTAGGCGCGCTTGCTGCCGAAGCCGGCAAACGTGTAGTTCGACGACAGGTGCAGCGGCGGCACGACGGCACCGAAGCTCGCATCGCGCTCGATTCCGGCGCGCACCGTGCGGGTGGACAGCGAGCTCATGGCCTCCCTCCGAGCGCAGCGCGCAGGAGCGGGGTCAGCGCAGCGCGCTCCTTCAGGAACGCGTCGTGGCCGTGGATCGAATCGAGCTCGTGCAGCGTCGCGCGCCCACCGAGGCGGCCGGAAAGCGCGCGCAGGTCCCCGATCGGGACCAGCAGATCCTGGCGGATCCCGACCAGCGTGACCGCGGCGCGGATCGGCCCGACGTCGACGTCGTGTAGATCGAGCGCGAGCGTCAGGGCGTCGAGCGCCTGCGCGTCGAACGCGGCCGCCGACGCGGCGCCGCGCGCCAGCACGTAGTCCGCGGCAGCGAGCGGGTCGGCGTGGAACCGCGACGCAAACTCGTCGGCAGAGCGGTACGCCGTCATCGCCAGCGCCCGCGCCAGCGTGACACCCGCCCGCTCGTCGCCGGCCGCGCGCCCCAGCGCGACGATGCGTCGCTGCAGCGCACGACGTGCAACCGCCAGCGGATGGCTGCGGTCGGCGCCGCTGATCGCGACGACACGCGCGACGCGGCCGGGATGCCGCGACGCGAACGCGAGCGCGACGTTGGCGCCGAACGAGGCCCCGACGATCGCATGCAGCACACCGATGCCGAGCTCGTCGAGCAGGTGCGCAATCGCATCCGCCTGGTCGGCCGTGGTCACGGTCGGGAACGGATCGCCCGGCTCGGTGCACGGCCCGCTCGAAGCGCCGCTTCCGCCGAGCCAGTCGATGCCCAGCAGCCGCCAGTGACGCGGGTCGATCGCACACCCGGCCCCGACGGATCCCTCCCACCATCCGCGCCGCGGGTCCTCCGCATGCGCGCACAGGTGGCGGTCGGCGGAGATCCCGCCGAGCACCAGCACCGGCGGCGCTGCGTCGGACCCGATCTGCTCGAACGCGAGCCGGCCGGCGAGCAGCCGCCCGCCGCGCTGCAGCGGAAACGTGAACGGCAGGTGCACGAGCCCCGTGCTGCCCCAGGTCACGGACGTACTCACTGCGCCGCCTCCCGCGCAGCGAGGCGCAGCACATCCTGCAGCAGCACGCGTGCGGTCTCACGCGGGCCGATCCCGGTGCCAACCAACACATGAGGTGCACCGCTGCGAGGGCGCGCCGCATAGGCGACGCGATCCGCCGGCACCCGCCAGGCCGCACCGGCGGGCACTTCCTCGTAGCCGAGCTGCACGCTGCCGTCCGGCGTCGCGCGGCCGAGCAGCCGCGTCGCCGCGCCGCGCGCCGCGCGCGCGCGCAGCAGGTCGGGATCGAGTGCGCGGAGATCCGGCCGCGGCACGTCGAGGAACGCCGGCGCACGCCGGAACACCAGCCCGGCCGTGATCAACAGCTTCGCGAGGGCATCGCTGCCATCGAGGTCGAGCGTCGGATCGGCTTCGAGCAGCCCGAGCGCCCGGGCCTGCGCGATCCCCTCGTCGATGCTCGCGCCGCGTTCGACCGCCGTGATCACGGCCGTCGTCGATGCATTGCCGGCGACGACGAGCTCGCGGCTCGCGCGCCAGGCGTCGCTCGCGCCGAGCAGGCGCTGGCCGGCGCCACCGAGCACCGCGTCGATCCCGAGCCGGTCCCGATGGGCGCGGTCGGTCAACTCCGCCGGTGCCGCGAACAGCGCGTCCTTCGACGCCAGCGCGAGGCATGCACCCCGCTGCAGGATGGCCGACGCGCGGCGCAGCGCCGGCAGCGGATCGTGCAGCGCGGTCGGCAGCGCGTCGACGACGATCGGCGCGTCGACGACCTGCAACGCGAGCGGGAGCGGCACCGACTCGGCGCCCGCGAGCTGCGCGAGCCTGCCGCCATCCTGCTTGAAGCGCGCGAGGTCGGCGGCCGGCAGCCCGTCCCTGCGATAGATCGTCGCGCTCGTGTCGGTGACCGCGACGACGTGCACGCCGTGCGCCGGCGCGAGCTGCAGGAACGCCCGCCCGACCTTGCCGGCACCGAGCAGGTGCACGGTCGGCGACGAACCGGACGAACGGAATCCAACGGTGTCGGGCGCCGGCGGCGCGACGACGGGAACGGGAGGACGAGATGCTGAGCGGGTCATCGGACTCGGGGTCTGAGGTCTCCTCGTCGAGTCCCCCGAGCGCCGTCGCCACCGAGCGGGTCGTCCCCGGCGCGCAGCTGCGCGGCGGTGGCCGGCCTCATCTCTCGGTCGCAATGCGCCGCAGGAGTTGGCACCTGCCGGTCTCCCGGTGGTTGCCCCGGCTTCGAAGGGCCTGTCCCTCAGCCGGTCTCGATGAGTTGCGCGGGATGCAAGCGACCGGCGCCAACCTTGTCAACCGGGGCGCGCATCGCGCACCCGTCCATCAAGGCTCGTGCCGCCACGAACGGAACAGCATGTCGATCACTGCCAGGAACCGCGCGGTGAAGATCGCCCCCAGACTTCCACCAGCTACCGCCCCGAGGATCACCGCACGCACGCCATCGAGTCCGAACTGCAGCGCCACCCACAGCGCCGCCATGCCGCCGACGAAGGCGCCGATCCCGAAGTGCTGCCCACGCTCCGGCGACGCTGCGGCGCGACGCCGACGCCTCCGCACGCGCAACGCATTCCCCTGCCCCACCGCTGCTGCCGCCGCACCCGCGTCCCTCCGCGGTTCGATGTCCGCCGACTCCGGCCGGTCCATCCCTGCCGCCGCGCGCGCCGCAGCGCGCGTCTCCTTCGCGCGCCGCACCTGCACGCTCGCGCGCCACGTCACCCCGAGCCACGCGACGAACACCGCCGCGAGCACGATCTCCTGCCACGGCTCGCGCAACTCCAACGCCGACAGGACCCCGTACACCGCGACCAGCACGAGCGGAATCCACCAGCCCACTGCGAACTCCGCCCCCCACTCCCCCTCGCCGATCGCATCCTCCGCCGCGATCTGCCGACGTCTCGCATTCCACCACGACACCAGCCGCGAGCTCGTCATCCAATCACCCTCCGACCTCGGAACCCTCAGCTTGGCGGCGAGGCCGCAGCGCAAACGTCACCCCAAGGCCGGCCAGCACCGAAAGCGCAAGCGCGGACGTCTCCGACAACTCGAAGCTCTGCGCGAGCCACGACACCCCCAGCAAGGCCACGACACCGGCCGTGCACGAGACCGCAAACCGGCGCCTGCGCTCGCGCACGCGCTCCGCATCCCGCTCCTCGATCCGCGCGCGGCGCTCGATCCCGCCCCGCACCGCACCCGGCGCAGCCACCCCCGCCAGCGCACCGCGACGCTTCGACTCAGTTGCCATCGCCACCATGGAACCAAACGGCTCCAACCCTTGCAGGACCACGCATCCACCAGCGCCCCTTCCCATTCCCCTTCCCATTCCTCGCCTTCCCCCAGCCCGGGCCCGGGCCCGGGCCCGGGCCCGGGCCCGTCCCCTTCCCGTTTTCCCCCTTCCCCAACCCTCTCCCCTTCCCTCACTGAGTAGTGAACTCGAACTCGATTGCGCGGTTGCCGACGCCGATCCAGGTCACCTTGTGCAGCATCCCGCGCTTCAGCGGCTGCAGGGGATAGAACACGATCAGCCCGGGTGCGCAGGCGCGGCGCACGCCATCGGTGGCGAAGTGCAGGATGCCCTCGACGAGGTCCTTGCCGACCATCACCTCGCAACGGACATCACCCGGCTCACGCGGGCTGCTGCGGAAGCCGTGGTACGTGATCGGATAACCGAGCACCTTCAGGCCTGACTTGCCTTCGCGAGCGAGCAACTCCTCGACTTGCGGACCGAGTTCGCGCACCTCGATCTGGACCGGGACACCCGTCTGCCGGCCGAACGGATAGTGCACGGTCGTCGACGTGCCGGTGTCGACCATGCCACGCGACACATCCATGACCATGAACCCCGCGTCGGCGTACAGCCCGACGGTGTCGAGCGCGGGATTCAGCACGGCGTCCCGGTAGCCCGGCCAGTGCATCCACCGGTCCATTGCCTTCTTCGCATTCTTCTCGCCGACCGATATGAGCGCGCGGCGCGCGAACGTACGGCCGGAATTCGAGGCGCCCTTCGACTTGAGGTCCTGGTCGTGCTCCGCCTCCGGCCCGCGTGCCTTCCCGTTGGCCTTCAGATACTCGACGTGTTGGCGACACTCGTTCGACCAGGCCTCGCTCCAACCGACCTGTGGCAGCTTGACGGCGGTGATCCCCTTGCGCAGCGCGTTGAACTCCTCGAGCCAGTCCGGCACGGCGGCCGTGACGCCTTCGAGTGGCGCCTTCTTGTTGCGGATCGCGCGCAGCATCGGCGTGTCCTCGGTCCAGTACCGCCGCCAATCGTCGTCCAGCAGCGCGAGCTGCTGACCGCCGGTCTTCTCGGCGAACTTCGTCGCGACCTGCGGCTGGGTCTTGGCGCCGGAGCCCGCCGTCCTGTCGAGCGCCAGCAACAGCGCAGGATCCCGCCGCAGCAGGTAGTCGCAGAACGACCAGCTCTTGATCCGCGCCTCCTCGCTGAACTCCGACGCCTTGACCAGCGGCAGTTCAGCCGCCGGGATGTCGGTCTTCTGCCACGCCATCTCGAGCGCGAAATCGACCCACGCCGTCATGTCGGGCATCAACACGCGCTTCTTCTGCTCCCCACCGGCCACGGTGCCACGGCCGGGCCGCGGTCTGCCGACGGTGTAGGTGAGATTGCGGCCGAAGAACAACCCGACCACGGCATGCCCGATCCCCTCCTGCATCCCGTCGGTGCGCAGCGTCGAGTATTCCTCGGCGACCCAGCGCACGGTCCGATCGTGCACGATCGCCGCATCGGGAGAGCTCGCCAGCCACAGCTGCCGCTCGGCCGCGCCGAGCTTCGTCGCCGAGATGTCGTTCTCGAACAGGAACTGCAAGTGGTCGGCGGACATCAATCCGGCGTTCGCCTGCAGCACCTGCTTCCACGCGTCGCGTGACGTGTAGAACACGAACGTCTTCGGACCCGGGAACTTGCCGAAGCCCTCATAGCCCTCGAACGCGGCCTTGCAGAACGCGAGCGAGCGCTCGGCGTGCCTGGCCGCTTCCTGCAGGATGGCGTCGTCGAAGTCGCCGACGATCGTGTAGTGCTCGCCGCGGTATGCCTTCACGGCAGGACCGGACTGCAAGTACGGATGCTTGAAGTCCGCGACGCGCTCGACCTTCGGTTCGCGCGCGAGCTGCGTGGTCACCTCCTTTTCGAGCATCCGGCTCCGCTTCAGCAGCGTCAATTCGACTGCGGACCCATACATGCCTCCTTCGAGCTGCAGCCCGAGCGAGGTCGCGATCTTCTTGTCCCCCGACGCGAACCGCGCCGCCCGCTGGCGGTGGTAGTTCGAGCGCTCGGCGTTGCCGGCTGCCGACAGTGACTCCGCCAGTTCCAGATGCTCCTTGCCGAGCTCGGCACTCAGCGAGTTCCACCGCTTGTTGAGCTGCAGCGCGACCGCCGCATCCGGCTGATCCTGATCCGGATATGTGAACGATGGGTCCGGCGCCCACGACGTGCCGACCTGCACGTAACCGAGCGCCTTGCGAGCGACGGCGTCGTTGGTGTCGTATTCGGCGATGATCTCGAGCCAGATCTCCTTGGCGCGGCGCGGGTAATGCGACTTGAAGCTCAACGTGGCGAACGCGTTCAACCGCTTCGCGGATTCGGCGAGGAACTTCGCTTCGTCGGGAGCCTGCGCGGTGAGCGGCGTGGCCGCCAGCAGCGTGGAGAGGACCAGGACGGAAGGCAGCAACGGTCGGCGGTGCATCGGTGGATCGGCGGCGCAGCCTACCCGATCGCCGCATGCCTGCTCGCTTCTGCGCTCGCCCCGGCCCAACGCACGCTGACGCTGCAGAACCTCGCGCCGCATCCGCGCGCGGAATGGTTCGCCGCTGCGGTCCCGTTCGCGCCCGGCGAGGTGACCGGCCGCCCGGATCTGCATGCACGCGATCACGTCACCTGCTGGGAGCCGTTCGGTGCGCGCTGGCCGGATGGCAGCCTGCGCCAGGCGATCTGCCTCGTGCGCGCCGAGCTGCCACGTCTCGGCGAACGGGAGCTCGCGCTCGTGCCCGGCCCGGGGCCGGCGTCGACGCGGGGGGCGGCGGCGGCGGCGCCCTCCCGCGTGAGAATGTACGCGCTCCAAGTCACGCGCGG
>CAZABP010000033.1:0-34467 GCA_964483245.1 uncultured candidatus Brocadiaceae bacterium | reverse complement strand
GGGGGGCGGGCGGGGGGGCGGGGGGGGGGGGCGGCGGCGCCGCGGCCGGCGCCGGCAGCGCCACCGTGCCGCTTCACGATGACCGCGGTGCAAGGCACGCGCGTCCGCCACGCGGAATGGACGCGGCGCGAGGTGCTCGAATCGAATCCGGCGCGGCAGGTCGAGCTGCACGGCGGACGCATTCCGGAGACCGGGCTCGTCGTGGAGTTGATCGTCACGAGCGGCGCCGGCGACGAGCACGCCCAGTGCGACCTGGCGGTGTTCCACAGCGATCCGACCACGAAGGCGATGTCCTGTCCGCTCGATCTGCTGCTGTTCGAGACGGACGGGCTGTCCTTCGTCCCGCACTACGCGGCGGTGCTCGGCATGACGACGGAGCCGATCGAGCGCGGCACGCGGACGACGCTGCTGAAGGCGACCTCGCTCGGGGACGCGCAGGGGATCCGTCGCAGCGGGGTCCTGGTCCCGCCGATCCGCCCGCAACGGGGTCTGCGCGAGGAGACGCTGCGCGCCGCGGCGCTGTGTCCACCGCTCGCCGCGACCCGTTGGAGCGACAGCGGTGCGTTCGGGCCGTTCGGCCACGTCCCGGACGTTCCTCCGTGGTTGAGCGGCACGCGCCTGCGCGCAGCATTCGCGCGCCAACACGGAGAGTTCGCGCGCAGCCTGCTCGCGCAGCAGCCGGGGAATCCGTTCTTCTGCGGGCCGCACGGACTCGCGCGCAATCCGAACCAGACCGGTGCGCAGAACGACTTCGGCATCGTCAAGCTGACGCCGGTCGCCACGACCGGGCTGCCGTCGTTCCTGTTCGAAGTGCAGCTCTCGGCAGCCCAGGAGGCCTGCCGTCCGGTGCACTGGTTCACGGCCGAAGGTGCGCCACTGCAGGCGCGCGACGCGCCGGACTGGGTCGTCTGGTCCGGCCGCACGCACTGGCATTGCGACGTGTCCAAAGACCGCCGCGGCAAGCCATGCCCGGAGCCGGCGTTCGAATCGCACGGCTGGTTCGGCAAGGACCGCCAACACTGGAGCACCAACCACCTCGCGGCCTACGCGCTGCTGACCGGCGCGCACTGGGCGCGGCGCGAGCTGGCGTTCGAAGTGCAGCACTACCTTGCCGGCCAGACGCTGCGCGCGGAGCTGACGACGTCCGGGGCCGGCGCACCGCGCGGCGCCGGACGCGCGCTGCTCGCCGGTTGCTGGCTGTGGCTCGTGACCGGCGACGACGCGCTGCGCGAGCGGATCGCGGCCCGCATCGACGGGCCGCATTGGCATGCCTGGGGCATGCGCGAGCTGCCGGCGGAGCGGATGCGCCCGTTCGCAGTCCACGAACCGGACGGCCGGATGCTCGAGGGAGTCGACCGGTTCTGGACGCCATGGCAGGAAGCGCTCGCCGTCGCCGGGTTCGAAGCCTGCGCGCGGCTCGGGTTCGGCACGCACGCACGTGAGCTGGCCGACGGGCTCGCGCTCAACCTGCTGCGCCACGGCTGGCGGGTCGACGCGCGCGGCGCGCAGATCGCGAGCGCGATCCGCTGGCGCGATGGTGGTGAGCCGTGGCCGGACGCGGACAAGGCACGGCGCGATGTCGTGCAGTGGGCGGATGGCACCGACTTCGCGGTCTGGGGCATCGGTTCGGTCGAGGTCGGCCGCCAGGCCGCCGTACGTGCCGGGGATACGGCGCTCGCAGCACGTGCGGAGCAGATCCTGGCGACGCTGCGCGCGGGGCGGCGCGCCCCGCGCGACGGCTGGTTCGACACGTTCGGGGACTGGGACGCGATCCGTTAGCGGATCGCCTGCAAGCGCGCGCGCGCGAGTTCCATCCGCCGCTCGTCTTCGTCCCAGACCTCGGTCTCGGCGGCGAACAGCGCCGCAGCTTCCGCCAGCGCCGCCTCCCCGGCGGCGCGGTTGCCGAGCTGTGCGTGCGCTTCGGCGATCGCGAGCGACGTGAAGCGATCCGGCTTCTCGAGCAGCGCCGCGGCGCGCCGTGCGGCGACCAGCGCGAGCGCCGGGTCCGCCACGCGTGCGTCGATGTCCGGATGCGACAGGCAGCGTGCCAGCGAGCGCCATGCAATCGCGTGCGCGGGCGCGATCGAGACGCCGGTTTCCAGCGCCTTGCGCGCCCCGGCCCAGTCGCCGAGCCGCTGCAGCGACCAGCCGAGATTCACGTACGGCGGCAGATCGCGCGGCGCGAGCGCGATCGCGCGCCGGCACGCTTCGACGGCGCCGGCGTGGTCATCGAGCTCGCTGAGCACGACGGCCAGGTTGCCGAACGCGCGCACGTAGCTCGGATCGCTCTGCGCCGCAGCGCGGAACGCCGCGGCCGCTTCGGTCAGCTCGCCCCGGTCGCGCAGCAGGTTGCCGAGGTTGAAGTGCGCCCGCGCGTACGGCGGATGCAGCCGCAGTGCCTCGCGATACGCGGCCTCCGCGCCGGTGACGTCACCGAGCGCGCGCAGCGAGATGCCGAGATTCATCTGCAGCTTCGCGCGCGAGGGATCCAGCCGGATCGCCGTGCGGTACGCCTCGACCGCTTCGTCGTGCTGCTTGTTGGCGGCGAGCTGCCGCCCGAGGTTGTTCCAGGCTTTGCCGTACGCCGGCTCGGCCTCGACCGCCTTCCGGTACGCGGCGATCGCACCAGTGACGTCGCGCGAGCGCTCGCGCGCGAGGCCGAGGTCGTAGGCGATCCAATGCCGTCCCACCGCCGGCGCGCGCGCCAGCAGCTCCTCGAGCCGTGCGACGGCGGCGCCTGGATCCAGATCGACCTCCCAGCGCGCGAGCTCACGCTGAGCGGCCCATTCCTGCGGCCACAGCTGCGCGATCGCGGCGGCGACGCCAGCACTCGGCTCCGCCTGGCGCAGCTCGGTAGTCGCGTACAGCAGCTGGAAGTGATAGCTCGGCCTCGGCGCCGGCGACGTCTCGACGGCGCGCCGCAGCCATTGCGCGGCGCGTCGCAACGCATCGGCATCGTCGGTGTCGCGCCAGCGTCGCAGCTCGAGCAGGCCGGCAGCGAACAGATCCGGCGCCGCCGCAGGAGGACCGAGCTGCGCTTCCAGCGCATCCGCCTCCGGCAGGCGCCCGCTGCCCCGCAGGATGCTGGCTTGCACGCGCTGCAGCGCCGGAGCCGCACGCACGACGGGCGGAGCCTGCGCGAGCAACTCGGCTGCCGCAGCCGGATCGCCAGCTTCGAGACGCGCCAGAGCAGCGCCGATCCACGCATCCAGCTCGGCCGGCACCAGCTCGAGCGTCGCCGCAAACGCGGCGCGCGCGCCGGCGTAGTCCTCGGTGGCCACCGCCAGGAAGCCGCGGTTGAGCTGCTGGTCGACGCGCACGCGCAGCAACTGGTGCTGGCCGGCGGCGAGCACCGGCGCATTCGCCGCCTGATAGCCGGCGAGCCCGGCGACCAGCGGAATGCCGAGCGCCAACGCCGCGACGGCAGCCGCGCGCCACGGCTCGCGCTGCGCCCAACGCGCGCCGCGCGCGATCGGCCCGAGTGGGCGCGCCTGCACCGGCGCCCCAGCGAGCCACGCGCACAGATCGTTGGCGAACGCCTGCATGTCGACGTAGCGCCGCGCGGGATCCTTCTCGAGCGACTTGGCAACGATCGCGGCGAGGTCGCGGCCGACCGCTGGCGCGATCCGCTGCAGATCCGGCGGCTCCTCCCGCAGGATCCGGTGGATGATCGTCGCCGCGTCCGCTCCCTCGAACGGCCGCCGGCCGGACAGCAGTTCGTACATCGTGCTGCCGAGCGAGAACACGTCGCTGCGCGCATCGACCTCGACCCCACGCGCCTGTTCCGGTGAGGCATACGCCGGTGTGCCGAGGAACCCGCCGGTCCGCGTCAGCCCGGGGTCCGCGAGCAGCCGCGCGAGCCCGAAGTCGGTCAACACGGCGCGGCCGTCGCTGCGCAGCAGGATGTTGGACGGCTTGACGTCGCGGTGCAGGATCCCTTGCGCATGCGCGTGCGCGAGCGCCTGTGCGATCTCGGCGATCACGGTCACCCGCTCGCGCAACCCACGCGGCGCGTGCAGCGTCAGCGGGCCGCCGTCGACGAGCTCCATCGCGAACCAATGCGTGTCGCCGCTGCTGCCGACGCCGAGCACGCGCACGATGCCCGGGTGGTCGAGGCGGGCCACGGCGTGCGCTTCGCGCTTGAAGCGCGCCAGCGCACTCGGATCGCCGGCGAACGCCGGCGGCAGCAGCTTCAGCGCGACGCGCCGCTCGAGCGCCAGGTCGATCGCTTCGTGCACGACACCCATGCCGCCGCGGCCGAGCTCGCGCAGCAGCCGGTAGCCACCCAGCTGCGTCCCCTCCGCGTCGGCCGCCAGCTCGGCATCGCCGCGGTCGGCCAGCAGCGCCGTCAGGTGCTCCGCCAGCTCCGGGTGGCTCGAGACCAGCTCGTCCGGCGTGCGGCGTGGCACCTCCGTCTGCCATGCCAGCCACACGCCGAGTGCGCGCTCGAGCGAGGTCTCGGCATCAACCCGCATGCTGCGCCTCCGCGACCGATTCGGCGCGCAGTTCGCGCCCGAGCCGGCCGCTGCGCAGCTCGACGAGCTGGTCGGCGAGCCTGCCGACGGCGCGCACCCAGCGCATGCGCGCGGCGTTTTCGCCGAGCTGCAGCTCGCTGCCGATCTCGGCGAACGATGCCCGATCCCAATCGCGGCGGATCACGATCCGCCGGTCGTCCGGATCGAGCAGCTCCAGCGCGAGCCGCACCCAGGCCCGCTGCTCCTCCCGATCCGCGGCGGCGCTCGGCGTCGTCGGCTGGTCGACAGCCGCATCGAGCACCAATCCCGTCGCGCTCGCCAGCGGCTGCTCGCGCGCCGCATCCCGGCGCCGGGCCCGGTACCAATCATCCCGATCCCGCAGATTGTTCTCGACGATCCGCGCCAGCAGCCCGCGCAACTGGTGATGGTCGCTCGGCACGACGCGAGGTCCATAGCGCAGGAAATCCGCGACCGCATCCTGCACACAATCACTCGCATCCAGGCGCGCGCGCAGCGGTCCTTGCAAGCGCCGCTCCGCCATCCGCCGGATCCACGGCAGCTCGCGCGCCAGCAGCGACCCCAACGCCGCCTCATCCCCTGCCTGCCAGCGACGGAGCAACTCCGTGATCGGCTCCGGGCCCGGCGACGAGGGCAGCTGCATGGACCGCGCATGATCGACGCCATTGCGGGGGCCGTCCATGACCGGGGAGGGACAACCGTTTTTCCCCGTGCCTCGCGTGTGGTCCGCCGCCACCTGCCGCTCCGCAGGTGTCCGAGCCGGGGCCCGATCCCGATCCCGAGCCCGGTACCGATCCCGATCCCGATCCCGGTCCCGAATCCGATCCCGAACCCCAACCCGATCCCGCTCCAGGAGTCCCCAATGCAACGTCGCTTCCTTCCCGTCTGGGCGCCTTGGTTGTTGACCGCGCATCTCGTGCCGTCTGCGGTCGCCCAGCTCACCTACTCGCAACGCAGCGACCTCGAAGACCGCCGCGACAGCCACTCCGCTGCATACGACCCATCCCACGGCCGGGTCGTGCAGTTCGGCGGCCTCGCCGATGGCAAACACCTCGGCACGACGGCGGCGTTCGATGGGCACGGCCTGATCCGGTTCACCGGTCCGGCACCCAAGGAGCGCCAGAACGCGATGTGCTGCCAACACCCGACGCGCGGCTCCCTGCTGCTGTTCGGCGGGCGCGCCAGCGATGGATCGCTGTTCGGCGACACCTGGGTCTACCGCGATGGTGGCTGGTCTTACGTGACCAATCGCGGGCCGAGCGCGCGCTGGCTGGGGGCGATGGTGCTCGACTCGTTCCGCGGCGTCACCGTGTTGCACGGCGGCGGAGACGTGAGCGGTCCGCTCGCCGACACCTGGGAGTACTCGACGCAAGGCGGCTGGGTCGCGCAAAGCAAGGGACCCACGCGCGCCAACCACGCGATGGCCTATGACAGCCTGCGCCACGTCACCGTGTTGTTCGGCGGCTACGACAACGGCTCCCAGAGCGATCACTGGGAATACAGCGGCGGCAAGGGCTGGGTGCAGGTTCCGGTCCAGACCGTGCCGCCCGCACGCCACAACCATGCGATGTGCTTCGACGCGGCGCGTGGGCGCGTCGTGCTGTTCGGCGGCAAGGACGACCGTGGGCGGCTGTTCGAGGACACCTGGGAGTTCGATGGCAAGAGCTGGACGCCGATGAAGGTGAGCGGCCCGTCTGCGCGCGAGCTGTGCGCACTGACCTATGACGAAGCTCGCCGCGTCTGCGTGTTGACCGGCGGCGACGCCGATCCGTCCGGAAAGGGGACCCTGGGCGACGTCTGGACCTGGAACGGCAAGAGCTGGCAGCAACAGCTGACGCCGCCGCCGGCTGCGGCCTGGCTGCCTGCGCGGTCGCAACACGCGGCTGTCTACGACCTCGCGCGCAACCAGACGGTGCTGCACGGCGGCCTGCTGTCCAACGGCGCAATCGATGGCGGCACCTGGATCTACGACGGCGCCAACTGGCTGCCGCGCGACAGCAGCAACGGCCCGGGCGCACGCTTCGCACACCGGATGGCGTACATGCAGTACAGCGGCAAGACGATCCTGTTCGGTGGCTTCCAGTCGCCGGCGATGCGCAATGACACGTTCGAATGGGACGGCACCGCCTGGCGGCAGCTCACCCCAGCGAATGCGCCGAGCCCACGCGGCGCGATGGCGATGACCTACGACCTGTACCGCGATCGCGTGGTTCTGTTCGGCGGCAATGCCGGTGGCTTCAGCTACTTCAACGACACCTGGGAATTCGACGGCACGAACTGGATCCAACGGTCGCCCGCGAACAGCCCGGCGCTCCGCCAACACGCGGCGATCGCGTACGACTGGAGCCGGCGGAAGGCCGTGCTGTATGGCGGCTACGGACCGAGCGGGCCGCTCAACGACACCTGGGAATACGACGGCACCAACTGGACGCAGATCGCGATGACGTCGTCGCCGCCGGCGCAGTTCGGCGGGGCAATGGCGTACGACGGCCGGCGCGGCGTGACCGTTCTGGCGCTCGGCGGATTCGCATACGAGTACGACGTCGACCACCGGGCCTGGGTGCAGCGCAACCCGACCAGCATGTGGCCGATGACATTCGCGTATCCGATGGTGTTCGACGACCAGCACAAGCTCTGTCTGCTGGTCGGCGGCCAGCTCACGTCGCAGACCGATGTCTCCGACGCGGTCTACGCCTGGGACGGCTCGCGCTGGAGCCTGCGGGCGCGGCCGGCGCAGCCAGTCGCGCGCGGCGACCACGCGATGGCGTACGAGCCGACCTCCCGCCGCGCGCTGCTGTTCGGCGGCCACGACGGCAGCGCCGCGCTGCAGGACACCTGGACGTTCGACGGCCGGCACTGGCAGCTCGAACAACCGCGGGTGGTGCCGTCGCGGCGCTACGCGCACGCGATGACGGCGACGCCGTTCAGCAATCCGAGCTACGGCACCGTCTGGCTGACCGGCGGCATCGACAGCCACGGCCTGTTCCGTGACGACTCGTACGTCTGGCACCCACCGTCGCGCTCCTGGCGGTTCGTCGCCGCCGAGCCGTTCCTGCGCCGGCACAACCACGCGATGGCGCGCATGCCCGGCACCGGCTACCCGATGCTGTTCGGCGGCTACCACATCAGCGGCGTCTGGCGCGACGACACCGTCGCGTTCGACGGCACGAGCTGGAAGACGGTGGTGACGAACGGTGCGCCGCCGGCACGCGACATCCACACGATGGCCTACGACGAGCGGCGGGGTGTCGTCGTGTTGTTCGGCGGGCGGAGCCCGGCGCAGGCTGCCCTCAACGACACCTGGGAGTTCGACGGCACGCGCTGGACGCAGGTGTTCCCGCCGATCCGTCCGCTCGGGCGCTGGAACGCGGTGCTGAGCTACGACCCGCACCGCGCGCGGATCGTGCTGACCGGTGGCCGGTTCGGCAACAGCAACTACATGACCGACATCTGGGAATACGACGGCAAGCAGTGGGTCGAGCGGAAGCCCAACACGACGCTGCCGCCCGAGAGTGAGAATGCCGCAGTGGCGTTCGACGTGCAGCGCGCGCGGATGCTGCTGCACGGCGGCAACACCGCCGCCGGTCCGTTCGGCGGCACCTGGGAGTACTTCGCGCCGACCGATGTCGGGACGTTCGATGCGTGGACCGGCGGCAAGCCGCTGACCGTGCTCGACGCCCCGATCCTCGGTGCGGAGTTCCGGGTGCAGTACGAGGCCACTGGTGGTTTCGGCGCGCTGATGATCCATGCCGGACCCAGCCACCGCCCGCTGCTGCCGCTCGCGCCGCCTCTGGTGTGTGAGCTGTCGGCACTGCACATCGACCTGACCGCGATGCTGCAGCTCCCGGGCAGCGGGAATCCGTGCGTCTCCTCGATCCTGGTGCCGAACGACACGGGGTTCCTCGGCCACGGGTTCGCGGCGCAGGGCATCGGCGTCAACACGCAGCCGTGCCTGAAGCTGTCGCTGCCGATGGCGTTCACGCTGCAGCGCCCGTGAGGCAGCGGCCCGGGGCGCGGCATCGCGCCGCGTCCCGGGCCTGCTGCGTGTGGTCGGCCGCGATCCTCCGCTCCTCCAGGCGAACGAGTCCCTTCTCCTGGAGTCTCCGATGTCCCGACCGATCCACGCATCCTGGCAACCTTTGCTGTTGGCGACGCTGCTGGCCCCCACCGCTGCGGCGCAGATCACGTTCAGCGACCGGACCATCACCGAGGACCGGCGTGACAGCCATGCCGCCGCGTACGACCCGGCGCAGGGCCGCGTCGTGCAGTTCGGTGGGCTGATCGATGGCAAGCACATCGGCACCACCGCGGCCTACGACGGGCAGGGTTGGATCCAGCTCGGCGGCAAGGCACCGGCAGCGCGGCAGAACGCGATGTTCTGCCAACACCCGAGTCGTGGCTCGTTGCTGCT
Organism: uncultured candidatus Brocadiaceae bacterium; assembly: GCA_964483245.1. Lineage (GTDB taxonomy): Bacteria > Planctomycetota > UBA1135 > UBA1135 > UBA2386 > CAZABP01. Next base: position 25,563 of record CAZABP010000033.1, on the reverse strand, counting down.
GTTCGGTGGGCGCGCGAGCGACGGGTCGCTGTTCAGCGACACCTGGGGCTACCGCGACGGGATCTGGTCGCCGCTCGGCGGCCGCGGACCGAGCGCACGCTGGCTCGGGGCGATGGTCCACGATGCATTCCGCGGCGTCTCGGTGCTCCACGGTGGCGGCGACGCGAGCGGCCCCAGTAGCGAGACATGGGAATACGACGGCCGGGCGTGGAGCGCACAGACGAAGTCCGGCCCCAAGCGCACCAACCACGCGATGGCCTACGACAGCCGCCGGCGCGTGACCGTGTTGTTCGGCGGTTGGGACCTCGGGTCGCAGGCCGACCACTGGGAATACAGCAGTGGCAAGGGTTGGGTGCAGGTTCCAATCCAGAGCGGCCCGCCGGCACGGCACAACCACGCGATGTGCTTCGACGCGGCGCGTGGACGCGTCGTGCTGTTCGGTGGCAAGGACGATGTCGGTCGCGTGTACGACGACCTCTGGGAGTTCGACGGCAGGGCCTGGCACGCCGCCAAGCCGGCGGCGAAGCCTGCCCCACGCGAGCTCTGCGCGCTGACCTACGACGAAGGCCGCAAGGTCGTCGTGTTGACCGGGGGCGACACCGCTCCGAATGGCAACGGCACAGTCGGAGACGTGTGGGAATGGGACGGCACGGTATGGAAGCCGCAGCAGCGCACGCCTCCGGCGGCGGCCTGGATCCCTGCGGTCGGGCTGCATGCGATGGCCTACGACGTGCGCCGCAACCAGACCGTCGTGCACGGCGGTCTGCTGCGCGATGGCACGACGACCGACGCGACCTGGGTCTACGACGGCACCAACTGGTACGAGCGGAACGTCACGCCGGCGCCGAGCCTGCGCACGTCGGCCGGGATGGTAGACATGCTGCACCGCGCCAGGCTCGTGCTGTTCGGCGGGCTCGCGGTCCGGACTCACCGCAACGACACCTGGGAGTGGGACGGCAGCGCCTGGACGCAGGTCGTCACGGCGAACGCGCCGGACCCGCGATCGGATTTCGCGATGGCCTACGACGCGCGGCGGCAGCGCGTCGTGCTGTTCGGCGGCATGACTTACACCAAGTACCTCGGCGACACCTGGGAGTACGACGGGACGAACTGGACGCAGCGCACCACGGCGAGCGATCCCGGCCTGCGCAGCCGGGCGACGATGTGCTACGACGCGCGCCGCGGCCGCATCGTGCTGTGGGGTGGCGGCGGCCCGAACGTGCAATACGACGACACCTGGGAGTACGACGGCGTCAACTGGGTGCAGGTCGCGACGACCACCAGGCCGCCGTTCGCTTCCGGCGCGATGGCATTCGACACGCTGCGCAACGTCTGCGTGTTGGCGGTGAACAAACAGCTCTGGGAGTTCGACAGCGCGCAGCGCACCTGGGTGCGGCGCAACATCGGCACCGCCTGGCCGGTGGAGTGGATGCACAGCTGCGTCTACGACGAGTTCCGGCGCGAGACGGTTGTCGTCGGCGGGCAGATCTACAACGGCATCGTCGACATCGTGGCGACGTGGGACGGCAACGGCTGGGGTGCGCGCCCGCGCTTGCCGCAGCCGGCGCCGCGCACGGATCATGAGATGGTCTACGAGCCGTCCCTCGGGCGCGCCCTGCTGTTCGGCGGGCACGACGGCGTCTCCGCGCTGCAGGACACCTGGTCGTTCGACGGCGAGCATTGGCGACTCGAGAATCCGGTCCCGACGCCGCCGCAGCGGTACGGCTTCGCGCTGACGACGACGCCGTTCGTGGATCCGCGGTTCGGCACGGTCTGGATGACCGGCGGCCGCAACGGACTGAACCAGTTCCACGCCGACGGCTGGGTCTGGGATCCGTCGCGGCGCGGCTGGAAGGCGCTGCCGACCACCGACGCGTTGCTGGTGCGCGAGAACCATGCGATGTCGCGCTATGCCGGTGGGCTGTATCCGCTGCTGTTCGGCGGGCTCGACCGCAATGGCGTGACGCTGAACGACACGGTCGTGTTCGACGGCACGCGTTGGATCAGCGTTCCGATGCAGGTTGCACCGTCCGCGCGGGATCTGCACGCGATGGCATACGACGACTTGCGCCGTGTCGTCGTCCTGTTCGGCGGCCGCGACTCGGTGGCACGGGGCCTGGCTGACACGTGGGAGTTCGACGGGCTGCGGTGGAAGCAGGTCGCGACGCCGCTGTCGCCGCCCGCGCGCTGGAACCACACGCTGGTCTTCGACCGGCAGCGCGGTCGCATGGTGTTGACCGGCGGGCGCGACGGGCTCGGCCCGTACCTGGGTGACGTCTGGGAGTACGACGGCACGCAATGGGTCCCCCGTGTGACACCGGCCGTGGCCCCCGCGCCGCGCTGGAACGCCGCGGCCGCGTTCGACGTCCGCAGGATGCGCATGGTGCTGCACGGCGGCGGCAACGGTTCGGGGCGGCTCGCCGACACGCACGAGTACTTCGCACCGACCGACGTCGGGACGTTCGCGGCCTGGGCCGGCGCGCAACCGCTGACCGTGCTCACAGCGCCGATCCTCGGCAGCGAGCTGCGCGTGCAGTACGAGGCGACGGCCGGGGCCGGCGTGCTGATGATCCAGGCGGGAGCCAGCAACCGCTCGGTCCTGACGCTGACCTCGCCGGCCGCCTGCGAGACCTCGATGCTGCACATCGACCTGCTGGCGAACCTGCAGATCCCCGGCACCGGAAGCCCCTGCGTCTCCGCGAGCCCGATCCCCAACGACCTGAGCCTGCTGGGCTGGGCGTTCTCGGCGCAGGGCATCGGTGTCAATCTGCAGCCGTGCCTGAAGCTGTCGCTGCCGCTCGTGTTCACGATGCGCGCGCGCTGAGCGCGCGCGTTGCACCCCCCAGGGCGGGCCGCGTCCAGCGGTCCGCCCACCGGCTCCGCGTGTGGTCGGTCGGGTTCTGCCGCTCCTCCAGGTGAACGAATCCCGTCTTCCCTGGAGTTCCCGATGTCCCGACCGACCCACCTGTCCTGGCGACCCTGGCTGTTGACTGCGCTGCTGGTGCCGGGCGCCATGGCGCAGATCACGTTCAGCGACCGGACCATCACCGAAGACCGGCGTGACAGCCATGCCGCCGCGTACGACCCCGCCCAGGGTCGGGTCGTGCAGTTCGGCGGGCTCCTCGATGGCACGCATCTGGACTCGACGGTGGCGTTCGACGGCCAGACCTGGATCCGCTTCGCCGGGTCGGGACCCAGCGAACGTCAGAACGCAGTGCTCTGCCAGGATCCGATCCGCGGATCGCTACTGCTGTTCGGCGGGCGCGCGAGCGATGGCTCTCTGCTCGGCGACACCTGGCGCTATCAGGACGGTGCCTGGTCGCAGCTTGCCGTGCCGGGCCCGAGCGCGCGCTGGCTCGCAGCGATGGTGTTCGACTCCGGTCGCGACACCGCCGTGCTGCACGGTGGGAACACGGCGCGTGGTGCCACGGCGGAGACGCTGGAGTATTCGGCCCAAGGCTGGCGGCGCGTGTCGGCGTCCGGACCGCTGCGCGCCAACCACGCCATGGCCTACGACAGTCTGCGGCGCGTCACGGTCCTGTTCGGTGGCTACGACCGCGGCTCGCAGGCGGACCACTGGGAATACAGCGGCAGCCAGGGCTGGGTGCTGCGGCCGGTCGTGGGAGGCCCACCCGCACGGCACAACCACGCGATGTGCTTCGATGCTGCGCGCGGACGCGTCGTGCTGTTCGGCGGCAAGGACGATGTCGGCCGCATCTACGACGACATCTGGGAGTTCGATGGGAAGGCATGGACCCGGCACAAGCCGGCGACGATTCCTCCGGCGCGCGAGCTGTGCACGTTGACCTACGACGAAGGGCGACGCGTCTGCGTGCTGACTGGTGGCAACGGGGGACCGAACGGCAGCGGGACCCTCGGCGATGCCTGGGAATGGGACGGCGAGGATTGGCGGCCGCGGCAGGTGACGCCTCCGACACCCGCCTGGCTCCCCGCGCGCGCGTACCATGCGGCTGCCTACGACATCGACCGCAACCAGACGGTCGTGCACGGCGGGATGCTCGCCAGCGGCCAATGGACCGGAGACACCTGGATCTACGACGGGTCGAACTGGCTGCCGCGACCGGGCGCGAATGGCCCCGTGCGAAGGGTGCACACGATGGCGCACATGAGCCGGCAGGGAAAGACGGTGATGTTCGGCGGCGTGGACGCAAGCGGGGCCGTGACCAACGACACCTTCGAGTGGGATGGACAGGCCTGGACGCGGGTCTTCCCCGCCAATGCTCCGCCTGCCAGGAGCGGGCACGCGATGGCCTACGACCCAGTGCGGGACCGGATCGTCATGTGCTGTGGCACCAACCCTTCGCAGATCTTCACCGACACCTGGGAGTACGACGGCAGCAATTGGATGCAACGCCCCACGGCGCACTGGCCGCTCGCGGGCATCAGCATCACGATGGCGTACGACGCGCATCGGCAGCGCATGGTCCTGTTCGGCGGCTTTTTCGCGAACTTCACCTACGAGTACGACGGCAGTGACTGGCGCGAGATCCCGATCGACCCCGCCAACCGGCCACCGAACTACCCGAGCGCGATGGCGTACGACAGCGGGCGCGGCGTGTTCGTGCTGGCCACGTACTACGGCATCTGGGAATACGACGGCGTGAACCCGGTGTGGGTGAAGCGCGCCTCGTTACCACATGAACGCAATACGGCCGTGGTCTACGACGTGCTGCGGCGGACGAGCCTCGTGATCTGCGCTGTCCCGCATGCATCGGCGCCGGTCGATCTCGTGCTCGGATGGAACGGCACCACGCTGCAGCCGCGAGCCAGGTTTGCACAACCGGCGCCGCGCAGCGAACACGCAGTGGCGTACGAGCCGGTCAGCGGGCGCGCGCTGCTGTTCGGCGGCCAGGACGGGGAGGGAGCGCTGCAGGACACGTGGAGCTTCGACGGCGCGCTGTGGCAGCTCGAGCAGCCAGCGCACGTTCCGCCACAGCGCTCCGGCTGCGCGTTGGCGACGACCTCTCCAGGAGATCCCCGGTTCGGCACCGTGTGGCTCGTCGGCGGCAGCGACAGCCTGGGGCAGCTGCACGAGGATTCGTACGTCTGGGATCCAAGCCTGCGCGACTGGAAGGTCGTGTCGACCAACGACCCGTGGGTGGTCCGCCGCCATCACGCGATGAGCCAGCACCCGGGCAGCAACTATCCGGTGTTGTTCGGTGGCGAGGATCCTTCCGGCATGCCCTCGAACGACACGATCCGCTTCGACGGCACGCGCTGGGTGCCGGTGTGGACGCCGGACGTCCCCGCGGCGCGGGAGCTGCACGGCATGGCGTACGACGAGGCGCGCGACGTCGTCGTGCTGTTCGGCGGACGCGGTGTGGGTCAGACGCAGCTCGACGACACCTGGGAATTCGATGGCAGCAACTGGAAACAGGTGCAGCTCCCGCTGCATCCCACGGCACGCTGGGGCCATGCGTTGGTCTACGACGCGCAGCGTGCGCGCGTGGTCCTGAGCGGTGGCCGCACCGGCACGGCGGCGCTCCTGCCGGACGTCTGGGAGTACGACGGGAGGCAGTGGCGCCAGCGCCTGCCGAACACGACGCGGCCCGCGGCGCGCTCGCATGCAGCGGCAGCGTTCGATGTGCGGCGCGCGCGGATGGTGTTGCACGGTGGCGCAGACGCCACCACGCGCTTCGCGGACACCTGGGAGTACTTCGCACCGACGGACGTCGGCACGCTCGGAACCTGGACCGGTGCCCAGCAGCTCACCGTGCTGGATGCGCCGCTGCTCGGCTCGACGTTCCGCGTGCAGTACGAGGCGACTGCCGGCTTCGGCGTGCTGCTGATGCACGCCGGCCCGAGCAATGTGCCGCTCCAGCAGGTTGCACCGCCACAGTTCTGCGAGATCTCGGCGGCGCATCTCGATCTGAAGCAGTCGACCCAGATCCCAGGCACCGGCAATCCGTGTGTCTCCAGCGTCACGATGCCGAACGACCCCGGGCTGCTCGGCACCGCGTTCTCGCTGCAGGGACTCGGGTCGAACACATCCTGCCTGAAGCTGTCGCTGCCGATGGTGTTCACGATGCGCGCCCGGTGAGCGTCGGGTGCGCGCCGCCTGCTGCCGGTCACTCCGGCAGCGGGTGGTACTCCGGCACGTACATCTGCGCGCGCAGGAACCCCGGCAGATCCGCCGGCCGCTCGATCGTCGCGAGGCCATGCTCGAACGCGACCTCGGCGACGGCGGCGGCGATCGTGACCGCGACGTCCCGGATCGCATGCAGCGGAGGGAACAGGCAGCCGGCGGCGAGCTGCTCCGCCGGGACCTGATCTGCGAGCGTGCGCGCCGCGGCGGCGAACATCTCATCGATGACGCGCCGCGCGCCGACCGCGGTCACGCCGAGTCCGACCGCCGGGAAGATGTAGACGTTGTTGGCCTGCCCGGGGACGAACCGCCGCCCACCGAGCTCGACCGGCGCGAACGGACTGCCGCTGGCGAAGACGGCGCGCCCATCGCTCCAGGCATACGCCTGCTCGGCGGTGCACTCGGCACTGGCGGTCGGGTTCGACAACGCGAACACGAGCGGGCGCTCGTGCAGCGCCGCCAGCGCCCGCACGACCGGTTCGGTGAACGACTGCGGCCGGCCGCAGACGCCGATCAACGCGGTCGGCCGCAGCGCCTGCACGATCGAATGCAGGTCACGCAGCGGCGGATGTTCGTGCGCGAAGCGGCTCTTGTGCTCGCCGAGCCCGTCACGTCCGGCCGTCACGAGTCCTTGCGAGTCGATCAGCCAGCAGCGCCGGCGGGCCGCCGCGTCCGACAGCCCTTCCGCGCGCAACGCCGCCGTCACGAGCTCGGCGATCCCGATCCCGGCCTCGCCGGCGCCGAGGAACAGCAGCTTCTCGTCGGCGAGCGCGCGGCCGGTGAGCTGCCGGCTCGCATACAGGCCGGCGAGCGTCACGGCGGCGGTGCCCTGGATGTCGTCGTTGAAGCAACAGACGCGATCGCGGAACCGCTCGAGCTGGCGGAACGCCTGGCTGTTGGAGAAGTCCTCGAACTGGATCAGCGCGCGCGGATGGAGCTCCTGTACGGCCGCGACGAACTCGTCCAGCAGCTCGTCGTACTCCGGGCCGCGGCTGCGCGGGCGCTGCAGGCCGATGTAGAGCGGATCGCTGCGCAGCGCGGCGTTGTCGGTGCCGACGTCGATCGTGACCGGCAGGCAGCGCCGCGGGTGCAGCCCGGCGCAGACGGTGTAGAGCGTCAGCTTGCCGACCGGGATCCCCATCCCGTGCGCGCCGAGATCCCCCAGGCCGAGGATCCGGCCGCCGTCGGTCACGACCAGGACGCGGACGTCCTGCTCCGGCCAGTTCCGCAGCACGTCGCGCACCCGGCCGCGGTCCTCGATGCTGAGGAACAGCCCGCGCGCCCGCTGGAAGATGTTGCCGAACTTCTGGCACGCCTCGCCGACGGTCGGCGTGTAGACGATCGGCATCGTCTCTTCGATGTGGTCGCACAGCAGCCGGTAGAACAGCGTCTCGTTCCGCTCGGCGAGCGCCGACAGATAGACGTACTGGCGCAGCGGATCCGGCTCGCGGCGGAGCCCCTCGAGCACGCGCCGCTGCTGCTCCGCCTGGCTGAAGATCCGCGGCGGCAGCAGCCCGCGTAGGCCGCAACGCTCCCGTTCCTCGGCCGTGAACGCCGTCCCCTTGTTCCAACGCGGATCGTGCAACAGGTCGAAGCCGGACCTGGGGAAGTGGGATTGCGGGTCGGTCATCGCGCGGATCGGGCGGCGCAGCATAGCGAGCAGCCGCGCGTGAGCGTGGACCGGTCGAGCGTGTACCCGCCGGGATTCCGCGCGGCTCCGGGATAGCTTCTGCACGATGTCCGCTGCGTCACGCGTCCCGGTCGCGATCGGCGACGAGCTGGAGCTCGTCGTGGAATCGGTCGGCGATGGGCCGGATGCGCTGGCGCGCGTGGAGGGCTACATCCTGTTCGTCGCCGGGGCACTGCCGGGCGAGCGGATCCGTGCGCGCGTGACGTCGGCTGGACGCAAGCACGGGCGCGCCGACCTGCTGGCGGTGCTGGCGCCCTCGGCCGACCGCGTCGAGCCGCGCTGCCGGCACTTCGCAGTCTGCGGCGGCTGCGACTGGCAGCATGTCGCTTATCCGACGCAGCTCGCGTGGAAGACCGAGCGGCTGCGCAAGACGCTGCGCTGGGCACTGCAGCGCGAGGACGTGCCGGTGCGGGACATGGTCGGACCGTCCGACCCATGGGGCCAACGCACCAAGCTGGCGCTGCACCCGCGGCCGGGGGCGAGTCCGCGCACGGCGGGGTTCTTCATGCGCCGCAGCCGCGACGTCGTCACGATCGAAGAGTGTCCGGTGCACGAGCCGGCCGGGCTGCGCGTGACGCTGGCGGCGCGCGATGCGGCAACGAAGCTGGGGTTCCGCGGCTGGGATCCGGTGCGCGGGCATGGTGAGCTGCGCGCGCTCGTGACGCGCTCGAGCGAGCGTGGCGACGTGCAGACGACCGTCGTGCTGCACGACGAACCGGGGCCGACCGTCGATGCGCTCGCGCACGAGCTGCTGCGGGCCGGCGCGACGACGGTCGCTGTCAATCGCAACCAGGAACCGTTCGAGCGCCTGCTCGGCCGGCGTACTCGCGTGTTGGAAGGACCACCGCGCCTCGAAGAGCGGATCGGTGATGTGCGCTACCTCGCGTCGCCGGGCGCGTTCTTCCAGACCTCGGCATTCGGCGCCGCGTTCCTGGTGGATGCCGTCCGCCGCCTCGTCGATCCGCCGCGCGAGGCCGTGATCCTGGATCTGTATTGCGGCGGCGGGCTGCTCGGTCTCGCGCTGGCCGACCGCGTCGCGCGCGTGATCGGCGTCGAGGAGAACGGCGCCGCCGTCGACGATGCGCGCGCGTCGGCGAAGGCGAACCGGTTCCGCAACTGCACGTTCGAGGCCGGCCCGGCCGAACGGCTCGCGCAGGCGTTCGTGCGGCAGCGGCTCGCGCCGTTCGCCGTGCTGCTCGACCCGCCGCGCGCCGGTTGCGATCCGCGCGTGCTCGAGGCCATCGTGCAGCTCGCGCCCAGGTGCGTCTTCTACGTCTCGTGCGATCCGGCCGCCTTCGGCCGCGACCTCGCGCTGCTGACGCAGCGCGGCTTCCGCCTCGACGTCGTCGAGCCGCTCGACATGTTCCCGCACACCCACCACATCGAGGCAGTGGGACGGTTGGTGTCAGACTCCAACCCTCCTGATTCGGGAGGGTTGGAGTCTCCTTAGAAACTGGTCATATGCCCCGTCGGTGAACGTCGCCGCCGCAGCGGCGCCAGGTCCGTCGGTTTCACGGCGTCGTGGTCGCCGCGTCGCGGCGGTGAAAGAACTGACACCAACTGTCCGGTTCGTTGACTCGGCGGCTTGGCGGTGGTTCCTTGCCCGACCGCATGTCCGCGCCGCCGAACCGCCGCCCGCGCATCCTGTCCGGCGTGCAGCCGTCCGGGCGCCTGCACCTGGGGAATTACTTCGGCGCGATCCAGCCGCACATCGAGCTGCAGCGGCAGGGGGAGTGCTTCTATTTCATCGCCGACTACCACGCGCTGACGACGATCCATGATCGCACGCAGCTGCGTGCATTCTCGCGCGACGTCGCGCTGACGTATCTGGCGGTCGGCCTCGATCCGGCGCAGACGACGTTCTACCGGCAGAGTGACGTGCCGGAGGTGACCGAGCTGGCGTGGCTGCTGGCGACCGCCACGAACATGAGCCTGCTGGAGAAGGCGCATTCGTACAAGGACAAGATCGCGAAGGGCCTCACCGCGAACGTCGGGCTGTTCTTCTATCCGGCGCTGATGGCGGCCGACATCCTGGCGCCGCGCGCAGACCTGGTGCCGGTGGGCCAGGATCAGGAGCAGCACGTCGAGATGACGCGCGACATGGCGCAGGCGTTCGAGGCGGTGTTCCGGCCGGAGCAGCCGGTGTTCCAACTGCCGAAGGCGTCGTTCGGCCGCGCACCGAAGGTGCCAGGCACGTCGTTCGAGAAGGGCGCGATCCTGCAGGTCACGACCGAGCTCGCGCTGCCGGTCGACGCCGGCGAGTACGTGCAGACGTTCCGCGTCCTGGTACCCCGGTTGTTGGCCGAGGACCCGGCGCTGCAGTCGACCGAGCAGCTCGAGGCGCGGATCGCGGCCGAGCACGGGAAGGTCTTCCCGGGCATCGGGGTCATCGACCGTCAGCTCCGCACGCTGGCCGAGATGCCGACCAGTGAGATCACGGCGACGCCGCGCCGCGACGTCGGCCGGGTCGTGCTGGAGTTCTGCATCCCGCTCGAGCGCGTGCTGTTCCAGACGCGCGATGGCCGCCGCAGCGCAGCCAAGATGTCGAAGAGCTACGGCAACACGATCGAGATCTTCGCCGAGGGGAAGGCGCTGAAGAAAGCGGTCATGGGGATCGAGACGCGGCTCGTCGAGCTCGCCGATCCGCTCGATCCGGACGAAGACCTCGTGATCGCGCTGTACCGGCTGCTCGCGACGCCGGACGAGGCGGCCGAGATGGCGCGTGGCTACCGCGCTGGCGGCTATGGCTTCGGCCGCGCCAAGCAGGAACTGCTCGCCAAGCTGGACGCGCACTTCGCGCCGTTCCGTGAGCGGCGACACGCCCTCGAGCAGGATCCGGACTTCGCCGAAGACGTGTTGCGCGAGGGTGCTGCGCGCGCGCGCGCGATCGCGCAGCAGACCGTGGCGGCGGCGCGGGCGGCATGCGGTTTGTAATCCTGCGCCCCGTGTCGGTCCGGCTGCGTCCACTCGCGCTCCTGTGCTGCTGGCTGCTGGCCTCGGGCTGCGCCGGGTTGTTCTCCACCGGCGCCGACGAGAAGGCCGCCGAGGAGGCGCGCCACCGGGCGCAGGCGCTGCGCACGCAACTGCGCGACGCGGTGCTCGGCTTCGCCGGTGCGATCGAACTGACCGGACGGCGGGTCGCCGCGGACATGCAGCGCATCGAGCATGCGTGCAACACGCTGCACATGCGGGTGCAAACGATCCGCAGCGCATGGAGCACGCTGGACACGGAGGAGCCCTCGACCGGGTGGATCGACCTCTGGGCGCTGTGCCTGCAGCTCGAGCAGCTGCTCGCCAGAGAAGCCGGGCCACGGTTGTTCGGCGAGCAGGCGGCGCAACTGCGCGCCGCCGTCACCGAGCAGCGCGAGCTGATCGAGCGCCATCTGCGCGAGGTGGCCGGCACCGACGAGGTGTTCCTGCGCGCGCGTGCGAACGTCGTCGAGTTCGTGGAAGCGAATCCGATGCACGACACGTTTGCCCGGATCGGCATCCACAGCGACGACCTGCGGGAGGAGAAGCGCAAGGACGCACTCGGGTGGCTGCCGACCGTGAACCTGAATCCGTTCGCAACGGTCGGCGAGGGGATCTCCGAGACGGCGGCCGCGATCTACGCGATCGAGAGCGCCGGCGAACGCTTCAGCAACGTCGTCGAACTGCTGCCGTTGCAGCTCGGGTGGACCCTCGACGGTCTGCGCTACGACATCCAGGCGGAGGGGGTCGTGCAGGGTCTGGATCAGCACCTCGCACGATTCAACGAGAGCGCGGCGACGATCGCACAGACGGCCAAGGCGCTGCCACACGAGCTGCGCACCGAGGTGGATGCGCTGCTCGCGAGCACCGGACCGCAGATCGACGCACTGCGCGCGACGCTGGCCGAGGTCGACCGGGCGGCCGCCGGACTCGACAAGGTCGGTACGACGTTCGGTCAGACGGCGACCAACATCGAGGGGATGGCGGCGCAGCTCGATACGACGCTGCAGACGTTCCAGCGCACGCTGCAGCAGCTCGAAGGCGAGCCGGAGCCGGAAGGCGCAGCGCCCGGCAAGCCGTTCGACATCCTCGAGTTCGACCAGACGGCCCGGTCGCTGACCGCGATGGCGGCGCAGCTCGACACGACGCTCGGTTCGTTCCGTGAGCTGGTCGCCGAGAACCGGCTGCAGACGACGGTGGCAACGGTGACCGAAGAGACCGGGACGGAGATCCGCCAGGTGATCTGGACCGCGGCGATTGCGATCGCGGCGCTGCTCGTGCTCGGGTTTGCGCTGGCGTTCGCGTATCGGCGCAGCGCGCGCCACAGCTGATCAATCGAGCTCGAACTGCAGCGGATCGGCGTCGGTGCCGGCGCCACGCGCGAACGGTGCGTGGAACAGCGCAGTGCGGATGCGCTCGCCGGAGATCCGGATCACGAGCGGCGTGCGTTCGGTGCGGAGCGGGATGCGCGCGATGCCGTCCGGTCCGGTGTGGCCGGAGCCGAGGCGGAGCGCGAGTCGGAGGGACGGGAGCGCGTTGTGTGCGACGAGCTCGCGGGCCGGCTGCTCGGCCGTGACCGGCTCTGCGTCCGGCTCGAGCAACTCCACGAGCACGCCATCGGTGGGTTGCCCTGCGACATGGACCTTGACGCAGTAGGCGCGTGCGCGAGGCAGCCGGATCACGACATCGGGCTGTGTGGTCTCGATCTCACGCACGATGCCGACGGCCTGCTGGAACATCGCGCGGTACGGCCCGGAGGTCGGCCCGGCGGCAGCCAACAGGACCGGGACCTGCGGCAGCCCGCGCAGCATGGCATCCCCTTCCTTCGCATTGGCCGCGCTGCGCGTGCAACGTGCACCGAGATCCGCGCTCCAACCGACAACCGCGCCGCGAATCGGGTCCCCAGTCTCCGCGTCTTCGACGCGAACGCGAAGCTCTGCCATCCGCGACAGCACGACGCGCAGCTCAGCAGCCCCGAAGCTCGTCTCCTGCTCGACCCACCCGTATCGCTGTCGGAAGTCGCTGACGCTGATTCGGATGCCGTTGCCGGCTCGCTGCCGCGCATCGGACAGCAACGCGAACCGCCCATCCTGCCCAGTCACGACGTGCATGTTGTTCCAGTAGCCGGGCTGGTTCACCTGCGCAGAGACCTGCATCCCCGCGAGCGGCCGGCCACGCTCGTCGACGACGAGACCGCGAATCGCAGGAACCGGTTCGATCAGCAACTCGACGTGGGAACCGTCGGTCGTGTGCTCCACCGTGACCGGTGGCACATACCAACCACGCGTCAACACACCGAGCGTCCACGTACCCGGCTCCAGGAGATCGGTGGTGAACTCGGTACTGCCGGTCGCGACCGCGACCGGCGCGAGTTGGGCCTTCCAGCGGTGCTTCGCAGATGGCGAGCACGATGCACGAAGCTCGACATGCGCGACCCGCACCGGCTGCCGCTGCGCATCCACGAACCGACCCCGGATCGGCGCACCTCGCGGGAGCAGCAGATCCCCGAGGTCGAACGTGCCGCCGAGGCGCAGCGCCTTGGCGTCGTGCCATGCCGCTCCCGCGCGCGTCGCGCGGCCGGGCGCGGTAAAGCGCAAGCCGTAGCGCTGTTCGGCGACATCCGGCAGCACGACTTCGAAGCGGCCATCGCCGCCGGTCTGCTGCGGCGCGGGCGTGCCGAGCTCCGGGCCTGAGACGGAGACGTGGACGCCGGCCAGCGGAGCCCCGGCCTCGTCGATGCAGCGGCCACGGATCGTCGCGACGGTGGGTGCTGGCGCGAGCGGCGCGGCGACGACCTGCTCACGCACGTGCGGATCCGCGTTGCGTGTGTCGGTCGGGTCGCCTTCTGCTGATGCTTGCGTGGATCCGCCGGTCATCGGCGCAGCAGCGTGCGCTGCCGTCAGCGGCACCTGCGCCGGCGTCGACGATGTCGCTTGCCATGCCGAACCCACTACGAGCGCGGCGACCACGACCGCGATTCCTGCCAGCAACGACTTCTTCATCGCGATCACTCCGAGTCCCGTGGCAACGACGGCCACGCTGGCAGCGGCGGTCGTCGCCGCCTCGGCGGGGAACTGCGCCAACAGCGTCTGCTTGACCTCTGCGAGCTGCACGCCGTCGGCAGGCAGCAGCAGCAGCGATGCCGGCATCGCGTGGCCTGCCGGCAGGAGCCTGCGCAGCCGTGCCAGCCCGCGAGCGAGCTGCACGCGGACCGTGTCCGGCGGACGCCCCAGCGCACGCCCGATCTCGACGCTCGACAGCCCATGCACGAGCCGCAGCACCAACACGAGCCGCAGCCGTTCGTCGAGCTGCGCCAGCGCCGTCGCCACATGCTCGTGCAGCTCCGTGTCCATCGCCGCGCCGGCCGGATCCGGCGCCGGCCCCGGCGGCGCCGCATGCGCCTGCTCGCGCGCCGCGGCGCGCGCGCCGGCGCGACGGCGCATCCGCGCCTCCTGCACCAGGATCCCGATCAGCCACGGCAGCAGCGGCCGACCCGGATCGAACGCCGCCGCCCGCTCGATCGCAGCCAGCCAGGTCTGCTGCAGCAGATCCTGCGCGTCGTCACGGCGCCGCGTCAGCCGCGCGGCCACCAGCAGCAGGTCCGGCGCCGTCGCATCGAACGCCCGCGCGAATGCGCGCGGGTCCCGCGTCGCCGCAAACGCGGCGAACTCCGCCGCGGCACGGGACGGGGTGGCGGGACCGGGGCCATGCACGCTGCAGTTCTGCCGCAGATCGACGGAGCGTGACAGCGGCACGAGTGAATTTCGCCCGTGCCGGCGGGCAGGGCTGCCGAGGTCCGGATGGTCGAGCAGGACGCGTGCGTTTTTCCCCCGCACGAGGAATGTGTGCCGGATCCGCGGAGTTGTAGACGGCGGGACGCGTAGCCATCCGCGCGCACCCAGCTAGGAGCGCACACGCGGGGCACGCCGACATGCATGGACGGTGGCTCCGTGGTATCGACTGATGAGGTGGCAGGCGCGGCCGGCGCAAGCCGGCCGCGTCTGCGTTTGCTCCTGCATGGCGGCAGGAGCAGCGCTGGTTACGCGGGAGGACGGCCGGGCGCGAACGTGTTTGCGGAGTTCCCGCACCCGCGCGTCTGCTCGGATCCGCACCGAGCAGCAGCCGCCCAACCGCGCCAGCATGGCCGCGCCGCGCCAGCCGAGCCGCGTTTCAAGCCCGGCCGCGTGCGTGGGCTGCGTCGGGCCTGCACCAGGCGCGCCAGTACAGCACCATGACGATGCCGCAGGGCACGGACCAGATCCCGAGGCACACCAGGATCAACCGCTCGTTCATGCCGCGGATCATTCCGTCCCAGATCGAACCGTCAGCAGACGCCGGAGTGAGATTCGTCCACGGCACGAGCGCCATGACGAGAGTCCAATAGACGACGAATACCGAGGTCGCCCAGCCGTCGCGCCGCCGTTGGCGCGCGCGAGCATCGGCGTGCGCTGCCGAGGCTGGCTGCTGCTCCTGGAGCTTCATCGAGTCCTGCATGCCGATCGGCGCGCAGCATAGCGTCGCGCCGAACACAGCAGCTCGCGCGCTGCGGAGTTCAGACCATCTGTGCGTCGGCGCACGCCGACCCGGCGCGCACGGCGGCACGGGCGGCTTCGATGCGCTCGCGAGGGATCCGGCGCAGGTGACTCGCGAGTCCGATCTGCTTCGCCGACCAGATCCACCACTTCGTCGGATCGAAGTTGTACCACCGCACACCGTTGCGGTAGTCGATCTGGAACCGGTGGTGGAAGTTGTGGTACCCCTCGCCGAGCGTGATCAACGCCACCAGCATGCTGTCGCGCGCGGACACCGCCAACGTGTAGGTCTGGCGCCCCAGCGTGTGCGTGAACGAGTTGATCGAGAACGTCGCATGCCACAGGCAGACCAGCCGGAGCAGGCCGGCGACCAGCACCGCTCCGAGCGGATCCCCCCACAGGCAGCCGATCGCCGCCGGCAAGGTCAAGCCGAACAGGATCGACAGCGGCAGGTAGTAGCGGTGTTGCAGCCGCACCCACCGATCCGCCAGCAGGTCCTGCACCAACGAGTAGTCACGCGGCGTGCGATCGTCGTGCAGGATCCATCCGATGTGGGCCCACCAGAATCCGCGCCGGATGTCGTACGGATCCCCGTCCTGATCCGTGTGCGCGTGGTGCGCGCGATGATCGGCGGCCCACGCGAGCGCCGAGTTCTGCAGCGCCGCGGCGCCGAACAGCAGGTAGAACACGCGCAACAAGGCGTGCGCGCGGTACGCGCCGTGGGCGAACAGACGGTGATAGCCACCGGTGATCGACAGCCCGCAGAACACGCTCCACAGCAGTCCGAAGCCGAGCGTCCACCACGAGAAGTGGAACACGCTCAGGTAGACGACCGCGAAGGCCGCTGCCAGATGGCACGCGGTCATGAACGCGAACCGAGGCCAGGCGAGTCGAAACTTGGGATGGATCGCGGTCGTGCGCATCAGCGGTGGTCAGCTCCGATTCCACTGCGGCGGGGCTGCGTCGCTGTGTGCGGATGGAAGTCCGATGCCGGGCCTTGTGGACCAAGCAGCGGCGGAATGCTAGCGCCAGCGCGCTTTCCCGCTCACCGATCGCGCGAGTCGCGGTGAGTTTCATCACCGAGGAGCTGGCGCCAAACGCATCGGATCGCTATCGTGCCCCGGTTCCTGATGGCAGCCGCCCAGTCCAAGCTGTCCGGGATCTGAATCTCCGACTGGGCATGCCGGGCAGTCGCGCACTCCTCGGTGGCGTTCGTGGACGCGCGAGGTCGCCTCGATCGTCCATGGCGCGTGAATGCTCGTGGCACTGCGCCGCGAGCTCGCGATCGGCGCGAAGGCTCCGAAGACTCGAGGATCTGTCAGATGGGTAAGCGACTGTACGTGGGGAACCTCTCGTTCGAGACGACCGAGGACATGCTGCGCTCTGAGTTCGAGCGCGACGGACGCAAGGTGTCCGAGTTGACGCTGATGCTCGACCGCGTCACCGGCCGTTCGCGCGGCTTCGCGTTCGTCGAGATGGCCTCCGACGCCGAGGCGCAAGCGGCGATCCAGGCAACCGATGGCCTGCAGGTCGACGGCCGCGCGCTCCGCGTCAAAGAGGCGGAGGAACGGCAGTCCCGTCCGGCGCCCAAGGGATGGCGCGGCGGCCAGGAAGGCCGGCGCGACCGTCGCTGACCTCGCGCGGGCTGCCCCCGGGGCGGCCTGCAACCCACTCCGCAAGATCGATGGCCAAAGGCAAGAGCTACCCAACGCACGAAAAGCGCCGCCGCGAGCGCGACAAGCAGCTGAAGCAGATCGCCAAGCGCGAGGAGCGCCAGGCGCGCAGCGCGCGCAAGCGGCAGGCGAAGCTGGATGGCCAGTCCGGCCCGCCGGACGGCAGCGCCGAACCGCCTGCGCCGCCACCCTCGGCTCCTGAGACCCCGCCCCAACAACTTCCAATCGAGCCGCAACCGTGATCACCGAAACGAGCAACCGCGACGGCGCCCCCGCCATCACGTCCGACCGCTGGCACCTCGTCCACGCCCGCTTCACGCGCGCGAGCCGCAAGCGTCCCTTCGCGCGGGGGATCGTCAGCGAGCATGCCGACCGTGCGGAATGCCTCCGCGCGGCCCGGGAGATGCGCGCGAAGCTGGCGGCCCTGGCCGGCGCCGTCCCGCTCGAGGAGCGGGACGCCGTGTTCGCCCGCCCGCCGAACTTCAAGTCGCTGCAGCGGTCGAAGGCACGCCGCCCGCGGCTGCGCTGATCCGGCACGCGCACCGGCGTAGCCTCGACCGCCACCATTCGCGGGCGCTGCTGCCGGAACTCAGCGCTGCGGATCGTCGCGATGTTCCTCATCGCGGCGCGCGCGGCCGATGCGTGCGACCCCGCGCGCATGCGATTCGGCCAGGTGCCGGACGAGCAGCAGCACCCCCACGACGAGCAGCAGTCCGCCAGCCGCGCCGAGCACGCCGATGCCGCGCCGCCAGGGAAGCACCCCCTGCGCGAGGATGGTGGCACCGAGCGCACACGCTCCGAGCACGCCGCCGAGACTCGCAAGCAACACGATGTTGAGCCGCTTCCCGCGGTTGACACGCGGCGCATCGCGCCCGGCGCGCGCGCCGTGCAGCGCGTCAGGGCCACGCTGCGTGCCTTCGGGTGGATCGCCCACTGCGCCTCGACTCGTCCTGGCAGTGGCACACCCGTCAGGACTCGAACCTGAAACCTCCTGATCCGTAGGACTGTCGGAGGGTGCGGCGTAAGTGACGAAAAGAGCGTGGCTTCAACAATTTAGCGTCGAATCCGCACGCTTGCAACGGGGCGCTGAGCGTTGACGTAAGTCGTGCGTTTTGGTTGTCGCTTGCGGACAAA
The DNA here is from genome assembly GCA_964483245.1 of uncultured candidatus Brocadiaceae bacterium. Taxonomy (GTDB): domain Bacteria; phylum Planctomycetota; class UBA1135; order UBA1135; family UBA2386; genus CAZABP01. The sequence continues at coordinate 7,458 of CAZABP010000033.1, read as the reverse complement.
GCGTGCACGTGCACGGTTCGTGCACGGTTGCGACCCGTTCGGACGGGCCTGGCACACAGCAGGCCGGCACCATCGCCGGCCTGCTCCGCACCTCCCTGCGCCCGTCCTGCGCCGCTACGTGACCGGCTGCTCGCCGCCCGCCGGACCGGCATCGGCACCAGGTTCCGCCGCCGGCAGCCTCGCCCGCACGGTCGCCGGCAGCCGCTCGCTCCTGCCGTGCCAGGCGCCGCCGCTCCAGTGGAAGCCGGCATCCTTCAGCGCGTGCAGGACCTCGCGCGCCGGCTTCTCGGCGAACGTGACCGTGCAGTACCCGGAGCCATGCTCGGCGAGCACGATCCCGCCTGCCGCCTCCGCCTGCTGCTGCCGCTCGGCACGCTTGCGGATCTCGGCGATGCGCTGCTCGGCACGACGGATCTCGCCGCCGAGGTTCTGGCAGACGTACGGCGGGAACGGTCCGCGCGGCATGAAGTCGTGCGCCATGTTGAGCCGGCCCTCGCGCAGGATCTGAGCCGTCGGCTCCAGGCCGAGCGCTGCCGCGATCCCGGCCCATGCCTCCGTCGCATCGGCTGCCGGCCTGCCGGCCTTCCGCCATGCCGCGTTCACGGCCTTGCAGAGCTCCCGGCGCTGCTCCAGCCCGGCGATCCTGGCACGGAGCTGCGCCACCGCGTCCGGGTCGTCGGAGTAGATGCTCCGATCCAACTGCGCCGCCAGCCCGTCCGCCTTGCCGGCGTGATGCTGCGCGAGCTGCTGCTCCTCGCACCCCTTGGCCATGTTGCCACGGATGCGCTCGGCATCGCGCCTTGCATGCCGCTCGGAGTGATGGCCGACCAGGATCGGCTGGCCGAGCGGGATCGAGTCCGCCAGCCGGCGCGCAGCATCGAACCGCTGCGCCGCCCGCTGGCCGGCCTTGTCCGCCCATTCCTCGCGCTTGGCGAGCTTGCGCTCCAGACGTTCGCGCCGGGTCACGTGGCACCCCCTGCGCCCTGCTCGGACGCCGGCCGGTACCCGTCGTACGGCACTTCGTTGCGCCGGATCGTCTCGCCGGCATCGTTCGAGTACGTGACCGGGCGCACCTCCACGAGCGCACGCAGCCCCTGTAGGTCCTCCGGTTCGATGCCGCTGCGCCCCTCCGCCTTCAGGCCGAACGCCAGCAGCACGCGACGCAGCCGCACGCGCCCGCGCAGCGAGCACACCAGGTTGTCGTACGCCGCGTGCCGTCCGGCATGCTCCCCTTCCACGACCACGAGCCGGAGCGACCAGAGTTCATCGCCGGCACGGCTCGTGCGCGTGCGGATCTCCGCTACCTCGCACAGGTAGGTACCCGCAGGGACCGTCACGTAGTCGCCCGGCTGCGCCGCGCCGTCCGCGGCATGGGGATGCGGGCTCACGCTGCACCTCCTTGCTCCGCATCCTGGAGCGGCCTGCCCAGTTCCTCGCACGCGTAGAGCGACAGTGCTTCGGCATCCGCTTCCACGAACGCCCACTGCCGCGCCGTGTAGCCGGCGAAGTACTCCCGGTCCGTGTCGCCCGGCCGCAGCGTGAGGAACCCGAGCAGCGCACGCACGGTTTCGTCGGAGTCCACGGCGTGCAGCGGCGAGCAGCCGAAGTCCTCGCCTTCGAACACCGTGTCGCCCTCGCCCTTGCTCAGCCGGTAGCCGAGCAGTGCCTTGCCGTCGCTCCGGCTCCGGTCCGTGTCCCACAGTTCCAGCCGGTAGCCGTCCAACGCCACCGACCGCAGCAGCGCCGCAGGGGCGCGCCGCGTCACAGCGCACCCCCTTCCTGCGCAGCCGCCGCAGCTTCCCGTGCAGCAGCCGCAGCCGCGCGCTTCGGGTTCGCCTGCCGCTTCACGATGCCGGATCCCGGCGCCGAGATCGGCATCAGCAGCCCGCGCGCACCCGGCACGGGCGAGCAGTCGCGCACGCCGCCGGTGCTCGGAAGCACGACGATCGGCAGTCCGTCGTCGTGTAGCTCCAGCGTGACGGCATCGCACCCCATGGCGGCGGCGATCTCGGCGAGGAACTTCGCATCCAACGTGATGCGGTACTCCGGCTCGCCGTTCGGCGTGACGGACTCCACGTCCGGGAACCTCGCCTCCGGGCATGGGCGGGGGAACGTGATCGGGCCGGGCAGAGCCTCCAGCGTCCCGTTGGCGCGCACGTACACGTCGTCGCCGCAGGACTTCGGCCTTGCCTTGCCGGCAGCCTGCAACACCTCGCGCGTGACTGCGCCGTCCGTGTCGCCTTCCTCGCCTTCCACCGGCAGGACCACGGCCCGCCTGCCGTCCGTCGCCGCCAGCGCGCGCGTGCCGTCGCGCAACGTGATCAGGAACGGATGCTCCGTCCCGTACCGGCCCGCTTCCTTCGCCGCGCAGAGCCACGGCTTGCCATTGCGATGCAGCTTCATAGCCGCCTTCCTTTCGTGTCGCGTTTCGCCCTTGCTGGGGCGTCATCAGCGGCGCAGCAACAGCGCCGGACGCGGATGCCTCCGCGTCACGCGCCCCCACCGATCCGCAGCACCTCGCCGCCGGTGAAGCTGAAGCACGCGCCGTCCCCGATGACCACGTGATCGAGCACCGTGATGCCGAGCACCTCGCCGGCCTTGCGCAGCCGCTCGGTGACGTTGCGGTCGTCGATGCTCGGCATCGGATCGCCGCTCGGGTGGTTGTGCGCCACGATCACGGCGCTTGCGCCGAGCACGACGGCGGGGCGGAACACCTCGCGCGGATGCACCGGCGCGCTGCTCGCCGTGCCGATGCTGGCCACGTGCAGGCCGAGCAGCCGATGCTTCCCGTCCAGCAGCAGCACGACGAAAGCCTCGCGCTCGGCCGGGATCTCGCCGCGCTGCTGGAAGCTGAGCACGACACGTGCGGCGACCGTGGCGTCCGTGATGCAGTCGGAGGAAGCGCGGTATCCCGGCACCCGCCGGACGTCGCGCACAACGGTCACGCGCGAGCCGTGCGAGGAATCGCCGGCGCACGTTGCGATGCCGGACTGTGCCGGCGTGATTGTGCAGGTTCCCATACCTTCCCCCGCGCCACGGCCTCATATCCCCGCGCATCGCGAGGCTTCCGTGCGTGCAATGCACCCATACCCCGGGGGCGGCATAGCAGCCTTGGGGCCCCATATGCGCACGCATGGTGGAGGACCCACCCGCCAGCCTGTGTGTGTGCTGAGCGGCGACGCCGCCCCGGCGACCCACGCGCCAAGCTGTGTCCGCGCCACGCACGCAGCCGCGACGGCAGCGCCGCCTACGCCCCGGCCTGTGTGTGCTCGGCAGCCGCGCGTGCGTACCGGCTGCGCGCTCAGTGCGTCAGCAGAGGATGCAGCGCTGCCGGCACAGGGGGTGCCCGGGGTGGGGTAAGGCTGCAATCGCGGGGCGGGCCTGGCTGCGAAGGAGGTAGGAAACCCCACCGCCCGCGCCGCACACCGCGCAGAGCCCCGCCGTTACATCCGTTGCATGGCGCAGCGGGCTGTGTGGGGATGGCGGTGCCGTGCTGCGTGGGCTGCTATGGGCTCAGCGCCTCAGCATCGCGCCGCCCTCCCATGCGCTCCGGTGGCTGCACGGGCCGTGCTGCGTCATGCGCGCTGCAGCCGTGCGTTGGCTGCGCGTATCCGCTCGACGACCCTGCAAGCCGCACAGGATCGCTTGGAGGAGGGTGACGTCCGGTACCCCGAGCGTCACCCTGGTCCCAAATGCTCTCTCAGGGAGAGCAGGGCGCATGGCGATGGGGAAGGACGGGATGCTACTGGCCGGCCAAAGTGCCAGGGCGCGGAACGCGGAAATCGAGCACTCGACCCGTGCGCCGGACTGTGCGTCTATCGGGCGCCGGATCCCGAGCCGACCTGACCCGCAGGGTAGCCCTCCTGCTGCTCCGCGATCTCGAGCATCGTCTTGATCGTGAACAGCTTCAAGTTGAGGCGAGTGTCGCTTGCCGCTTTCGCCTCGACTGCCTCGGGAAAGACCATGAGCATGGAGAAGACCTCGGCCCGGTCTTCCTCGCCCGAGACCTGGCCGTAGATGCTCACGAACTCCTCTGGGGCCTTCTCGATCCGCAGGATGTCAATGAATCCTTCCCGGCGCCACACCCAGCGCCGCAGGACTGCTTCGCCTGCGTAATCCTCGAACAGGATGTCCCACACATCATGGGTGCCAGGCCAGACCGTCTCCTCGAAGACGTGGAACAGCTCGTGATGCATGATGCGTTCGACATACCACGCGGGCACTGCCTCTTCCGGCACGTTGAGCAGGAGCATGCGCTCGGTTTCCAGCCCGCGCTTGAGCTGCACTCGAGCAGCCGAGACGGGCTCGCCACCGACGGTGAGATCCGAGCAGAGCACGACGCTGGTGACCCCGGTACGCCGCCAGAACCAGCCTTCGTAGGAATCGACAGCCGCCGCGATGCGCTTGGTAGTCACCTCCGCGTTCGCGCCAGGCGTCGCCTTGGCGACGATCGGCAGCTCGCCATCCCAACGCTGCTCCAACCCCGGCGCGTAGGCCTGCACCAGCGGCCTGTCGGCCCGCGTGCCACCCGCTGTGCTGCACCCCGTGGCGCAGGTAGCACCCAGGAATCCAATCAGGCCGAGGCGCAGTCGAGTCATCGTGCCCAGGATCCGTGGTGCGCAAGAACCCAGCAAGCCCTGTACTGCAACTCTGCGGGCGTGGCCGCCGAGTCTCCGACGCGCCCCGGCGAGTGGAACGCCCAGCGATCGGCTCCTTGCCCTACTTCGAAGGTAGCTCGGCTGTCACGCTGCCCTTCTGATTGCGCAGGACAACACGTGGCTCGCCTTCGGCGCTCAGCACCAGCTCGCCCCTGATCTCATTCTTGTGCCGCAGGGTGAGCCCGAAATCCTTCGAGTCAGCCAGCTCGGTCACCGTCATGCTCGATGCGGTATCGGCTCCCATGACCGTGAGCATCCCTCGCGACCCCCAGTCCCGCAGCATCGCAGTGAGCTCGCCGTCCAGACCCATCGTTGCGACGGTCGCAACATCCTGCCCGCCTGCCTGCGGAGACTCATCAACTCCGAAGTAGACCCGCCTCGTATTGCGCGCAGTCAGTGAGCCGAAGACCTCGTTCTTGACAGTGCAGGCCAATTGGATCAGGTTTCCACGGCCAGGCCGGGCCAGCGACAGTGCTGCCGTCCCATCAGTGGTCGCATCGAGGCGCGTGGTCCCCTCAAACCCGGGGGAGTTCAGGACGACGTACGCGGCTGACTCAGGACCGCAGCCGATGCCTGCCCGCGGAAGCTCATCCTTTCCGTGGCATTCCATGCGCGCTTTCTGCCCGTCGACCAGCAAGGCGAGTTTGCCTGGCGCGTTGCTGGGCAGCAGTTCGACGACGGTCTCGTCCGATTCCTGACGCAGCGTGATCCTCAGGCGATCGCGACCCTCCGCATCGAACATCGTGAACATCGGCGTTTCGCCTGCACTGCTCAGCTTGAATCCGGCCGCGCCAGCCTTGTTCCGCACGACGACCTCGCGCGCCTCGATGACATCGAAGCTGCTCACGGCCTTGTCCTGTGCCGCGTGCGCTGGCTCGTCCGGCTGTGGCCTGGAGAGAACGCCGACACCGAGCGCGAGAGTCCCGCAGAGGTTCAAGACCAGCAGGCACTTCAACATGGCATAACCCCACGGCGAGCTTTGGGACCGATCAGACGTCGGTGGGACCGCTGAACACCGCGCCCACGCGCACTCCAGAGTCGGGGTGCGGGAACCGCGACGCAAGCCGGCGCTGTCTATTCGCCGACCATTCGGTCCCGCCGCAACCCCAGCGCCTGCAGCGCAGCATGCGCCTCCAGCCTGCTGCTCAGCAGACCCAGCAGCAGCCCGCGCGGGGTGACAGGCGGATCCTCCTCGCTGAGCGCGGCCTCCAGCGCCCGCTTGCCGTCCGGCCGGAACACCATCTCTGCATCGCCGCAATCCACGCACCGGGCAGCGAGCCGCCTCAGCTCGGCTGCGGCTGACGATGCGTGCTCCGTGCGCTCCACGAACGCCCGGACTTCCGGGATGACGTGCCACAGCGCGGCGAGGATGTGCAGCGAGGTGATGCCCTCGCCGGCCGCGGAGCGGGCTGCCAGGTCCAGCACCCGGTTGGCGTCAACGTCCAGGAACTTGAGCATGCCTCACGACTCGGCACGCCGCCGTAGAGCGGCCTTGGAGCTCCGATTCCATTCACCGCCCGGCGTATCGCGCCATGCGCACGACCCCTCCGGGAGATCGCTCAACGCAGCGATCGAGGGGCCACGCCGCACGCTTTCCTCCAACGACTCCAGGGCGGCCTCGCCCTCAGGTGTTGGCCCGGTGTACGGATCACACTGTCACGCACCATCGTCCTCGTCGTAGGTCACGTCGTGGATCCACGACTCGCGGGACACTACGGGCAAAGATCAAACGACTATCGCTGCATCGCTACTACTCGTCGCAAGCCGCATCGGCGCGCGCCGCAGTCGCACAATCACATCCGCCGCCTGCTCTACTATCTGATGCGCGGCTTCCGCAGCATGCGTAAACCCGCGCAATACTGCGAGCTTCCTCTGTGCAACAACTCCTAGGAGAGCAACTGCAGCAACCCACGGGCCCACAGCAACTAGCAAATCCAGGGCAGCCGCAAACCGGCCACTCCCAAGTCCAAGCAGTAGCACGCCCGGAACCCCAGTTATAACAGTGATCCAACTCGCAGCAATGACGCCGTGAAGCCAAAAAGCCACTAAGTACTGTGTGCGACTTAGGCTCCGGTGCACATGCCGTAAGCGCGTCTTCTCCGCATCAAGCACAGCAACCACTGCTAAATATACCCCAGGACGAATCGACGTCTGTTCGAAAGACTCACGTGGGATTCTCTCCAAGCTTTCTCCCGCCGCACGCAAGACAACCGAGCCAGTTCGCAGATTCCACAAGCCTTCAAACACCATTGCGTAATCAGCATCGGGCGCGTACTCAGCCAAAACAGTCCCACATTCCTTGCCGGACGCGTCGTCACCTTCGTGTTCAAGTATGCTCACCCGTGCTGTGCAAACATACTGCCCCGCCCCGTTGTCGCGGCCGGCACAAATGACGGCGCCTCCCCACATGCGCTCGTTATGGGGCTTGCCTATAGGCAGATCGTGACGTTGCACCTCGCGGCAGCCCGAATCGCCGATCATGAACGTCTGCTGGTCTCCCACCGCTTGCATTTCGCAATCTTTGCTCATGCATTCACATGCCTCTGCTCAGTGGGACTACCGCGTAATCATCTGGTATAGCTGACCACCGCTTACAGCCTCAGCGACTGACGCGTTCCTGGTCAGCGCCCAACCCGAAACGCCAATTCGCCAAAATGCGGCCGTAGCGGTTTCCCAGCGCGTAGCATTGCGCCAGTTCGGTACGAATCCCATGAATCGATTGAGATGCAAACTTCGCCCAGCCTTCAGCTGTACACCTTCGCATCTCAGCCCCACTCTCGTGGCGGTAACCACTGTCGGA
>CAZABP010000032.1:2862-55076 GCA_964483245.1 uncultured candidatus Brocadiaceae bacterium | reverse complement strand
CTCGCAGATCCGCGCGAAGTGCGTGTACAGGAAGTTCTCTTTGTGATGCGCGAGGCACCACTTCGCCATGATCGAGCCGCCGCGTGACACGATCCCGGTGACGCGCTCCGCCGTCAGCGGCACATGCGCGAGCCGCACGCCGGCGTGGATCGTGAAGTAGTCGACGCCCTGCCGGGCCTGCTCTTCGAGGATGTCCAGGAACAGGTCGATGTCGAGCTCCTCGACGCGCCCCTCGACGCGCTCGAGCGCCTCGTAGATCGGGACGGTCCCGATCGGCACCGGCGAGTTGCGCAGGATCCACTCCCGTGTTTCGTGCAGCTGCTTGCCGGTCGACAGATCCATGACCGTGTCGGCGCCCCAGCGGATCGCCCACTGCAGCTTCTCCACCTCCTCCTCGATCGAGGAGGAGATCGCCGAGTTGCCGATGTTGGCGTTCACCTTCACCAGGAAGTTGCGCCCGATGATCATCGGCTCGAGCTCCGGGTGCCGGATGTTGGCCGGGATGATCGCACGCCCGCGCGCGATCTCGCTGCGGACGAACTCCGGCTCCACGCCTTCGCGGATCGCGACGAACCGCATCTCCTCGGTCACGAGCCCGCGGCGCGCGTAGTGCAGCTGCGTCACGTTGTCGCGACCGGCCGCCAGGCGGCGGCGGATCCACGGCTCGCGGGCCGCAGGCAGCCCGCGACGGACGTCGTGCCCCTGCGGGCCGGTCGTGTCGTAGACGTCGAACGTGCCACCGTCGGTCAGGTGGATCCGGCGCTGCGGGACCTGCGGTCCATCGGCTGCGGCCGGTGCGAGCACCTTCTCGCTCGCGGGGAAACTCTGTTCGAACGGCGGCAATGGCTGCCGCGGTGCGCTCTCGTTCTTCGCCATGACTGCTTTCCTACGCCGGCATGACCCGGATCAGGTTCGAGGGGTGCATCTCAGCCCGTTCGCGGGCGCCCCCAGCACGGCCGCAGCTTAGCGCCCGTTGCGGCGGGAGGTCGGCGGCGTCTGTGGTGGCGTCTCGGGCGGCGCTTGCGGCTGCGAACCGTCGCGCGGCGGCGTGCCCTCCTTCGGCGGTCCCTGGTCCGGCATCACGCTCGGGGGCGGTGGCGGGATCGCGTTCTCGGGGTGCAGCGGATCCGGAGCGAGCGGCTGCTGTCCGTCTGCCGGCGCGTCGAGCGGCCCCTCGACGCCGCTGCCCTGCTCCAGGCCGTAGACCTCGCGGATCTCGTGCGGCACGAGCCCACCGAATGCACCGACGACCTGGCGGCCGTACCGCAACGCGTGCGAGTTCTCGGCCGCCTGCACGACCGGGCCTTGCTGGCCGAAGAACATCAGGATCGCACCGAGCATCGCGATCACGAGGGCGACGCCGGTCGCGATCCCGAGCAGCCCACCGCCGACCCGGTTGTAGAACGACAGTCCGGTGCGATCGATGAAGCGGTCGAGCAGGTGCGCGATCAGGCTGACGACGATCAGCACGCCCAGGAACAGCGCGAAGTAGGCCAGATACAGCGGCAGCTCCGGCGGCAGGTCGGGCGAGAACCACGGCCGGATCTCGACTGCGATGGCTTGTCCCCAGGTGCCGGCACAGATGTAGGCGAGCACCAGCGTCACGATGCGGCTGAGCTGCCACACGAAGCCGCGGAACAGTCCGAGCACGAGGAACACGGCCAGGATCGCGAGCGCGGTGAGATCGACCCAGCCGAGCTGGGCGAGCAGCCCGGGTTCGGCGTCCTGCATGGCGAGGTGCGGGTACATGCGTTGTGGGGGATTCTGCTATGTTCGCGCGCGATTGCGCAACTGCAGGCTGACTCTTTCGAATTGGCGGCATTGAACGAGGAACCACGAGACCGGGATCCGGGTGAGCTGTTGCAGCGCCTGCAAGCGGAGGCGCTCCGCGAGCCGCGTCTGCGCAGCGAGAGTGCGCGCGCGTGGCGCGAGTTCACCGGCTCGGCAGTGCGACCGCTGCCGGAGCTGGGTCCGCAAGCGGAAGCTGAGACGATCCGCTTCTACGAGTGGTACCTGCTCGAACGACCGAGCGAGGTGTTGGGCACAACCGTCCTCGTCGCGCTCGCCCCCGAGCTGATGCACGAACTGCACGAGTCGCTGGCCGGCGTGTTCCTGGTCGAGGTCGCGGGTGGCGGCGAGGCGCGCCTGCGCGACCTGCAGGACCGCGCGAAGTACGACCTCGCGCTGCACGGTCACCGGCTCGAGGTCGGCGATCTGCTGGTGGGCCGGCTCTATCCGGAGCGCGACGGGCGCTACTCGGTCTCGGCTGGTGCCGGAGTCAGCCGCGATGCCCGCGAGTTGGCGGCTGCGTTCGAGCGCGACTACCGCAACCTCACCCCGCAGCGCCGGCTCGCGCAGGCAGAGATCGAGCGGATCTGGTTCCAGCAGGGTCCCGACGTCGCGTCTGCAACTCGACCGATCGAGCATCTCGAAGCAGACCTAGCCACTCTGCTGACGGCAGCCGGACGGGATCCGGACGAGGCGGAAGCCCTGCTCATTGCGCTGCGCGCCGAAGCGCGGCCCGGGCGTGTGGTCGGGCCGTTCCTCGAGCAGCTTGCGTTCGACAGCGAAGTCGATCTGACGCATGCACGGGATCTGCTGCTCGAGATCTGGCAGCAGTACCAGACCCGTCTCGCAGCCGCTGGCGAGGAGCCCCCGCCACCAGCCCGTCCGCCGGCGGCCGGCAAGCCACTCGGTGCGGCGCTCGCCGAGCGGCTGGAGGAAGGGCTGCGCAACCACGAGGACCTCGAAGCGCTGTTCGACGAGATCGACCGGACGCTCGGCGACGACGACGAGCCGCATCTTGACGACGCAGACGCGGAGGATGACGAGGACGGCGACGGGATCGAGGCGCTCGAAGCCGCCGAGGGGGATCTCGCATCGCTGATCCAGGAGTTCCTGTGGGAGACCGGTCGCGAGGAAGGTCCGGACGCCGCGATCCTCGCCGGCTTCCATGACCAACAGCGAACGTCCCCAACGCCGGTGCTCGATCTCGAGCAGATCGGGGGCAGCGACCTGGTCCGGTTCCTGGTGCAGATCTATCTGGCGCGTCCGGCGGGTGCCCGCGTGCAGGCAGTGCAGGCGGCGTGGGACACGTTGCGCCGGTTCTACGAGTGGGCCGAGGAGACGCAGGGGTACGCGCTGCGGCCGGCGGTCGCCGAGGCGCAGCAGGCGTGGATCGACCAGCTCGATCGCGTGCACCGCGCCGGGGTCGCGCTCGCGGGCGAGCGCCCGCCCGGTCGCAGTCCGGGCGACCTGCTGCGCGTGACGGCGGTGGCGCCGGATCACTTCGAGGTGGCGGGCGGTCCGCGCCAGGAGCAGTGGGAGGTTCCGTTGAGCGCTCCTGGTCTGCGTGCCGGCGATCTGCTCGTGGCCGGGGTGCGGCGCGGCACGCATGGCGAGCCGGAGATCGATGGCATCGCGGTCGTGCTGCCCGGCGCCGTCGAAGCGCTGTTCGGCGGCTGACGCGCGCCGGGCGAAGCCGTTCCGCGCCAGACAAGGGCGAGGGGGACGGCGACCGATAGGGGGGTGGGGGATAACGGGATGGCCTTCGAGACTGCGCTCGACCGCCTGCTGTTGCAGCAGGTGCATGCGTGCGAGAACGGCGACGGGCGCAGCGACGAGGTGCGCCGGCTGCTGCTCGAGTTGCACGAGATGTCACCGGCGCGCGCCGGGACCTGGTTCCTGCTCGGCTACGCGCGCACGCTGCTCGGCCTCGAGCTGCCGGAGGCGCCGGCAGGGGAGCCAGCACGCTGGTACCTGTTCGGCCGGATCCGTGGTCACGACCGGCGCGGCGAGCGCGAGTGGGTCGCCGACCTGCTGCGCGATCCGAGCCTGTTGGTCGATCTGCTGCGCGATCCCCGGATGGCGCGTGCGAGTCTGCCAATCGTGATCCGTTCGCTGTTCTGGTGCGGTGAGCTGGAGCTCGCCGTGCATGCGCTGTCGTTCCTCGGCGCCGAGCACGGGGAGTACGAGTCGATCCTGGACGCCGCGGTCACCGATCTGCTGAGTCGCATCGAGCGGCGTGACGCAGCCGGACTGGACGGACGCACGGCGCGGGTACTCGAGCACGTCATGGCGCTGGCTGCGTTCGGCCGCCTGCCGCACGACGTGCAGGCGCGTTACCACACGGCGCTGGCGCGCTGCCGGCTCGGCGGCAGTGACTTCGAGCAGGCGATGGCGGGGCTGCGCCACGCGCTGCCGCTGGCGCCACCGGAGTCCAGGATCCAGGGCCAGGTGCTCGCCTACGGGACCCTGGCGCTGCTGCGCCTGCACGACTTCGTGGATCTCGAGCCGCTGCCCACCCGGACCGAGCGCACAGCGGCGCAGGAGTGGCTCGCCGCGACGAAGCCGGAGCTCGGGGCGGTCATGCCCGAGGCGGCGTTCTGCGCCGGGATCCTCGCCTACGAAGCAGGCGATCATGCCGCGGGGCAGCGCTGGCTGGCGGCCGCACATGAGGGGCTCGGGCGCGCGCCGCAGCCGAACGAAGCGCTGGTCAAGCGGACCGCGTTCTTCCTCGCCGCCGCGATCCTCGCCGGCGGCGACAAGACCGAGACGGCGCGCGCCGTGCAGCTGATGGATCAGGCGCTGGATCACGTCACGCCGGATCTCGAGAGCTTCTACCCGGTCCACGAGGCGCTGAAGCAGCTCAGCCGCAAGACCGCGCTGAAGTTCCTCGACCGCGTCGACGTCGGCCGCGGCACGGCGGCCGAACAGATCCTGTTCGTTGCACTCGAGTATCTGGGGCTCGGTGAGGCCGAGCCGGCCGCGCGCGCCGCCGAGCGCGTGCTGCAGATCGCCGTGGATCTGGACCAACGGATCGAGGCGATGCGGGTGCTCGTGACCGCGCACAACATGCAGGGCAGCCGGACCAAGGCGCGCGACGTGTTCCACGAGATGCGCGACCTGCTGCTGCAGCGCGGTGCCGCCGAGCAGCTGGAGTCGCTGTTGAAGAACGAAGCGTTCGTCGGCCAGGCGCTCGACCATCTCGAGATCAAGTGCGAGCTCGTCGCGCTGTACGAAGAGATGGAGAACCGCGACTACGAGAAGGCTGCGCTGCAGGCCCAGATCGCGCGGTCGCTGCGCGCACGCAAGGACGTCGAGTCGCTGCAGGAAGCACTCGGGATCCTGCAGGAAGTCGCGATCCGGCAGCCGGACCTCGTGCGCGAGGACCTGGTCGAGATCGAGAAGCTGCTCGCGCTGCAGGACGAGGACCCGGCCATCCCCGACGCGCCAGCCGCCGCCGCGGCGCAGGTCCTCGGGCGGCCGCCGCGCATCCTGGTCGTCGGCGGCAACGAACGGCAGCGGCGCCACCACCCCCGGTTCGAGCAGCTCGCCAAGGACTGGGGTTTCGCCGGCGAGTGGCTGATGGCGAACTACACCTCACCGCAGAAGACGGTGCAGACGATCGCCGAGCGGGTCTCGGCCGGCCTGGACCTGCTGGTCCTGCTGCACTGGAACCGCCACGAGGCAACCGAGCCGGCGCTCGACCTCGCGCGCAAGCAGGGACTACCGGCGCGGACCGTGCACTACGCCGGCTTCACCAGCCTGCAAGTCGCGCTCGCCGACATGCTCGGCAAGCTCGCGACGACTGCGCCCGGCACGAAGGCCGGGACCGACGGCGGCAAGAAGAAGAAGGCGGCGGCGACGCGCGGCTGAGCGCGCCGCCAGCCTCCGGTCAGGTGCCTGCGCGCGTCAGCTGTCGAACCGGCAGACCAGCGCGTAGCTGATCGACGTGCCCGAAGACCACAGGATCCCCTCGGTCGCCGTCGTGCCGCCGGCGTTGTTGTGCATGCGCGAGGCCTTGACGACCTTGCTGAGATCCGGCATCGGCACCGTGACCTGCTGCCCGTTCGAGTTGGCGATCTTGATCAGCTCGCTGAGGCCCGGATCGATCGCGTGCAGCTGCGAGTAGAACATCAGGCCGCCGAGCGTGTTCGGGTGGACGAAGGCGAAGCCCTCGCCGTTGCTGATCGTGCCGGTCGCACTCGTCGTGCCGACCGGGAAGCTCATCAGCAGGTCGGTGTAGAGCCCACCGCAGATGATGCCGGGCAGGACCACGTTCGGGTTCGTGGCGCCGATCGAGATCACGACCGGAGCACTGCTCGGGCCGTTGGTGCAACCGACGCCATACGCGATCGCCGCGCCGCGCCCGTGCATGAACGCGCTCTGCGCCATCGCGCTGCTGCGACCGGTCGCGACGCAACCGGTGCCGGTCGTGCTCAGCGTCCCGGCGACGGTCGTCACGCCATCGACGTCGATCGTGCCGAACGAGCCGGACACCGTGTTGCTGTAGACCACCGCTTCCCAGACCAGCGAGTCCGCGGCCGGGTACGGGAACGGCTGGTCGAACTTGATCAGCGTGCCGTTGAACGTGCCAGGTGTCGAATTCTGGCCCTGCGGCCCCATGTTGATGACTTGGCGCTTGAGCACCTGCATCTTCGAGTTCGGCAGGTAGTTCTGATCGAACACGCGGGAGATGCGGTCGTAGCCGAGCGAACGGCCCATGAACATCTCGACATCGATGGCGCGCGTGCCGGTGTAGTTGCTGCTGTTGCCGTTGGCGCGGAACGCCATGCTCTTGAACACGGCAGTGGTCAGATCGGAGTGGACCTGCTGGTAACGGCGGACCGTGCTGCTGGTCCACGGGAACCCGTTGGAACCGTTGCCCTCGGTCGTGGCGGCCGTAGCCGGCGAAACCTGCGAGGTCTGGGCAGTCGCGTCCGCGACCGCCAATGAGAATGCAGTGGCCACGACGGCCGCAGGAAGGATCGGATGCATGGAATAGCCTCGAGAGATGGGTGGAGCCGGCCGATCGGGGGACGGGCCGGTAGGAAGCCGTTCGCGGACCGGGAGTCCGGAACGGGGCCACCATACCAGGGGCCTCCCTGACGGACAGGCCTTGTCCACAGGAGACTCCTCCAGCGTGCATCCGCCGGAGGCGGTGCTTCATGCGTCGGAGCGCCGGACCAAGTAGCAGCCGATCGTGCTGCCGGTGAGCGGCTGTCGCGGTGCTACGGCCGGATCGTGCTCTTCCGCGAGACGAGCCCTTGCAGGTCGGCGGGGGCCGTCGGTCGGGGACCGTCCGGCCCGGGTTCCGAGCCGACACCCGAGCGCTGGACCGCGCCACGGAGTCCGTGGCGCGGCGCATTGCGTGGGCTGATCAGAAGTCGAAGCGGATCACGAGGCCGTGACCGATCGAGCTCCCGCTGAACCGCAGCCCGCTGACTGCGGTCGCGCCGCCGGCATTGTTGGTCATGCGCGAGACCTTGACCGACTTCGTCAGGTTCGGCATCGGCACCGTCACCTGCTGGCCGTTCGAGTTCGCCAGCTTGAAGTACTCGCTGAGTCCCGGGTCGATCGCGTGCTGCTGCGAGTAGAAGACCAGGCCGCCGATCGTGTTCGGCATCGACACGCCGATACCTTCGGTGTTGGGAATCGCGCCGGCAGCAGTCGTCGTGCCGATCGCGAAGCTCATGAGCAGATCGGTGTAGAGCCCGCCGCAGATGATGCCGGGGACCATGATGTTCGGATTCGTGCCGCCGATCGACAGGACGACCGGTGCCGACGACGGACCGTTGGTCGTCCCGACCGCGTAGCTCAACGCGCCGCCCATGTCCTGGATGAACGCGCTCTGCGTCATGGCCGCGGTGCGGCCCGTTGCAATGCAGCCGGTGCCGGTCGTCGTCAGCGTGCCGCTCGTCATCGTCGAGACGTCGGCATCGGACGCGCCGAAGCTCGTCACGATGGTGTTCTGGTAGACGACCGCTTCCCAGATCAGCGACTGGGTCGGGGCATACGGGAATGGTGTGTCGAACAGGATCGTCATGTTCGTGAACACGCCGATCGGCGTCGTGTTCTGACCCTGTGGCCCGAGCGTCACGATCTTGCGCGTCAGTACCTTCGTCTTGGTCTGCGCGAGGTAGTTGTTGTCGAAGATCTGCGAGATCCCGTCGTAGCCGGTCGCCGCCTGACCCATGAACATCTCGAGGTCGAGCGTGGCGGTGCCGGTGTAGTTGGTCGTGTTCTCGTTGACCCGGGTCGCGAGGCTCTTGATCGCGCCGGCCATCGTGATGTCGGAGTGGATCTGCTGGTAGCGGCGGACCACGCCGCTGGCCCACGGGAACGAGTTCTGCGTGGAGCCGGCCGCAGCGGAAGCAGTCACCGGCGAGATGAACGAGGTCTGGGCCGGGAGCAGGCCGGCGGCTGCGCAGCAGGCAGCTGCGAGGAGGGAGGGACGGATCGGGTGCATGGAAGTCCTTGCCGGACGGAGGTTGATGGTGGTGCCGCGGAGCCGGTCCGGCTCGGCGGTGGAACGCTGCAGCTACGCGGTGTCGGGCATCACCTCAAGGTGTGCAGGCGGACCCGGGAGAGAGGGCGGACTGACCCCAGGGGAGGCACGAGGGGGAGCCGGCTCTTCATTCCGATAATGGTCGTTATGTGAAGCATCGCCAGGCCGCGCCGCCTCTGGACATCCGCACCTGCGTCGACCCTGGATCCCTACGGCACGGTCCCGGCCGCCCGGCCGCCGCTGCCACCGAGCGACAGCACGAACGACGCGTACGCCGTGAAGTCCGGCGCCACGCGTCCCTCCAGGTCCTCGCCGACGACCAGCTCGAACCCGATCCGGTCGGTCAGCCGCGCCCGGGTGCCGACCCACAGCAGCCACTGGTCCCGCTCCGCCTCGATGAATCCCAGTCGGCGCAGCGTCGACGTCTCGAACGAGACCTGCCCGAGCAGGGTCCACGTGTCGTCGAGCGCGATCTGCGCCGCCAGGCCCGCAGCCGTCACGTCCGCGAATTCGAACCCCAGGTCCCGGCCTGGGCGCGGCGTCTCCGCGAGCGTGTGTTGGACATGCCCCGTCCAGGCGACCGCGCCGGTCCAGAGCTCGGCATGCGCGCCGAGCGCGAACTCCCAGTCGCCGCTGCCGTAGCCGCGCGCGTCGTTGCCGGTCGGCGCGTCGGCCGCCGCCGTCAGCTTGAAGCCGTACGGCCGCTCAGCGGTCGGCACGACCGGCGCCCAGCCGAACGTCAGCGGGATGTCGCACAGCGTCCAGTTCTCCCGCTGCATCGTGTAGACGACGTCACCCTGCTCGCGCGCCTGCACGAGGAACGCGTCCTTCGGTGCCTGCTCGCGCCCCTGGTCCGGGAAGCCCCAGAACTCGTGCCAGTCGATGATGAACTCGTCCAGGAAGCCGCCGCCGCTGTGGATCGCCGCCAGCTCGAACCCGAACTCGAGCCCGTTGCCGAGCCCGTAGCGCATGCGCGCCGCCGAACGCGCCAGCTCACCATCCATGTAGAAGTCGTTGCCGCCGCCCTGGCCGCCGAGGAACAGGCTCGAGTACGCGGTGTCGAGCCGCAGCTCCGCTTGCCAGGGCCCCGGCGGCGTCACCGGTTGGGGTGCGATCTGCAGGACCGCCAGCTGCGCCGGGTGTTGGCTGCGCACCGGCAGCGGGCCGTCGAATCGCGGTTGGGTGGCGCACGCCGCGAGCGCGGACAGGACCCCGATCGATACCGTGTCGCGCCCGGATGCCAAGCGCGCAGGCTAACGACCGCGCCGCGCTGGTGACAGTTCTCTCATCGCCGCGACGCGGCGACCACGACGCTGCGAAACCAGCGGCCCTCACGCCGCTGTGGCGGCGACGCTCACCGACGGCACGCATGCCCAGCTGCGCAGGAGCAAACAGGATCCCGACTCCAGCGCGCCTTCAGCGTACAACGGATCTGCGTCGATACCCCGTCTGGCCGGCTGCAGGCCCCTCGCTACACTTCTCCCCCTCGCCTGGGTCCCCTACCGATGCACCACGCGCTGCGCGCTCCTTCTCTTCTGCTCGCCTGCCTCTCGCTCGCGGCCTGTGCCGAGGGCGGGAAGGAAGTCAAGTCCAGCTCCGAGGTCACGCTGAGCCGGACGCACTACCTGGTCGGGCTGCTCGGCACGCGGGCGTTCCCGCAGTTCCCGATCCCGCCGGCGTCGGTCGGCAGCGATCGCGGGACGCTGATCCTCGGGGACGATGGCAACTACAAGATCGGCCGGGGCACGAGCACGAGCGGCGCGGCGGCGTATCAACTGGCCAAGACCGGGAGTTTTGCCGTCATCGTGCCGCGCGGCTCCAATTTGCCCAGCGCGCGCTATGCAGGCGGCTACGGGTTGGATGGAGACACCGGGGCGTACTTCTTCACGGACCGGTTCACGGACAACACGGCCACGTCGGTCGGGTTGTTCTTCGGCCTGCCGGTCGTGCGCGGGACCGGCAGCCTGCAGGGCGACTGGCACCTGTTCTCGCAGCACGTGATCTTCTCGAAGTCGGTCGTGCAGTCGCCGGACAACGTCGGCCGTACGGTCGCCGGCACGCTGACCGTGGATGCCGCCGGCAAGATCACGGCCGGCAAAGGGATCGAATCGACGAAGGCGAGCCTGACGTTCAGCGGGACGGTCAAGTCGTTCGAGGACGGCCGGATCGACCTCGCGGTGACCTACGAAGACGCGCAGGAGAAGGACGAGCGCGTGTTCCTCGCGAGCGCGATCGCAAACCTGGCGGTCGGCCTGGACGAAGACGAGACGGACGGCGAAGCCGGGCTGCTGGTCCTGATCCGCAAGCGCGCTGCCAAAGGGGAGTTGGCCAAGCTCGCCGGGACGTACTGGCTCGGCGCCCACACGCTGTTCGTGAACCCCGCCCGGTCCGGCACCGACGCCGCAACCGGCACCTTGGTCATCAACGACAAGGGCGCGTTCCGGATCGAAGCGACCGGGGCTGGCGATGTGGACTTCGTCTATACCGGCAGCCTGACCCTCGCCGACGATGGCGCGCTGGTGATCAAGGTCGACGGCACCAACGAGACCTGGGGCGGCGCGGCCGATACCGACTACCGGACCATCGTGCTGGCGGATCATGTCGTCGAGCAGCGCACCGGCGGCAAGCCACCCGAGCTGAACCTGTTCGTCGCGCTGCGGGCGGCACCCGCCGCCAAGTGACCGGCGAGCCTGTTCCCAAGGCCCCGCTGCGTTCGGCCGACTGTGGCGACCGCCGGACGGCGTCGCGCCTCCTCGGCATCGACGCGACGCGCAGTTGCAGGAACGCGCGCGGAGATCGTTGCCCATCCGCGGCCGGCGCCTAGACTCCCGCGCCGAAGACGGTTCCGACGATGATGGCTGCGCCACCACTGCTGTCCACGGATCTGCCGTTCCTGCGCAAGCTGCGCAGCGGGAAAGTCCGCGACGTCTACGAGATCGGTGACGACCTGCTGCTCGTGACTACCGACCGCATCTCCGCGTTCGATGTCGTCATGGCGGAGGGGATTCCGGGCAAGGGAGCCGTGTTGACCGCGGTCTCTGCGTTCTGGTTCGACCGCCTGCGCGGGATCGCGCCGAACCACATGCTCGCCACCGACGTGGCCGCGATGGCGGAGATTCCCAAGAGTGCGCACGCCACGCTGCGCGGTCGCGTCATGCGCTGCCGCAAGGCGAAGCCGCTGCCGATCGAATGGGTCGTGCGCGGCTACCTGACCGGCAGCGGCTGGAACGACTACCAGCGCGAAGGGAGCGTGTCGGGGGTCGCCCTGCCCAAAGGCCTGCTGCACGCGAGCCAGATCGAACCGGCGATCCTGACGCCGACGACCAAGGCGGAGACCGGCCACGACCAGCCGATCTCGTTCGCACGCGTCGTGGATCTGCTGGGACGCGACGTCGCGACACGTGCGCGTGACGCTGCCCTCGCGCTGTACACCTCAGGGCGCGACTACGCGCGTGAGCGGGGCATCGTGATCGCCGACACGAAGTTCGAGTTCGGGATCGCCGACGGCTCGCTGATCCTGATCGACGAGTGCCTGACCCCGGACAGCAGCCGGTTCTGGCCGGCATCCGAGGTGCGCCCAGGTGGCAAGCCGACCAGCTATGACAAGCAGGTACTGCGCGACTACCTCGCCGGTCTCGAGTGGAACCGGCAGCCGCCACCCCCACCGCTGCCGGCGGAGATCGTCGCGCGCACCGCGGCGACCTATGCCGACATCCAGGACCGCCTGACCCGCTGACGCGATGACCCGTACCCCGCCGACGAACCGCCCGGTCGCGATCCTGATGGGGTCCGACAACGACCTGCCGATCCTCGAAGGCGGGATCGCCGTGCTGCAGGAGCTCGGTATCGGTTGCCACGTGCGCGTGCTGTCGGCACACCGGACTCCGGCGCAGGTGCTCGAGTTCCTGCGCGAGGCCGAGGGTTCCGGCGTGCAGGTGTTCCTCGCCGCCGCCGGGATGTCCGCGCACCTCGCCGGCGTCGTCGCGGCGCACACGCTGCGCCCGGTCATCGGGATTCCGATCGACGCCGGCCCGATGCGCGGCGAGGACGCGCTGTGGTCGACGGTCATGATGCCGCCCGGGATCCCGGTCGCGGCGACCGGGATCGGCAAGGCAGCCGCCGTCAACGCGGCGCTCTATGCCGCGCGGATCCTGGCGCTGTCGGATCGTGTGTTGGCGGAGCGCCTGGCGCAGCGGCGCGATGCCGACCGCGACAAGGTGCTCGAGAAGGACCGCGCCGTCCGCGAACGGTTCGGTTGTTGACGCGCCGGAGGCCCTGCTGAACCTGCCGCCGACGATTGCGTGGCACGGCGGGCCGGACGGGCGGCTCGAGCTGCTCGACCAGACGCGGCTGCCGGACACGATCGCGCTGGTCCAGCCGCAAGACCTCGAAGAGGTCGTCGACGCGATCCGCCGGCTCGCCGTGCGGGGTGCTCCGGCGATCGGCGTAGCCGCCGCGTACGGCCTCGTGCTCGGGATGCGGCGGGCGCTCGCCGCCGGCCGGCCGTTCGCGCCGGCGCTGGCCCAGCTCGCCGAACTCGCGATCGGAGCTCGGCCGACAGCGGTCAACCTCGGCTGGGCCGTGCGCCGGCTGCAGGCGCGCGCCGCCCGCGAGCCTTCGCTGCCTGCGCTGCTCGCCGAAGCCCGCGCGATCCACTCCGAGGACACCGCCGCGTGCGCGGCGATCGGCCGGCATGGCGCCGAGCTGGTCCCGGAAGGCGGCACCGTGCTGACGCACTGCAATGCCGGGCGCCTCGCGACGGCCGGTGAGGGGACCGCGCTCGCGCCGTTGTACGAAGCCTGGCGCCGCGGCACGCGCTTTCGCGTCCTGGCCGATGAGACGCGGCCGCTGCTGCAAGGGGCGCGGCTGACCGCGCTCGAGCTGCGCGCGGCCGGGATTCCGGTCGAAGTCATCGCCGATTCGGCCGCGGCCGGACTGATCGCGCGCGGCGAGGTCACCCTCGTCGTGACCGGTGCCGACCGGATCGCCGCGAACGGCGACGTCGCCAACAAGGTCGGGACCTATGGACTCGCCCTCGCGGCGGCAGCGCACGGGGTGCCGATGTACGTCGCCGCGCCGGCCAGCACGTTCGACGTCGACACGCCGGACGGCAGCCGGATCGAGATCGAGCAGCGCGATCCGGACGAGATCCTGCACTGCGGTGACCGGCGCATCGCGGCAGCCGCCACGGCGGCGCGCAACCCGGCGTTCGACATCACGCCAGCGCGGCTGCTGCGCGGGCTCGTGACCGACCGCGGCCTGATCTCCCCGGTGACGGAGGCTGGAATCAAGCTGGCCCTGGGCTGATGCCGATCTCGGTCTCATGGCTGCGGCCAAGCCCAAGAAGACCCCGGCATCCAGTGCGCCGAAGGCACCAAAGCAGCACAAGAAGCCGACCCGGCGCTCGGCCCCGGCGCCGGTCGACCTCGAGGTGGACCCGGACGTGCTCGAGTTCATCGCTGCCGTCGACGAGTACCGCCGCACGTTTCAACGGCCGTTTCCCGGCTGGAGCGAGGTGCTTGCGGTGTTGAAGCAGCTCGGCTACCGGAAGTCCGCGCCGGCGAACGCACCGGTCGCCCACAGCCACAGCAGCAGCGCGCCGAACAGCAAGCGGTAGATCGCGAACGGCACGAACGTGTGCTGCTGCAGGAAGCGCACGAACGGCTTCACGACCAGCAGCGCGGTCACGAACGCAGCTCCCGTCGCGAGCAGCAGCTCGCTCCCGGTCGCGCCGTGGCGCGGCGCCTCGCTGCCGAGCAACTCGAGCAGGCAGGCGCCGTAGAGGATCGGGATCCCGAGCAGGAACGAGAACTCCGCCGCGGCCGGACGCGTGCAGCCGACCAGCAACGCGCCGGCGATCGTGGCGCCGGAGCGGCTCGTGCCCGGGATCAACGCCAGGCACTGCATCAGGCCGATCGCGATCGCCTGGCGCAGGCCGATCCGCTCGAGCTCGCGCCGCGGCGGTTCGCCGTGGCGCGCACGGCGCTGCAGCCAGAGTTCGAGGATCCACAGCAGGAGTCCGCCCGCCATGGTCGCCACGGCGACGACCGGAACCGTGAACAGGCGATCGAGGACCTCGCCGGCGAACAGGCCTACCACGCTCGCTGGCAGCGCAGCGACGGCGAGCAGCACGAGCAGATTGCGTCCGGGTGCATGGCGCAGGTCGGACAGCGCCCCAAGCAGCCGTGCGCGGTACAGCACGACGATCGCCGAAATCGCGCCGATCTGGATCGCGATCTCGCAGCGCGGGTCGGCGTGTCCGAGCCAGCGGTTGACGGCGATCAGGTGCCCGGTGCTGCTGACCGGCAGGAACTCGGTCAGCCCTTCGACGATGCCGAGCAGCAGCGCGTGCAGCGGACCGATGCCCTCAGCCGGCATCGCGCTGCGTCAGAGTGCTTTCGCCGGTGCGACGTACGGCAGCTCGAACGCCGCAGCCACTCCGCGGTGCGTGATCTTGCCGCCGAGCACGTTCGCCGCCGTCACGAGCTCCGGATGGTCGATGGCGCCGGCAACGCCGAGGCGCGCCAGCATCTCGGCGTAACGCCCGGTTGCGTTGGTCAGCGCGAACGTCGACGTGCGCGGCACCGCACCAGGCATGTTGGCGACGCAGTAGTGGACGACGCCGTCGACGACGTAGGTCGGATCAGCGTGCGTCGTCGGCTTGCAGGTTTCGATGCAGCCCCCCTGGTCGACCGCGACGTCGACGACGACCGGACCGTCGTCCTTCATGATCTTGAGGTCCTCGCGGCGGACCAGCATCGGCGCACGCGCGCCGGAGACCAGCACCGCGCCGACCACGAGGTCGGCATCCGGGAGCTTCTCGCGGATCGCGAACGGTGAGCTGCGCATCAGCGTCACATTCGCTGGCATGACGTCCGACAGGTAGCGCAGCCGCTCCAGGTCGATGTCCATCAGGATCACGCGCGCGCCGAGGCCGGCCGCCATCTTGGCGGCGTTGGTGCCGACCGAGCCCCCGCCGAGCACTAGCACGGTCGCCGGCTCGACTCCCGGCACGCCGCCGAGGAGCACGCCGCGCCCGCCGTTGTGCCGTTCGAGGTAGTACGCGCCGACCTGGATCGACATCCGGCCGGCGACCTCGCTCATCGGCGTCAACAGCGGCAGGCTGCGCCCGACCTGCAGCGTCTCGTACGCGAAGCAGTGCGCCCCGGAGCGGACCATCGCCTCGGTCAACGAACGGCTCGCGGCGAAGTGGAAGTACGTGAACAGGATCTGCCCCGGACGGATCAGCGGGTACTCGGCCGGCAGCGGCTCCTTGACCTTGATGATCATCTCGGCGCGGCCGTAGACGCTGCGCGCGTCCGCCACGAGCTCGGCCCCAGCGCGCGCGAAGTCGTCGTCCAGGATCCCGGCCCCGAGTCCCCCACCGCTCTCGACGAGCACCTGATGCCCGGCCTCGACCAGGTCGTGCACCATCGCCGGGACGGCGCCGATGCGGTTCTCCTGCTCTTTGATCTCCTTGGGAACGCCGATGATCATGGCCGCGCTAGGGTCCTCGAAAAGGGCGCGGAGTATAGCGGCGTGCCGGACGGCGCCAGCCGGACTACGCGACCGGCTGGCGTGCCGCGACCTCGGCGACGTCGTCGAGATCCTTGGCGCACTCGGCGACCATCTTGCGGACCATCGGGCGCATCAGGAAGCCCATGATCCGTGCGAACCAGGTCAGCGGCTCGGCCTCGAACGACATCCGCATCTCGGTCCCGCCGGCCTTCGGCAGGAACCGGAACTCGCTGCGGTAGCGGCAGCCGCAGCTCTCGCAGCCGACCACGTAGCGCGACGGCGGCTCGAACGCGGTCACCTCCATCGTCTCGGCGTGCGAGCGGCCGAACACCTTGCGCGTCTCGCGGAAGCGCGTGCCGACGCCGACCGGACCGGGAGTCAGGATCTCGACCTGCTCGATCGCGCGAACGTGCTCGGCGGCGTGCGCGAAGTCGCTGGCGATCGCGAACACGCGCGCGGGCGGTGCGTCCACCTGTTTCGTCAGTTCGATCCGCATCGGAGGGTCCTCAGCCGGCACGCTTGAACTGGAACTCGAGCACCTTCGTGTTCTGCTCGCCGATCGGGAGATCGTGGATCTCGAGCACCATCTGGTCGTCGCTCGGGAAGCGCCAGACGTACTTGACCATCTTGTCGTGCTCGCCGGTCAGGTACTCGTCGAGGGTGCCGTACAGCAGCAGCGCCTTGCCGCCCGGGTCCATGTCCCCTTCGGCGCGCGTCATCGCCGTGTCGAGTGAGCTGACCGACGTCGAGACGAAGCTGTGCTTGAAGTTGTCGTAGCCGAGCAGTTGGAACGTCTGCGCCGGCATCCCCATCATCGTTCCGCTCGATTCCATCTTCAGCCAGCGGCCCGGCATCAGCCAAGAGAACTCCGCGGTGCCGTGCTCGGGCAGGCTCTGCTTTCCCATCATCGTCATGCGCAGCTCGGTGTTCCACTTGCCGAGGAAGCGCTCGAGCTGCTGGTGGTGCTCGCCAGGCTGCATGTACTTCCTGGCCTTGCCCATCATTTCCTGCATCGCCTTGGCTTGCGGGTCCTGCGGCTGTGGGTCTTGCGGGCGGGACGGGACGAGATACGGAGCGCAGACCAGGCCGGTCAGCGCAGTCATCAGCAGAATCTTCATCGGGAATCGGAGTGGAGTGTAGGTTCGATCACCGTCGCCGCCTGCTGCTCGTCGGCGAGCATCTGCAGCACGGCGTAGCGGAGTTGGAGACAACCAGGGAGATCCAGCAGCGCCGGCGGCGCGACGCAGGGCGGCGTGCAGCAGATCGCGGTCAACAGGCAGCACAGCGTGCTGGCGAGACCGAGGCCGGCGCCGCGCACACGCGGGCGCAGCAGGCGCTCGATCCTGCGCGTCAGCAGGGCATGCCCGGTGATCCACGCGAGCCCTGGACGCGGGTGCGCCGGTCCGGCCATCGCGAACGAAGCGAGCGCCTGCACGTACGGCCGCGCATCGCCACCATCGAGCTGCGTCGCGATCCGGTCGCATGCGAACTCGCGAAGCTCCTGCAGGCGGCGGGCGGCGATCCAGGCCAGCGGATGGAACCAGTAGCCAGTCCGCAGCGCCGCGACGACGAGGCTGCGCAGCGGATCGCGGCGGCGCACGTGCGCCAGCTCGTGGGCGAGCGCCGCCTGGCGGACCGCAGCCGGGGCGCTCTGCAACGCTGCCGGGACGAAGATGCGCGGGCGCAGGATTCCGATCACCAGCGGACTGGTCAGATCCGGATGGACGCACAGCTGTGGAACGCTGCGCAGACCCAGGCGAGCCGCCAACCGGCGCAGCTGCGCGGCCAGCATCGGTGCCGGCGCCTCTGCCTCGCGTGCCAGCAGACGCGCCGCTCGCGCGGCACGCAGCCACCCACCTGCGAACAGCACCAGCGCAATACCGAGCCAGAGCGCGACGAGCAGCGTCGCAGGACCGGCGGGCAGGTCCGGCAACGGTGCCGTCAACGGTGCCGTCAGCGCAGCCGGCAGCAGTTCCGGCGCGAAGCCCTGCGCGAGCCCGGCCGGCAGCGCGAGGCGCAGCAGCACGCTCCACCACAACATGGCGACACAGGCTGGTCCCGCGCGCCAGGCCACCCGTTCGAGCAGTAACGCGAGCAGCGCGATCGGCAGCGCCGCCAGCGAGTTGACGACCAGCATTGCCAGCAGCTCGCTCATCCGCGCGAGCCTCCCTTCCCCTTCGCGTCCGGTGGTTCGGCCAGCAGCTCACGCAGGCGGCGGCGGTCCGCCGCGCTGAGCCGTTCCTCGGCGACCAGGTGCTGCAGGAACGACGCCGCGCTGCCCCGGAACGCGCGCTCGAGCAGCGAGCGCACCGCCGATCGCCGCGCCGACGTGCGGTCGATCCTCGGTTCGTACAGGCTGGCGTTGCCGCGGCGGCTCTCCCGCAGCGCGCCCTTCTCCACCAGCCGCGTCAACAGCGTGCGGGTCGTCGTGTAGGCCCAGCCGGTCTGCTCCGCGACCAGCTCCTGCACCTCGCGGGCCGTGGCCTGGCCCTGGTCCCAGACCACGTCCATCACCGTCCATTCCGCGTCGCTGAGGCGCATCGGTTCGAGGAGCGCGGGTTTCTACTACATCTGTAGTAGATGTCCAGAGGGGAGCCGTGGGCTGCGCGAACGCGCCGCTTCAGGCGGCCGTGCCGTGACTGCGCCGCGCCAGCTCCAGCGCGAGCCCGCGTAGCTCCGCCTCGATCCGCGACTCCGTCCCGGGCGCGGCGTAGCCGGCGACCTGGAAGTCGACCAGCAGATCGTCCCCTTGCGCGCGCACCAGCGGGGTCGGCTCGATCAAGACCAGCGGTTCGCGCGCGAGACGGTGTGCGAGCGGACCGACCAGCGCGTCGGGGTGCGTCGCCTTCAAGCTGAAGCGCGCCGCTCGTGGCTCGGCAGCTCGGGCCATGGACCCCGGCTGCGGCGCACGCGACGCCTGGGTCACGGCGGCCGCGGGGTCCGCCGGGAGGCGTCGCGCCATCCACCACACCCACAGCAGCGGCAGCACCAACAACCAGAGCAGCCAAGCGCTGCCGGCATCCTGTTTGTCCGGGTCGGCCGGCGGCGGAACGCCCGTGGCTGGCGCAGGCCCGGTGAGCTTCTGCAGCAGTTGCTCCAGCCGCGTCACCGTGCCGTCGATCGCCTGCATCAACAAGGCTGTCTCCGCCGCGTGTTGCTGCTGGCGCTGCGCGAACTCCTGCTCGAGCGTGGTCATGCGTTGTTCCAGCGCGCGCACCGCCTCGCGCTGGGCATCCGGCACCACCGTGTGCAGCCACGAACCGAGCTGATGGAACTCCGCCGCGAGGGCCGCCGTGCGCTTCTCCTCGAGCTGCTGTTGTCGTTGCAGCAGCTGGATCGCATCGGCGAGCGGCGAGATCGCCTCGCGTGCAGCCTGACGGCGGATCTCGCTGAGCTGCTGCTCGAGCTGTGCGACCCGCGGATCCGCCGCCGCGTCGCCGCAACTGCTGACCGCTACGAACAACACCCAGGTGCACCACTTCATCGCCGGCCGCTCCGCGGCCATCGCCGCTCCGATGTTTCCGTCTCGCCACGGGCGCCGAACCGGATCCTGCGCGGCGCCGCGACGATCTGATCGCGCAGCAGGCGGAGGCCGTCCGGTTGCAGAGCCGGCAGCTCCAGCCGTGTTGGTCGCACCACGTCCGGCGTCTGGTTCACCAGCCGCACCGGCACCACCAGCCCGTTCGTGCACAGATGCCGGTTCCAGCGGCGGATCCAATGCCCGACCGCTTCGTGTCCGTAAGCCCCGCTGCGCCATGCGAGGCGCAACGTCGTCGGGATCAGCTCCAGCAGCGGTGCACCCGTGCCACCATTCGCGCGCAGCAGGATCTCCCCGCACATCGGCAGAACCACGAACCCGCTCAGATGCGAGCCGGGCGGGAGCACCACGTCTTCGCGCAGCAGGATCGTGATCGGGTGCCGCGGCGGCAGCCAGCGCACGTGCAGCGTCCCGGCCGCCGGCTTCGCCAGGTGGTGTGTTGCTTCGTAGAGGCCGTCGTGGCTGAGCAGCCGCAGGCCGCCCCGCTCCTGCTCCAGCACCAGTTGCAACCCCGCCCCCTGCACGCAGGTTGCGCGTCCCGGCGCCGGCAGCGGCAGCGGCGCCTCCAGTCGATCCAGCCCAGATGTCATCGCGGGCCGCGGATTCTAGCGATGCGCAGAACGCGCTCCGCCAAGACTCTTGCGCGCGGTGCGGGAGCCGTCTAGAAGGTCCGGCCCTTCACGAAGGGCGATTAGCTCAGTTGGTAGAGCACCAGCTCGACAAGCTGGGGGTCACTGGTTCGAGCCCAGTATCGCCCACCAACCGAACATGCGCTGACGTCCGAGCTTCGGACGTACCTGCGGCGAGCGCAGTGCAGCGGAGACCTGCGGAAACGGCCGGTAACTACCGGAATCGACCAAGGAGCTGCACATGGACAGGAAGAGAGAGCCGAGCCCGAGCGGGCTCAGGATCCCGAAGTACCGCCGGCACAAGCCGACCGGACTCGGCGTCGTGACGATCGCCGGCCGCGACGTCTACCTCGGGAAGCACGGCACCAAGGACAGCGGGGCCGCGTACCAGCGTGCGATCGCCGAGTGGCTGGCGTCGGGCGAGGCGCAGGCGAGGAAGCGCACCAGCGGCGGCCCGGAGCTGACCGTCGATGCTCTCATCGCGCGGTACTGGGAGCACCTGGAGCGCAAGCACGGTGCCGACGTCGCGCCCGTGCGGTGCGAGTCGGACGCGCTCGCGTTCCGCGTGCTGCACGCGCTGTACGGGCCGACGCCCGCGGCCGAGTTCGGTCCGCGCGCCCTCAAGGCCGTGCAGGCCAAGCTGGTGCGCGAAGGCACGCCGCGGGGCGATCGGCGCAAGGTGCCGCAGAAGGGCCTCTCGCGGAAGGAAGCGAACCGGCGCGTGCTGGCTCCGTCGGTGCGCAGGAGGTTCCGTCGTTCCGACATTCCCGATCTACTGATCGGCTTGGTGATCTGGGGGGTCGGCATCGGCCTGACCGTCGCCGCGCTCGTGCATGGCTGTCAGCGTCCGTGGTGACGCTCCATCGGCCAGAGACGCAGCGAGTCCATGCGCTAGATCGCGGCGTCCCGCGAAAAGGGTTCCGGAGCCGAGGCGCACGTCTGTCGCGGGGCCCGAAACAGTCCCGCCCCGCGCCGCACGCCGCCTGCACGCTATCCACGCCCGCTGCCCCCGGGGGATCGTGGTCACGATCGGGCGCCATCAGCAGGCGTCCTTGTCGCGGCCAGGCAGGCACGGGTCGTCGCCGGCGCGCGACAGGTGCATACGGTCGGCAGAGGGTTGTGTGGACCGAGCGACCAGCGAATGGCGGTAGTTGCGCATCGGTCCTGCCGGCTCGGTCGACGACCTCACTCCGCCCGCAGGACGGATGCGCGGACGGTCGAGAACCGCTGCCGCCGGACCGCGTGGTCCGGTTCGCCGCTCGAACCCAGCCCAACTTCGTACGGCGCAGTGGCCACACCGCAGGACCGAGGTGCGCGCCCGCGTTTCGAACGTACTTCGTGCGCCAGTTGTGGGCCGCCTCCCCTACCGCACCGCATTGCGGCAGACTCAAGACGGCAAGCTGGCGCACTAGCTCGCCGGGCAGCCGCGATGCACGTATCCTCCGGCCAGGAGTTTGCCCGAATGCCCGCCGAGGGGTCCTGCAGCCCTGGTATTCCGACGAAGTGCCCGACCTGCGGCCGCGTGTACGTCAACGCGCAGCGCGATGCGGCCTTCCGAGCAGGTGGCAGTAGCCTGACCTGTCACCGTTGCGGCCGAGTCATCGATGCGGCGGGCCCGGAGCGATTCGAACTCGAGTACCGCGTGCGCCGGAACAAGGAGCGGCTGCGCCTGGAAGCAGCCGAAGTTCGCAAACGACCCCGCGCGGAGCGCCGCGCTGAGGAGCTTCGGCGTGCATGCGCCGCCACCGCCTCCGAGCACCAGCGATGGTTGAAGCGTCTGGACAAGCTGCAGCGCGAGGCAGCTCAAGAACAGGAGCGCGCTCGTCGAGAGCGCGAACGAGCCGAGCTTCAGCGAGTGCGTGAAGAGGCGATCGCCGAGCGCGAACGGTTGTGTGCGCACGCCTGGCAAGACGAGGCTCATGTACGAACCGGTCGCCTCGTACCGACTCTAGTACAGCTACAGCCAACGGCGTTGCCATCAGGCTCTAGTCAGCGGAGGGAACTTGGCACCGCGCGGAACCCAGGCCTCTTCGCCGTGGCTCTGAGACTACTCAACAAGGGTGGCAACTGGCTGCTCGATCAGATCGCACTGACCGTGCTTGCGATGCAGCAGTTGGAGCAGAACACGTCGACACGCAGCGTGGGTGAGCAGCCCCAACTGCCGCGCGTTGAGCATCCACTGCTGCGAGTTTTGATCGTCGCGGGCATCTGCTTCTCCTGCCTGGCGATTGCCGGAAGCATCTGAGGGTGGTGAGGGCTCACAAGAGCGCCCTGCAGCGCCGTCCCCGGTTCTTATTGATGACTAGCTGGCTGGCCGTGCGCGCTCAAAAGCCGCTGCTGGCCTGCACCCCGCACGGCACACTCGAGCTCGCGTTCGCGGATGTCGGTGGGTCCCCGAGAACTACGCCCCCAGCGCGCGGCGCCTCTCTGGAAAGCCCGCACCCCTCCCCGGTGTCGGTTCCGGAAACTCTGGCACTGTCCGTTCCGGAAACTCTGGCACTCGCTCAGGGAAGCGGCGCCGCCGTCGTGACTCCTCCCTGACGATCGTCGAGCGGCTCTGCTTCGCGGCCGCAGCAGCGGTTGGCGGGGCGATCCTCGGTGGCATCGTTGGCGCATTGGTCGGCACGTTCTTCAGCGAGCCGACCGACGAGATGGGCGGACCGGCCATGGTGCTGGCCTTGACCGGGATGTTGTTCGGCTTCGTCGTCGGCATCGCGCTGCCCTGGATGCTGCCAGACGGCGATCGCAGGCGATGACGCCCGCCCGACGCCTCAGCGCCCCTCGTCCACCAGCGCCTTCACCAGCTCGCGCAGCCCGCGCGCGCGCGTGTCGTGCCGAAGCACACCCTTGCGATCCAGCACGAGGATCCGCGGCAATCCGGCGATGTCGGCCACCTGCTCCCACAGCTCCGCATCCCCCTTCGCCGCATCCAGCGCAAACACCTGCGGCCAGGTCTGGCCATGCTTCTCGATCGCGGCCTTGGCCTTGTCGAGTGAGTCGTCGAAGTTGATCCCGACGATCACCAGGTCCTGCTCACCGAACTCTTTTCCGAGCTGCACGAGCTCGGGCATCTTGGCGATGCACGGGCTTCACCAGGTGGCCCAGGAATCGATGATGACGACGCGATTCTGGAAGTCGGTCGAGCGGATTCTGGTCCCGTCGAGCGCCGGCAGGTCGAACGGCAGCGGCTGGCCGATGCGCGGCAGCGGTAGCGTGCTGGCGCCGAGTTCGCGCGCGCGCGCACTCGCCACCTCGCTGCGCGCGAGTCGTCCTTCGAGATCGAGCACGCCGACGGCAAACCGCGCGATGCGCGCGTGATCGACTTCGTTCCACAGGTAACGCGTCTCGGCGAGCTCCGGGCGGCGGCTCGACATCGTCACCGGCGGCGACACGAGGTTCCCATCGACGTCGAACAGCAGCGGACGGAACGCCGGCACTTCAGACCCCTGCAGTTCGAGGCCCCGCATCTGCAGGTGCAATAGCGTCGGTTTGCGCGACTCCGGCAGCACGAGGAACAGGTAGCCGGACGGTGCATGGAAGCTCTGCCCGCGGTCGGTCCATTCCTTGCGCACCGGTTGGCTGGGCTGCGCGTACGCGTCGCGCAGCACGACCGGCGCGAGCTCCCAGCGCCAACCGGGACCGATCAACTGCTCCGCGCCCGGTTCGTTCGACGCGCCGGACCTCTGCGTCGTGGGCTCCTGCGCCACGACTGCGAGCGAACCCATCAACACGAGCGCACTGCGGACCAACATCGAAACGATCCTAGCCCGCGGTCGCCACCGAGTCCGCCGCCGCGTCCGGCACATCATCCCGCTCCCGCCGGAACACCGCCGCGAACAGCAGCATCACGAACGCAGCGCTGACTGCAGGCACGGCCCAGATCCACTGCCAGTCCATGCGACGCAGCGATTCGCGCAGCGCGGTCGTCTGCTCGACTTCGAGTGTGGCGATCCGCCCGGTCTGATCCCCTTCCGCCGCACGCAAGCGCGCGATCTCCCGCCCGAGCAGTTCGGCCCGGTCGGCGTACACGCGCGACTCGGCCGGCGTCGCCTGCTCCTCGATCCGTCCTGCGACCTGCGCGCCGCACAGCATCCCGAGCCCGAGCGTGAACAACACGAGCAGTCCCTGCGCCTGGCTGCGGATCTCGTTCGGCGCGACGCGGTCGGTGTAGATCTGCCCGGTGACGAAGAAGAAGTCGTAGCAGATCCCGTGCAGCACGACGCCGGTGAGCAACAGCCAGGTGATCTCCTGTGGCGTCCCGATCGCGAACGCGACGTAGCGCACGACCCACGCCCCCATCGCGACCAGCAGCATCCGCTTGATGCCGAGCCGCACGAAGAAGAACGGCATCAGCACCATGAACAGGATCTCGGACATCTGCCCGTACGTCATCGTCGCCGGCATGTCCTCGATCCCGGCGGCGACGACGGCGCGCGACGCGAGCTGGTAGTAGAACGCCAGCGGGATGCACATCAGGAACGAGCAGAACAGGAACACGGCGAAGTTCCGGTTCCGCAACAGCACCAGCGCATCCAACCCGAGCGTCGAGCGCATCGACCCGCGCTGCTCACGCGCGAGCGGTGGCGTGTGCGGCAGCGTGAACGCATACAACCCGAGCACCACGCCGGCGCCGATCGCGAGCAGGAACATCCCGACCGCCGCGCCCAGCGCCAGCGCATTCACCAGCAGCCCGGCTGCGATCCAGCCGATCGTGCCGAACACGCGGATCCACGGGAAGCTGCGCTGGGCTTCGCCGACGTTGCGCAACGTGATCGCGTTCGCGAGCGCGAGTGTCGGAAAGAAGCACAGCATGTGCCCGAACAGCGCGAGGTTGATCGCGTCGGGTGACGGACGCTCCGCCTGCATGCCGACCACCGCGATCGCCATCGCGCCGGCGCCGAGCAGGTGCAGCACGCCGAGCACGCGCTGCACCGGGAACCAGCGATCCGCCAGCAAGCCGACGAACAGCGGCGACACGATCCCGGCGATCGGCCCGACCGAGTACGTCCACAGGATGTCGCGCGCCCCGAATCCAATCGTCTTCAGGTACAGCGGCGCCGCGACGTACCACGCGCCCCAGACGAAGAACTGCACGAACATCATCACCGCCAGGCGCGGCGCGGCAGCCGGGGCTCGATCCATTGCGCGCGGTTCTAACGCGCGCGACCGGCTGCACTCAACGATCTCGACCGAGCTCGATCGTCCGGTCCGCGTCACGCAACAGGACTTCGACCTGTGCGCCTTCCGGCTTCATGTCGGTCCCGTAGGCGCGCAGCAGATAGCGACCCGGTTCCAGTCCGCCGAAGCGGAACCCGCCGCCCTCCTCGGCCATCCGCACCCAGGTCGTCGTGGCGCTGCGAGCTCCCGCGGGCCGTTCCTGCAGCTCGACGTACTGCCGCGGCTCGGCGCCGAGGATCTTCCCGTCGATGACGTACCTGCGCTCGACGCGCACTTCGAGCTGCGGATTGTGCGGTCCTGGCTGCACCTGGATCGCGCCGGCAGTCCCGGACAGATGGTCGCCCTGCACCTGGACGCGGTGTTCTCCGACCGGCAGGGCCTCGAAGCAGAACGTCCCATCCGCCGCGACCGGCGCAACCGAAACCATGTTGCCGCCAGGTGCAGAGCGGACCGCGAACGCACGCGCTCCGGCAAGCGGCGCACCCGCCGGCTGGATCACGACTCCACGCACCGCCCCGGTCTCGACGCGGATCGTCAGCTCGGCCGGGGCCTGCTCGGTGACACGCACGCGCTCAGCCGCGAGGCACGCCTCCTGGCGCTTGACCTCGACGTCGTATTGCCCCTCCTTCAGGCCACGGACCTGGAAGCGCCCGGCCTCGTCGGTCTGCACGCGCTTGGGCACCATCCCGAGCTGCGTCACGTGGACCTCGAGCGACTGGCCGGCGGCGCCGTCCAGGATCACGATCCCGGCGATCTCGCCCGGAGCCGGCACTGCCTTCTGCGGTGGGGAGCAGTCCAGCGTGACCTGGCGTGTCTCACCGGGCTGCAGCACGACCGCGCGGTCGACCGGTCCCGGCGTCAGCACCCAGGGCCACGAGTAGATCGCGTCCTGGAGCTGCGCCGCGAGGTCGCCGAGCGAATCGCAGCGCGCCAGCGCCGGGCGCACCGTGAGCTCCCAGACGCCGGGTGCCAGGCCTTGGAATCGGAACGCACCGTCGGGACCCGGCAGTGCGTGCGCCTCGGGCCACGGCATCGCCGACGATTCCCCGTCTCCGTCCGATTCCCGCTCGGCCACGAGCCGCCACTGCCCCGCACTCGCCGGCCGCCCGCCATCCAGCAGGAACCCCTCGATCGTCCCGAGCGCGGGGAATGCCAGCGTCGCTTCGCCACCCGGCAGCGTCAGTACCTGCTCCACCTGCCCCAGCCGCGTGTGGATCGCAGCGATGCAATGCCGGCCGGCCGGCAGGCTCATGGTCTCCAACACGCCGCGCCGATCCGTCGTGCCCAGCAGCTCCGGTGAGACGCGCCAGCGCGGCAGGTCGTAGCTCGTCGGCAGCACCGGCACGCGTTGCGCATCCGGATCCAGTGGCCAGGCAAGGATGCGCGCATCTGCAACCGGCGCACCTGCGCTGTCGGTCACTGCAATGCGCAGCGGCTGCGCCGGCGCGCACGTGATCCGCAGCGGCTCGGTCGCGGGGATCCGCGCCATGCGTTGCACCGGCACGTGCCCGTCGACCCGCACCGCGACGACATAGATCCCTGGCAGCAGCGAGCGGATGCAGACCTGGCCATCCGGCGCGGGATCGACACGCCCGCGCAGATCGAGCTCGCGCTCGAGCACGAAGCTCGCCAGCTCGCCGACCTGCGGCCCCGCGTAGAGCTCCACCTCCGCCGGCTGGAGCAGCTTGCCTTGCGCGTCGGCGAGTTCGACCAGCAGATCCTGCCGCGGCGGCAACGTGATCTGCCAGGCGGCGTCGATCGGCTCCGGGCCGACGACGAACCAGCTGTCGCCGGCGCGCGGCTGCACGGCCGCGAACAGGTCCGCATCCTCGAGCCCGTCGGCCGCGAATCTGCCGTCGGCATCCGTGCGCAGCTCC
This sequence comes from uncultured candidatus Brocadiaceae bacterium, assembly GCA_964483245.1. Taxonomy (GTDB): domain Bacteria; phylum Planctomycetota; class UBA1135; order UBA1135; family UBA2386; genus CAZABP01. Next base: position 28,046 of record CAZABP010000032.1, on the reverse strand, counting down.
GCTTCGCAGACCGCGACGCCGCGCAGGCCGAGCCGAGGCACCGACGCTAGGCGGACCCGCGCACCGACCACCGGCGCGCCGCCGGCATCGACGACGCGCCCCTCGAGCGACTCGGCCGCGTCGAGGCGGACCGTCCCGACATCGCGCATCGAGCCGGCCGCGACGCGCAGGCCGCTCTGCACACCCGGCTTGCTGCCGTCCTGCCGTGCGATCAAGGTCGTGATGCCGGGCACGAGCCCGCGCAGCTCGAACCGCCCTTCTGCATCCGAAGTCGCACGCGCGAGCGGCAGCCAGTCGAGCAGCTCGCGCCGCCCACGCGGCACGCGCGCCGGCAGCACCACGTATTCCGGTCCCGGTTCCACCGTCTCCATGAACAGCTTGCCGGCGAGGTAGGAGCGCACGCGCGCGCGGTAGGCGGTGTCGCCGGCGAGCTCCTCTGGCGACGGTGCCGGCACCATCAGCAGGCCGCCGTGATCCGGTTCCAACCGCTCCAGCGGCAGCGCCGCGAGCGCAAACGTCGGGATGTCGCCGGCCATGATCGCCGCACCAGCCACCGGCACACCGTCGGCATCGACGATCTGGCCGCGGATCCCCCCGCGCGCGGTCAGCTGCACGTCGCCGACGTCGGTGACCTGGTCCGGCCCGGGCGTCGCAGCGATCCACTGCATCGCGCCGAAGTCACCACCGTGGCCGGCGCGCAGCGCGAACCGCCCGCGCGGCAGCAGCTCACGGAACTCGAACCGCCCATCCGGCCCACTCTCGGTCGCGTGCTGTTCGAGCGTCTGCGCCCCGAGCGCCGGCATGTCGAGCAGGAAGCCGAGCGCATCGAGACCGACGACCTCGACCGGCGTCCCGGCAGCGGGCGCACCGTCCGGCAGCAGCAGGCGTCCCCGCAGCCCGGCGACGGCAGCCGGCGCGTTCGCCGCGCGTGGCGCCTCGACGCGTTGCGTCGTTTCGATCGGTGCGCGGCCGATCCCGTCCGCCGGAGCTGCCGCGCCAGACGGCGCCGCTGCCTGAGTCTCCGCGGCAACCTGAGGATCGAATGGAACGGTCTGCGGCTCTTCGTCGAGCAGCCAGAAAGCAGCCAGCGCAACGAGCGCCACGGCTACGGCGAGCAACGTCTTCATCGTCAGCAGGACTCCGGTCAACACTCCGAGCTTCGTGACCAGAGTCCCCGCGACGGCCCGCTCCGGGCGCGCCAGCGGCAACAGCAGCAGGCCCCAGGCGCGCCGATCGCCGCCGTAGCAACGGTCGAGCTGCTCGCGCAGTTGCGCAAGCCCGCGGGCCAGGCGCGACCGCACGGTCGCACCCGGCAGGCCGAGCCGCTCGGCGATCTCGGCCGGCTGCAGGTCCTCGTAGAACCGCAGCAGCAGAGTCCCGCGATACGGCTCCGGCAGCCGCAGCAGAGCCTCGACCACGGCATGCCGCGCCTGTTCGCGCGCGACGATCTCGTCAGCCGATGGCACCGCTTCCGCCCGCGCCGCCGCCTGCTCGCGCTGCGCGCGCCGGCGGGCGGCGCGGCGCTCGTTCGCGCTGCGGTTGCGCACCACGCGCGCGAGCCAGGCACGCATCGAGTGCACGCGCCCGGCCGGCTGCCGCATCGCTGCGATCCAGGTCTCCTGGACCACGTCTTCGGCCTGCTCCGGATCGAGCAGACTGCGCGCGAGTCCGCGGACGAAGTCCGCCTCGGCGAGCAGCAGCTCAGGGGTCAGGCTTGGGGTGGCTCCGGTCATTCATCCGGGTAGACACCGCGCGCAGAGCCGCGTTGCACGGATTTCTGCGCAGGCGCGCGGCCGGCGAGCATCCCGCTTCGAGGCGGGTTGGCGCAACCTCCCCTGGATCGCAGCGGCGCGCCGGGCCAACCCGGCGCGCGGCGCCGCGGCTGCGCAGCTACGTGATCAGCGCGCGAGCGGCGTGACGACGAACCGGCCGAAGCGCTCGAGCGCCCCGGTCTCGGTCTTGTAGTTCACGTACGGATCCGACCAGGAGTAGTTCAGGAAGCTGCGGTCGATCGTCTGCACGATCCGATCCAGGTCGCGCCCGAACGCATTCGAGCGGCCGTCGCGGCGGCGCCGGATGTCGGCCCAGTACCGCTTCGACTCATACTCGGCGACCAGCGAATCGACGTCGCGGAGACCGACCTGATACTCCTTCTCGGTGACTCCAGAGCCGGCGCCTTCCCACTTGCAGGAGCCGCAGAGGAAGGCAAGCGTCACGACGGACAGGATGCGCAGCATGTTCTTGGCGAGGTTCCGTTGGGCCAGGGGCGGGAGCGGAGGCCGGGAACCTACCGACGCCCCACAAGCCACGCAACATCGAATCCCGCGGCGGAATCAGGGCCCCGGGGCGGCCCGCGCCGGGGATAGCGTGATGGCGTGTCCGAGCCTTCCGCGGCGACCGACCGGGTCCGGGGCGTGTGCCTGTTCGGAGGGGCATTCGACCCCCCACACCGCACGCATGCCCGGATCCTGGAGGCCTGCGCCGCGCAGCTCCCGGTCGATCGGCTGCTCGTGATCCCGTCCGGCGAGCATCCGTTCAAGCGCGGGCAGACTGCGCCGGCGGCGGCCCGGCTCGAGCTGTGCCGGCTCGCGTTCGCCGGGATGCCCGGGGTCGAGGTCAGCGGCTACGAAGTCGAGCAGAGCGGTCCGAGCTACACGGTCGAGACGCTGCGTCACTTCCGCCAGCGGTATCCGCCGCCGGCGCAGCTGTTCTGGGTCATTGGGGCCGACAACGTATTGGCGCTACCGAGCTGGCGCGCACCGGACGAGATCCGGCGCCTGTGCCGCCTGGTCGTCGTGCCACGCCGCGGCGTCGCGCCGATCGACGATCCGCAACTGCTCTGGCTGCAGTTCGAGCCGGACGACGTCTCGTCGTCGGAGATCCGTGCGCAGCTGCGCACCGGCGGACCGTTGACCGGGATGCTCGCACCGGCCGTCCGCCGCCGGATCGACGAGCTGCAGCTGTACCGCTGAGCCGATGCAGCTGGTGCTCGCGGTCCTGGTCGGCTGGCTGCTGGTCGGGACCGCGCTGGCCGCCCGACGGCGCTGGCGAGGTGTGCTGCCGGCCGATCCACCCGGCCCGCGCAAGGCGCACGCCCGCCCGGTGCCGTTGGTCGGGATTCCGCTGATCGCAGCGGTCGCGGTCGCGGTCGGCTGGTGCGGCGGCCCGCACCTGCTGCCCGGACTCCTGCTCGTCGCGGTCGCTGGTGCCTGGGACGACCTGACGAAGTGCAGCCGCGGCGGCCTGCGGTGGTGGCAGAAGGGGCTCGCGCTCGCGCTCGCCTGCGGGCTGCTCGCCGCGCAGGTCAGCGACACCCCGTGGCAGTGGGTGCCCTGGCTCGCGTTCGCGTTCGTGGTCACGAATGCGCTGAACTTCCTCGACAACACGGACGGGGTCTGCGCCGCGCTCGCGATCGTCGGGTTGTCGGTGGTGCCCGCAGCCTGGTCCGAGCCGGTCGTCGGGCTGGTCGCTGGATTCCTGCTGTGGAACTGGCCGCAGGCGCGTGCCTTCATCGGCGACTGCGGCGCTCTGTCACTGGGCTATCTGCTCGCCGCGCATGCATTGGCGATCCGCACGCAGGCGCCGCTCGCGCTGCTGGCGCCGGTCGCGCTTCCGCTGCTCGACTTCGCGCAGGTGGTGGCGGCGCGCCTGATGCTCGGCTTCCCACCGTGGATCGGCGACCGCCGGCATCTGACGCACGTGCTGCAGAACGCCGGGATTCCGGCGTTCGCGGTCGCGCCGCTGGCTGCCGCATTGGCATGCGTGCTGGCATGGTCCCTGCTCAGACTCTGAGGCTCCCGGACGTGCGGATGTATCCTGCGCCGATGCTCACCGTCTGTGTGCTCGCGCTGTTGGCGCAGGTTCCGCAGGCCGCGCCCGCGGCTGCGCGCACCGGGCAGGATCTTTCGGCGCAGGCTGCGGCGCTGCGCAAGATCCACAGCGACGGCAAGCCGCTCGACCTGCGCGCCTACGAAGCCGAGATCGAGCTCACGCCTGTTGCGCGCGACGAAGACTCGCACGCCGTGAGGTTCCAGGTCCGCTACCTGCGCACCGACGAGCGGCGCCTGCTGCGCTACGGCACCGAGGAGCAAGGGCGGCGGATCGAGCGCGGGCTGGACCGCATCGGTCCGTGGACACGCGGCGACGCGGCACCGATCTCGCTGCTCGAGGCGGAGCGGGCGCAGGAGCTCGCCGAGTTCCGCCGCCATCTGCGCCTCGCCGAGCAGCTCGCGCGGTATCTCGACCCGGCGGCGCTGGTGGATGAGCTGGCCGAGCCGGAAGTCAAACCGCGCGTCGAGCTCGACCTCGGCAGCAAGAAGCGGCCGCACCTGGTGATCACCGGCAAGCACTCGACGCTGCCGCTGTACTACCAGGCGCACGAGGCGGACGCAGGCAAGCGCCAGGTCGCCGTCGAACTCTGGATCGACGAAGAGTCGGGTCGGCTGCGCGCCCTGCGGACGCAGCCGCTCGACGACCAGGGCAAACCGACCGGGCTGAAGGAGCACGTCGACTTCGCGCAGTGGGTCGAGCGGGACGGGCGCCTGCTGCCCAAGAGCCTGTGGATCTCGGTCGAGCCGGACCGGGAGCGACCGCAGGACGTCCCGGCCGCGATCCACGTCGACGTGCACAAGCTGCTGCTCGACCCCGAGCTCGTACCCGAGGACTTCGACCGCAAGCGATGAAGCGGACCCGCCCTCCCGCGTTCCTGTTGCTGCTCCCGATGCTCGCGGCCTGCCAGTCGGATCCTGCGTCCGCTCCGCCGCGCCGCGATCCGCACAGCCACGCGCGCCCCGATGCCGTCGCGGTGACGCACGTCGACCTGGACCTGCGGCTCGAGTTCAACTCGAAGTGCGTCGCCGGGCGCGCGACGTTGCAGCTCCAGCGCTTCGATCCGGCAGCCCCGCTGCACCTCGACTCTGCCGGACTCCAGATCGAGCGCGTCACGGCCCCGGATGGAGCCGCACGCGCATTCCACGTCGGGCCCGTCGAACCGGTGCTCGGTGCGCCGCTGGTCATCGAGCTGGCGCCGGCAGACACCACGGTCTGCATCGACTATCGGACGCCGCCGGGCGCGGCCGCGCTCCAGTGGCTCGCGCCGGAGCAGACGCGCGATGGAACGGCGCCGTTCCTGTTCACGCAGGGGCAGGCGATCCTGACGCGCAGCTGGGTGCCGCTGCAGGATTCCCCGGCGGTGCGGCTCACGTACGGCGCGCGGATCCAGGCCCCGGAGGGCATGACCGTGTTGATGGCCGCGGATGCGCGCGGGCGGGATCCGGATGGCGCCTGGCGGTTCGAGATCGCCGAGCCGATCCCGCCGTACCTGCTGGCGCTCGCTTGCGGACACCTGACCTCGCGCGATCTCTCGCCGCGCTGCCGCGTGCACGCCGAGCCGCCGCTGATCGAGCTGGCGGCGCGCGAGCTCGCCGACCTCGAAGCGATGATGCGCGCCGGGGAACAACTGTTCGGCGCGTATCCGTGGGGGCGCTACGACGTGTTGATCCTGCCGCCGGCGTTCCCGTTCGGCGGCATGGAGAACCCGAAGCTCACGTTCGCGACCCCGACGATCCTGGCCGGCGACCGTTCGCTGGTCGGGCTGATCGCGCACGAGCTGGCGCACTCCTGGTCCGGCAACCTGGTCACCAATGCGACCTGGCGCGACTTCTGGCTGAACGAAGGGTTCACGGTCTACAGCGAGAACCGGATCATGGAGCTCGTCTACGGCCCGGACCGCGCCGCGATGGAAGCGCTGCTCGGGATGCAGGGGCTGCGGCGCGAGCTGCGCGAGCTGCCGGAGCGGGACCAGGTGCTCGACCTCGACCTGAGCGGGCGCAATCCGGACGACGGGATGACCGCGGTCGCCTACGACAAAGGGGCTGCGTTCCTGCGCATGCTCGAGCAGGCATTCGGCCGGGAGCGGTTCGATCCATTCCTCGCCGGTTGGTTCCACGCGCACCGGTTCCAGAGCGTGACGACCGCGCAGTTCCTGGCGTATCTCGAGCGTGAGCTGCTGCACGGGGACGCCGAGCGGCGCCGCGAGCTATGCATCGACGAATGGGTGCACCGCCCCGGTCTGCCGGCGAACGCGGTCGAACCGCACAGCGATGCCTTCACGGCCGTCGACGCCGCGCGCGCGCAGTTCCTCGCCGGGACCGCGGCCCGCGCGCTGGCGGCGCGCGGCTGGACCACGCACGAGTGGCTGCACTTCCTGAACGGCCTGCCGCGCGACTGCACGACGGCGCAGCTCGGGGAGCTGGACGCGGCGTTCGGGTTCACCACGACCGGCAACAGCGAGATCCTGGCGGCATGGCTCGTGGTGGCGATCCACGCGGGCATGCCGTCGGTCCGCGCGCGCACCGAAGAGTTCCTGCTCGAAGTCGGCCGCCGCAAGTTCCTCGAGCCGATCTACAAGGCGCTCGCCGCGACGCCACAGGGGCGCGCGACGGCACGCGCGATCTATGCCCGTGCGCGGCCGCGCTACCACGCGATCACGCAGCGGACGTTGGACGCGCTGCTCGGCTACTCCGCGTCCGGCGCTGGCGGCTGACGCGCCGCCGCGGCGCTGCCGACCAGGATCGCATCCGAGCCCGCTTCGCTCGGGAAGAACTCGAGCCGTTCGTTGACGGCCGGCGAGCACCAGGCGCGCGTCGCGCGTTCGATGTGCGCCGCCAGCGCCGGCCAGGCGCGCAGCACGCCCCCACCGAGCACGACTGCGGAGGGATTCAGCAACGTGCAGGCGGACGCCACCATGGCGCCGGCAGCGACCTCGGCCTCGCGCAGGATCGCAGCCGCGCGCGGATCGCTGCGCGCCGCTTCGAGCAGTGGCGTGATCGACCAGCCGCCGGGACGCTCCCCGAGCTCGGCCGCAGCGCGCTCACCGATCGGCCGGCCCCCGCAGTAGGCCTCGTAGCAGCCGTAGCGACCGCACGGACAGCGCCGCCCGCCCGGCACGTGCACCGTGTGCCCGATCTCGCCGGCCGCGTTGTTGGCCCCGGCGTACGGGCGGCCACCGATGATCAGCCCGATCCCGATGCCGGTGCCGAAGAACAGCACGAGCAGCGGATCGCGACCGCGCGCGCGGCCGATCAGGTACTCCCCGAGCGCACTGGCACGACCGTCGTTGGTCACCGTGCAGCGCAGCGCGAACCGCTGCTCGAGATGGCTCGCCAGGTCGAAGCCATCGAGATCGAGGTTCGGTGCGTATTCGATCGTGCGTCGATCTGCGCCGATCACCCCGGCCGTGCCGACGCCGAGTGCATCCGGCTGCCCGTCGGGCGGCAGCCCGGCCAGCACGGCCGCAAGTCCTTGCTCGAGGTCCGCGAGGAACTCGGCGCGGGGACGGCGGGTCGGCTGGCGATGTGCGGCGTGCACCGTCCAGTCGGACCGGACGAGCCCGAATCGGCACTTGGTGCCGCCGAGATCGGCGGCCAGCGTCCCGTTCACCCGACCTTGGCGGAGCTCTCGGCGCCCTCTTCTTCGCTGAGGGTCTCGAGCACGTTCTCGACCAGCTTCACGAACGCCTGCTGCTGCTGCTCGAGGATCACCAACCGGCGCATGATCTTCTCGACGACCGGGGGCAGCACCGCGCGCGTGACGTAGTTCTTGATGTTGTTGAACATCTCGACGCGCTCCGGGTTCGGATCACGGCGGAACTGGTACGTGTATGCGTTGTTCAGCGCCTCGTCGGTCGAGTCGACGATCGCGCGCGTCGTCGCGTCGATGTCCTCCGGGCGGTGGCTGATGTGGAACGCCTCGACCTTGTAGGCGTGGAGCAGCTCTTTGAACTTCTTATTCACGGCAACTTCCTGAACGAGCGGTCGGGAGAGAGGAGAAAACGAGCGCGCAGCCTAGCCCGCCGGCGCCGGACGTGCCAAGCGCCATGGCAGCGCGGCTTGCGGGAGCGTCACGTTGCAGAGCCGGGGCCGCGTCAGCGGAACCGCCGCACGGCAAGGCAGGTGTTGTGCCCGCCGAAGCCGAGCGAGTTGCTGATCGCGACGTCGACCTGGTGGTCGATGGCCTGATTCGGCACGTAGTCCAGATCGCACTCCGGGTCCGGGTCCTCGTAGTTGATCGTCGGATGCACCTGACCGGCGCGGATGGTCAGGATCGACGCGGCCAGTTCGACCGCGCCGGAGGCGCCGAGCAGGTGCCCGAGCATCGACTTCGACGACGACACCTTCAGCCGGTACGCGTAGTCGCCGAACAGCCGCTTCAGCGCCAGGGTCTCGGTCTTGTCGTTCAGCGGGGTGCTGGTGCCGTGCGCGTTGACGTACTGCACGTCGGTCGGCGCCAGGCCCGCGTCCGCCAGCGCGATCCGCATCGCGCGGAACGGCCCGTCGGCGTCCTCGCGTGGGGCCGTGATGTGGTGGGCGTCGTCGGTCGAGCCGAAGCCGACCAGCTCCGCCAGGATCTCCGCGCCGCGCGCCCGCGCATGCTCGAGTTCCTCCAGCACGAGGGCGGCCGCGCCCTCACCCATGACGAAGCCGTCCCGCTGCCGGTCGAACGGCCGCGACGCCCGCTTGGGATCGTCGTTGCGCGTCGACAGCGCCTTCAGCGCGCAGAACCCGGCCAGGCCGAGGGCCGTCGTCGCCGCCTCGGCGCCGCCGCTCAGGACCAGATCCGCCTCGCCCCACTGGATCGCGCGCATCGCCATCCCGATCGCGTGGCTCGAGCTCGCGCAGGCGGACACGGTCGTGAAGCAGGTGCCTTGCAGGTTGTAGCGCATCGCCGCCTGGCCCCCGGCGGCGTTGCAGATCATCTTCGGGATGAAGAACGGGCTGACGCGGCCGACGCCGCGCTCGAGCGAGAGCTCCTTGGTGCTCTCGAACTCGAAGATCCCGCCGATCCCGGTGCCGAGGATGCAGCCGGCGCGCGTCGGGTCGAGCTTGCTCATGTCGACGCCGGCGTGGCGCATCGCCTCGTCCGCGGCGACCAGGTAGTACTGCGTGTAGATGTCGAGCCGCTTGCCGGCCATCCGCTCGAAGTGATCCTCGGTGCGGAAGCCGCTCACCTCACAGGCGAACCGCGTCGTGTGCTGCGACGCGTCGAAGCGCGTGATCGGCCCGGCGGCCGATCGACCCTCGAGCAGACCCTCCCAAGTGTCACCCCAGGTCAGGCCGAGCGGCGTCACGGCGCCGAGCCCGGTCACGACGACGCGGCGCCGGCTCATCGCACCCGGCAACGCGCGCCCGGCTGCGCGCTCGTCTCGATCGCTCCGCGCACCCGTCCCACTGCGAGCCGATCAGAGCTTCGACTTGATGTACGACACCGCATCCCCGACGGTCTGGATCTTCTCCGCGTCCTCGTCGGGAATGTTGATCTCGAACTCGTCCTCGAATTCCATGACGAGCTCCACCGTGTCCAGCGAGTCGGCGCCGAGGTCGTTGATGAACGACGTCTCGGGACTGATCTTGTCCCGACTCGTACCGAGCTGCTCGCAGACGATGTTGTAGACCCGTTCTTCGACAGACTCTGCCTTCGTCACGTTCGACGTTCCTGTTTGAGGCTCTCTGGGAGGTACCCGCCCCGCACCGGTGCTTCCGGGGGGAGAGGAGCGGGCGGAAGTTACATGGTCATCCCCCCGTCCACCACCAATACCTGACCCGTGACATAGGCCGCGGCGTCGCTGCACAGGAACGCCACGGCGCCAGCCACGTCGGCCGGACTGCCGAACCGCCCGAGCGGGATGTCGGCCAGCGCACGCGCGCGGATCTCGTCGCCGAGTCCGCCGGTCATGTCGGTCGTGATGAACCCGGGGGCGACGACGTTGACGGTCACGCCACGCGGCGCCAGCTCCTTCGCCAGCGCCTTGGAGAATCCGATCAGCCCGGCCTTCGCCGCGGCGTAGTTGGTCTGCCCGGCGTTGCCCATGATCCCGACCACCGAGCCGATGTTGACGATGCGCCCGCTGCGCGCCTTCGCCATCACGCGCGCGAAGCCGCGGCAGACCAGGAACGCGCCGCGCAGGTTGACGGCGATCACGCGATCGAAGTCCGCGGTCGCCATGCGCACGAACAGACCGTCGCGCGCAATGCCGGCGTTGTTGATCAGGAAGTCGACGCTCGGCACCCGGCCGAGCACGTGCTGCACCATCTGCTCGATCGATGCTTCGTCGCCGACGTCGGCGACCAGCGCCTCAGCGCTGCCGGATGGGCAATGCGAGACCGTCTCGTCGCAACCGCCGGCGCTGGTCGAGACGCAGAACACCTTGGCCCCGCCGCGCGCCAGCTCGACCGCGATCCCCTGACCGATCCCGCGCGAAGCGCCGGTCACGAGCGCGGTCTTGCCGGTCCAGGGTTGCGCAGCACTCATCGATCGACTCCGGAGCTTCTGCTCACCAACGCAGCAGCACGTGGCCCCAGGCGAGCCCGGCGCCGAACGCGACCATGCAGATCAGCTTCCCCTTCGGCAGCAGCGAGCGACCGACCGCTTCGCTGAGCGCGATCGGGATCGAGGCGGCCGATGTGTTGCCGTAATGCTCGATGTTGGTGAAGAACCGCGACATCGGCAGACCGACGCGCTCGGCCGCGGCCTCGATGATCCGCTGATTCACCTGGTGCGGGATCACGAGGCCGAGCTGGTCGTAGCCGTACGGCGCCATCGCCTGCTCGACGAGGTCCGCGAACGTCTTGACCGCGAACTTGTAGACCTTCGTGCCGCCCATCTTCATGAAGTGCAGCCCGGCTTCGATCGACGCATGCGACGGTGGGATCCGACTGCCGCCGGCCGGCACCGACAACACGTCCTCCTGCGATCCTTCCATCAGGATCGAGCCGCCGATGTACTCACCGCGGCCGGCGCGTTCGAGCGACGTCAATACCACGGCGCCGGCGCCATCGCCGAACAGCACGCAGGTGTTGCGGTCCTCGTAGTCGAGGATCGAGCTCAGCTTCTCGGCGCCGAGCACGAGCACGGTGCGGTACACGCCGGTCGCGATGAACTGCGCGCCGATCTGCAGGGCGAACAGGAAACCGCTGCAGGCCGCAGCGATGTCGAATGCGCCGGCGCGCGTGGCGCCGACGCGGGCGCCGATCTTGCAGGCCGTCGCCGGGAACGGCTGGTCGCCGGTCACGGTCGCGCAGATCACGAGGTCCACGTCCGACCCGGGGATGCCGGCATCGGCGAGCGCCCGTTCCGCGGCGAGGATGCCGAGGTCGCTGGTCGCCTGCTCGGCGCTGGCGATTCGACGCTCGCGGATGCCGGTGCGCTGCACGATCCATTCGTCCGACGTGTCGACCATCTTCTCCAGGTCGGCATTCGTCAGCTTCGCCGGCGGGACGTAGTGCCCGACCCCTGCGATGCCGACCTTGATGGTCTGCGGCCCGGACGTCGCAGTCACGGCGACGCCGAGGCCTCGCGGGCCAGTGCGGAGATGTGCTCGTTGACGCGCGCGCCGACGGCGCGGCTCGCGAACCGGATCGCGTTCGCGATCGCCGGCGCCTGCGAGCGGCCATGACAGATCGTGACGATCCCGCGCACGCCGAGCAGCAGCGCGCCGCCGTATTCGGAGTAGTCGACCTTGCGCCGGATCTGATCGACGACCGCGGCGAGTTGCGCCGGCGGGATCCCGGCCTCGCCCATCGCCTTGGCGAACGCGCGCAGCATGTACTCGGCGACCCCTTCGCTGACCTTCAGCAGCACGTTGCCGGTGAAGCCATCACAGGCGACCACGTCGCACGAGCCACGGAAGACGTCGACGCCCTCGACGTTGCCGATGAAATTGACCGGGGCTTCGCGCAGCAGCGGGATCACCTCCTTGGTCAGCGGGTTCCCCTTCCCCTCCTCGGAGCCGATGTTGACCACGCCGACGCGTGGGTTCGGCTTGCCGAACGTGTCGCGGAAGTAGGCGCTGCCCATCAGCGCGTAGTGCAGCAGGTGCAGTGCCTTCGGCTGCGGATTCGCGCCGACGTCGATGACCGTGAACGGGCCGCCTTCGCCCTCGATCGTGACTGCGATGCCCGGCCGGCGGACTCCCTCGAGCACGCCGAGCAGCATCGTCGCTGCCGCGACGACGGCGCCGGTGCTGCCGGCGCTGACGTAGCCCTCGGCGGCGCCATCCTTCAGCAGCTGGATCCCGGTCGTGATGCTGTTGCGCGGCTTCTTGCGCATCGCGTCGACCGGCGATTCCTGCCCGGTCAGCACGTCCGGCGCGTCGACGACGGCGAAGCCATGCTGCGTCAACTGCGCCCGCTGCAGCGCGTCGCGCACGACCCCCTCGGGGCCGACCAGGATCACATCCTCCGCACGCGCGAATCCGCGCTCCACCGCGAGTCCTGCCCCTTGCAGGATCGCGTCCGGGGCGTGATCGCCCCCCATCGCGTCGAGCACGATCTTGCTCACCCGGACCGACCTCCGCTGCAGGATGGACCGACCGGCTCCCGATCCCATGCGCGGTTCGGAAGATCCGCTGCTGGCCGGGTGCCCCGGTCGCTGGCGTTCACATCACCTTGCCGACGATCATCTGCCGGCCGCGGTAGTAACCGCAGGATGCGCAGATGTGGTGCGGTCGGATCGCCGCGCCGCAGTTGCTGCAGCGGACGAGCTGCTCGGCCTGAAGCGCCTGTTGGGCCCGACGGTTGGCCTGACGGGCCCGGCTGTGTCGGCGTTTGGGATTCGGCATTTTTCGGGCGGTCGAACGACTGGGGATCCGGGCCGGAGGCGAGCGGTCGGCAGGTGCGCAGTGCGCATGCACCCGGGCCGCGGGCCGGTAGCTCCGCAGGCAAAGGCGGGGCAGTTTAGGAAGGGGCGAATCGAAGTCAAGACAGGCCGCGCGGCGCGCGGGCAGCTGCTGGTCGCACGCCGCGGCGATTCCTGCAGCGGCGCTCCGCGTCAGGCGCCGAGCGCCTCCGCCAGCTTGCGCTGCAGCAGGTCGCGGGCTTCGGCCAGCTTGCCGACGTCGGTCCCCTTGCCTTGCGCCAGCTGCGGGCGGCCGCCGCCGCCGCCGCCGAGCAGCTTGCAGGCGTCCCGGACCAGGTCGCCGGCCTTGAGCTTCGCGACCAGCTCGTCGCTGACCGCGGCGCCAACCGCAACCTCGCCATCCCCGACCACGAGGATCGCGCCGGCGAACGGGCTCAGCTCGCGGCTCGCCCGCTGCAGCAGCTCCTGCATCTCCTTGGCGTTGAGGCCACGGCACTCGAACACGACCGTGCGCACAGCACCACGCTGCTCGGTCTTGGCAGCCAGGTCGCGGTAGTAGCTGCCGACGTCGGCAGCTGTCGCCTTCTCCAGGTTCCGCCGCAGCGTCTTGATCTCGTCGGTCACGCCGCGCACGCGCGCGACGACCTCGCCAGGCGCGACCTTCAGCAACCCGGCCAGCTCGCCGATCGCGCGCTGTTCCGAGCGCCAGGCCTGCAGCGCCGCCGGACCAGTGATCGCCTCGATGCGCCGCGTGCCAGCGCTGATCGCGCCCTCGCTCGTGATCCGGAACAGGCCGATGTGCCCCGAGTTCGCGACGTGCGTGCCGCCGCAGAGCTCGCGCGAGTAACTGCCGACCGACAGCGTCCGCACGACATCGCCGTACTTTTCGCCGAACATCGCGACGAAGCCTTCGCGCCGCGCATCTGCCAGCGGCCGCAGCACCGGCGCGACCGGCAGTGCCTGCGCGATGACGCCGTTCACCTCGTCCTCGATCGCGGTCAGCTGCTGCTCGGTCGGGCGCTCCCCATGCGTGTAGTCGAACCGCAGCCGCTCCGGTGCGACCTCGGACCCCGCTTGCGCGACATGCGCGCCGAGCACGTGCTTCAACGCCGCATGTAGCAGGTGGGTTGCCGTGTGGTTGCGCTCCGTGGCGCGGCGCGCGGCCTCGTCGACCGCGAGCACCGCCGGCTGCTCGGCCTGCAGCTCCCCCTGCTGCACCCGCACGTGGTGCAGGTAGTAGCCGTCGAGCTGTTGCGTGTTGGTGATCATGGCGACCCCGGTCGCCGTGCGCAGCGTGCCGCGGTCCCCGACCTGCCCGCCGCCCTGCGCGTAGAACGGCGTCGTCTCGACGACGACGCGGCCCTCTTCGCCCTGGCCCAGCCGCTCGAGCAGCTGATCGCTGCCGCCCAGCAGCGCGAGGATCCGGCTCTCGGCGGCGAGCGCCTCGTAGCCGACGAACTTCGAGACCGGCAGCCGGCGGTCGCGCAGCGCCATCGCGGCGTTGGTCGCGAACACCGCCTCGGTCGTCGCCGAAGCGGCGCGCGCACGCTCGCGCTGCGCCTCCATTTCGCGCTCGAACTCCTGCTCGTCCAGCAGCAGCCCGCGCTCCGCCATGACCTGGCGCGTGATGTCGATCGGGAAGCCGTACGTGTCGTGCAGCTCGAACGCGAACGCGCCGGCACCTTCGACGAGCCGCGCCCCGCCGCGCGAGCGGGCGGCCGGGGCGACCTTGGCGAGGAACTCCTCGAGCCGCGCAGTCCCCTGCCGGTAGACGCCGGCGAAGCTCTCCTCCTCGCTGCGGATCAGGCCGCGGCACTGCGCGCGGTGCTCGCGCAGTTCCGGATACGCCTCCCCCATGATCTCGGCGACGAGGTCGACCATGTCGTGCAGGAACGGTTTCTGGATCCCGAGCTCGAACCCGTCCCGTGCGGCGCGCCGCAGGATCTTGCGCACGACGTAGCCGCGCCCCTCGTTGGACGGCCGCGCGCCGTCGGCAATGCAGAACGTCACCGCGCGGACGTGGTCGGCGATCCGCCGCATCCGCTCGTCCGCCTTCGGCTCGCCGCCGTACTTCTTGCCGCTGCGCTGCTCGAGATCCCGCAGGTACGGCAGGAACAGGTCCGTCTCGAAGTTGTTGCGCGCGCCGGCCAGCACCGCCGTGATCCGCTCCAACCCGAGTCCGACGTCGATGTTGCGTTGCGGCAGCGGCGCCAGGGTCCCGTCCGCCTGGCGGTCGAACTGCGTGAACACGCAGTTGCCGATCTCGGTGAACCGGTCGTCGGGCAGCGACTCGAGCCCCTGCGCGCGTGGCAACGGCTCGTCCGGCCGCGCATCGAAGTAGATCTCCGAGCAGGGGCCGCACGGGCCGTTCGGTCCCTTGCTCGGCGCCTCGGCCGGCCAGAAGTTCTCCTTCTCACCGAACCGGAAGATCCGCTCCGGCGGCAGGCCGACGACGTCGCGCCAGATCGCGAACGCCTCGTCGTCGTCGAGGTAGATCGTCGCGACCAGCCGCTGTGCAGGGATCTCGAGCGCCTGCGTGAAGAACTCCCACTCCCACGGGATGCACTCGCGCTTGAAGTACTCCCCAAACGAGAAGTTGCCGAGCATCTCGAAGAACGTGTGGTGCCGCGGCGTGCGGCCGACGTTCTCGAGATCCGGCACGCGCAGGCACTTCTGCGCCGTCGTGACGCGCTTCCACGGCAGCGAGCCCTTGCCGAGGAACATGTCCTTGAACTGGTTCATCCCGGCCCCGGTGAACAGCAGCGTCGGATCGTTGGCCGGGACCAGGGAATCGGACGGCAGGCGCTTGTGGCCGCGCTGCTCGAAGAAGCTCAGGAAGCGTTCGCGGATCTCCGCCGCGGTCAGGGCTCGCATGCTGCGGACTCTTTAGCGCCGCGGCGGGGGGAAGCTAACCCTCCTCGGCTGCACCATTGCCGGCCTCACCGGCGGCCTGCGCCGGCGCGGCCGGAGCCGCCTCGGTGCCGGCCGGCCGGTCGGTCAGCTTCGCAACGACGGCGGCCTTGGCCTCCTGCCACAGCTGCGGATTCTCGTCGAGGAACTCCGCGGCGCGGTCGCGCCCCTGGCCGAGCCGGGTCTCACCGAAGCTGACCCAGGTGCCGCTGCGCTTCAGCACGCCGCAGTCGACGCCGAGGTCGAGGATCTCGCCGGTCTGGTAGATCCCGCGCGCGAACAGGATGTCGAACTCCGACTTGCGGAACGGCGGTGCGACCTTGTTCTTGACGACGGTGGCGCGCGCCCGCGCGCCGATCGGCACCTCGCCGCTCTTGATCTGCCCGATCCGGCGGATGTCGATGCGGACCGAGGAATAGAACTTCAGCGCGCGTCCGCCGGTCGTCGTCTCCGGGCTGCCGAACATGACGCCGATCTTCTCGCGGATCTGGTTGATGAAGATCAGGCACGTGTTCGTCTTCGCGACCAGGGCGGTCAGCTTGCGCAGCGCCTGGCTCATCAGCCGCGCGTGCAGCCCGACGAACGAGTCCCCCATCTCCCCCTCGATCTCCGCCTTCGGCACCAGCGCAGCGACCGAGTCGATGACGATGACGTCCAACGCGCCGGAGCGCACCAGCGTCTCGCAGATGTCGAGCGCCTGCTCACCGTGATCCGGCTGCGAGATCAGCAGCGCGTCCAGATCCACGCCGAGGCGGCGCGCGTATTGCGGATCGAGCGCATGCTCGGCGTCGATGAACGCCGCGATCCCGCCGGCCCGCTGTGCATTCGCGACGACGTGCAGCGTCAACGTCGTCTTGCCGGACGATTCCGGCCCGAAGATCTCGACCACCCGGCCGCGCGGCAGCCCGACCCCGCCGACGGCGAGATCGAGCCCGAGCGAACCGGTCGAGATCCCGTTCATCGGGACGACCGGACGCGCCCCCAGGCGCATGATCGAGCCCTTGCCATAGCTGCGCTCGATCGAGAGCAGCGCATCCTGCAGCGCCTCGGGCGCCGGGTCCTTTCCACTCCGTTCGCGGCTCGTCCCGCCCGCTGCCGGCGCTCCACTGGAGGCCGACCGCGAGGCCGGGACTGCGCTTCCACTCCGCGCCGGCGTCTTGCCGCCGCGGCCACTGTCTGCATTCGATTTCGGATTGATGACCATCACGCCCTCCCTGGAATGAAACGGACCGATTCCGACCAGAAATACCGCCGGGTCGGAGGGCGGACTCTAGCGGGACACCTTACGGAAGCCAAACATCGGTTTCCGGGGTTCACCGCACGGCGCACCGTGGGGCATGTCCCCCTCTCTCCGCGTCAGATCGAGATGAACTGGATCAGCTCCTGGTAGCGCCGCTCGATCAGTTCCCGCGTCGCGTCGGCGATCGTCTGCACGCCGAATCCCTCGACGACGATGCTCGCGGCGACCGTGCCGTAGGCCATCGCGCGCTTCATGTTCCAGACCGTGATGTTCTGGCACTCGGCGAGGAACCCCATGAACCCACCGGCGAAGCTGTCGCCGGCGCCGGTCGGATCCACCACCTGGTCCGTCGGATACGCCGGCAGCGCCTGCTGCACGTAGTTGCTGAACAGGAACGCGCCGTGCTCCCCCTTCTTGACGATCACGAGCTTGGGGCCGAGCTCGAGCACACGGCGGCCGGCGCGGATCAGGTTCGCCTCGCCGGTCAGCATCTTGACCTCCTCGTCGTTCAGGATGACGCCGTCGATCCGCCGCAGCAGCTCGAGCAGGCCATCGCGCTGCGTCTCGATCCACAGGTCCATCGTGTCGGCGACCGTGAACACCGGTTGCTCGACCTGCGCCAGCACTGCCATCTGCGTCTCCGGAGCACCGTTGGCGAGGAACACGTGTCTGGTGTCGCGGAACGCCGGCGGGATCGTCGGCCGGAACGCACCGAATGAGTGCAGCTGCACGTCGAGCGTGTCGCGGTGGTTCATGTCCGCCGAGTAGCGGCCCGACCAGCGGAACGTCTTGCCATCCACCTGCTCGAGCCCGTCCAGCCGGATCCCGCGCTCCTCGAGCAGCTTGCGGCTCTGCGGCGGGAAGTCGCGGCCGACGATGCTGACCAGCCGGACCTCGGTGAACAGGCAGGACGCCAGGCTGAAATAGACGGCCGAGCCACCGAGGCAGTCCGCCTCCTTCCCGAACGGGGTCTCGATCGTGTCGAACGCGGTCGAACCAACCACCAGCAGCGTCATCGGGGCTCCACGGAAACTCGGCGGCGCGCGGTTCTAGCTCTTGGCGCCGACGATTTCAGCCATCGCCTGCCCGCGCGTCCTCGGCATGTTCGCGTGCCACCTCGGCTTCCGCCTCGGCGACCGTCACGCGCTCGCGCTCGAACATCACGAACACGCCGCCGAGCAACGACCACGCGGTCTGGTGCAGCCGGTACAGCAGCGACAGCGCGACGCCGGCCGTGTAGGTGACCCCCTGCTGCGCGAACAGCGTTCCGTACAGGAACTCACCGATCCCCCAGCCATTGGGCGCGATCGGAATCGCCGAGACCGTGTTGATGATCGGCACGAGCACGAAGTAGTCGAACGCCGGCAGCGCGAGGCCGAGACCCAACCCCATGAACAGCACGCTCAGCACCGAGATCACGTGGTTGCCCATGCCGACCACGAGCCAGACCGCCATGCCGAGCTTGTGCCCGCGGTAGAAGAACACCGCCTGGTCGATCCGCCGCAGCGGCCCGCTGATCGCGACCGGCAGCTTGTTCAACACCCAGTCGAGACGCACCAGGCGCCGCACGCGCCGGCTGAACGCCACGGTCCCCAGCATCAGCAC
Organism: uncultured candidatus Brocadiaceae bacterium; assembly: GCA_964483245.1. Taxonomy (GTDB): domain Bacteria; phylum Planctomycetota; class UBA1135; order UBA1135; family UBA2386; genus CAZABP01. The sequence continues at coordinate 9,658 of CAZABP010000032.1, read as the reverse complement.
GCCGGCGAGCACGAGCCACATCCCGGCGGCGAGCTCCTCGAAACGATCGAGCGCCATCAGCACGGCGATGCCGCCGAGCAGCGCCAGCGACGCCAGCCCGATCACGCGGTCCACCAGCACCGAGACCAGTGCCGCGGCGCGCGCGCCGGGCGCGTCCTTCATCACGTACAGCGCCTTGAACACGTCGCCGCCGGTCGCGCCGAGCACGACGTTGTTGAAGAACGCCCCGACCCAGGTCAACCGCTGCGCGCGGAAGAAGCCGATCGGCAGCGAGTTCAATCGCAGCAGCCACCACCAGCGCGCGGCGGCGACCGACATGCTCAGGAAGTAGCACAGCGCGCCGAGCGCGAACAACGGCCAGCTCAGGTTGCGGATCAGCGTCAGGAAGCCGGGCGCGACCGTGACGCTCGGCCCGCCGTCGTTCTGCACCGGCCGCACCAGCTGCTCGCTGCCGTCCGGCAGCACGAACCGCACCTCCTCGGCGTCCCACGGGCCGACGATGCGGCCGGTGGTCTCGACTTCCGGCGCGTTCCCGCCCGGCTGCACGAGGAACGAATCCTCGAGCTTGAGCTGGCGCACCACGATGACCATCAGCACCGCGACGAACGCGAGCTTCAGCAGGACGATCAGCGGGCGCTTCACGGTGCGGCCTCCCCGCGCGCGCGCACCTTCGCCGCGGCCTCGCGCATCGACTCCTCCTCGGCTGCCGTGCGGCGCAGCAGCTCGCGCGCGAACGCCTGCGGCTCGATGCCCAGCTCGGCCAGCGCCGCGGCGCGCACCGGGACTCCGGCGCGCGACACGTTCAGTGCGAAGTGGATCAGCGTCGAGACCGGGCTCAGCGCGGCGACCGAGATCGACAGCTTCCCGGCGCCGACATAGAGGTCGTCACCGTCGCGCCGCACCGCGGCCTTGCGGCCGCGCTCGTTCAGCAACTGCGCTGCGCGCGCGGCCAGCAGCCGCTGGCGCAGCACGGCGCGCGCGAGATCCCGCTCGCCGAAGCACTCCCACAGGAAGTGCAGCATGTCGTCGCCGGCGATGCCCGGGCCGGCGACGTCGGCGAGGTCGGCGATCTGCTCCGGCGCGACCTGGCACGCGCCGCGAAACGCGACCAGCGCATCGCCGGCGATGCCGGTCGTCTGCAGGATCCAATGTGCCGCCAGCTGCGAACCGTCGTAGCGGATGCGGCGCGCGAGCCAGCGCGTCTTCACCGGCCCTCCTGGTTACCGCCGATCCGGCGCTCGACGTATTCCTGCCACCAGCGGTCCGCCCAGGCACGGTCTGGCGAGAACGGCCGGTTCACGGCTGCGGCCAGCGCTTCGAGCGCGGCGATCTGCAGCCCGGCGATCGGGGGCTCCTCGCGGATCACGTCGTACAGGAACTCCGCCGGCGTCGGACCGCGCTCGTACGACACGAGCAGCAGGTCGGATGGGAGCTGGCCGCAGAAACCGACCAGCGTCCGCCGCACCATGGCGCTGCTGTCGTAGCGGTTCTCGCCCGGCCGGCCGCCGGCGGGGCGCGCGATCTGCGCCAGCAGGAAGGGGACTCCGTACGCGCTGGTCGCGCGCCGCAGCAGGCGCACGGTCTGGTCGCGCAGGTCCGGATGGTGATCGGAGCGCAGCGCGCGGGACAGCCCGGTACCGATCCCGTGGTGGATCGCCCGCACCAGCGTGCGCGCCATGTCGTCGCGCAGCTCGCGGTCCGGTTCGAGCGGCAGCCCGCGCGCGAGCGCGAGGATCAGCTTGCGCTGGTCGGACGGATCCACGAAGCGCCACTTGCCGAGCTGCGCCAGGGCGTCGCGGTAGGCGTCCCGCTCCACGCCCGCCAGCGGTGCCTGCCGCGTCGCTGGCCAGCCGGATTCGAGGACCGCAAGCGCGGCAGCCATCGCCTGGGTCCGCTGCGTCGGGCTCAAGTCCTCCTCGGCGAGCGCGAGCACGCGTTCCTCGTGCCAGCCGATCGGATCGAACTGCACGGCCTGCATCACCTGCTCCAGCCCGAGCAGCGCATGGATCTGGTTCAGCGGATGCGCATCCAGGTCGAGCACCCAGAGCAGCCGGCTCGTCACCAGGCCGATCCGATGCAGGTCCCCCCCCATCGTGCCGACCATGCCGGCCATGCGGTCGCGCGCGAGCTCGGCCGGATTGCCGACCTCGATCGGCATCGGCTCGATCGAGAGCAGCTCGATCAGGATCCGATCGAGGCCGGAGCCTTCGACCTGTCGGATCCCCCAGGGCATCCGCATCGGCCGGTCCTGGTAGGCGATCTGCGGCGGCTCGAGGGCCGGGTCGACGCGCGTCGAGACCGAGTCGAACTCGGCCACGGCGCGCTCGAAGTTCGTGCACGCTGCTCCCAGCGGGAGCAGGCAGGCGAGCGCGAGCAGGCCGCGGCGCCTCACGCCTGCCGATCTCCGTAGCCGTGGGGCCGCGTGCTGTGCCAGCGCCACGCCGTCTCGACGATGGTCTCGATCGACCCGAGCCGCGGTCGCCAGCCGAGGCTCGCTTCGATCTTCGCCGACGAACCGACCAGCACCGGCGGATCGCCGGGGCGGCGCGGGCCGATCTGGTACGGGACGCGGCGGCCGCCGACGCGCTCGACGGTCTGGATCACCTCGAGCACCGAGGTGCCGCGCTGGTTGCCGAGGTTGTAGGCCTCGAAGCCGCGCTGGCCGCCCGCCAGCGCGTCGAGCGCCAACAGGTGCGCCTCGCCGAGGTCGGTGACGTGGATGTAGTCGCGGATGCAGGTCCCGTCGGGCGTCGGGTAGTCGTTGCCGAACACCGTGACCTGCTGGCGGCGGCCGAGCGCCGCCGCGATCACGAGCGGGATCAGGTGCGTCTCCGGGTCGTGGTCCTCGCCGATCGTGCCATCCGGGTCGGCGCCGGCTGCATTGAAGTACCGCAGCGCGATGCTGGCGAGCCCGTGCGCGCGCGCGAAGTCCTGCAGCATCCTCTCGCAGCAGAGCTTCGTGAAGCCGTACGGATTCACCGGCCGCTGCGGTTCCGCTTCGACGATCGGGATCCGCTCCGGCTCGCCGTAGGTCGCGCAGGTCGAGCTGAACACGAGCTGCGAGACGCCGGCGTCGCGCATCGCCACGAGCAGGTTCAGCGTGCCGGTGACATTGTTGCGGTAGTAGCGCGCCGGATCCTGCACCGATTCGCCGACGTAGGCGCGCGCCGCGAAGTGCACGACGGCGCCGATCCGATGCCGCGCGAACAGCGCGCGCAGGCCGGCCTCGTCGAGCAGATCCACCTGCTCGAGCGGGACGTCGCCGACCGCGGCGCGGTGGCCATCGCCCAGATGATCGGCAACCACCACCGGACGGTGGCGCGCGCGCAGGAGCTTGACCGTGTGGCTGCCGATGTAGCCGGCGCCGCCGACGACCAGCGTCACTCGATCCACAGGTGCTCCGGGCTGAGGCGAGGTGTCCGCTCGGTCATTCGCCGCAGCATAGGCGCGCCCGCGGGCCGAATGAACGTGTGCACAAGTCCGGCGCGGAGCCATCATGCCGCGGATGACGCAGGCGAACCCCGCGCACCGCTCCCTGCCCGCGACCGAGCTCCGGCGGCTGCTCGCTTCCGCGCGCGCGATGGTGCTCGAGGTCGCCCCCGCGGTCGAGCGGCAACGCGGCCGACCGGTCCCGATGCACCGCAAGGGGCCGGGCGACTATGTCACGGCGCGCGACCTGGCGATCGAACGGCGGCTGCGCCGCGCCGTGCGCAGCCAGCATCCCGGACACGGCTGGCTCGGGGAAGAGACCGGTGCGCATGCGACCGCTGCCGAGTTCGTCTGGCTGTGCGATCCGATCGACGGCACGAGCAACTTCGCGCGCGGGCTGGCGCCGCACGCGATCGCACTGGCCTGCCTGCATCGCGGCATGCCGGTCGCCGCCGCCGCGTTCTGCATGCCGGAGCGTGCGCTGTACTCCGCCGCTGCCGGGCTGGGTGCGTGGCGCGACCGTCGCCGGCTGCGCTTGCGCGCGAAGGCGCTCGGGCCGGCATCGATCGTGGGTGTGCAGTGGCTGCGGAGCGCACGCTCGTTCGCGATGCTCGAGCGCCTGTCGCCGACCGGGGCGCGGATGCGGAACTTCGGCTGCACCGTCGTGCAGCTGTGCGACGTCGCCACCGGGAGGCTCGACGCCAACGTGCAGGAGCAGGGGCGGATCTGGGACCTCGCGGCGGCCGCGCTGATCGTCCTCGAGGCCGGCGGCAGGTTCACGGCCTGGGACGGGAGGCCGCTGTTGCCGTTCCGCGATCTGAGCGGCGCGCGTCACCATCCGAGTCTCGCGGCGGCGCCGCGCGCACACGCGCAGCTCGTCCGCCGCCTGCGGACACCGGGGCTTGTTGTTGCGCCTGCGTAACAGCCTCGCCGCGGCGTGAACGATCCAGATCCCGGCTGCGACCTTCGGAACGCCCGCCAGGCAATGCGGCGACGGGGTTTGCACGCCGCGCGAGCCCTGATCCTGTCCCGCCCTGCGGCTGTGGCCCTCGCTTTGCACATGCCCTGCGGACGGTTGTCGCCTGGTGATGGTCCCCTAGGATCCGCACCCTGCTGCCGATCTTCGCCGTGCGAGCGGGCCTCCCGCCGAACGGCACCAAGGTTCTCATCCGACTGCGTGCATAGGAGTGATTCTGTGAACAAGATCCTGCTTTCCGGGCTTGCCTGCGCGGCGATGCTGCTGGGCACCCCCGAGTCGCTACGCGCCCACGGCGGTCAGTACCGCGGCCCGGGCGACGTCGTTCCGCCGAACCCGGGTGGTGGTGGTTCGCCGAAGACGCCTGGCCCGGGTGGGCCTTCGACCCCTGGCCCTGGCGGGCCGTCGACTCCTGGCCCCAGCGGCCCGTCGACTCCTGGCCCCAGCGGCCCGGCGACCGGTGGTCCTTCGGCCCCGGCCGGCAAGGGCGGACCGACGACCGGCCCGCGCGGCATCCAGCTCGATGACGACCTGACGCGCTGGCTCTACTGGTGGGAGTTCAACAAGGACCCGTTCATCCGCCTGAAGGACGCGATCCACTCCGGTGGGCCGGTGTCCGGCTCCGACGACGTGTTCTTCGGCGCCAGCCGCCGCGTCGAGTCGAAGAACCTCAGCCGGCCGTCCGACACCGACAAGAAGGATCGGATCCTGCCGAAGCTGAAGGAAGCGATCGACCAGACCGACCAGCGCGACATCACGTCGTCCTGCATGGTCGCGATGGCGAAGCTCGGGATGGATCACGACTCGTTCAAGATCCAGCCGATCTTCGAGGCGCGCCTGAAGAGCCGCGACCAGGAGATCCGTGAGACCGCCGCGCTCGCGCTCGGCATCTCGCAGATGGCCGGCGGCATCGACTCCCTGCTGCACCTGGTCAGCGACTCGCCCGAGGGGCGCAAGCTGGTCGACCGCAGCGAAGTCGACGACCGGACGCGCACGTTCGCCTGCTACGGCACCGGCCTCGTGGCCTGGGCCGTCAACGACGTCGACGTCAAGCGCAAGGCGTTCGAGGCGCTGAAGGCAGTGCTCGAGGACGAGCGGGTTTCGAGCCGCAACGTCCAGGTCGGCGCGATCAACGGCATCCGCCTGATCCGTCCCGACACCGGCACCGACGAGAAGCAGACCAAGCTGCGCGACGATGCGATCGCGACGCTGTGGGCCTTCTACGAGAAGAAGCTCGGCCAGGGTCAGCAGATGATCCAGGCGCATGTGCCGCCGGCGATCGCGACGCTGCTGGGTCGCACCGGTGACAAGACCGGCAAGTACAAGGACGCGTTCGCCAAGGAACTGACCGGCGACACCAAGCGCGCCAACGAGATCTACCAGTCGGCCGCTCTCGCGCTCGGCGCGATGGCCCAGCCGGCGGAGCTCGAGAAGGGTGACGCGAAGTACTCCGCCGCGTTGCAGAAGTACTTCGACGAAGGCAAGGACCTGCAGGCGCGGTACTTCTCGCTGGTCGCCCTCGGGCAGATCGGCGGCGACGACAACCGCAACTTCCTGCTGAAGACCCTCGAGCGTGGCAAGGAAGCGCTCGAGAAGCCGTGGGCCGCGATGGGCCTCGGCGTCATGACCTTCAACCGCAACAAGGCCGAAGGCGCGAATGCGAGCCCGGACCGGACCGTCGGCGAAGCGCTGCGGCGTGAGCTGAACGACTCCAAGACCCCGGACGCCATTGCGTCGACCGCCGTCGGTCTCGGCCTCTGCAAGTACCTCGAGGCGCAGGACGACCTGCTGCGTCTGCTCGAGAAGAACAAGAAGAACGACGAACTCGCCGGCTACCTGACGATCGGTCTCGCGCTGATGGGCGCCGACCGGGCGAAGGAAGACCTGCGTGAGCTCGTCCGGACCTCCGTCCGCCGGCCCGAGCTGCTGAAGCAGGCCGCGATCTCGCTCGGCAAGCTGGGTGACAAGGAAGTCGCCGACATCCTGCAGGGTCTGCTGCAGGAGGACGACCAGAACCTCGGCAAGCTCAGCGCCATCGCGTCGGCCCTCGGCTTCATCGGCGACCGCCGCTCGATCGACCCGCTGATCAAGATGCTGTTCGACGGCAACTTGACCGAGCTGTCGCGCGCGTTCGCTGCCGTCGCCCTCGGCGGCATCGCCGACAAGGAAGACCTGCCGTGGGGTTCGAAGATCGCCGTCGATCTGAACTACCGCGCCGCGGTCGAAACGCTGACCGACAAGAAGGGCGGCATCCTGGACATTCTGTGAGGTCTTGGCGGCGGGCCCGAGTGGTTGACGCGAAGGAAACCATCCGCGAGCCCGCCGCGCTGTGATGCCTTGGCGGCGGGCCCGAGTGGTTGACGCGAAGGAAACCATCCGCGAGCCCGCCGC
>CAZABP010000032.1:0-2762 GCA_964483245.1 uncultured candidatus Brocadiaceae bacterium | reverse complement strand
GTAGTCGACGGATCTCCCGATCCCGAGACTCACAGACTCACAGACTCACGGGACCACGGATTCCCCGATGCACGGCCGCGCGGTTGCGCGGCCGTGTGCATGTACGGGCTGCTGCGCCGCGCTGACTCTGGCACGCCGTGTACCGGTACACCGAGTGTCAGTTCTCTCACCGCCGCGACGCGGCGACCACGACGCCGCGAAACCGGCGGATCTGGCGCCGCTGCGGCGGCGACGTTCGCCGACGGGGCGTATGACCAGTTTCTAAGGAGACACCTACGCGGCGGTCTTGCGCGGAAGCATGGCATGCGCGTTGCCGACTGCGGCACATGCGAGATGGCGCTGCGTGGTTGCGCAGTCGGCGCGGGCATGACGTCACGCTCGCAATCGCGCGCAGTTGTTCGGCGTGGTTGGCGGCTCTGACGGTGCCGCGACGGGCAGCGGCAGCGCACGCGGCATCCTCGATCTCGATTGACCGCGCTGCTGTTCCATGCGCGTAACGCGGCGCGCAGGGAGTGCACAGCGCGACGGCGAATGTGCCGCGGCACGGATGTTGAGTGATCGTGCGCGCTGATCCGACGCCTTGGTCTTGGACCAGGAGCGATCCACGTGAAGTCCGTTCTGCTCGCTGGCGCGATCCTCGCGCTCGCATCTCACGACCCGCTGCCGGCGCACGGCGGTCAATACCGCGGCCCCGGCGACGTCGTGCCGCCGGGCGCCAAGCCGACCGGCTCGCCGAAGACGCCCGGTGGCGGCAAGGGCCCTGCTGGGCCGTCGACGCCTGGACCGTCGGGGCCATCGGCGCCCGGTCCAGGTGGGCCGTTCACCCCCGGAGGACCGGGTCAGCCGGGCGGCGGTGGCAGCGCGCTCACCGGCGCGCGCGGCGTCGACGTCGGTGATGACCTGACCCGCTGGGTCTACTGGTGGGAGTTCCACAAGGATCCGTATCTCCGGCTGAAGGACTCGCTCTCAGGCCTCGGTCCGGTCACCAATCCGGACGACGTCTTCTTCGGCGCCTCGACGCGCGAAGAGGTCCGCGACCTGGTCGCGATCTCCGACTCCGACCGCCGTGATCGGATCCTGCCGAGGCTGAAGGAGGCACTCGACCGGACCGAGCAGACCGACATCACGTCCTCCTGCCTGGTCGCGATGGCGAAGCTCGGCGTCGAGCGCAGCGACATCCAGTTGCTGCCGGAATGCCGCGCCCGCCTGCGCAGCCCCGTCCAGGAGGTGCGCGAGACCGCCGCCCTGGCGATGGGGATCTCGCAGTTGCCCGACGCCCTCGAAGACCTGATCGCATTGGCGAGCGATGCGCCGCGCGGCCGCGAGCTGACGGCGCGCGGCGAAGTCGACGACCGCACGCGCGCGTTCGCCTGCTATGGCATCGGATTGGTGGCCTGGCCGAGTTCGTCGGCCGACCTCAAGCGCCGCGCGCACGACGCAATCGCAGATCTGCTCGGTGACGCCCGAACCTCGAGCCGCAACGTGCAGGTCGCCGCGATCAACGCGCTGCGCCTGCTCCGCCCGGACGACGAGGCTGCTCGCGAACAGGCGATCGTGACGCTGCTCGCGTTCGGCGAGCGCGACCTCGGACGCGGCCGGGAGCTGGTACAGGCACACGTGCCACCGGCCATCGCGAAGCTCGTCGGACGCGGTGGTGACCGCGCGCTGGCCCTGGCCGCGACGTTCACCGCGCATCTCGCAGCGGAGAGCAAGCGCGCGCCCGAGCTCCGGCAATCCGCGGCGCTCGCACTGGCCGAGCTCTGCTCCCCACCGGAGCGGGATCCGCGTTTCGCCGACGCGGTTGCGACCCTGCGCCGCACGTCGGAGCAGGACAAGGATCAGCAGACGCGGCTGTTCGCGCTGATGGCGCTCGGGCAGATCGGCGGCGCGGGCAACCGCACATTCCTGCTGAAGGCGCTCGCACGCGGACACAACGCGATCGAGAAGCCATGGGCCGGCCTCGCGCTCGGCGTGCTCGAGTTCGATCGCCTCGAGCGGGAGGCCTCGGCCGCGACACCCGACGAGACGATCGGCACGGCGCTCGCCAGGACGATGTCCGCCGCGAAGAACCCGGATCTGGTCGCCAGCATGGCGATCGCGCTCGGACTCTGCCGTCACGATGCCTCCGCCGACCTGCTGCGCGAACAGCTGCAGCAACTGCGCGCGCAGGAGGAGCCTGCCGGCTACGTCGCGCTCGGCCTCGCGTTGATGGGCGCCACCGGTGCCGCTGCCGAGCTCGACGACATCGTGCGCAGCTCGGTCCGCAAACCGGACCTGCTCCGCCAGGCGGCGATCGCGCTCGGCAAGCTCGGCGACCGCCGGGCCGCCGACACGTTGCAGCAGATGCTGGCCGGCGAGGCCGAAGACCAGCCGAACCTCGCGAAGCTGTCCGCGATCTCGTCCGCGCTCGGCTTCATCGGCGACCGCCGCTCGATCGACGTGCTGACCAAGCTGCTGCTCGACGAAAGCCTGACTCCGCTGTCGCGCGCATTCTCGGCCGTCGCGCTCGGCAACATCGGCGACAAGGAGGACCTGCCTTGGAACTCCAAGATCGCGTTCGGCCTGAACTACCGCGCGGCGGTGGAGACGCTGACGGATCGGAAGGCTGGCGTCCTCGACATCCTCTGATCCTGTCCCAGATGCCTGTTGATCCCGCGGCGGCCCGGACGGGCCGCGCGCGGGCCCGCTCGGGCGTTTTTTTCGCACGGGGGTGGTACCGCCGGCGAATCCGGGGCACCGGTCCCTGGCGCGCATGCAGCCGA
>CAZABP010000031.1:0-56150 GCA_964483245.1 uncultured candidatus Brocadiaceae bacterium | reverse complement strand
GGCGATCGTGGCGCCGCCTGGCCTCGCAACCAGATGCGGTTGCCAGAACAGTTACACTGGTAGCGGGGGAAGGATTCGAACCTTCGACCTTCGGGTTATGAGGCTGGCCAGACGTTGGCGCCCCAAACGCAGTCAGGACAGGCGGTTACGTCAAATAGCGTTGACTGCGGACGTTACAGCGGGGCAGTCGAAATGTCCAGTCTCGACATGCTCGCCAGACTCGCCGAAACATGAGCACGCGACGCGCACACGGGTCCGCGCGATGACCTTCGGGTTCGACTGCGCTGCCGCGCAGACTCGAGCACAGCGCTCGCCGCCGCGCGAGCCGCGATCCGGTCCGCTCTCGCGGCTCCCGATGACCTTCGGGGTTCCTCATCGTCGCTGTGCCTCTCGCCTTGACCTTCGGGTTCAATTGTGCCCGTGCACGACCACAGAACTTTCCCGCACCTGGCCGCTGAGTCCCCGCTTCCTCGCCTACGTGCCGCTTCTCTCAATCTTGACAACTCTCAACCCGGCTGAGCCTACCAACCCCTCTTGTTGCGTGTGCAAGTCATCCTCCATATACTTGACAAATCCCTTCATAGCTCCATTCACATACCCAAACGCACCAGACAATCGTAACCTAGGGCACCGCGTGGCTTTATCCGCGTCTTTCCACAGCACGCGCTTCTCCCCGCAAACCGCCCAGCACATAGCAAGACCACGTGCAGAGAAGTACGCGTCCAGAACGTCCGCCCGAAATAACAGCGCGTCAGGCCCCTCCTGGTCCACCGTAGGATCTTGCGCCACGACCTGTCCATCGGCATCGACGAATGCAGCGCCGCGACCATCCCACCGCAACCCCAGCTCTCGCACAAGTTCGCCCACAGGCAACCGCAATCTGAAGCTCTGTTCAATCGAGCAATCACTCTCCTTTCCTCCAGCACTGTATTCCAGTGCAACGGTGCGGATCTCGACGGGACATCCATAATCCGGCCGGCTCCATCCTTCGTCGCCGTAGTAAGGCGTCTCATAGTAACGCCCAGCCGGTGACCACGCATGCTCGCCCAAGAACATCCCATAGACAGACCCAGCCTCTGGCATCCAACGCCCCCAAAAGTCAACGGTCTCCGCCCACTTTAGGAACGCATCCGCATCCTGCTTTCGCACTAAGTATCCATGACACATGTACCACAGATCGCGCGGCTCATCCGACGCGGATGGTCCGTCCTGATCCAGGCGTTGCTGCCAATTAAAGTAGCCCTGCCCGTTGAGCCACCGACTGCCATCTACCGGGCTATTTACCAATAGCAGCTCCTCGACCCGCGGAAGCCCATCGCACTCGAGCACCCAATCGCGATCGGAGACTGCACTTCCCCATTGATCATAGCGTGCGACACCCCACCAAGCCGGCACGTGCCCAGACCATGACGTCCCTCCACGCACAGAAGCGATGGTATTTGACGGGTCGATGTCGCGTAGGTGCACTTGCCACGGGCCGAGGTAAGCTTGATCCCCGTCCTCTTCGTACACTGTCTCTCTATATTGAAAATTATCAGCCACCATCGCCATGATCTCGTGGTACGCAATCCACTGATACTTCTTGCCAATCCGCTCCGGCTTTGACGCCGTTCGTCCGTAGCGCCAAGTAAGCGCACGGTCAAAGTCGCCGAATAGCTCCGCCGTCCACCCAAGATCAAACACACGCTTCAAAACATAGCGCTGAATATCTGAGAGCTGGAAGCGCGGCGCGAAGCGCAATTCAGTATTAGACCTTTTGTCTTGAGATCCGATTACATCCGCAGCTCCCTTCTCAGTCGCAGGCGCTGACGGATCCCACGGCTCGTCTGTCAGTCTCAGCGATAGGAAGTTCGTGCTCCCTGAGTTGGTACCGATCACGTACCGACCAAAATCGTCGTCCATGACCGAGCTCACGATGCGCCCCCCTGGCCATGGCTGCCCCCCACCCCCACTCCTGCGATCCAACCATGGTCGAAGATCGTCCTCGCTTGGAATCGACGGCCATGCACTACCATATGGGGGCCTAACACTGGCTAGCGCCCATTTGCCCTCTGCACCTAGAAATGCGGCTCGCTCAACGACACCGCGCGCATAGTCACGCTGCAACACGTGGCACACTGCCTTGCCTGCGGCGAACACTGCACCGTAAACAATGGTCGCAAGCCGCCCCACCGCATTCTTATCCGCGCTTCGCGTTGCCACTCCATACGCTACCGCGAATACGCGCTCCACAACATATGGATCGTCAACATCATGAAGCCGCCCGACCATCTCATTTACCACTTCCAATCTGTCCGTCAGGAGATTAACAACCGCCTTAGTTGCGCGGTCACGGAGATTCCGATGCGATGTCGAGAAAAACCAGGCCATAGTCACCGCGCAAAGCACCGCGACCTCTGAATCGATCTCATCGCTCGCCCCTACCGATGCCGCCCAGTCAACCAACCGGTCCACTGCACCGCGAGACCTCCACGCATGGTGCAAATACACGCTCCAAGCCGAATCTCGACGTGGCATCGGACACTTACGCAGCATCTCGTCGAGAAAATATGCGTTCAGCGCATGATCTGGCAGGGTCGAAACAGTTACCAGCACGTCAAGCGTTTCCGCGAGTTCGTGGTCACCATCTTGGACCAGTCGCAGTAGCACCTCGCCCGTTGCCCGTGTTACGTCCGTGTGAGTACGCCACACAACGCTCTGCCGGAATGCGCTTCGCAACTCCCACGAATCCCCAAAACTCGGCTGTAACAACATCAGTTCCCGTTTTGCGCGCGCCGGAACCTGAATGCACATCGCCTCAAACAAACCGATGTCGATGGCGCTCTCGCCGCTTCGCCACAACGCTAAGGCGGCTCCCGGCGCAAATGCGGCGGCAGGGTCACGCTCATCTAGATGCCGGTCCAGCAATATGTTCGCCCTCAGATGATCAGCGAGTCGCTCGTAACAAATAAAGACAACTTCCTGGGGCCCCCCCTCGATGCTCCAGGCCGACTCCTCGACTAGAGCGCCTTCGCCGACCAAACCTCGGAACAGTGACTTCTCGTAATTACGCCCCGGCAGCAAGCCATTCACTACCTCCTTTGCACGGTCCAGGGCGAGCCAGTTGTCTCCAGCATCCACACAGGCCTCGGCAAATCTCCGCAGTGCCTGCTGCGCCAGACTGTCACGCGCGTCAAACCCAAGATCTCTGGCGAGGCGCTGGTTGATGCCGCTGAGGTAGAGCTCAAACGCGGCATTAATGCCATGAAAGCCGCGAGGAACTCGACGCTCGCCTCGATCATGCAGTCCCTGGCACAGAGTTTTTAAAAATAGAGGGTTGCGAAACTCAACCGATAACAACGGAGTGGACGGAAACTCGATGCCGAAATGGGCAAAAAACGATCTAGTGGCGTCGTATTCTATATGCGCGAAGCCCGGGTGCGTCAGTCTCGTCGCGCCACCACGGACTTCCGGCGGGACAACCGAGTCTTCATACGAAGTTCGGACTGAAAGCACGACTCCGATCCATGGGGAGCGCTGCAACCGCGCCAAGAACGCGGGGAGGTGACTCGCCCAAATCTGTCGGCCCTTTCCTTCGTTGAGCCCGTCAATCATTACGAGCGCGCGCGAATGTGCCGCTTCCGCTGCGCACTCAATGGCACTCACAAACCCTTCCGTAGACAATTCGGCTAGGTCTAGCTGCTGAAGCGCCTGCGGCCATGGCTCGCTCTCGCTAATAAAGAGCTGGCCCATCATGAGAATGGTCGGACGATATGCATCTAGGCGCTGACGCGCTAGGTCGCATAAGAGGTGCGTCTTCCCTGAACCGGCTGCACCGCGAAGAAGCAGCAGCGTGCTACTTGCTATGGCGTCCGCATTTGCGAACCACTCTCGCGCTGACGTGATTTCGCTGATAAGGGCAAGCAGACTCGTCTGGCAGGCGCGCAACGCAAGGCCCATCTCTGTCTTGCTTGCCGCTGTCCCTCTACTTGATCCCGACTCAATCTCAAGCTCCTTCTCTTGCCCGATACACGCTTCCAACGCTGCTGTCGCCGAGTTCTCGGCAGCTTCCATGGACACTAGCAAGGCCTTCAGCGGCGACGGGCCGACCGGTGGCAGCTCCATAGTGCTCAGCTCGTGCAGAGCTGCGCGCACACTCGCGTATACGGTATCTAAGACGGGATGAATGGACATATTGCGAATGCGCGGCGCGTACTCCAAGAGTCGCAGCTTCTCGCGAATACCTATGGACCTAGTTTTTGCGTGCACTACGAACTGGCTTGTTCGTCCAAATGCTGCCAAATCTAACGCGAGTGGCAAGTCAATATTGAGCTCGGGCGTGAACCGCGGTCCAGCAGTCCCTAATGCGACGTCGAGCTGCCGCCTGAACCACGCGTTGTCGAATTCTCGAATGTGGAACCAAAATGCGACGCGCCCGGCGTTCTCAGGGTGCGCTAGTAGCGTGAGCAGTTCGTGACTTCCCCAATACACAAAGTCCACCGCCATGTTCCTGGCGGACGCCAGATCGCGCCACTTGGTGACATACTGCTCCCACTTGTCCATCGCGGATCGATTAGCCCCTACTCGACCATCAGCGCGATCGAGTGGAATACAAATGAAGTAACGGACCAGCCGCGGGTGGCTCTGGAGCGCCTTCGCCACAGATGCATCGACTTGCGCCCACTGGGTCGATCGGAGACTTGTGAAGTACTTAGCCTGCCATCCCCATTCCTCACCACTCGGAAGCACTGCGTAGCACTCGACACCAGCGTCAGGCGTGCCCTTGCGCACGAATCTTGACGCTGAGGGACTATGCGAGCGCGCAAGCTGCGAGATCAGTTCCTCAAAGCCCTTGTCACAACCGCCATTCAGCGGCCGAATGCTTCTCCAATCAAGGCTTGGCGCACTCATGGCTCGTGAACTCTAGCCAGCCACCGTCAGGCTCGCGAAGAGCCAGTTTCAACGGCTCGGGCGGGATGAACCCCCGTGAGACAGGACGGGGGTTCACCGGGCCTGCCGGCGGACCTCGCGGAGTTGCCGCAGCCGTTCGCGGTGCTCTCCACTGAGCGCCGGCATGCCTGGCCCCAGGATGCTAGCCAGGCCGCCCACCAGTCGTCCAATTCTTCCTTTGCAGTGCCGCTGCAGGGCCGCGTAGTCGGCTGGACTCACCCCCGCCGCCTGTAGCTCTACCTGAAGGAACCCGCGGCACTGCTTCCGGCACTCGCGCTCCCAGGCGAGCACGTCCGTTGCACTCTCCTTCGGCGTCGGTGCAGCTCGCGCTCGACCAACAAGGTCCTGCCACCACGGCAGACGCTTCCAGATCCGCGACTGCGACCGCGGCCCGCTTGGCTCGCGCAAGTCGATGAACGACAGCAGGTGTCGCACGAAGACTCCGGCGAGCGGACTGCCAGCTGCCTTCGCGCGCAGCATGGCCTTCGCCAGCTCGGTCGCGAAGTGGTCCCGGTTCTGCAGCTCGACCCTGACCGCAGCGATCGCTCCCTTCGACTCCGCCTCCTTGTCGTAGACGCGCAGCAGGCGCGCGCTCTTGTAGCCGCCAAGCCAGAATGCGCCCCGGGTTCGCCGGCTCCAGTCCCAGTTCTGCGGCTTCACGCGCGTCAACGCGCGTGCTGATAGCTTCCCGTTCTCGTCGGACAGATCGCCATCGACGCACGCCTCGGCGAACATCCTCGGCGTGAACGCTCGCTTGTAGTCATCCAGCGCGAGGTCCATGCGCGACACCTTGACCGCGACCTTGAACGGCTCCAACGCGGCTAGCAGTTCGAGCAATCGTTCGGTCCCCGCAGCTCGGCACGCTGCCCCTGGGAACCGCACGCCCGCCCACGGGTGCCGGACGCCGTGTCGATTCTCTTGGCCGGCACGATCCGCGCGCACACGTAGCTCATGCGGCCCCTTCGCGTCGAACCAGCGCTCGTCGTCGCGCAGGACGCTGATGACCTTCCGCCCGAACTCCTCGCCAAGATGTCGCTCCATCAGCTCGAGCAGCAGGCGCTGGTTCACGTCCTTGACGGAGAATTCGAGCCAGTCGATCGACAACGAGCAGCCATCGCCGGCGGCTGCCCCGAACTCGCCCGCCGCCGCCTCCGCGGGGCTCACGGCGCACCTCCGTCTCGTTCAGCGCGCTCGCGTTGCGCCTCGGCCTCGACGCGGAGCACGTCCGCCAGGTCGTAGCGCAGCGTCGCGTTGCGCGCGTCGCCCCCAAGGAACAGCGGCGACATGCGGTGCCGCTGCAAGACTCGCCGGCAGGTCTGGCGCGAGCAGCTCCAACGCTGCGCGATCCACGCCAAACTGACCAGCGAACGGTTTGCCGAGTTCGGCAACTGATGAACCTTCATCAGCCTCACCAACTCGATCCACCCAGCTGCCTACTCGGTGCACCTCCCCCGACACTCGGCCCGAACCACCCGGCGGCGCGCGAGCGCGCGCCGCCGGGCTTGCGTCATCGCGCCGAGTCGCGGCCCACTCGATGTGTCCGTCCCCGCGAGAGGCTTTGAGGAGACACGATCGACCGACGTCCGTTGGAATAACTGGCCGGACGCTGGCTCGTGCGACACCGGTTCTGAGTTGCGCTCCGCCGCTCCGCAGCGGAGCCAGGTTCCCGGCTGCTACTGGGGCTCCGCCCCAGCCCCCGCAGATGCGCTCATCGCGGGATCGGCGATCGCGTCGCTCTCAGCCTCAGACGCTCGCTCTCGTGCTTCGACGCGCTCGCGTTCTCTTGCGCGATCGTGCATTTCGTTGCGCAGCTCTTGCAGCAACGATCGCCAGTCTTGCATGTGCTCCGCAGTGCGAGGAGCACGCACGCGAACGTCCGGAAAGCCGGACGGCAGATACCACTCTTCCGAGCGCCCGTCCTCTTCGCGCTTGACCCGGCTCAAGCCAAGCACAGGACCAAGTGCGATGAGTTCCTTGCGGACCGTCGCATCGTCCGGCTCGAGCCGCCGGCTTGGTCCACGCCGGCGACCGATCCCAAGAACCGCGATGTCCTGCAACGGTCCGCGCAATGCATCGACCGTCGTCGGGTTCGACTGGCGAGGGTTCAGGAGCGCCAACACGTAGAAGCACGCCAGAGCGACACCGCTGCCGTTGATGCGCTTGTCGAGGTCCTTGCTGTCTGTCTTCAGTCGCGCCCTGAATCGACTGTTCGGCTTCGGGGCCAGCTCGAGCTCGATGACTCGAGGCCGGCCGATCCCGGGTTTCACCCGCCGCGCAGCAACGAGGCCGTGACTGCGCAGGCCGATCAGACCGCGGGACCGTTCCAACTCGCTTTCGTCCTCGATGCTCAACAGCTTCGAGTCCGCGAGATCCAGCATCGCGGCACGGATCTCAGCAGGCGATGCGACCCCGGCGTCACGGAGTGCACCTACCACGTCTGAAACCCGCAGCAGCGCCGGCTGCGCGATCTCCACATGATCGAGAGCGGGACCCAGCGCCTCGGCCAGATGAAGCAGAACCGCATCGCGAACCCGCTGCTGTGGGTCCGCCTTGCCCTTCCTAGAACTCGACCTCATCCCCCATCTCCTCCGGAACCAGGTTGATGTAGTGCCTGCTCGCGATCGCCGGCGAGTTGCCCATCAGCTTCGCGATCTTGAGCAGCGAGACGCCCTTCCGCGCCAACTGCGAGCCGAACGTATGGCGCAGGTCGAGGAAGTTCCACGGGAGCTGTGCCCGGCCCAGCGCGGCCCGGAGCTGCCGGCTCAGGTTGTCCCGATCCCAGCGCACGCCATCCGGCGACGGGAACAGCCACGGCGCGCCGCGCTTGCCCGTTGCCTCCCGGTGCGCCTCAAGCACGGTCCGCAGCCGGCTCGACACCGGCACCTTCCGGTCCCGCTTGGTCTTCGACTGCCACGACTCGCCGCCGATGGTCTTCGCGCGCACGCGCAGGATCGCCGGCTCGCGCTCGAGATCCAGGTCGGCGGCGGTCAGCCAGCACAGCTCCTCGCGCCGGAGCCCGGCGAACACGGCGGTGGCGACGATCGGCGCGATGACGTCGCCGGCGACGGCCGCCAGCAGCTCGTCGATCTGATCGAGGCTCAGGAACCGCGGGTCATGCTCCGGCAGCCGCGGCCGCGGAATGTCGGCGACGACGTTGCTCGTGGCGTAGCCCTGGCGCACGGCCCAGCGCCAGAATGCGTGCAGGATCTCGCGGTTGCGCAGGATGGTCGCCGGCGCGCGCCCCTTGAGCGCCTGCTGCGTCAGGTAGCGCTCGACGTCCCGCGTCGTGATCTCGGCCAGCTCAGCACCCGGCAGGCTCCCGAAGAACGCATCCAACCTCCCACGGTCGTTGCGGATGGTGTGAGCACGTTTCCGAGCACAGGACCACTGCTCGTACTCAGCGCGGATCTCGGCCAGCGTCCCGACCGGCTTCGCCGCCTCCGGCTGTGCCTCGAGCACAGCGACACGCTGCGCGCCGTCCGCCTGCTGGCGCAGCTCGAACTCCCGCCGAACCCGCAGCGTCTCGGCCACCTTCCGGTTCGTCGTGCGCAGACTCTCGCGCACCTGCCGCCCATCGATCCGACACCGCAGCCACCACACGCCGCCGCGCTTGAAAACTGTGCTCACGCAAGTCCCAACTCCGGCGATCCCCCCGTGAACCCGCCGCAACCGAGCACAAAACGAGCACAATCGTCGTTCCGCGCCTCCCGAAACGAAGCAGGGTGGACCGGCCTAAGTGCCTGTCCACCCTGCGGTTGTGAACTGGTAGCGGGGGAAGGATTCGAACCTTCGACCTTCGGGTTATGAGCCCGACGAGCTACCGGACTGCTCCACCCCGCGGTGAGGGGCGGGAACCATAGCCCGCAGCGGAGGCACAAGCAAGGCTGCGGAACTCCGCCGCCGCGCTCAGCCCTGCAACTTCTTCAGCAGCGCCTGGTAGCGGTCGCGCAGTTCGGCGACGACCTGCTCGCCGACGAACCGGCCGCGCTCGGCGTGCAGCTGGTCGAGCACTTCGGCCGTCCGTTCCGGCTTGGCGGCGTGCACGGCTTCGGCCCACAGCAACAGGCGGCTGGCGTAGGCGGGATCGGCGCGCTGCGTCTGTTGCAGCAGCGGCTCGATCAGCGGCAGCGCGTCCGCCGGATTCCCGGCCTGCACCAGATCCCGCGCGAGCTCCTCGCGCAGGCGCGGCCCGCCGTTCTCCCCGGCGGCGGCCGGCACGCTTTCGAGCAGCTTCCAGGCCTCGAGCGGCTGCTTGAGCTGGCGCAGCGCTTCGGCCGCATGGCGGGCGATCCGACCGCGCAGGCCGTCATCGGCCGCGCGTCCCTGCTGCAGGTGCGCGCGCGCGAGGTCGACCGCACGCTGGTACTGCCCGGTGGCATTCAGCACTTCGAGCCGCAGCGCGAGGTCGCCCGGCACAGCCGGCTCGGTGGCGCCGGCACCGTTCGCCCCTGGCTGATCGAGCACGGCGAACGCCCGCACGACGTCGCGCGCCTCGTCGGTCAACGCGGACCACGGCTCGCCGGGCGGCTTCAACGCGGCGGCGCGGATGACCATGCGCTGCGCGCTGCGGTAGATCTCGAGCCCGGTCGCGTCGGCCGGCGCACCCCCACCGATGTAGTTGGCCTGCTTCTCGAGCACGAAGCGCATCGACGCGCGGTCCCCGAGCACGGCGAGCGCCTCAAGGGCGCGGACCCAGTGCGCCGGCAGCACGCCGTTGACGACGACGAACGCGGTCAGCGCGTGCACGATCGGTTCGCGGCGGAACGCGAGGGTCTGGTTGCCCGGCTTCTGCGCGATCTCCTCGAGCGCGCGGATCAGCGGCATCAACACGGGTGTGGGATCCCGCTCCGGATTGAAGCGCCGCCGCAGACACTCGACGAGCGCCCGGAACGTCGAGGCGTCCGGCTCTTCGAGCAGGCGTCGATCGACCGCCCGCAGGATCTCGGCATCCGCCTCGGCCCGCTTCTCCGGCGTCGGCGACGGCGGCGGCTGTTGCAGCAACACGGCAGCGCGCTGGCGCACGCGGTCCTTCGCGTCGGTCAGGCACTGCAGCAGCAGGGCGACGTACCGATCCCAGTGCGTCGCCGCGGCTGCTGCCGGCGGGGTCACGTGCGGCGGCATCGCCATCAACGACTTCTCGCGCAGCTCGGCATCGAGCTCGGCGTCGGCGACGAGCTCGACCAGGGCCTGGAACGCCCCCGGCACCGGCAGCCCGTTGCGGTCGCGCAGCTGCAGCGCGAGCAGCGCGGCATCACGCAGGTCCTTCTTCAGATTGCGGTTGGCGATCACGCGCTGCAGGCTGGCGACCCAGATCTGGCTGTCGACGGCGCCCGGTTGCGGCGCGTTCCAACCCTTGGCCTGCAGCGTCCCGAGCACCGCGGCGAGTTGGTCCGGGTCCTCCTGCACGCGCGCGTCGGTCAGCAGCGAGACGACCGCGTGCCGGTTCTCCGGGGAAGGATGCCGGCGCAGGCCACGCAGCGCGGCCAGGCGCACTGCCGGGGTCGGACTGGCGAGTCCCTTGACCAGCGCCTCGACGACGCGCGCCTTCGGCTCCGCCTGGTTGGGGTCGACGAGATACGCCGACACTTCGAGCAGCAGCGGGTATTCAGCCTCCGGCGCGCCGGCCTTCATCCGCTGCGCGAGATAGTCGAGCAACGCGGCCCGCTCCGCCTCCGGACCAGCCGCCGGCCGATCGCTGCCGCCGAGCACGTCGCGAAGCTGGATCAGGCACTGCTGCCGCGAACCAGGTGGCCGATCCTCCTGCAGCAGGCGCTGGATGTTCTGCCACGGCACCTCGGGGATGCGCGCCCAGGCCGCGACCAGTTGCTGCTGCAGGCGCAGGATCTCCGCCTCGTCGGCGGCGCGATGCTCGCGCGCGCGGCGCAGCGCGTCGCGCGCCGAGCGTTCGGCGAGCTCGAGATACGTGACGTTCCCCTGCTCGACGCGCCACTTCTCGAATGCCGCCTCGTCCTGGAAGCCGTCGCTGCGGAACGTCAACAGCGACAGGCACTCGCGCGCGATCGGTCCGAGCTTGGGATCGCTCAGGCAGGCGGCGAGCAGCGGCGCATACGTCAGGCTCTGCAGGTCGGCGATCGCGGCGCAGGCGGCGACCCGATCGCTGTCGACGGCGCCACGCAGGATCTCGCCGAACAGCGCCGCGAGGTCCGCCTCCTCCATGCCGAGCAGCGCGGTGCGCGCGCGCGTGCGCAACTCCGGCGCCGCCGATGCATACTGCCGCAGGAACGCGAGCCCGTAGCTGCGGCGCAGCGGCGCCTGTTGCGCGCGCTTCTCCCCGGCGGGATAGAACACGTCGTTGCGGCGGTTGGCGAGCGAGCGGCCGCTCTGCTCGAGCACGAACCGCGCGAGCCCGTCCGGATCGTCCCCCCCGGCGAGTACGTCGAGCAGCAGGCGGTGCGCGGCCGTGTCCGCCAACGACAACAGCTCGATGACCGCGTCTTCGCGTCCGCGGCGCCCCTCGGGACCGCTCCGGCGGAGGTCGGCGCGCAGCTTCTCGAGGTCGGGCGGCGTGTCCTGTGGCGCCTGCGGCTGCATCGCCGCAAGTCCCGTTGCCAATGCGCCGATCCCGATCAGTTGCCTCCACCAGGAACCGGACAGGGTCGACATCGGATAGCGAGCAGAACGCGAAGCAGGATCCTAACCAAATCGGGCCGCGATCCCTGCATCGTCATTGCACGGCGCGAGCGTGAGCAGGGCGCGCAGAAGCTAGAAGCCGTTTCACAAGTGCTTCGCAGGCGAGGCCGAGCCAGCGCGGCC
This sequence comes from uncultured candidatus Brocadiaceae bacterium, assembly GCA_964483245.1. Taxonomy (GTDB): domain Bacteria; phylum Planctomycetota; class UBA1135; order UBA1135; family UBA2386; genus CAZABP01. The sequence goes on along the minus strand of CAZABP010000031.1, from coordinate 44,447 downwards.
GAGGGCAAGGAGCGAGATCGTAGGCGAATCGGTGGATTCGCCGCAGATCTCGCGACGCCGCCCTCGGGTGCGGGGGCCGGCCGCAGCCGCGGAGGCTTTGTGAAACGACTTCTAGGCTGGACGCCGCGCGCGGGCCTCAACTCCCGGCGAGGAACTCCAGGAGCCGCGACCGTTCGACCTCGCAGCCGGTGAAGATCGCGAACTGCTCGGCCGCCTGTTCGAGGAACAGTTGCCGGCCATCGATCGTACGTGCGCCCGCTGCCGCGGCGTCCTCGAGCCAGCGCGTGCGCCTTGGCCGATAGACGAAGTCGACCGCGATCGTGCCGGGGCGGGGCCGCCATTCCGGGACGAGCCGCTCGTCCGGCGCGGCGAGACCCCCCACCGGCGTGGCCTGGATCACGATGTCCGGGTCGAACTCGCTCAGCCGCTCGGCGCTCAACGCCGCGAGCGCGAGCTGCTCGCGCTGGGCCAGCTCGCGCAACCCTGCCTGCGAACGCGTGAACATCGTCACCTCGAAGCCGAGCTCCCGGCACGCGACGGCCGCCGCGCGCGCCGCCCCGCCACCACCGAGGATCGCGACGCGCCACGCCGTCCCCCCGGTCGCGACCGGATCGATCCCGGCGTCGCGCAGACAGACGAGCACTGCCATCAGGTCCGTGTTCTCGCCGCGCAGATGCCCGTCCGGGTCGAACAGCAGCGTGTTGACGACGCCGGTGGCCTCGGCGCTCGGCTCCAGCTCATCGCAGAGCCGGACCAGCTCCGCCTTGAATGGCGCCGTGACCGACAGCCCGCGCAGGTTCACCTGGCGCAGCATCGCGACGACTTCCTCGGGGCGCGCCGTCTCGAACGGCAGGTAGACCGCATCGAGCCCATGGGATCGGAGTGCCCGGTTGTGCACCCAGGGACCGTGCGAATGGAGCGCCGGATTGCCGAGCAGGCCGAACAGCTCCGTGTGCCGCGACAGCTCGTGGACCCGATACAGCGTCGTGAGCGGCTCGAGCGCTGGCTGCTCCGGCGCCGTCGGCTCGTCACTGCGGGCAGCGGTGTAGACGAACGGTGCTTCCAACATCGCGCCGAGGATCCGCGTCGGCCAGGCCGTCCGCCCGATCGCGAATGCCACCGTCGGCCGCTGCTCCTGGCCGGTCCGCTCGAGCAGCGTCAGCAACGGAGCCGCGTCCGCGAGATCCGGCGCGGTGCCGACGATCTTGACGATGTCAGCTCCGGCGGCGAACAGCGTGCGCTGCAGCTTCGCGAGTTCGCGCGGGATCCCGGTCCAGTTGTGGTGCGAACGGATCACGAACCGCAGCGAATCGCGCCGAGGGGGCTGCCAGGATTCCCAATCCTCGACGTCGACGGCCGTCGCGCCGCCCCGGATCGCCTCCTCCAACAGCAAGCGCCGCTCCTCCAGCGTGCCCGGGAAGAACCCCTGGTCGCGCGGCATCCGGCACGTGGCGATGACCGGCACCGGGATCTCGCCGATCCAATCGGCCGGCGAACGCGCCACCGGCCAGTGGTCCAGCCGCAGCTCCAGCCAGTCGGCGCCGGCCATGATCGCGTGGCGCACGTCGAGTTCCGTCGCGGCGCCGGGGCGGGCGAACAGCGATGCGACGACCTCGGCCATCACGCAGAACCCGAGGGAGCTGCAAGCGCGGCCAGCACCGCGCGCAGCTGCGCATCGTCGAGATCGCCGCGTGCCGCCGCCAGACGCGCCGCATGCGCCATCAAGGCGCGGTAGGCCGCCAACGCGCCACCACCGGCTGACTGCAGCGACGCGAGATGCGCCGCGATCCGCGCGTGGTCGGCGCGCGCCACGGGTCCCGACAGCGCGGCGCGTGCCCCGGCAGTCCGGCTCGCCGCGAGTCCGGCCCCGATCGCGGCGCTCGCGAGGCGGCGTGACGCGGCGGGATCGAGCCGCGCGAACAGCTCTTCGACCAGGCCGTGCAACGCTGTCACGCCATTCGTTCCGAGCGCACAGGCGGCGTGATACAGCGTGCGGTCCGCGGTGCCGAGCGTGATCGGGTCGAGCCCAGCCTTGCGCGCCAACACGCGCAGCAGGCGCAATGCGGACGCATCACCCGCCAGCACTGCGGGCGCCCCGGGAAGCCGTTGGTAGCCGAGTGATGGGTCCGGGAACGGGCTCAGCGGGTGCAACGATCCGATCCGGCAGCCGGCTTCCGCCAGCGGCGCGAGCGGAGCGAGGTCGAGGCTCCCGCTCGCGTGCAACCACAGCGCGCAACGGCGCGCGAACGCTGCCGCCGCGCGCGCGACCTGGGCCACGGCATCGTCCGGCGTCGCAATCAACACGAAGGTCGCCGGCGCCGTCTCGGCGAGCGTCAAAACCCGCCCTGCGCCGGCGAACTGCACGGCGCGCTCGGTGCGTGCCGGCTCCCGTCCCACGAATCCGAGCAGCGTGAAGCCGGCTTCGGACCAGCGCCGCGCCAGCGCGCTGCCGACCCGTCCCGGTCCGACGACCGCGAAGCTCGACGACATCGGTCGGAGTCTAGCCCGCAGGATTCGTGAAGCCCGTCGCGAGAACGGTGCAGCGCGCGCGGGGCAAGGAAGCGCGGCGGCCGCGACCGAGGCGGGGCCGCGGCCACGCCGCAGCGAAGCGGCAGACGCGCTGACGCCGCCGAACCCGCCGCGACCGTGGCGACAGCCTCCGTCCAGCGGCGGGCGATGCGCGATGCTGCGCCGTTCGCAGCAGCGGGGCATGCATCATGCTGGCTGGCCTTCCAGCCGCCCGCAGCCGCGCGCTGCTGCGATCAGCTCCCGCTCTCGGCCGTCTGCTCGCCGCCGTTGCGCCGCCGCTGCACCTCGCGGCTCTGCAGATACTCGATGTAGTCCTGGTCGATGCTGTCGTCGAGCTCGTCGAAGTCGTCGAAGCTGGCCGGGACGTAGCCGTCCTGCTTGGAGCGCTCGACCTCCTCGGCATACGCCTTGACCACGGCGCGGTGCAGCTCGATCCGGCACGTGCTGTTGATCGGGTGCGCGAGATCCGCATGCAGGCGCGCACGCCCACGCTCGTCCTTCGGCGCCCGGTCCTGCTCCAGTTTGCCGCCACAATGATTGCAGAAGCTGGCCCGCAGATGGTTCTTGTTGCTGCAACGCGAACAGCGGTCGGCCAGCTTGCGGCTCGGCATTGCGACGAACGGGCCCTTCGCTCCCTCGATGATCTTGAGGTCGCGAACGACGAACTCGTCGCAGAACGTGATGCTGGCGTACGCCCTGAGCTTGTTGCGTGGGTCTTCGGTGAGCTTGACCCGGATCTCGGTGATTCGCATGCCCCCTCCCTGATGTCGCCTACGGGCCGCCGCGCCCCGGCCCGGCGCGCGTTGCTGGCCCCGCCCGAGGGCGCGCTGTCCGCACCGCGAGGAGTCTCACCTCCGGTGGGACCAACGTGTGGAGCTCGGCCAGGGCCTCGTCACGCGCTCGCTGACCGGCGAACGGGACGAACGATGCGGAGCCGCTGCCCGACATCCGCACTGCAAACCCGGCCTTGCGTACCCGCGTGATCAGTGTGGCGAGCGCCGGCTGCACCGCGCATGCGGCAGGCTCGAGCTCGTTCGACCAATCGTTGGGTTCCACTAACCCTTTGTGGGCAAGGACCTTGAAGGCGCGGATGCTAGCTGCGTCCGATGGCATGGTCAATTTCGCGCCAGCGTTTTTGTAGACGTCGGCGGTCGACGTGCCGTACGGCGGCAGCAGCAACGCGAAGTACCAGACCGGCGCATCGGCGATCGGTTGCAGCTCCGTACCGATGCCGCTGCCGAGTTGTGTGCCGCCGCGCACGAAGAACGGCACGTCGGCGCCGAGCTTCGCCGCGAGCCGCGTGAGTGCATCGGTACCGAGTCGCTCGTGATGCCACGCATCGAGCAGACGCAGCGCCGCTGCTGCATCGGAGCTGCCGCCGCCGAGCCCGGCGCCGGCCGGGATGCGCTTGCGCAACTCGAACCGCCACGCCGGCGCCACTCCGGTCTCTGCTGCGTACAGCTCCGCCGCGCGCACGACGAGGTTGGTTGCGTCGGGTGGCACTGCGAGTCCGCGCTCCACGGTTTCGGCGAGCGTCAGTCGGATCCCCGGTGCCCCGGCGTGCAATGCGAGTTCGTCGTGCAGATCGATCTCGTGAAAGCAGGTCAGGATCTCGTGATAGCCATCCGGCCGGCGTCCGAGCAGGCGCAGGAAAAGGTTGAGCTTCGCGTGCGCGGTCGTCGTGAGGCTCGTGCTCACGGTTCCTCGTCCGGCTGCGGCTGCAACGAGAGATTGTCGATCAGCCGGACGGTCCGCTCGGGCGGCCCGAACCAGGCGGCGACCAACGCGCGGCCGGCATCGACGGGGCCTGCGGGCAGCATGGCGAGGTCCCCTTCACGGCGCAGCTCGAGATAGTCGACGCGCGCGCGCGGCTCGGCCGCGAGCACAGCCTCTCCCTGCGCGAGCAGCTGCCGTGGATCCCGCTCACCCTGCAGGAACGCTCGACGGATGCGCTGCAACGCCGCGAACAACACCGGCGCTGCGGCCCGATCCTCGACCGTCAGGAAACGGTTGCGGCTCGACATCGCCAGCCCGTCCGGCTCGCGCACGGTCGGGCACTCGACCAGCGCCAACGGGAACCCGAGGTCGTGCACGAGCCGGCGCAGGATCGCGACCTGCTGCGCGTCCTTCTGCCCGAAGAACGCCAGGTGCGGGCGCGCCAGCGTGAACAGCTTCGCGACTACGGTCGCGACGCCGCCGAAGTGGTCGGGACGCGCGCGCCCCTCGAGCTCGCCGGCGAGCGGCCCGACCGCGACGCGCGAGCAGAATCCGTCGCCGTACATGCCGCTGACGTCCGGCGCGAACACGACATCGACGCCTTCCTGCGCCGCCAGCGCCAGGTCCTGCGCGAGCGTGCGCGGATAGCGCGCGAAGTCCTCGCTCGGTCCGAACTGCAGCGGGTTCACGAACACCGACATCGCGACGCGGTCGCACAGCGCGCGGGCGCGGCGCAGCAGCGTGGCGTGCCCGGCGTGCAACGCCCCCATCGTCGGGACCAGTCCGATCCGGCAGCCGCCTTCCAACCAGGCGCTGCAGCGGGCCGCGAACTCCGGTGGTGCGTGCAGCAGCTCGGGATGCGCCGGCGCCCGCGCCGCATCCGGCGGGGGCTGCACGCCGAGCTCCGCCAGCGGCTCGAGAACGAACGACCGCGCGTGCATGCGCGGATGCGGCACCTGCAGCTCCCGTGTGTCGATCCGTTGCTCGCCCCACAGCAACAGGTCGAGGTCCAACGGCCGCGGATGGTTGCGCGGCGCCGCCGGATCCCGCCCGGCCTCGCGTTCGAGCTGCTGCAGGATCGCGAGCAGCGCATGGGGCGGCAGCGCCACGTCGAGCTCGGCGACGCCGTTCCAGTAGCGCGGCTGCGGGGGCCCGCCGACCGGTTCCGTTTCGCGCAGCCGGCTCGTGCGCACGACGCGCACGCCGGGCACGCGATCGAGCCGCTCCAGCGCGGTCGCGATCGCCGCGCGCGCGTCCCCGAGATTGCCGCCGAGGCCGAGGTAGACAGTCGTGCCCATCGACGCCGAGAGACTTACCCGCCGGGCCGTGCCGGCGTCACGGATTCGCCCGGGCGCGTACTCAAGAGCCTGTTCCTGAGTCCGCCCGTCGCGTCGAGGCAGCGGGGTTCTAGAAACAGCCTCTCAGTTCCGGTGATCCCCGCGGGGCCGCGGCTCGTCGTCGTCCGGCTCCTCTGTGCCGGCATCGGCCGGCAAGCGCATCTGGCCGTAACGGACGAAGCGGTACAGCCCGATGCCGATCCCGGACAGCACGTACAGCAGCACGAGGACCACCAACGCGAACTGCCATTCGATCGCCGCGACGACCAGCGTGATCACGAGCGTCGCGAGGAACGGGAACGTGTGCCGGCCGCGCGCGAGGGTCACGATCAGGTGCGGGTACGGGAACCGGCTGACCATCAACAGTCCGAGGATCGGCAGCGCGAGCGGCAGCGCGGCGACGATCCACTCCTCGCCGCCTGGCGGGAACAGCCACTTGCTGAACGCGGCCGGGCTGCCGGCCGGTGCGCAGTACAGGATCACCAGGGCACCGACGACGGCGGCCGCTGCCGGCGACGGCAGGCCGGAGAACTCCTTGTGGTCTTCGACCTCCGCGCTGCCCTGCTCGGCGTTGAAGCGTGCCAGGCGCATCGCGCCGCACAGCACGTAGATCGCAGCGGCGACGTAGTAGAGCTTGGGGTGCGTCGGCAGCAACGCATCCGCGCCGCTCGCGTGCAGGTCGACGAGGACCTTCGCGATGAAGGCCGGCGCGACGCCGAACGTCACGACGTCGGCGAGGCTGTCGAGCTGCGCGCCGAACGGCGTCGCCTGGCGCGTCAGCCGTGCCACCGCCCCATCGAGCCCGTCGAAGATCATCGCGACGAAGATGAACATCGCTGCGATCTCGAACATCGCGACGACTTCGGGGCTGCCGAACGAGACGCCCTGCCCACGTCCGGCCAGCGCGACCGCGTCCGCGACCTTCGCCATCGCCAGGAACCCGAAGAACAGGTTGCCCAGCGTCACCAGCGACGGCAGGACCGGTACCGACTTGAGGCTCCGGAACCGGCGGCGGCGTTCGGGGGGAACGCGGATCGTCTGCATGCACGGGATTATCGGCTGCTCCCGCTGGAAGTCTCCGGGCTATCGTCCGACGGCTGCACATGCCATCCCGCGAAGTCACGTTGGAAGTCGCCGCGTTCGTCGAATCGCCGCACGCCCTCACACTCGGCATCGAACGCAGCACGGTGCAGGCGATCGCCGAGCGGTTCCTCGGCGTCTGCTTCGAGGACCTCGGCAAGGCACCCCGCCACCTCGACGACCAGGACCTGCACGTCGCCCTCGGGCATCAGCTGCCGGCACGGTTCGCGCGCAAGGATCCGATGGCCGCGCAGGTGCCGGACGTGCTGCGCGCGTATCTCGCGCACCTCGAAGAGCGCGTGGTCCTGCCACAGGCGTACGACCTGCGCCGGGCCCTCGAGGCCACGCTGCCGGAGTTCGCCGAGGCGGTCCGCACCGGGCAGCAGGCGCACCACGGCCACGGTCACCAAGCCCATGCGCCGCAGCAGCCGTTCGTGCACAAGGCCAAGAAGCTGGGCCGCAACGACCCGTGCTTCTGTGGCAGTGGGAAGAAGTTCAAGAACTGCTGCGCGAAGCTCGGCTGACGGCTGTTGCGGAGCGGGTTGGGGGAGGTAATCGCCCGCGAGGCCCGATCCCATCACATCCCGGATCCTGTCCACCATGCCTGTGGATGCCCGGAACGGGGCCAGGAACCGGCTCGCAGCGCCGCTTGGAGCCGGCCTGGACCGGGGGAAGACCGCGGCGCCAGGCCTGTGGCAACGCATCAACAGGCATGGTGAGCAGGATCCTGGGGATGGCGAGGGATCTCCCTGCCCCTATCTCCTGGGGGACTTCCCAGCCCCTAACCCGAGGCTAGGTTCCCGCCGCTGCCCATACCCCCATTCCGGCAGCCGCCGGCGCATGTGGCGCCGCGCGACCTCTGACTCGAGTCACCCCCGATGCACCTCAGAACCATGTCTGCCTGCGGCCTGCTCGCACTCTGCGCGGCCGCCGCCCTCCCAGCCCAGGGGCTCCTCAAGGACATCAACACGGCACCCCCGACGACCGATCCGAGCTCGTCGCCATACCAGCTGACGTCGGTCCTCGGCCGCACGTACTTCTATGCAAACGACGGCACGCACGGCTCGGAGCTGTGGGTTTCCGACGGCACGGTCGCCGGCACGCAGCTGATCAAGGACATCTACCCCGGCTCCTCCAGCTCGTCCCCGCAGTACTTCACGCAGCTCGGCCCGATCATCTTCTTCAGCGCATTCGACGGCCTCGGCCGCGAGCTGTGGCGGACCGACGGCACCACCGCCGGCACGATGATGGTCAAGGACATCTACGTCGGCTCGTCGAGCGGCTCGCCGGCGAACCTGACCGTCGTCGGCGCGAAGCTGTTCTTCACCGCCAACGACGGGACGACCGGCACCGAGCTCTGGGTCTCCGACGGCACCGCCGCCGGCACGATGCAGGTGCTCGACATCCGCGCCGGCACCAGCAGCTCGTCGTGCACCTATCTGACGTCGTTCGGCGGGAAGCTGTACTTCTCCGCCAACGACGGCACGAACGGCACCGAGCTCTGGAGTTCGGACGGCACCGCCGCCGGCACGGCGATGTTGATCGACATCTATGCCGGCAGCTCGAGCGGCTCGCCGACGTACCTCGCAGTGCTCGGCAGCAAGCTGCTGTTTTCCGCGTTCAACGCGACGAACGGTCGCGAGTTGTGGAGTTCGGATGGCACCGCCGCCGGTACAGCGTTGTTGGTCGACATCTACGCGTCGTCGTCCTCCTCGTCGCCGGCGTATCTGACCGCGGTCGGGCCGAAGGTCTACTTCTCGGCCAACGACGGTTCCGGTAAGGGCAGTGAGCTGTGGGCCAGCGATGGCACCGCCGCCGGCACGGCGATGGTCGCCGAGCTGAACGTCGGCTCCGGCAGCTCGACGCCGTACCACTTCACGCCATTCGGCACGAAGGTGCTGTTCTCGGCAATCGGTACCGGCGCCGGCCGTGAACCGCACATCACCGACGGCACCGCCGCCGGCACGATGTTGATCGCCGACATCTATGTCGGCAGCTCGAGCGCGATCAGCGCCAGCTCGTCCGCCCCGCCGTACATGGTGCTCGGCACCAAGGCCGTGTTCCCCGCCAACAACGGCACGACGAACGGCACCGAGCCATGGGTCACTGACGGCACCGCCGCCGGCACGATGCTGCTCGCCGACATCTATCCCGGTTCGTCGAGCGGCGCCGTGGCGTCGAATCTGTACTTCGCCGTGCAGGGCAGCAAGGTCCTGTTCCGCGGCACCGAGAGCACCGCAGTCCCGGGCCGTGGCGCGGAACTCTGGAGCACGGACGGCACCTCCGCCGGCACCGGTCTGCTGGCGAACCTGAACGTCCCCGGTCCGTCCGGCTCGAACCCGGCCAACTTCGTCGAGTTGAACGGCAAGTCGATCTTCTCGGCGACCGAGGGCTCGGTCGGCACCGAGCTGTTCATCAGCGACGGCACGGCCGCCGGTACGGTCCTGCTGAAGGACATCAACCCCGGCACCACGAGCTCGAGCCCATCGCTGATGACGCGCGTGGGTGACCGCGTCTTCTTCCGCGCCAACGACGGCACGAACGGCATCGAGCTCTGGATGACCGACGGCACCGCCGCTGGCACGACGATGGTCGCCGACATCTATGCCGGCAGCTCGAGCTCGTCCCCGAACTACCTGGTCGAGCTGAACGGCAAGCTCCTGTTCTCGGCCACCGACGCGACGAGCGGCTATGAGCTGCGGATCAGCGACGGCACTGCTGCAGGCACGATGCTCGTGACCGAGATCTATGCCGGCACGTCGAGCGCGTCGCCGTCGTACCTGACGCGCTTCGGCGGCAAGGTCTACTTCCGTGCCTCCAATGGCGCGACGAACGGCACCGAGCTCTGGGCCACGGATGGCACCGCGGCCGGGACGGCGATGGTCGCCGACATCAACGCCGGCAGCGGCAGCTCGTCGCCGTTCAACCTGACGGTCGCTGGTGGCAAGCTCTGGTTCTATGCAACCAACGGAACGAGCGGCAGCGAGCCGTTCGTCTCCGACGGCACGGCTGCCGGCACGACGCTGGTCGCCGATCTGTATCCGGGCACCGGCAGCAGCTCACCGCGCGGCTTCACGACGCTCGGCAGCGGCAAGGTCGTGTTCGACGCGTTCGACGGCACGGCAACGACTGGCACGGGTCGCGAGATCTATGTCTCGGACGGCACCGCCGCCGGCACGCTGCTGCTCGCGGACATCTACCCCGGAACGTCCAGCTCGACGCCGTCGTACCAGACGGAGCTGAAAGGCCTCGTGTTCTTCACGGCGCTCGATGCCACCAACGGCCGCGAGCTGTGGGTCACCAACGGAACCCCGGCCGGCACCGTGATGTTCAAGGACATCCTGCCGGGCGCGCTGTCCGGCGTGACGAACCCACTGATCAAGACCGGTGGCAACCGGATCATCCTGGACGCCGATGACGGCTCGACCGGCTACGAGCCGTGGGTCACCGATGGCACGGTCGCTGGCACCAAGCTGGTCAAGGACCTTCGCCCGGGCGCCGCCGGCTCGCTGCCGTATCCGTTCGGCATCGTCGGCAACCGCACGATCTTCAGTGCGTACGACGATCCGGTCGGCGAGGAGCTGTTCTTCTGCGACCTCGCCACGCTCGGCGCCGGACAGGCGGAGCCGATCGGCGTCGGCTGCGCCGGCACCAGCGGCATCCCGGAGTTGACCGGCAACACGCCGGTGATCAGCGGGACGTTCCAGATGGACCTGACCAATGCGCGAGCGGGTTCGCCGACCGTGTTCGTGGTCGGCGTCGCGACGCCGCCGACGCCGGTCGGCGGTGGCTGCAACCTGTATCTCGCGCTGTCACCGGTCCTGTCGTGGACCATGACGACCAATGCCAGCGGTGACGCGACGCTGTCGGTTCCGGTCGCCAACGATCCGGCCCTGCTCGGTTTCCTGGCGCACGCGCAGAACCTGACCGCCGATCCGGCCGGGGCTTGGTTCAGCGTGCTCGCGTTCAGCAACGCGCTGAAGATCGTCGTCGGCGCGCCGTAGGCGCCCCGGATCCCGCGGCCCCACGGGAAACAGCCTGCCCACCTCCGCCGTGCGGAGGTGGGCGGAGCTGCCGAGTCGGAGAGCACTGTCGCCCCTTGCGAGGAGTCACCCCGACTCCAGCCAGCGATCCTGGATCCTGCTCTGCCCCCCATACCCCTCCCCCCAGGGGGGCAACTTGTCAGGAAGCGGAGCGCTAGCGTCCCGCCCCGCGCTGGCGCCCCCACCGGGGTGGTGGCGTGATGGCGACATCGCACGTTGCGAGCCGCCTGCCCAACCCATCTCCGTCACCCCCCTATGCATTCGTTCACCATGCTGAAGGCCGGTCTTTTCGCGCTTTGCGCTACCGGCGTCCTGCAGGCGCAGGGACTCCTGAAGGACATCAACTCTGCTCCTCCCACGACCGACCCGAGCTCGTCGCCGACGTACATCACCACCGTCGGCCCGCTGACGTACTTCTATGCAACTGACGGAGCGAGCGGCTCCGAGCTGTGGGTGACCGCAGGAACTCCGGCGAGCACCAAGATGATCGCCGACATCTATCCGGGAACGTCGAGCGGCTCGCCGCTCGGCTTCACGCAGTTCGGCAGCCACGTCTACTTCAGCGCGTTCGACGCGCTCGGCCGTGAGCTTTGGCGCACGGACGGCACGGCGGCCGGCACGACGATGGTCAAGGACGTCTACGTCGGCTCGTCGAGCAGCTCGCCATCCAACCTGACGGCTGCCGCTGGCAAGCTGTTCTTCACCGGCTCCGACGGCACCGCGGGCACCGAGCTGTTCATCTCGGATGGGACCGCGGCCGGCACGGTCATGGTCGACATCTATCCGGGCACGTCGAGCTCGTCGCCGTCGAACCTCGTCTCGTTCGCCGGGAAGCTGTTCTTCACGGCGAACGACGGCACGAACGGCACGGAGCTCTGGACGTCGGACGGCACGGTTGCCGGCACGGTGATGTTCATGAACATCCATCCGACCAGCAGCAGCTCGCCGACCTATCCGGCAGTGCTCGGCACGAAGTTGCTGTTCCGCGCCACGGATGGCGTGAGCGGTATCGAGCTGTGGAGCACCGACGGCACCGTCGCCGGCACGGGGGTCCTGAAGGACATCTACGCCGGCGCCTCCTCCTCCTCGCCGGCCTACCTGCGCGAAGCGAACGGCAAGGTCTGGTTCGCGGCCAATGACGGCGCCGGCGCGGGCACCGAGCTCTGGATGAGCGACGGCACGGCCGCCGGCACGGTCATGGTCGCGGACATCTATGTCGGCGCGAGCAGCTCGACGCCGTACCACTTCGTGGCACTCGGCAGCAAGGTCGTGTTCTCGGCGACGAACACCGGGACCGGCCGCGAGCCGTACATCACTGACGGCACGGCCGCCGGGACCACAATGCTCGCCGACCTGTACAGCGGCACGTCGAGCTCGATCTCGATCAGCTCGACCTATCCCGGCTTCTACGTCGCCGGCGGTCGCGCAGTGTTCGCGGCCAACAACGGCAGCACCGGCACCGAGCCGTTCGTCACCGACGGCACGGCGGCGGGCACCGGTCTGCTGGTCGACATCTACCCCGGCACGTCGAGCGGCGCGCTGACGACCGACCTCTACTGGGCGACGAACGGGCCACGCGTGATCTTCCGCGGCACCGAGAGCACGACGCTGCCTGGGCGCGGCGCTGAGCTGTGGGTCAGCGACGGGACCGTCGTCGGCACCACGATCCTGAACAACCTGAACGTCCCGGCCCCGTCCGGCTCGAACCCGGCCAACTTCGTCGAGCTGCTCGGCAAGTCGATCTTCTCGGCGACCGACGGCATCAACGGAGTCGAGCTCTGGTCGAGCGACGGCACGGCCGCGGGCACGACGATGCTGAAGGACATCTACGCGGGCGCGAGCAGCTCGAGCCCGTCTCTGCTGACCCGCATCGGCGATCGAGTCTTCTTCCGCGCCAACGACGGCACGAGCGGCATCGAGCTGTGGGTCACCGACGGCACCGCCGCCGGCACGACGCAGGTCAAGGACATCTATGCCGGCGCGTCCAGCTCGTCGCCGAACTACCTGGTCAACCTCGGCGGCAAGCTGATGTTCTCGGCCAGCGACGGCACGACGGCGCCGGGCAGCGGCACGGAGCTGTGGATCAGCGACGGCACCGCCGCCGGCACGGTCCTGCTGAAGGACATCTACGCCGGCACCTCCAGCAGCTCGCCGACGTACCTGACCGTGCTCGGCGACAAGGTCCTGTTCCGCGCCAGTGATGGCACGATCGCTCCGGGCAGTGGCACGGAGCTGTGGGTCAGCGACGGCACCGCCGCCGGCACGGTCCTGCTGAAGGACATCTACGCCGGCACGTCGAGCGGCTCGCCGACGTTGCTGCGCGAAGCAGGCGGCAAGGTCTGGTTCTACGCCAACGACGGCGCACTCGGCTTCGGCAGCGAGCTGTGGGTCTCCGACGGGACCGCCGCCGGCACGATGTTCGTCAAGGACATCTACCCCGGCAGTTCGAGCAGCTCGCCGAACAACTACACCGCGATCGGCGGCGGCAAGGTGATCTTCGACGCATTGGACGGCACCGCCACGACCGGCACCGGCCGCGAGCCGTGGGTCACCGACGGCACCGCAGCCGGCACGATGTTGCTGGCGGACATCTACCCGGGCACCAGCAGCTCCTCGCCGAGCTACCTGACCGAGCTGAACGGCAAGGGCTACTTCTCGGCGCTCAACGCCACGAACGGTCGTGAAGTCTGGATGACCGATGGCACCCCGGCCGGAACCACGATCCTGAAGGACATCTGGGTCGGCTCGAGCTCCGGCAACACGAACCCGCTGATCAAGCTCGGCAACCGGATCCTGCTCTGCGGTGACGACGGCACGACCGGCTACGAGTTGTACGTGACGAATGGGACGGCAGCCGGAACAACGCTGGTCGCCGACCTGCGGCCGGGCGCGCTCGGCGCCCTGCCGTATCCGTTCGGCACCGTCGGCAACCGCGTCCTGTTCAGCGCCTTCAACGACCCGGTCGGTGAGGAGCTGTTCTACGTCGACCACAAGACGCTGGGCGCGGGTGAGTCGGATCCGTTCGGCACCGGCTGCGCCGGCACGAACGGCATCCCGGTCCTGAGCTCGAACGTCCCGGTCCTCAACGGCACGTTCACGATGTCCCTGGCGGACGGCCGGGCCAGCTCCCCGACCGTGTTCGTCATCGGCGTCGGCCCAACCCCGACCCCGGTCGGCGGCGGGTGCAACTTGTATGTCGCGCTCAGCCCCGTGCTGTCCTGGACGACGCTGACGAACGGCAGCGGCGACGCCTCGGTGTCGCTGCCGGTCGCCAACGATCCGAACCTGCTCGGCTTCCTGACGCACGCGCAGAACCTGACCGCCGACCCGAACGGCGCCTGGTTCAACGTCTTGTCCTTCAGCAATGCGCTGAAGCTGGTCGTCGGCAACTGACCGGCGGCGAGGGATCTTCGGATCCCTGCGCAGGCCCGCGCCCGGAGCAGTCCGGGTGCGGGCCTGCTGCGTTCACGGGCACCCACCGGGAGGACGCGGAGCGGAGGCAGGCTGGTGGAGTTGGCATCCTGGACTCCCCCTGGCCGCTCCCCCGGGTTGCAGGAACTGCGCGGACCCTAGCGTCCGCGCCGCACTGGGCCGTTCCGGCTCCGTCGCTGCCCGGAGCGCTGCACTTCGCAGCCGCTCCCTCTCGTGAACCTGCAGAGGTCGTTCCTATGCAACTCCGCTCCATGCTCTCCACTGGCCTGCTCGTGTTGAGCAGCGCCGGCGTCCTCACCGCGCAAGGTGTGTTGAAGGACATCAACACCGCCGCGCCCACATCCGATCCAAGCTCGTCACCCAACCAATTCCTGACCGTCGGCCCGACGACGTACTTCGCTGCTACGACGGCGGACACCGGCGTCGAGCTGTTCACGACGGATGGCACCGCCGCCGGAACCAAGCTGCTCAAGGACATCTATCCTGGCACCTCCAGCTCGTCGCCGACCGCGTTCACGCCGTTCGGCGGGTTCGTCTACTTCACGGCGCTGACCGACTCGCTCGGCCGTGAGCTGTGGCGCACCGACGGGACGGCGGCCGGCACGACGCTGGTCAGCGACGTCGTTGCGGGTCCGAACAGCTCGAGCCCGATCAATCTGACGGTTGCCGGTGGGTTCCTGTTCTTCAACGGCCTCGACAGCGGCAACGTCGGCGCGGAGCTGTACGCGACGGATGGCACGACGACCGGCCTGGTGCTCGACATCTATCCCGGCACGTCCAGCTCGAGTCCATCCAACATGCTCGCGTTCGGCGGGAAGCTGTACTTCTCGGCGTCGACGCCGACCAACGGTAACGAGCTGTGGACGAGCGATGGCACAGCGGCCGGCACAGTCATGGTCGCCGACTGCTACCCCGGCACGAGCAGCGGCTCGCCGCAGTACCTGACGATGATCGGTACCAACTTCCTGTTCGCGGCGACCGACAGCACGGCCACGGTCGGCACCGGGCGCGAGCTGTGGATCAGCGACGGGACGACGGCCGGCACGACGCTGCTGGTCGACATCAACACCGGCACGTCCAGCTCCTCACCGTCGTACCTCTCGCTCCAGAACGGCAAGGTGTGGTTCAGCGCCACGACCGCGGCTGCCGGTGCGGAGCTCTGGTCGAGCGATGGCACGGCCGCCGGCACCGCGATGCTCGGCGACCTGAACGCCGGGACCGCGAGCTCGACCCCGTACCACTTCCAGTCGCTCGGCACGAACGTGCTGTTCTCGGCATTGACGGCGGCGGCCGGCCGTGAGCCATGGGTCACCGACGGCACGCTGGCCGGCACGGTCATGCTCGCCGACGGCTACGCCGGCACGTCCAGCTCGATCGGGACCGGGACGACCACGCCGACGTTCCATGTGTACGGCGGCAAGGCCGTGTTCCCCGCCACGACCGCGACGACCGGCTACGAGCCCTGGGTCACCGACGGCACTGCGGCCGGCACGATGCTGATCGCCGACACGTACTCCGGCACCTCGAGCGGCGTGACGACGAGCCTTGGTTACTTCGGTGCGCGCTCCAACGGCGTGCTGTTCTATTCGTCCAACACGACGCTGATCCCGGGCATCGGCATCGAGCTGGGGATCACCGACGGCACCCCCGCCGGAACCGGCATCCTCATCAACATCAACCAGCCGCAGGCGTCCGGCTCGTTCCCGGCGAACTTCGCCGAGCTGCACGGCAAGTCGCTGTTCAGCGCGACGGACGGCATCAACGGAACCGAGCTCTGGGTCTCCGACGGGACCGCGGCCGGCACCGCGATGCTGGTGGACATCTACCCCGGCGCCTCGAGCTCGAGCCCGACCGTGCTGACGCGGATCGGCGATCTCGTGTTCTTCTCGGCGCTCGACGCCACGTCCGGCCGCGAGCTGTGGATCACCGACGGCACGGCCGCCGGCACCGTCATGGTCAAGGACATCTACCCCGGCGCCTCGAGCTCGAGCCCGTCGAACTTCATCGCGTTCCAGGGCAAGGCGTTCTTCACGGCGACGGACAGCACCGCGACGACCGGCACCGGCAACGAGCTGTGGATGTCGGATGGCACCGCGGCCGGCACGATGCTGGTCAAGGACATCTATCCTGGCACGTCGAGCAGCTCGCCGTTCTACCTGACGATCCTCGGCGACAAGTTGGTGTTCCGCGCCACGGACAGCACGGCCACGACCGGGACCGGCATCGAGCTGTGGATCTCCGACGGCACGACCGCCGGCACCGTCCTGCTGAAGGACATCTACGTCGGCACCAGCAGCTCGTCGCCGACGAACCTGCGCGCCGCCGCCGGCAAGGTCTGGTTCTACGCCAATGACGGGGCTCTGGCCCTCGGCAGCGAGCTCTGGGTGACCGACGGTACGGCCGCCGGCACGGTGCTGGTCAAGGACCTCTATCCCGGCGCGTCGAGCAGCTCGCCGAACAACTTCACCGAAGTCAACGGCAGCAAGGTCGTGTTCGACGCCCTCGACGGCACTGCGACGACCGGCACCGGCCGCGAGATCTGGGTCTCCGACGGCACCCCGGCCGGCACGATGCTGCTCGCCGACATCGCGACGGGCACTGCGAGCTCGACGCCGCAGTACCTGACGCACCTGAACGGGCGCTGCTACTTCACGGCAATCGGGACCGGCAGCGGCCGCGAACTCTGGGTCACCGACGGCACGCCCGCCGGGACGACGATGATCAAGGACATCCACGTCGGCCACACGTCCGGCATGACGAACCCGATCATCAAGATCGGCAACCGCCTGCTGATCTGCGGTGATGATGGCTCGACCGGCTTTGAACTGTGGCGCACGGACGGCACGACCACCGGCACGGTGCTCGTGTCCGATCTGCGTCCGGGACCGCTCGGTGCGCTGCCGTATCCGTACGGTGCAGTCGGCAACCGGATCCTCTTCAGCGCCTTCAACGATCCATCCGGCGAAGAGCTGTTCTACGTCGACTTCAAGACGCTCGGCGGCGCCGATGCGGATCCGTTCGGCGTCGGCTGCGCCGGGACCAATGGCATCCCGTCACTGACCGGCAATCCGCCGCGCATCAACAACACGTTCCAGATGGACCTGAGCAACGCGAATGCATCCGCACCGACCGTGTTCGTGATCGGTGTCGGCCCGACGCCGACTCCGATCGGCGGCGGCTGCAACCTGTATGTCGCGCTGACTCCGATCCTGTCCTGGACGACGGTGACCAACGCGAGCGGCAATGCGACGCTGAGCCTGCCGGTCGCCAACGACCCGAACCTGCTCGGCTTCCTCGCGCACGCGCAGAACCTGACGGCCGATCCGGCCGGGGCGTGGTTCAACATCCTGTCGTTCAGCAACGCGCTGAAGCTGGTCGTCGGGAACTGATCCCGCACCACGGCTCCGAATCACGGCAAAACGCCGTTGCCGAGGGCCCGCTGGCGCGGGCCCTCGGTGCGTACCGACCCACCCACGATCGCGGATCCCGCGGTACCTTTCGCCGATGCTCCGCATCCGGCTGCTGCTCCCCGCTCTCCTCGCCTGCGCGCTGCCAGGGCAGTCGCTGTTGAAGGACCTGAACTCCACCCCGCCGACGACCGATCCGGATTCCTCGCCGGCCGAGTTCACGACGATCGGCAACACGACCTGGTTCACCGCCTACGACGCAGTCAGCGGCAGCGAGTTGTGGGCGACCGACGGCACGACGGCCGGCACCCGGCTCGTCGCCGACATCGAGCCGGGGCCCGGCAGCTCGACGCCAACCTCGTTCACGGCGCTCGGCGGCTTCGTCTACTTCAGCGCATTCACGACCGGCGAAGGCCGCGAGCTGTGGCGCACGGACGGCACGGCGGCTGGCACGACGCTGGTGAGTGACGTGGTTCCCCTCGGCAGCTCGAGCAACCCGGCGCGGCTGACGGCGGCAGCCGGGAAGCTGTTCTTCACTGCCTTCACGAGCGCGACCGGCACGGAGCTGTTCGTCTCCGACGGAACCCCCAACGGCACCGGCATCGTGCGCGACCTCCAGCCGGGTTCGTTCGGTTCGAACCCCGACAACCTGCTGGCGTTCGCCGGCAAGCTGTTCTTCACGGCGACGACGACGATCAGCGGCACGGAGTGGTGCACGTCGGACGGTACGGCGACCAACACCGGTGTGGTGTTCGACCTCGAGCCGGGCCCGCTGGGCAGCCTGCCGGCGTATCCGGTCCTGCTCGGCAACAAGCTGCTGTTCCGCGCTTTCACGTTGGCGACCGGCAACGAGCTGTGGAGCACGGATGGCACGCAGGCCGGCACGGCGCTGGTCAAGGACATCTGGCCCGGCACGTCCGGTTCATCCCCCGCATACCTGACCACGATCGGCCCGCTCGTGTTCTTCCAGGCCGCGGACCCGACGACCGGCGTGGAACCCTGGTTCAGTGACGGCACTGCGGCCGGGACGCGGATGATCGCGGACCTGGCAATCGGGACGAACGGCTCGGATCCCGCGCACTTCACGCTCGTGGGGTCGCGCGTCGTCTTCTCCGCCGCGACGCCGGCGAACGGACGTGAGCCGCACTCGACGGACGGGAGTGCGCTCGGCACGGTCATGCTCGGCGACCTGACGCCAGGTCCGGCCCCATCGATCCTGCAACCTCCGGCGCTGCCGCTGTTCTGGAGTCTCGGCGCGCGCGCGGTGTTCGCCGCCAGCACGGTCGCCGACGGCAACGAGCCTTGGGTCACCGACGGCACGGTGGGCGGCACGGCGCAACTGCGCAACCTGCATCCGAACGGCGACGGCGCGCTGCCCGGGGTCGGGCTGTTCACGCGGCACGGGACGCATGTGCTGTTCCGCGGGGACGAAGGCTCCGCAGCGCCAGGCCGCGGCAGCGAGCCGTGGATCACCGACGGCACGTCTGCCAACACGCAACTGCTGCGCAATGTCCGGCCGCCAGAGCCGACCGGCTCTTCGCCGACACCCGCGGTCGAGCTGCTCGGAAACGCGCTGTTCGCCGCCGACGACGGCATCCACGGCAGCGAGCTCTGGCGCAGCGACGGCACGGCGGCCGGCACGGTCCTGCTGAAGGACATCCACGCCGGCTCGCCCGGCAGCACGCCGCGCGAGTTCGTGCGTCTGGGCGATCGGGTCCTGTTCCGCGCGCTCGAGCCGGCGAGCGGACTCGAGCTGTGGATCACCGACGGCACCACGAACGGGACGATGCTGCTGAAGGACATCGCTGCCGGCATCGCCAGCTCGGCGCCGGAGCACCTGGTGCGCCTCGGCGGGCACGTCTACTTCCGCGCCACCGACCTCGCGAGCGGCACGGAGCTGTGGCGCACCGACGGGACCGCGAACGGCACGGTCCTCGTCGCCAACATCCGCGCCGGCAGCGGCAGCTCGAACCCGACCTCGCTGACGGTGGTCACGGATCAGCTGTTCTTCGCGGCCGACGATGGCACCAGCGGCGTCGAGCTGTGGCGCAGCAATGGAACTGCGGCCGGGACGGTGCGGGTCGCGGACATCCGCTCCGGCCCGCCCGGCTCACAGCCGAGCGAGCTGCGCGAAGCGGGCGGGCGGCTCTGGTTCCGCGCCGACGACGGCGTGCACGGCGTCGAACCGTGGCGCTCGGACGGCACGGTCGGCGGCACGCAGCTCGTGCGCGACGTGTTCCCGGGCACGCCGACCAATCCGGGCAGTGATCCCAGTGGCTTCACGGTGGCGCCCAACGGCCGTGTGCTGTTCGCGGCGCTGGACGGGCGCGACACGCTCGGCACCGGGCGCGAGTTGTGGGTCAGCGACGGTACGGCGGCCGGTACGCAGCTGTTGCGGGACATCCATCCGGGGATCCCGGACTCCTCGCCGGAGCACCTGATCGCGTTGGAAGGACGCGTGCTGTTCACGGCGTTCGACGGGACACCGGCGACCGGCAGCGGTCGCGAGCTCTGGAGCAGCAACGGCACCGCTGCGGGCACGGTCCGGGTCGCCGATCTCTGGCCGGGGCCACCGTCCGGAGTCAGCGGCCCGCTGATGCCGGTCGGCGCGAACCGGGTCGCGTTCGCCGGCACCGACGGCAGCACCGGCTACGAGCTCTGGGTCAGCGACGGCACGGCCGGTCGCACGCAGCTCGTCCAGGATCTGCTGCCCGGCGCCGCCAGCAGCAATCCGGCCGGGTTCCGCACGGTCGGCGCGCGCGCGCTGTTCCGCGCGATCGGACCTGGAGTCGGCGAGGAGCCGTTCCTGTTGGATCTCGTGTCGATCGGGGCCGGCTACACCGAGGAGTACGGCACCGGCTGCCCGGGCACCGGTGGCAGGATCCCGCGGTTGACCGGCACGACGCCGATCCTGAACTCCCCGTCGTTCCTGCTGCGCGTGCTCGACGCGCGCCCGAGCTCTGCCGCGGCGATCTGGGTCGGTGCCGGCCCGAGTCCGCTCGCGATCGGCAGCGGCTGCACGCTGTACGTGGCGCCGGCGCAGTTGCTGGTGTTCCCGCTGACGACGGACGCGAGCGGCGTCGCGACCCAGCCGCTGCCACTGCCGAATGCGCCCGCGCTGCTCGGGCTGCACGCGACGGCGCAGGCGCTGGTCGCTGATCCGGGCGGGGCGTGGTTCCAGTACCTGGCGCTGAGCAATCCGGTCCAGCTCGTGATCGGGGACTGATCGACGGTCCCCGCTGCTCCGGGCGTCGTTCCCGGCCCGGGGATGGCCGGCCCCGACGGAGGTTGGCTACTCTGTCGCCCCGTACGGGAACCCGATCAGGCAAGGCTGGCCATGCGCATCCGTTCCATCTCCCTCGTTCTGGCCCTCGGCTGGATCGCCGCAGCAACGCTGCCGGCGCAGTCGACCTGGTTGCACGACGACGACGTCAATGGCTTCTCGATCCGGCTCCCGCGGTTCCTGAAGGCGCAACCGCGCGAGCCGCACGAGGAGCAGATCCTCGCCAAGTTCGCCGGCAAGTTCGAGTCGCCCGACCGCTTCCTCAAAGGGGAGCAGGAGCTGACGCTGCTGGTCGTCAGGATCCGCAAGTCGCAGGGACCGACGACCGGCAGCAAGGAGGAGCAGGAGAAAGAGGAGGAGCGTGGCAAGTCGTTCGGCGAGCAGTCCAAGGAGCATCTCAACGCAGGCACGACGCTGAGCGAGTTCCTCAAGCACCGCAGCTGGAAGCACGACCTCGGCAAGTCGACGCTCAAACGCGCACCCAAGTGCCGGATCGGTGCCAAGTACGACATCGCCGAAATCCGCGGCACGGCGTTCAACGAGGCGCGCTGGGAGGATCGCGACTACCCGATCATCCGCACGTTCAGCGTCGAGGACGAGCAGGAGATCTTCGGTGTGGTCGTGCTCGGGCCCGGCGTGGGGCCGTTCGAAGACCTGATCTCGAAATGCGTGCAGACGCTGGAGCGGTTCGCGCCAGGCACCACCGCGCGCACCGGCCCGGATCCGTACGAGGGGAGCGCGCTACGTGACCTCGACCGTCGCCGTCGGGTCCGCTCCCGCCTGGTCAAGGGCTGGACCGCGCACGACACCGAGAACTTCATCCTGATCACCAACTCGACCAACAAGAAGCTGATCCAGGACGTGTTGATCGATCTGGAGGTGATGCGCAAGGAGTACGAGAAGCACCTTCCGCCGCTCGAGCCGGTCACCACGGTCTCGGCGGTGCGGATCTGCGCCAGCTACGACGACTACCTCGATTACGGCGCCCCCGACGGCACCGGCGGCTACTGGAGCCCGCTCGACGAAGAGCTGGTGCTGTTCGAGCCGGGGCGCGCGATCCCGAAGGTGCGCCCGTGGCTCAAGGAGGTCGACCCGGTCGCCGTCATGTACCACGAGGCGATGCACCAGTACCTGCACTACAGCAACGGCATGGTGCCGCCGACGTCGTGGTTCAACGAAGGCTACGGCGAGGTGTTCGGCGGCGCCGAGGTGGACCGGCGCAAGCAGGAGATCCAGCGCATCGACAAGAACAAGTTCCGGATGAAGTGGATCAAGCTGATGCAGAAGCAGAAGGCTTGGCCGGATCTGCGTTCCGTCGTCAAGATGTCGCAGGGCGAGTTCTACGGCATGAGCGCGCTGCAGAACTACGCGATCGGCTGGGCCTTCTGCTACTTCCTCGAGCAGGAGCGCAAGAAGGAGAAGGGGCGCAACGAGGCTTGGGCGGCGATCCCGACCAACTACATCAACGCGCTGCGCGCCGCGACCAAGAAGCGGATGGAGAAGATGCCGGACGACGCGCCGAAGGACTGGATCATGGCCTACACCGACGAGATCCAGGAGGAGGCATTCGAGGCGGCGTTCGCGAACATCGACTTCGACGCGCTCGAGCAGGCGTGGATCGAGGCGATGAAGAAGTACTGACGGTCGTCCGCTCCGCGTGCGCCTGAACTGGTCCCTCCCGCTGTTGCTGGCCACGCTGTTGCTGGCCACGCTGCTGCCGGCGCAGGTCCCCGGCCCGGCTCCGACCTGGACCCATGACCCGGCACCGGAGGAGCCGGCCGGCGTCGCGCGCCGGCTCGGCGATGCGATGTTCGAGGCGGGTGACCACGCAGCCGCTGCGGAGCACTACTTGCGCGCGCAGTCGATGCACCCGGCGTCGCGCGAGCTGCAGCTCGCGCTGCTGCGCGCGTCCGGCGAGGACCCGGCGGCGCGCGCGCTGTGGGCGCATTCGCTGGCGGCGCTGCTCGCCGATGCCAAGGGCAGGCTCAAGCTCGATCGCGCACAGCAGGAGCTGTTCGGACCGGATGCCGCGGCTGCCGTCCGCTTGGCGCAGGCACGCGCCGACGCAGCAGCCGAGCTGCTGCGCTTCGCCGAGAAGCTGAAGCCGAAGGGGAGCGGCACGCTCGGCAACGACGCGCTGGCCCGCTGGGCGGCGGCGACTGCGTTGCCGTTGCTGCAGGAATCCCCGGCGCTGCTGACTTCGATGCAGGAGCCATGGCGCGCGGCGATCGAGCGGCTGCCGCCGGATCACGCCACGGTGCTCGCGGCGCTGAAGTCGCTGATGGATCAGAGCGCCGCGGCGGCAGCGGCGGCGAAGGGGAGCAACGGCGATGCTCCCGCGACCGGGCTGGACCCATTGGATGCAGCGCTGCGCGCGGCGCGCTGCCTGACCGGGCTCGCGGCGCAGGCAGAGTTCAAGGATCTCGAGGGTCCCCCACCACCGGAGGTCGGCGACCTCGCCCGGCAGGCGCGCCAGGTGCGCCAGCGGCTGCGCGAGCGCAAGCCGGCCGGCGACGACGTCACCGGCCCGCTGACGGTCGACGAGCTGCTGGCGCTGACCCCGGCCGAGCAACTGTCGTTCACGCGCTCGCACGCGAGCTGGGCGAATCCGGGCGTCGCCGTCTCGCCGAACGGGCGCTACGTCATCGAGACGACCTGCGGTTACGAGACGTTGCTCGGCGCGGCGCAGACGGTCGAGCTGCACCACGCGCGGCTCGTCGCGTGGTTCGGCAAGGATCCGTTCCTGCAGCAGCCCGGCCTGGTGCGGATCGTGCCGGACGCGGACGACCTCGAAGCGGAGGATTCCCCGTTCTGGTGGGCCGGTGGATTCCAGGCCGGACACGTCACGCATCTGCAGTTCCACTGGAGCACGATCGAAGACCTGGGCCGCGGCCTGACGCACGAGCTGACGCACCGCTTCGATGGCACGCTG
Source organism: uncultured candidatus Brocadiaceae bacterium (assembly GCA_964483245.1). Lineage (GTDB taxonomy): Bacteria > Planctomycetota > UBA1135 > UBA1135 > UBA2386 > CAZABP01. The sequence continues at coordinate 20,688 of CAZABP010000031.1, read as the reverse complement.
CTGCCGTTCCTGCCGTCGTGGGCGGTCGAAGGGCGCGCGGTGTGGACCGGCAAGGCGTACGGCGCGGCACCCGATCCGCAGTTTGCGGAGCCGCATCTCGATCCGTGGGCCGCGCAGGAGCCGTTCGTCAAGGGTTACGGCCGCAAGGACAAGCTGCAGGAGTTGATCGAGGGGACGATCGACGACTACCGCGACAACTACTCGGCCGGGTATGCGCTGTTCAGCTACCTGCGGTTCTGGGCGCCGGACGGGCAGCCGCTGTTCGCGGATGCGCTCGAACGCTTCCTGCGGCACGCGCGCGCCGGCCGCGAGCAGCCGTTGGCGTTCTTCGAGAAGCACTTCTGCGACGGCAAGCAGGGGCGTCCCGAGAATCTGGACGCGTTCTGCGCCGGGTTCGAGGCGTTCCTGCGCGGCTGCTACGACTTCGCCTGGGGTGACCGGGAGAAGGCGCCGTGGATGTCGCGCTACCTCCGCGGGCTGCGCGGGCCGGACCGCCGGCCGCTCGTGCTCGACGAGGAGACGTTCACGTGGTCGCGCGCGCGCGCGGAGCCTTGGTTCGGGCAGGACCATGCGCGCCGGGCCGGCCGGCTGTTGGCAGAACATGGCAAGGCGGCGCCGGCGGCAGCGGCGCTGCTGTGGTCGATCCGGACCGACGAGTGGAGCGTGCCGGACATGCGTCTGCTGGCGGAACTGTTGCACGGCCTCGGACAACGGGACGCGGCGTGGGCCGTGCGCCACGAGAATGCGCGACTCGGCGGAACGCGCGGCGCCCCGCAGGTCGAGGCGGCACCGTTCCTCGGTGCGCTGCCGCGCACGCGCGCACTGCTCGCGCTGCTCGCGGAGCTGGCGGACGCGCACGGTGCCGGCGGACGCGTGCATGCGGCGGCGGTGCTCGCCGACCGGCACGACCAGCTCGCGGCGGCGCTCGGCACGGCGCCGCTGCCCGCGCGCGGCAGCACGTCGAACCTCTGGTTTCCGCGGCCGGCGCAGCCGCGCGCGCTAGGCACGTTCGGCTGGATCGAGGATGGGCTGACCGACTACGAGGAGCGGCGGGTGCGCGACCTGTGGTTCCAGGACCACTCCGACCTGCACGTCGGGCGTTCGCGCCCACGGGATCAGACCGGTCTGCTCGACCGCGCCGCGCACCAGCGGCATGCGTTCGTGCGCAGCCAGGAGTCGTTCCGCGCCGGACGCTACGTGCTGCGCACGCGCGTGCACTTCACGACGTCGTTCGTGTCCGGGTGCGTCGTGCTCGGGCTGCAGCGTCGCGATCGCAATCTGCGGCTGCGCTTCTCGGCGGGGAACTTCCTGTACTCGATCGGCCGCTCCGAGGATGCCGGCAAGACCGACAAGGTCTCGCTGCGGATCGACGGGCTGCGCAGCCGCGGCGGGCGGCTGCCCGGCTCGCATCCCGGGACCGACGTGGAGTTCGAGCAGCCGTCGTCGTGGTTCGATCTCGAACTGCGGATCGCGGGCCCGTGCGTGCACGTGCACGTCAACGGCGAGCATCGGTTCACGTACGCCACCCCTGATGGCGCGCCGATCGAGGGAGCGATCGGCTTCGCGATGGGACAGGGGGCGGTCCGGTTGCAGGAGCCGACCGTGCAGGTGCTCGAAGAGCGCATCGGCGGCACCGACCCGGGTGGCGTCGCGCTGCTCGAACCGGAACCGGGTGAGTGGGCACGGATCGTCCACCGGGCTGCGCTCGACGTGCCGTACAGCGAGCAGGGTTCGCTGCTGCTGTGGCTGCCGCCACCGGCCGAAGCGGAGCGGCTGCCGTCGCTCGTGCAGCGCTACCTCGACGACTTCGCGCCGGCGTTCGGAGACCAGGCGCGCTATCCGCAGCGCTGGGTGCTGGTCGTGCCGGCCGGGCTGTCGGCACTGGTGCGCGCCAAGCTGGATCAGGTCTGCAAGCCGTACAGCGGGCGCGTCGTGCTGCTGGAGGCACGCCGCAAGGAGCCGTTCGTCGAGGATGGCTGGCTGCTGTTCGCCGACGGGCACGGCATCCTGCGCAGCGCGCAGAAGACCCGCCCGGGCGTCGGTCTCGTCGGCGCCGCCGAGATGTGGGCGCGGCGCTGGCGGCGCACGACACTGACCCGGTGATTCCGCCGTATCCTGCGCGCGTCGTGCGCACCGACGATCCGAAGACCGACGAACGCTATCTGCGCCGGCTGTCCGCCGACGTGCTGCACCGCACGCCGAGTCCGGCCGAGCGGCGCACGTATCTCGAGGCGCCGGTGCGGCTCGTCGCACCACGCATGCTCGGCACGCTCGAGGCGATGCAGGTCTGGGTCGAGGAGGAGCTGTTCTACTTCCTGCTGATCGACAACTTCCGCCCGCTGACCCGGGCGATCGTGCAGGCGCCCGAGCGGCTGCAGGCCGGCAAGATGACCGCGCACGACCTGCTGGCCGAGATCCTGCTGTCGACCAGCTTTTCGCTGCGCAATCCGGGCAACGACACGTTCGTGACCGTCGTGCTCGAGCAGTGCTTCGGGCTGACCGTGCAGGAGCCCGCGGTGAAGAAGGTGCTCGAAGCGGGCAAGCAGATGTACGACGGCAAGCCGACCAAGCTGCTCGGACAAAGCGGCGGGAGCCAGGCGGACTTCGTCAAGATCGTGCTGGCGCACCCGGCCTGCACACGGCACCTGGTGCAGCGCCACCACCGGCGGTTGTTCGGGCGTGGGTTGGACCCGGCGCAGCAGTTGGTCGTCGACCGCGTGCATGCCGATCCGCGGCAGTTCTTCCCGCTGTTGGTCGAATGGCTGACGTCGCCGGCGTATCTCGAGGGTCTGCAACGGCGCCGGCCGCGCACCGATCACCAGTTCATCCGCTCGCTGTACATGGATCTGCTCGAGCGGCAGCCGACCTACGAGGAGTTGCGCAACATGCGCAATGCGCTGCAGTCGATGGCCGACCCGACCCCGGTCCGCGCCGTCATGGCGAAGGTGATCCTGGATTCCGGGCGCGCGAAGCTGCCGCCGTTCCGCAAGGGTGAGGAGGAGGCGTTCGTCACCGAGTGCTTCGAACGGTATCTCGGGCGCGGGCCGAACCAGGAGGAGGCGGCGGCGTTCGTGCGCGCGCTGCGGGACGAAGGTGCGCTGCCGGTGCTGGTGGTGCGCGCGTTGGTCGGGTCGGTGGAATACCAGTACGACTGACCGCGGGGCGCGGCCCGGAATGGCGCGCAGAGGCGTTTCGTGCCATCGTTCCCGGGATGCGCAAGCTCCTCGTCTCCAGCGTCCTGTTCCTCCTGCTCCCGATCGTCGCCGCTTGCGGTGACACCAGCGCCGCAGGCACGTACAAGCTCGATACCGCTGCGCTGCGCGAGCAGATGCGCAAGCAGATGCCGCCGGACGCCCCGAAGGAGGCGACGGAGCAGTTCGAGAAGATGACCGAAGCGATGCAGGGGTCGATCGAGTTGAAGTCGGACGGCACGGCGTCGTTCGTGTTCAAGGCGCCGCCGTTTGCCGACGAATCGGCCAGCGGCACGTGGAAGCTCGACGGCAATGCGCTGACGTTGACCACGACGAAGGACGGCAAGCAGGACACCGAGACCGCCACCCTTTCGGGCGGCACGATCACGCTGCGCAAGGAGGAGGGTGGTCAGACGATGGAGCTCGTGTTCCGCAAGTGAGCCCCTGGCGATGACCGCGAGGGCGCGCGTCGTCTCGCCGTCAGCCGGATTCCTGTCCGCGCTCGCGACGGCGCTGTTCGGCGCGGCGGCCTGCGAAGCGCCCGGCACGGCGCACGGGCCGGCCGCGGTCGTCTACCTGACCGACTTCGGCACGCGCGATGGCGCCGTCGCTGCGATGAAGGGCGTCGCACGCCAGGTCGATCCCGAGCTCGTGCTCGACGACCTGTCGCACGAGATCGCGCCGTTCGACATCTGGGAGGCGGCGTACCGCCTGCGGCAGACGATGCCGTATTGGCCGAGCGGCACGGTGTTCGTGTCGGTCGTCGATCCGGGCGTCGGCACGGCGCGCAAGTCGGTCGTCGTGCGCACGGCCACCGGCCACCTGCTGGTGACCCCCGACAACGGCACGTCGACGCTGATCGCCGACGATCTCGGGATCACCGCCGCGCGCGAGATCGATCCGCAGCTCCGCCTGCCGGGGTCTGAGTGGTCGTCGACGTTCCATGGCCGCGATGTCTACTCGTACGCGGCCGCGCTGTTGGCGGCGGGCCGGGTCACGTTCGAGCAGGTCGGCGCGTCGCTCGCGCCGGACTCGCTGGCCCGTCTCGAATACCAACACGCAACGTTCGCGCCGACACCCACGGGCGGCGAGCTGCACGGGATGATCCCCGTGCTCGACGTCCGCTACGGCAACGTCTGGACCAACATCCCGCGTGCGCTGCTCGCACGGGCCGGCGTCACGTCCGGCACATGGTTGCAGGTGACGATCGCGCGCCAGGACGAGGTCCGCTTCCGCGGCGAGCTGCCGTTCGTGGCAACGTTCGCGGATGTCGCCGAGCGCGCACCGCTCGCCTACGTCAACAGCCTCGGCAACCTCGCGTTCGCGCTGAACATGGCGGACTTCGCGGCGACGCACCGGATCGAAGCGGGGCATCGCTGGCGCGTGCTGGTCACACCCGCGGCGCGGTGAGCCGGGCTGCGCCCGTGCGCCCTGCGTCGTGCGTCAGAGGTTGAACCGCATCGCGATCTGGATCCGGTGTGCGTCGCCATCGGCGTCGTCGAACGTCTCGCGCGTGCCGTACAGGTACTCCAACCCGACCCACGCCCGGTCGCAGAACTGCCAGATGACGTTCGCGGACAGGTACTGCAGCACCTCGTTGGCATCGGCCGGGGAACCCGCCGGTAGATCTCCTTTGCCCCAGCTATAGGTGGCCGTGCTGCGCCATTGGCTGCACCAATGGTGCTGGTACGCCGCCATCACGCCGAACACCTCGACCGCCTCGAGCTGCCCGTTGGCGTCCGGCGCTGCGGCGTGACCGCCGCGATACCGGCCGACGCCCGGGCCGTACGTGAGCTGGACGATCAGGTTGTCCCGCTCGCAGATCATGAGCTTCGTCGATGCGTTCAACCCCCACAGGAACACGGTGTCGGAGCCGGGCGAGTCGTAGTTGTAGCGGGCGGTTCCGGCGAACAGCCCGAGCTGTGTGTGGCCGCATCCGTGCTCCCACCGCAGGCGTCCGGTCAGGTCCGGCGTCGGCTTCTCGATCCTGCCTGGCACCGGTGGCGGGATCACATCGGAGTCCGGATCCTCGAGCGCGATCGCGCCGTAGCTGCCGCCGCCGAACGGTTGCGTGTAGCGGATCATCGCCTGACGGACCATCGGGAACGCGATCGGCGACTCGAAGTCGATCGTCTCCGGCATCGCGTCGTCATCCATGAACGTCGTCCAGGTCTGTCCGGCCAGGAACCCGGCGATCTCGCCGTACGCATGCCGGATCCGGAACGTGCTGCTGCTGCCGAAGAAGTCTCCTTCGAAGAACACGCGCATCGGCCCGATCGAGGTCGGCCCGCGCACATCCAGGTTGAAGCGCGTCTGGCGCGCGTGCAGTCGCGTGTTGACGCCGCTCTCGCCGGTCGTCGGAATCGTGCGCGGATCGAACGTGTCGGTCGAACCGATCGGATCGAAGTCGTGGATCAGGTCGACCTTGACGTAGCCGCCGAGCTTGATCGTGTAACCCTCCACTTCCCAGGTGAACCCTTGTGGGCCGTGCACAGCGGGTGTGGGCGCCTCGGCTGGCGGCGACGCCTGGGGCTCGGCTGGCTTCTGCGTGGGCGGCGGCGGCGCCGGCTCCTGCGCGGCGAGTGCCGCGGCGAAGCAGCCCGTGGACAGCATCGATCGGAGTGCCTGGGAGCAGGTCCGGCCCATGCGAGCGGAGCCTATCGACGGCGGATCGAGCGCTCACCCACGGAGTCCCGCCAGGGGGCGGCGCGCGGCACCAGGGCGAACCACCAGCACCGGCGGCTCCTCCCCCCGTGTGCGTTGCGTGTTGGCGGCGCGGACCGGGCAGAATCCTCACCGGCGGCGTATGGTTCCGCGCGTGCTCCCGGCTGCCGGCGCGAGCCTCCCCGCCCCGGCGCCCGAAAGAACCGACCATGACCGAGTCACGTCCGGCTGGTTTCACGCGTCGCGATCTGCTGCGCGGCGGCGCCGCCGCAGCGGCGGCACTCGCGCTCCCCCGGTCCCTGTGTGCGCTGCCTTCGGCACCGGGGGCACCGAAGACCAAGCGCGTCGTGTTGGTGGCGTTCGCCGGCGGCGTGCGCAGCCAGGAGGTGCTCGAGACACCGGCCAACGTCCCGAACCTGATGCGGATCGCGAGCGCCGGCGTCACGATGCCGAACGTCGCGGTCGAGAACACCGGGCACTACGGCGCGGCGCTGTCGATCTTCACCGGCAACGTCGAGAACCTCGGGATCCGCGAGAACGAGCCGGGCACGAACCCGACGCTGTTCGAGTATCTGCGCAAGGACGTCGGGTTCGAGGCGGGCGACGTCTGGATCACGACCTCCGGCGGCGCGCAGGGGCGACTGTTCGCGCACTCGCTGCACCCCGACTATGGACCTGCCTACGGCGCGAACGTGCTGGATGGCGACGGCATCTTCAACGTGGAGTTCAAGAAGGTGCTCGACGCGTTCGGCCGGCCGAAGACCGAGGCAGCCGCGGAGCAGGCGATCCTCGAGCGGCTGTCGTCGTCGCTGGACCGCGAGCAGCTCGCATCGGTGCGTGGGCCACGGCCGGATCCGGAGCACGTGCGGCGGATCGAGAAGTTCATCCTGGATGAACTGAGCGGCGCGACGACGCGCGTCACGGGGCCCGGCGCCGGTGACGCCAAGGCGATCCGGATCGGCACCAACATCCTGCGCGTGTTCCGGCCGAAGGTGCTCGGCATCACGCTGCAGAACCACGACATCGCACACAACTCGTTCAACGGCTACGTCGACGTGATCCGGCGCAACGACGCCGAGCTCGGCAAGCTGTGGGACGCGATCCAGGCGGATCCGGAGCTGGCGGAGTCGACCGCGGTCGTCGTGCTGCCGGAGTTCGGCCGCGACAAGGACCTGAACGAGCGCAACGGTCTCGACCATGGCGATCGCTCCGACCACATGCGCAAGGTGTTCCTGATCGCCGCCGGGCCGGACTTCAAGCGCAACCGCGTGGTCAAGACCGAGGTCCGCTCGATCGACGTTTGCCCGACGCTGCTGTCGCTGTTCACCAAGCAGCCGCCGGCGTGGTCGCGCGCGCGCATCATGCGCGACCTGTTCGCCTGAGCACGACGTGACGCGACGCCCCGGCTTCGCGCTCGGAATCGGCGCCACCGCCTGGCTGCTCGCCGCAGCCGCCGTGCCACCCGCGCCAGGCAACTTGGGCGCGAACGGCGCGGGCGGCAGCGCCAACACCTGCCTCGCCTGCCACGCCGGGATCGAGGCGATGCATCCGTGGTTCGAACTGTCCTGCGTCGACTGCCACGGTGGTGATGCGACCGCGAGCGAGAAGGAGCGCGCGCACGTGCAGCCATCGCAGCCGGTGCCGCGCGACGAACGGGTGCTGCCGCGGAACTGGGATCTGCCGTACTTGCGCTTCCTGAACCCGACGAACCTGCGCGTCGCCGGTGAGGTCTGCGGGGACTGCCATGGCGATCTCGTCTCGCATCTCGAGAAATCGCTGCACGGCACGACGACCGGACACCTCAGCGACGGGTTCTACGAGCACGGGCTGAGCCGCAAGAAGCATCCGAACTACTCGGTGTTCCCGGTGCAGGACGACGACGGCGACATCGGCCCGCACGCGCTGGCAGCGACCGTCCAGGTGCCGGGGTTCACGCCGCGCGACCGCACCAAGATCGAGACGCACTACGCCGACCTGCCGCGGAAGGCCTGCATGCAGTGCCACCTGTGGAGCGAGGGACGCGCCGTCGACGGCCGACTCGGGCTGGACGGGGATTACCGCGGCGAAGGGTGCGCGGCGTGCCACGTCACGTACGACGACGACGGGCGCAGCCGCTCGCGCGACCCGACGGTCGACAAGACCGAGCCGGGCCATCCGCGCGAGCACCGGCTGACGAGCCGGATCCCGACCTCGACCTGCACGCGATGCCACTACGGCGACGCGAGCATCGGGCTCAACTTCCGCGGCATGGCGCAGCTCGTGCCCGGGCAACCGGCCGGTCCGGAGGTGCCCGGCACGACGTCGACGTTGCTGAATGGGACGTTCTACATCCAGGATCGCGACCTCACGCCGCCGGACGTGCACCACGCGCGCGGCATGCACTGCATCGACTGCCACACGCTGGCCGACACGATGGGCGACGGCGACATCTATCCCAACATGGACTTCGCGGTCGAGGTCGAGTGTTCGAGCTGCCACGGCACGATCGAGCGGCCGAGCGATCTGACGACGAGCCGCGGCCGCCGCGTGCCGAACCTGCGGCGTGAGGGCAACCGGTTCTGGCTCGTCTCGAAGGTCACCGGCCGGCGCCATCCGGTGAAGCAGGCGCGCGACGTCGTCGACCGGGCCCACGCCGACTACAACCCGCGCGCGGCGGCAGCGATGACGCCGGAGCACGCGCGGCTCGAGTGCTATACGTGCCACTCCGGCTGGAACCCGAACTTCTTCGGGTTCCACTTCGACCGTAACGAGCAGTTCACGCAGCTCGATCTGATCTCCGGGCAGCGGACCCCAGGGCGCGTCACGACGCAGGAGAAGGTGTTCGCGACGTTCAGCCAGCTCCGGCTCGGCTGGAACCACGAAGGGATGGTCGCGCCGTACATGGTCGGCTTCTCGACGATCGGCAGCGCACACGGCAAGGACGGCGAGACCGTGCTGCACCAGGCGGCGCCGCGCACGGCGGCCGGCCTGTCGGGCGTGACGCTGATTCCGCACCAGGTGCACACGACGCGGCCGGAGGCGCGCAGCTGCGTCGAGTGCCACCGCAACCCGGTCGCGTTCGGCCTCGGCTCGACCAACTTCCGCCTGACGCGGGCGTTCGGGTTCGGGATCAACGCGGGCGGACTGTGGACCGTCGCGATCGATCACAAGACGCCGGCGCGCACGATGCCGGTCGCTGATCTGGCGCTGCCCGGCACGCCGGCAGCACTGGCGCTGGTTTCCGATCCGGTCGGGATGGAAGCGACACATGCGATCGTCGCCTGCAGCGACGGCGCGCTGCGCACGGTCTCGCTGAAGAACCCGAGCGTGCCGAAGCTGGCCGGCATGGCCAGGCAGGCAGTCGCCGATCCGCGCCGGATGCTGGCGCAGGGGGATCTGCTGTATGTCGCCGACGGTGCCGCGGGGGTGCAGATCTTCGACATCGCCAAGCCGGAGCGCCCGCGCGCGGTCGGCGCCCTGGCGACGACCGAGGCGCGCGGACTGGCGCTGGCGTATCCATGGTTGTTGATCGCCGACGGACCGGGCGGGCTCGTGATTGCCGATGTCGCCGAACCGGCGCGCCCACGCGTGCTGGCGACCGTCGACCTGAATGCCGAGAGCGGCCAACCGAACGACGCGTTCGACGTCGCGACGCTGTTCCAGTTCTCGCGGCCGCGCGCCGACGGCAAGGACGGGATCACGCGCACGCGTGCGCGGCATCTCGCCTTCGTCGCGTGCGGGCTGGATGGCGTGCGGATCGTCGACTTCACCGAGCCGGGGCAGCCGCTGCTGCTGCACAACCGGGCGGCGCAGGGGGCGTTCCGGTTCGACCGGGGGGACGTGCGCGGGCTCGCCGTCAACACGATGTTCGACCTCGGCAGCCAGGGCGGCGGCCTCAAGAGCCAGGAGCGGGATTACCTGTACGTGTTCGCCGAGGTCGGCAACGACGACAACCGCCAGCAGCAGCTGCGCGTCGTCGACGTCAGCGATCCGCTCGCGCCGCGCGCCGTGCCGCGTGCGTCGCCGCGGATCTACGGTGGCACCGGCCAGGTGCGGGTCGTGCGCTTGTACAACGCGCCGTTCCTGCAGCAGTTCGCGCTGGCGCCGGGCGCGGGGGGCGTCGGCACGCTGGTCGACGCCAGCAAGCCGGCGACCGGAGCCCAGGTCGCCGCCGTCTGGGACGGCGTGCCGGGGCTGCGCGACTTCGCGCTGGAAGAGTTCGCATTCGACCGGCTCGTCGACGAGCAGGGGCGTTGGCTCAAGGACATCAGCCACGAAGGGTGCCGCTATGTCACGCGTGACGAGCTGCTGCGGATCCTGCGCGCGCCGGTCCCGGTCGCGACCGATCCGACCGGGAGATACGGTGAGGTGCGTCAGGAGCGACGGACCAGGAGCAATCGATGAGGACGAACCGATGAACAGAGCGCGCGTGAGACCCGGCTGGTTGCTGTCGCTGTTGGTCGCGGCACCTGCCGCGGCGCAGGAGGACACGCTCGCGAAGGTGTTCGCCAGCTACGACAAGAACAGCGACAAGATCGTCGTGCGGACCGAGTTCCCCGGCTCAGAGGAGCAGTGGAAGGCGGTCGATCGCAACGCCGACGGCAGGTTGACGCTGGAAGAGTGGCGCGGTTCGGCGCTCGCGCGTCGTCTGGTCAGCCTGCGTGAGCGGGATGGCAGCGAGCCGCGGGCGCGGACTCAGCCGGCGGACGGATTTGCGACGCGGTTCGAGGCGGCGCGCCGGATGGACCAGGATGCGGACGGGCGGATCGCACGGGCGGAGTGGACCGGCACCGAGGATGCGTTCGCGAGCCTCGATCTCGACAAGAACGGCATCGTCGATGGCAAGGACCGCGCACTCGCCACACGCGAATCCGTCACCGACGACGAGGATCCGCTGCGCAGCGAACGCGACTACCTGCAGGATGCCGAGTACTGGCTCGGCCGCCTCGACAAGGACAAGGACGCGCGGATCTCGGCGGCAGAGGCCAAGGGGCAGCGGCTCGAGCGCCTGTTCCCGGCCGCGGACCGCAACAAGGATGGGGCTCTCGACACCTATGAGCTGCAGGCGCTGGCCGGCCGCGTCGCCGCGATGGTCTACGAGCGCAACGCCGGCAACGCACGGCCACGCGCCGCGACGATCCCGTTCGCCGCTTGGGACAAGAACAACGACGGCCGGCTCGACAGCAACGAATGGGTCGAGATGAAGTACCTGTTCGCGCGCGTCGACCGCGACCGCGATGCCCACGTCACGCGCGCCGAGCTCGAGCGCTACATCCGCTCCATCGAAGGCAGCGACTTCCTGTCCCGCTTCGACCTCGACGACGACGGCCGCGTCACCCCCGAGGAGTTCGGCGGCCCGATCGACGCGTTCCGCCGCGCCGACACCAACGGCGACGGCGTCGTCTCCCGCTCCGACCGCTGAAGCGGTACACGGCGTGTCTGAGACCCGCTCCGTCAGTTCACGCGAACAATTCCCCGCGAAGCGGTACACCGCGTCTCTGACACTTCCTGTACCGGTACACCGCGTGTCAGTTCTCTCACCGCCGCGACGCGGCGACCACGACGCCGCGAAACCGGCGGATCTGGCGCCGCTGCGGCGGCGACGTTCGCCGACGGGGCGTATGACCAGTTTCTAAGGAGACACCTGCGCGGCGCTCTGGCGCGCTCCGCCAAGTGGTACACTGGGTCTCTGAGACCCGCTCCGTCAGCTCGCGCGAACCATTCCCCGCGAAGCGGTACACCGCGTCTCTGACACTTCCTGTACCGGTACACCGGGTGTCAGGCACCTGCACGGCGCTATTGCACGCTCAGCGCAGCACGTCGGGCGGCACTTCTTCGTCTGCGAGTGCGGGTTTCGGGATCCCGAGCAGGCGCGCGGCCACCACGACGCCGAGCCCAGGGCCGACCGACGCGTCACACCGCGTGCCCGCACGCACGCCGGCACCGCGCACGAACAGCGGCACCTCCTGGTCGTACGGATACGGCATCCCGTGCATTGCAGGGGTGGTGCTCGGATTCGCATGCGGTTCGAGCACGAGCGCGATGTCGGGGACACGCGCCGGATGCGCCGCGAACCAGAGCGAGCGCAGCACCGGGTCGTCGCCAGGCACGGCCGACAGCAGATCGTCGGCGGCGACCGCAGTCCGCACGCCGGGCACACGCGCCATCGTCGCGGCAGCGAGCCGACGTGCTTCCGTGATCTCGGCCTGCGGCCGATCACCGAACGCCGCGCGGTCGATCCAGAACTCTGCGCCGCTGCGCCGGATCCAGCCCTTCTCGGGCGGCGCGCCGAGCGCCATGCGCAGCGCCTGTTCGGCCGCAGCGACCGCCTGCACGACGGTCTGCACGGCGCGCATGCGTGGCATGCCGGTCCCCGCTTCGACGACCGCCTCCGGGATCGGCGCAATGCCGTGGTCCGCCGACAAGACGACAACGTAGCGGTCGGCGCCGATCCTCGCATCGAGCGCATGGAACAGCTCCGCGAGCAGCCGATCCGTGCGCAACGTCGCATCGCGCACCTCGACGCTGCGAGGCCCGTATTGGTGGCCGATCGCGTCGTTCGAACTGAAGCCGATGCACAGCAGGTCCGGCACCTCGTCCTGCCCGAGTTGCACGCCATCGATCGCGGCGAGCGCAGCGGCGAGCAGCAACTCGTTGCCGAACGGCGAGAGATACAGGTGCTGGAAGAACCGCGACCCGGGCTCCTTCTCGCCGCCAGTGATCGCGTGCGGCAGCACCCTGGTCCCGAGCGGATTGCGCCCTTCGAACGGCCGGTCGTCGACGAGCCCGGCATACGCCACGTCCGGGCCGATCCGCGCCCACTCCGCCCCGAACCACTGCTTGGCCGGCGAGCGCCGGTTGAAGTCGGCCGCCCAGGACGGCAGCGCCTCGGCGTACGCCCGGCTCGTAATCAGCTCGCCGCTCGTCGTGTCGACCCACAACACCGCATCGGCCGTGCGGCCCGCCATCAGGATCGCCGAACGGTCCTTCCAGGCGACGCTCGCGATCCGCACCTCCGGCCCGAGGTGCGCGCGCATCGTCTCACCGAGCGTCGGCGCACGCAGCAGCGCCGGCCCGCGCCCGCTGCCGCCGCGCGGTCCTGCCGTGCCGAGCAGCTCCGCATCCTCCTGTGCGACGCAGTAGACCGACTTGCCGGCGGCTGCGTCGGCCCACGTGTTGCCGATGATCCCGTGCGTGCGTGCCGCCGCGCCGGTCGCGAACGTTGCATGCCCTGGGCCGGTCTCGGTGCACGCGTGGCGGAACGCGCATCGCGCGAACTCGACTCCTTCGCGCCGCAAGCGGCGGAATCCGTCCTCGCCGAAGTGCGGCCAGGCCGGCTCCAGCACCCAGCTCGCCAACTGGTCGACACAGACCAGCACGACGAGCCGCGGTGGCTCTTGCGCAGGAGGCGACGCAACCGCGAGCAGGACCGCGCCGAGCGCGGGTAGGAACGCACGCATCGGCGGGGTTCTAATCGGCGCCGAACACCGCAGCCACCGATTCGAGCGTGCGCAGTGGCAACAACCCGGCGTGGTAGACCGACGCCGACGCGCCGATGCGACGCGTGATTGCACGCAGACGCGTCAAGTCCTCGGTACCGCGGAACTGCGGCGCTTTCGGCCAGAACGAGATCCGCCAGTGCGCCGCTTCGCTGGCCCGCGCCGCCCAACCCTGCTCGATCGCGGCGACCGCCTCGCCGTAGTGCGTCGACACGAGTTCGTCGGCCATCCCGGCGACCACGTCCGGATCCTGCCCGAGCTGGCTGCCGCTGAACCACGGATCCGGGACGACCTGCACCGCGAGCTGCAAGCCAGGCGCTGCTTCGCGCACCGAAATCCCCCAGGCCCGGTGCACGTCCCGGCGCCACTGCAGCATCGCCGCAACCGCGTCCTCGCCCAGCGCAGCTCGCAGCGCCACGTCCGGGTCCCCCGCGTCGGCCGGCACCATCGCGTCCCGGTCGTCGAGATGGACTCCGACCGCGCGCTGGACCGCCGTGCGCAGCTGCGCACTCGAGACCCCGAGCGCATCGAGCCCGGCGCTGCATACCAGGCAGAAGCAGTACGACAGCAGCCGGTCCGCGTAGCGATCGATCGCGAACGAGCTCTTGTCATGGTGGCTGCCATGGCGATGCCCCATCCACCCCATCGCCTCGAGCTCGATGCCTGCGAGACCCTCGTGCGCGGCGAGCCGGCGCACGACATCGAGCCCGTAGGCCTGCACCTGCGGGCGCGCCGGACACAGCGCGTACGAGTACGTGTCCCCGAACGCATTCGTGACGCACTCGCCCGGATGCAGCTCGCCGAGCCGGGTGTTGTGGAACAGCACAGTCCACGCGTGCAGCCGCGTCCCGGCGCTGCGCGCCTGCGCGATCGCGCCTTCGAGCGGCGATGGCCCGGCCGGTGGCACTTCGGTGCTCGCCTGCGCCTGCAGCGGCCCGGACGCCGGCCCCGGCCGGAAGTGCACGATCCCGTCTTCGAGGAACCGCACGCGTCCAGCGCGACTCCATGGCGTGTACCAGCGGCCCGCGTGGTACGCCGACGCGAGGTACAGATCGGTGTAGCCGAGCTCGGCGAGCCGCTGTAGGTGCGCACCGGAGACCAGTTCGCGCAGATCGGAGGGGTGCAGGTAAAGCCCGAGCGGCATGGCTGCCAAGGCTAGCGCGTAGGACTGCGGTGCATCAGCATCGCTCCTTCGCGCACGCGGTCAGAGCCCGTTCCCGAATCCCTGGGTCGCGCCGCAGCCGGCCAAACGCAACCGGGACTTTGGAAACAGGCTCTCATTCCTTCAGCACGAACGACGCACGCCTCGTGACCCGCACGGCAGGGAGTTCGATCGCTCCGAGCTGCGCCCAGTCACGATGCAGCCACTGCTCAGACGGTCCGAGCAGGACATGCACGCGGCCGACTGGGAGAACATCGAACTCGATCGAGCCATCTGCGGCCGTGAGCCCGGTCGTGAATCGCGGGGAGAACGCATGCACCGGCGTCGCCAGGCCGATCTGCACGCCGGCTCGGGGTCGGCCCTGCTCGTCACGCAGCTCGACGCGAAGGCGATGGCTCGCGTGCGTGATGGTCCACTGCGTCGACTGGCCGGTCGCAATCTGCGCGTAGTCCTGGATCGGCAGCCACACATTGCGCTCGGGGAGCTCCGTGCGCATGACCAGCCGCGCTTCGTAGGTCCCCGGCACCACCGGGCCGCTCCATCGGCCATCTGCGTCGGTCGTTCCGACCGGGCCGGGGTCGAGAAACGCGACCATCCCATCCGGCCCACGCGCGATCCGCGCCAGCTCGAACTGCTGCGCCGCTGCAGGCACGCCATCGCGGACGATCTGCAGGGAAAGCGTGCCCGGCAGCTGCGCCGCGAACGACTGTGTGACCGTCGCGACAGCGCCATCCCGGATCCGGACCCCAGTGGCAAGGTCCCACACGATGTTCCGGCCGATCTGCGGCCACCAGATCAGCTTCGCGTCCCACTCACCCTCGGCGAGACCTTCGCCCTGAAACGAGCCGTCCGCCGCGATCGGGAATCCGTCCGCATCCGCCGGAACGACCCAGGAACGCTCCTCAGTGCGGCGTACCAGCCGCACGCCTGGCTCCTTGCCGCAAGCACCGATGAACGCCACGAACTCCGGCGGTCCGATGCTGCCGCGGATCGATCCACCCCGCTGCACCGTGACGACGAGCGGATCGGCGCTGCGCGCAAGGCGAACCTCGATCGGCTCGAACGGCAGGTGTCCTGGCCCGGGCAGCGAGAGCAGTAGCGGCACGTCCGCGGGGCCCTCGAGCATGACGTCACCTCGCTGGTCCGTGTGCCCGGTGGCGACACGGAGCGGCAGCGAGAACCTCCCAAGCTGTCGGACCGGTTTGTCTGCCGAGCCGACCTCCGGCCTCGTGTTCCATTCGAGGCGGAACGGGATGCCGGCAACCGGGCGGCCGGCGCTGTCCTGGACGCGTAGCTCCTGCGTCACTCGTCCTGCGGTGTGCACGACCAGGCGGCGTGCCGTGCCGTCGTCCGCGAAGAACCGATGCACCGCTGCGGGCCAGTCCTGTTTCGGCAACTCGATCAGTAACGTGTTCCAGCCGCGGCGGACCTCCGTGAGGCGCAGGACCCCGCCGATCGGCGGTGCGAGCTTGCGTCGTCGTTGTTCGCGCAGCTCCGCGTACCCACCCGGGGCGTCGCGCGCGCACAGCACGCCATAGTGTTCGACGGGCGCGTTCGTGTCGCGATCGAGCACGAGCAGCTCGAACTCCAGCGCGCGGCGCATCACTAGCGTCGGGGAGGACCCATCGAGTCGGACCGGTTCCGCGGCGTCGGCGAGGTCGTAGCCCGGCTTCTGAGCCTGGAGCCGGTACTCCGCACCAGCCTCGGCGCGCCGCACGAGCAGCTCGAACACGCCACGCTCGTCGGTTTCGCCACCGAGGACCTGGATCGGCGGACCTGCAGATGGCTTCGCAGCCCGCGCAAGAACCGCGGCGTCCGGGACTGGCGCACCTTGCTCGTCCACGACGAACCCCCTGAGCCGATGGCTGTCCGCGATCGGCTCGACCACGACTTCGAAGCTGTGGACCGCCGGTGCAGGCACAGGAATCGTGAAGACCGGCGGCGAGGCCAGGAATGCATTCACGACCGAGATCGAGTGCTCACCGGCGGGGAACCGCATCGCCGCCGGATTCCAGTCCGCAGGATCCTCGAGCAGCGATCCTGCGGCATCCGCGATGAAGTGCTTCCAACTCCTCTCGGTCCAGACGTTCTGCGTCCCTTGTCCCGTGTGGACCGACACGCGCACCCCAGGACAGGGCTGACCCTTGGTATCGAGGACCCGCCCGCGGAGCTCGGTGCCCGTGGTCAGCGCGACATCCCCGAGTTCTTCGAGAGTGCGCAGCTGCGCACCCTCGAACTCGATGCTGCGGGCGACGCGCAGGCTCGCCATCACATGCAGGCTGATGCGATGGCCGGCCAGACGGGGCACGACGAACTCGAACTGCCCGTCGGCGGCGGTCCGCTGCATCGGGGGGTTCTCGAACTGCGGCTCGCCGAACGGCACGCGGTCCTCGTTGTTGCCGGGTGCATGCCCGTTGACGAACACGGTCGCCCCCTCGATCGGCCGCAGTTCCCCAGCCGTCACGACGCGGCCGCGCAATCGGATCTGCGCATCCAAGTGGGCATCTGCGGGCTGGACCTCTGCCCGACCGTCCGCCGCCTCCTCGGGCGCTCGTGGTTGCACGGCGTCGTTCGCAGGGTCGGAATCCGCGATCTCGGGCGTGGCCGTCTGCGATTCCTGCGCAACCTGCGGACCGTCGGACCGCAGCAGCACCGCGCCCAGCCCCAGCAGGGCCAGAACCAGCGCGGTGACGATCCAGCCGTTGCGACGCACGTGGACATCATCGAGCCCGGCCAGCCCCGATGCGAACCACCCGCCCCGCATTGCACCGGCCGTCGCCGCCGCCCACGCTCTCCGCGCGTGACGTCCCCCTGGTTGTCCGATTCCGAACCGCTGTCCGCCGAGCGCGCACCGCTGCCGGCGCAGACGGACATCGTCGTGATCGGGGGCGGGGTCGCCGGGACCAGCACGGCATTGCACCTCGCGCGTGCCGGTGCGCCGCCGTTGCTGCTCGAGGCCGGCGTGGTCGCCGGACGCGCGAGCGGGCGCAATGACGGGCAGCTGCTGCTCGGACTCGGCGAGCACTACAACCGGATCGTCGGGCAGTTCGGTGCGGAGCGGGCACGCCTGCTGTGGGGGTTCATCCGCGACAACCACGACGAACTCGAGGCAGAAGCCGCGCGCAGTGCACCGGACGCCGGGCTGGCGCGCGGCGGCGGGCTGCGCCTGGCAGAAACGCCACACGAGCTCGACGAACTGCAACAGGCCGCTGCCCTGCTCGCAGCCGAACGGATCGAGCACCGCCTGCTGGATGCGGCGTCGGTCGCGGAGCTGCTGCCGGCGATCGGGTTCCATGGTGCCCTCGAGCTCCCGGGCGAGTCGATCGTGCATCCGGTCCGCCTGGTGCGCGGCTTCGCGCGCGCGGCGCGCGAGGCCGGGGCCAAGATCTACGAACGGACGCCGGTGACGCGGGTGGAACCGCGCGCAGGAGGATTCGACGTGACACTGGCCTCTGGTGCGCAGCTGCGCACCTCCGTCGTCGTGCATTGCACGTCGACGCTGGCGCGCGAGCTCGACGCGAGCGGTTTCCTCGCCGCGAAGCTGTTCCCGTTTCGGGGCCAGGTGCTCGCCTCGACCCCGCTATCCCCGGCGGTCGCGGCGCGCTTCGGCGCGCGCGCGATGTCGAGCAACTTCTGCTACGAGTACTTCCGGCTCTACGAGGACAGGTTCCTCGTCGGCGGCATGCGCTGGAGCGTGCGCGGCGAGGAGCAGGGGACGCTCGACGACTCGACGCACAACCCGGACGTCACGCGCAACCTGCTCGATTACGTACGCCGGCACTTCCCGATCCTGGCGGACACGCGCTTTCCGCAGGTCTGGACCGGGATCATGGCCGGCACCCCGGACGGACTCCCGCTGGTCGGAGCGTTGCCGGCAACCCCAGGCGCGTTCTGCCTGCTCGGGTTCAACGGCTATGGGCTCAGCTTCGCGTTCCTGGCGGGGCAGGTTCTCGCGCAGCAGATCCTCGAGGGGCGTGCCGACCATGCCGCCGCGGGGCTGTTCGCGCCGCGCCGGTTCGGCTGATCGGGTCGGGTGCGCAGCTGCGCACCCTCGCCCCCGCCCTGCCCCCCACCCGATCACCCGGCGCCACGGCCCGTTCCGCTCCAGTGCCCGCCCCTGGCTGGCCGAAAGGGCGAACTGCGGATGAGCGCAGCCCTGCTCCTGTTCGGCCTCTACACCGGCTTCGCCGTGCTCTGCAGCCTTTGGGCTGCCGCGACGGCCGCCATGAAGGTCCGCGAGCACACGGCGGCGCATCGCGCCTGGACCTTCCTCGCCGCGACCCTGCTGCCGCCGGTCACCGTGCTCGCTGCGATCGGCGACATGCTGGGCCACCCGGAGCTGCGCCCGCTGATCGCGTTGCTGCCGGTCCTGACGATCGCCGCGATCTGGTCGTCGGTGATGACGCTCCGCGACCAGGGTCTGTGGCGGAAGGGCCTCCACCTGCCGGTCTTCGCGCTGAACGCGCTGCTCGGCGGGATCTATGCCGTACGCGCCGTGCAGGAGATCTCCGGCGAAGACCTCGGGCTCGCCGGCACCGCGCTGACGGCGGCGCATGCCCATGTGCAGACCTGGGTCGGACATGCCGGCGCGGACCAGAACCCGTACTGGCTGCATCTCCCGCTGCTGATGCCGCTGTGCCTGCGCTTCCGGTGGCCGCATCACCTGCTGCTGTTCTTGGCCGCCTGCGCCGCGGCCGCGCTGCTGGCGGTCTTCGTGCTCGTGACCCCGTTCGCATACCAGAAAGCGGAGTCGTTCCGGCAACCGGTACCCGCGCCGACCTCGCTGCCGGCCGAGCTGCGCATCGGCCTGAAGGTCCCTTGGGGTGACCGCCTCTACGACGACGAGACCCTGCTGCGCTGGCGCCGCGACCTGCTCGCACTCGGCGTGGACCACGTGACGTTCGAGGTCTCGCCGGACACGTTCGAAGACGAGCCTCTGCTCCGCCAGCTGCTCAGCGAGGTGCAATTCGCGCGCGAGCACAGCCTCCGGCTGGTCGCGATCGCGATGCCACCGCTGCAGTTCCGCGCGGTGCCGGCGCGCGACCTGCGCGAGCTCGCAGCGGCGATGGGCAAGGCGCAGTGGCTCGCCGCCGAGCGTGTGCAGCCGGATCTGCTGGTCCTGTTCTGCGGTCCGTTCGGCCAGCTGCGCACGCTGGCCGTGCGCAGCCCGACGCTGCCTGAATGGGCGGCAACGATCGAGGAGAGCGCGAAGGCCGCCCGGCAGGCGAACCCGGCCGTGCAGGTCGGGGTTTCGATCGAGACACGCGGTCCGCTGGCAGCCGAGCTGTTCCGGCTGCTGAAGGCATCCGACTCGGTCGTCGACGTCGTCGGCCTCTCGATCTACGTCGGGGACCGCACGCTGCCGGAAGTCGAACAAGCGCTGGCCGGCCTCGCGACCTGGTGCACGCGCACGCCAGGCAGCCGCCCGGTCCGGATCCTCGAGGCCGGCGCGTCGCCGTATTCCTGCGGCGGCGAAGCGGGGCAATGGAGCTTCCTCGTGACGTTGCTGGCGCACGCGGAACGGATTCCTGGCCTGGAAGGAATCACGATCGACGGGCTGACGGATCGCGAGGCGGCGCTCGGAATCACGACGGCCGACGGCCGCGCGCGGCGCGCCTGCCGCGAGTTGACGTCGCTGCTGCAGGCGCGCGGCGCGCGTCCGCCGCGCTGATCCCGGCCCCCTCGCGCACCTCGAATCCGTGCGCGAGGAACAGCGCCTCCATGCGGTCGATGACGCGCTTCACGTACTCCCGCTTCTCCGGGTACGGCCCGAACCAGAACGACCGCTTGAACCCGTACACCAAGAGCGTCTTCAGCTCCTTGGCCGTCAGCCCAAACGTCGACACGGCCTTGTGCACCTCGTCGGTCAGCGTCGTGCGTGAGACGAGGCGGTTGTCGGTGCACAGCGCGACCGACAGCCGTTCGCGCCGCATGTGCCGGAACGGATGCTTGCGCAGGTCGTCGCGCAGCTCGGGCAACGTCTGCTGGTTGCTGGTCAGGCAGACTTCGATCGTGACACGGCGGTCCGCGAGGTAACGCGTCAGCTCCTGGATGTAGCGGCGCCGGTCCCGGATCGAGCGATCGCGGATGTGCGCCACCGAGAACAACCAGGTGCCATGCCCGATCCGGTCGGCGTGACAGTCGGTGATCGCCTGGAAGATCGACTCCGGCCCGTAATCCTCGCCGGCGTGCA
>CAZABP010000030.1:0-56156 GCA_964483245.1 uncultured candidatus Brocadiaceae bacterium | reverse complement strand
GGCTACGCGGCCGAACTACGCTCCTGCGGCACCCACAGGAACGTCAGGAGCGCCGTTTTTTGCGGGGGGCGGCGTCACGACCGGCCGCGGCGGCCCATCGGTCGGGCAGTCCTCGACCCGACCGACCGATGAACCAACTCGCCAAGTCGTCCCTGTTCCTGCTCCCGCTCGCCGCCGTGCTGTTCCTGTGGGCCGCCCCGGGGGGCGAGCCGGCTCCGACGGAGCCGGGGCCGGTGGTGCCGAGCACGTCGAGTTCCGCCGGGCGTGAGGCTGCGGAGCCGGTGCCGTCGGTGCAGCGCGAGGCCGCCGGCCGGCGGCTCTACGATCTGATGCCGGGCGAAGCGGTCGAGCTCGCCTGCAGCCTGGACTCGACGACCGTCGTGCGGCCCGGTGTCGACGCGGCGCCGCAGCAGATCCAGCTCGGGGTGGACGCGACGCTCGTGTTGACGGCGAAGGCCCGCCGCGGCGCCGAATGGATCGCCGAGGCCCTGCTGGTCGGGCCGCGCGTCACGCTGCAGGCCGGATCGGCGAGTGGGGAGACGACCCGGCTTACGCAGGACCTGCGGGTGCCGTGGCTGGTGTCGTTCGGTGCGGCCGGGGAGGTGCGCGGCTACCGCTTTGCGCCGGCGATGCTGGCGGAGCATCGCAACGTGCTACGCGCGCTGTTCACCGGGCTGCGCACGCCGCTCGGCGCCGACGGCGCATGGCGCGGACCGGAGGGGGATGCCGGCGGGATCTCCGAGGTCACGAGTTCCCGGGAAGCCGGTGCGGGCGTTGCGATCGTCTGGCAGCGGACCGGCTACGCCGCGCAGACAGACGCGCAGCCGGTGCCGCAGCTCGAGGGGCATGGCCGCGCCGTGGCTGCGGAAGGTGCGTGTTGGTGGAGCGAGAGCTCGTATCGCGAGACGCAGCGGATGGCTGTGCCGCAGGCCGGCGCCGAGATCGAAGCGTCGCTGCAGGTGAATGGCCGCTTGCTGCGCATGACCGGCGCGGCTGCGCCGGATGCGGCTTCGCTGTGGGACGGTGCCTGGGAGCCGGCGTCCGGTGCGCACGAGGGGGAAGCCGGCCGCGCCGCGAGCGAAGGTGCGCGCTTCGAGCGCGAGCTGCGTGGGCGCACGCTGCAGGATCTCGTCGCCGAGCTGGCGCAGCTCGCCGGCGCCGGCGAGTCGGCGAGCGTGGACGCGTTCACGGCGCGCGAGCGCCTCGCCTGGCTGCTGCGGCTTCGCCCGGAGCTGACGGCCGAGCTGCAGCGCATGCTGCTCGATCCGCGGCTCGACGCGCGGCTCGCCGCCCAGCTCGCCGGTGCGGCCGGTGCGGCCGCGACCGTGGAAGCCCAACGGATGTTGCTCGCGCTGTCGGCCGCCGACTCGCTGCCGCGCGGCCGCCGCAACGGCGCGCTCGTGGCGCTCGTGCAGGTCGAAGCACCCGCGGCCGAGGTCGCGACGGCACTGCAGCAGCTCGCCGCACGCGGCGATGGTGACCGCACGCTGCGCGGCACCAGCCTGCTCGTGCTCGGCGCGCAGGCGAGCCGCGCGGACGCGTCGCCGGAGCTGTTCGCCCGGCTGCTGGCGTTCGAAGCGGCGGCGCAGCGCGACGGCCTGCTGATCGGTTGGCTCGGCGCGCTCGGCAATGCGGGTCGTGCGGATGCGATCGCACCCGCTGCACGGCACCTGCGCGACGAACGCGAGCCGGTGCGCGTCGCCTCGCTGTCCGCGCTGCGCTCGGTCGCGAGCGCGCAGGCGACCGACCTGTTGCTGCACCACGCCCGTGCCGACGAAGCGCCGCTCGTGCGCAGCAAGGCGGTCGAGCTGCTCGGTGCACGCGCCGACCTCCGCGCGCTCGCGGCCATCGAGCGCGCGCTCGGGGATGGCGACGAGCAGGTCCGGCGCACCGCGGTGCTGGCGCTGCGGGACCGCAGCGAGCCGGCGGTCGAGCAATGGCTCGCGCGTGCGGCAGCGACGGATCCGGCTGCCGGCGTGCGCCGCGTCGCTGCGGAAGTGCTCGGCTCGCGCGTGCGGTGAGGTGCGCGAGCGCAGCCGCAGTCAGGGGTCGCACCTGTCGTTGATCAGGTCTTCGATCGAGTGATCACCGAGAGTGTGTTGTTTCCGGATCTCCGTGATCCTCCGGATTGCCTCGTCGACGCGCTGAGGGTCGACAACACCGCCGGCGAGCGTTCGGCGTGGGCCGTCGCGACGCATGCTCACGCTGGACTCCTGCGCCGCCATGCGCCGCAGAGCCTCGCGAATGACGTCGCTCGCAGACGCGTAACGTCCGAGCTCGACTTGTGTCCGTAGATAGCGAGCGAGGTCGACTGGCAGCGTGATGTTCATCGTTTGGACCTCACGGGTCGGGAGGCAATGCGGCAGAAGCTACCTCTGCTCGCGAGTCTCCGCAGGAACGCGGCTGGGACGACTCAGCCTAGTTCTTGGATCTGCACCCGCCGGAACGTCAGGTTGATGCGCGGACCCACCGCCGCGCGCGTGCGCGGCAGAGCGTGCTTCCAGTGGTGCTGCAGCGCACCGCGCATGACCAGCAGCGAGCCGGGGGCGAGCAGCAGCTCGTGGCGTTCGCCGGTCGAGCGGTGCTTCAACACGAACCGTCGCGCGGCGCCGAAGCTCGCCGACGCGATGACCGGATCGCGCCCGAGCTCTGCTTCGGCATCGCTGTGCCAGCCCATCGAGTCCTGGCCGTCGCGGTACAGGTTCGCGAGCACGGAGTCGAACTGCGCCCCGGTCGCAGCCTCGATCTCGGTGCGGATCCGCGCCAACTCCGGCGTCCACGGCTTCGGCTCGTAGCGCTGACCTGAGTACGCATAGCTCGCACCCGGCTCGCCGTACCACGCACTCAACCGCGGCGCCGGGATGCTGCGCCCGAAGATCCGCACCACGTGCCGCTCCCATGCGATCCCGGCGTGCAGCGTGTCGAACAGCGCCGGATCGAGCAGCGCCGGCCAGTACAGCAACTCGCCGTCGCGCAGCGCGGTCCGTTCAGGCGCCGAAGGAGAGACGGCCATCGTCGATGCGGGCCGGCGCGCCGAACGGCCAGGCCCAGTTGCGCTTGCCATGCCCGAACGGTGCGCCCGCGTACGCCGGGAGCCGGAACGCGAGTGCGCGCTCGGCCAGCACGTCGCGCGACGACGGGCCGGAGCCATCCTTCTCCTCGCAGTCGGTCATCTCGCCGAACAGGAACGCGCGCGCCGTGCGGAGCGCGCCGCTGGTGCGCAGGTGCGTCAGCGAACGGTCGATCCGGTACGGGCGCTCGCCGATGTCTTCGAGCATCCAGATGGCGGTCTCTGGGATGTTGAGGAACGGCGTGCCGAGCAGGCGCGTCGTGACCTCGAGGTTGCCACCGACGAGCTGACCGGTCACGGCCCCTTCGCTCGGGACCAGCGGCGTCAGCCGGGCCGGCAGCGCCTGAGCATGCTGCGGCGATTCGAGCAGGTCCCACAGCCACTGGCGCTCCGGCTCGGTCAGGTCCGGCAGCGTCGTGACGTTCGGGCCGTGCAACGAGCGCACGCGCGCGAAACCGAAGCTCCACCAGTGCAGCGCCGTGATGTCGGAGAACCCGACGATCGGCTTCGGATGCCGGCGCAGCGCGCGCGCGTCGAGCCGCTCGAGGATCCGCGTGACGCCGTAGCCGCCGCGCGCGGCGAAGATCGCCTTGCAGTCGGGGCAGCCGAGCTGCTGGTTGAGCTCGTCGGCGCGCGCGTCGTCGCTGCCGGCGAGGTAGCCCTCGCGCGCGAAGATCCGCTCGCTCCAGACGACGTCGTAGCGCTCGCGCAGGATTGCGAGGCCCGGCTCGAACCGGTCGCGCGGCACCGGACCTGATGGTGCCACGACGGCGACGCGGTCGCCGCGCCGCAGTGGCGGTGGGATCAGCGCGGGCATCATCCCTTCAGGACCTTGTCCATGCGTGCCGCGAGCTCCTGCAGGCGCGCACGATCCCCGCCGCGCACCTCGGCCGTGAACCAGCCGTCGTAGCCGACCGCGTCGAGCGTGCGCATGACCGACGGCCAGTCGCAGTCATCGCCGTCGTCGCCGATCTCGACCTCGAATCCCTTCCACAGTCCCTGCTCGTTGCGCTTCTTGCGGCTGTAGCCCTTGACGTCGACCTTCAGGATGCGCGGCCCGAGTGCTTCGATCCAATGCTCCGGCCAGCCGTAGTTGACGACGTTGCCGACGTCGAAATAGGCGCCGATCCATTCGCTCTCGAACTGATCGAGGTATCGCGTCGCCTCGAGCGGGCTGAGCAGGAAGTGGTTCCAGACGTTCTCGATCGCGATCTTGACGCCGAGCTCCTGTGCGAGCGGCAGGCAGGCGCGGATCCCCGCACTCGAACGCGCCCAACACTGCGCGTACGTGACCTCCTTGCTGACGACGCCCGGCACCAGCAGCACGGTCGATGCCTTCCAGTGCTTCGCGTCGCGCAGTGCCTGCTGCAGCGCCTCGATGCCGGCGCGGCGGACGGCCGGATCCGGATCACTGAGCGGCTGCTGCCAGTGCACGGCATCGACGACGCCATGGACCGGGAGCCCGCTCGCCTCGATCGCTTCCGGCACCTCGTCGCGGCCGAGCTTGGTCGGGCTGTCCATCTCGACGCCGTCGAAGCCGAGCTCCTTGAGCAGCTTGAACTGCTCGGCCAGCGAGCCCTCGGTGCGGACCATGCCGATCTTGACCGCCTTCTTCGGCGCGCGTGCGCGGGGCCGGAGCGGCGGGCGGGAGCGGCGCGGGCCGGCGGCGGTGCCGGCCGCCATCGCGGCGCCGGTGCCGAGCAGGAACGTGCGGCGGGTGAGGCTCATGGGTTGGCTCCGGGTCGGGAGGCGAGCATCATCCGGAAATGCAGCCCGCGAGTCCCGCCCCGTCCTCGTCCCGGCGTGAGTTCCTGAAGACCTCGAGCAGTGTGTTGGCCGCGGCCGCCGCGATGCCGGCGCTGCGCGCCGGCGTGCACGTCGGGCACCGCGACACGTTGCGTGTTGGGCTGATCGGGTGTGGTGGGCGCGGCAGCGGCGCCGCCGTGAACGCGCTGAAGGCGGATCCGCAGACACGGCTGACGGCGATGGGGGATGCGTTCGCCGATCGGATCGAACGCTCGCTGGCCGGACTCGCCGAGACCGACGTCGCGGACCGCGTCGACGTGCCGCCCGGGCGGCGCTTCACCGGGTTCGATGCATACCGCCAGGTCATCGACAGCGGCGTCGACGTGGTGCTGCTGGCAGAGCCGCCGCACTTCCGTCCGCGGCATCTGGCGTACGCGGTCGAGCAGGGGAAGCACTGCTTCGTCGAGAAGCCGGTTGCGGTCGACGCGCCGGGCGTGCGTTCGGTGTTGGCGACCTGCGAGCGCGCGGCCCAGCAGGGCCTGTCGATCGTGTCCGGGCTCTGCTACCGCTATGAGCGCAGCAAGCGCGAGACCGTGCAACGGATCCACGACGGCGCCGTCGGCGAGATCCTCGCGATGGAGGTCAACTACCTGACCGGCGCGCTGTGGAAGCACGACCGCCAGCCGGCGTGGAGCGACATGGAGTGGCAGCTCCGCAACTGGCTGTATTTCACGTGGCTGTCGGGCGACCTGATCGCCGAGCAGCACATCCACAGCCTCGACAAGGCGGCATGGGCGATGCGCGACGAGTATCCGGTCGCCGCCGTGTCGCTCGGCGGGCGCCAGGTGCGGACCGACGCGAAGTACGGCCATGTCTACGACCACTTCGCGACGGTCTACGAGTGGGCCAACGGCGTGCGCTGCTACAGCCACTGCCGCCAACAGACCGGCTGTCACGTCGACGTGTCGGATCACATCTTCGGCACGCGCGGCAAGGCGGAGCTGATGAGCCACACGATCACCGGCGAGCACGCGTGGCGGTTCACTGCGCAGAACGACAACATGTACCAGAGCGAGCACGACGCGTTGTTCGCCGCGATCCGCGCCGGCAAGCCGATTGCGGACGGGAAGTACATGTGCAACAGCACGATGATGGCGATCCTCGGGCGCATGGCGGCGTACACCGGCAAGCGGATCACCTGGGAGCAGGCGTGGAACTCCGAGGAGAAGCTCGGCCCGGACCGCTACGAGTGGACCGCGCTCGACGTGCCGCCGGTCGCGCTGCCGGGGATCACGAAGTTCGCATAGGCACAGGCGCAGCGGCCGCAGGAGCGGCGACGCGTGCCAGCAGCGCGACTGGACCGCCGGCGGCCGCGCGGCGGAGCGACTTCAACCGACCGAGACGCCGCGCGTGGCGACCCGGGTCCGCGGCTCCGGCTCCTGCGCGTCGTCGATCGCGGCCTCGAGTCGACGCAGCAGGAAGCGGCTGAAGTCTCCCAGGTGCAGATAGAGCGCAATGAGCGCGATCGAGTAGCGCAGGCCGCGCGGATTGCGCCAGGCGAGCTTGGCCAGCGTGCTCCAGTACAGGCGCCGATGGCCACCGCGTACTCCCATGCGCCAAGAGAGTCGGAACAACGTGCGGAGGTCGAGCAGCGTCCGGCGCAGCGGCACGCGCACGCGCTTCGCCCGGCAGTCGAGCAACGTGCCGACGCGGAGCACGCGGCTGAAGTAGGCCGCCGGCGCGTAGGCTTGCGCGATGATGTCGCGGTAGTCGCGCAGCACGTCGGCTCGCGGCCGTGCGGTGACGAAGTTCAGCCCTCCGGTGCACTGGTCGCCGACATCGGCTGCCGCGAGCTCGAAGCCGTCGCGCAGCCGGCCCTCACGCGCCAGCCGACGCTGGAGCTGCGTGTTCGGCAGCGCGAACAGGAGGCCGACCATGTTGACCGGCACCGCGCTCGCCTCGATCAGCTCGAGCACGCCGCGGACCACGCTGCCCCGCTCGGTGTCGAACCCGACGATGTAGCCGGTGTTGACGAACATCCCGTACGCGTAGAGCTTCCGCATGCTGGCGGCGAGCGAGCGCTTCGTGTTCTGCAGTTTCTGGGTCGCGCGCAGCGTCTCCTCGTCCGGGCTCTCGATGCCGACGAACACGGCGAAGAAACCGACTGCCCGCATCAGCTCCAGCAGTTCGTCGTCGTCGGCGAGATTGACCGAAGCCTCGGTCGAGAACTCGAACGGCCATCGATGTGCTTCGAGCCACTCGCGCAGCAACGGCAGGAATTTCTTCACATCGCGCTTGTTGCCGATGAAGTTGTCGTCGACGAAATCGACGTGACCGCGATAGCCGAGCTCGTAGAGACGGGTCAGCTCGGCCAGCATCTGGTCGGGCGTCTTCAATCTCGGTCTGCGGCCGAACAGCTCGATGATGTCGCAGAACTCGCACATGAACGGGCAGCCGCGCCCGAACTGCACGCCGACGTGCAGGTAGCGGTCGAACTGCAGCAGGTCGAAACGCGGGACCGGTGATCCGGACACATCCGCCTTCTCCTCCCCGCACGCGTAGACCGCCTGCGCACGACCGGCAGCGAAGTCGGCGAGCCAGCGGGGAAGCGTGACCTCGGCTTCACCGAGCACGAGGTGATGGGCCCTGGCATAGACGTGCGGACTCGACGTCGCGTCAGGTCCGCCGACCACGACCGTCCGGTTCCGCGCGCGCACCCGCTCGATCAGTTCGAGCGTTGCGCTCTGTTGCGCGATCATGCCGCCAATGAAGACCAGTTCGGCGCCGTCGATGTCAGCGTCGTGCAGCTCTTCGACGTTGCAGTCGACCAACCGGACCGGCCAGTCCGGTGGCAGGAGCGCCGCGACGGTGATCAGCCCGAGCGGTGCCGCGGGATACCGGGCTCCCGCGAGCTCACAGGTCGAGCGGTAGTTCCAGAACGACTGCGAACGGAACTCCGGGTAGACGAACAGGCAACGGGGAGCTCCGGTTGGTGGCACGGGCGGGGAATCCTAGGCATGTCCGTGCTGGCGCCGCCATGTTCCTTGTCCGTACGACGGGTCAGAACGGGTCCAGCGCGCGACTCCAGGTCGCCGCCGACCAGTTCGAGCCGCACAGGATCAGCGCAACGCGCTTGCCGGTGAGGCGCGCGTGCAGCGGACCGCGCAGCGCCGCGGTGGCCGCGGCGCAGGCCGGCTCGACGGCGAAGCGCAGCTCGTCGTACAGCAGCTGCATCGCGGCGCGCAGCTCGTCGTCGGTGACGAGCACGACGTCGTCGACGAAGCGCTGGCACAGCGCGAACGAGTACGGCAGCGCATACGGGGCACCGAGGCTGTCGGCGATCGTGCGCACGCGGTCGATGCTCTGCGGGGAACCGGCATCGAGGCTGCGGCGCATCGAGTCGGCGCCGGTCGGCTCGACTCCGTAGACCGCGCAGCGCGGCTGCGCCTGTTTGACGGCGGCGGACACGCCGGCGCACAGCCCGCCGCCGCCGATCGGGACGACGACGGCGTCGAGGGGCCCGGCCTGCTGCACCAGCTCGAGGCCGAGCGTCGCGGTGCCGAGCGCGACGTCGGGACCTTCGAACGGGTGCACGAGGAACCGCCCCTCCTGCTGCTCGATCTCCTTGGCGCGCGCGAACGCGGCATGCACGTCCGGCAGCAGCTCGAGCTCGGCGCCGAGCGCGCGCACCTTGGCGACCCGCGACGCCTCCGCGTTCTGCATCATGACGACCTTGGCGGTCGTGCCGAGCTCACGCGCGGCCCACGCGACGGCGATCGCATGGTTGCCGGCGCTGACGGCGGTCACGCCGCGCGCGCACGCGGCCGGATCGAGCCGGCTCATGACGGTCAGGGCGCCGCGTGCCTTGAAGCTGCCGGTCACCTGCCACAGCTCGCACTTGAGCACGACCTCGCTGCCGGGCGGCGCATCCGGCATCACCCACGGCACCAGCGGCGTGGTCCGGATCCGCGTTCCGAGCTGTGCCCGGTTCTGCTCGATCGCGGCCCACGTCGGTGCGTCGACGGTCATGGCGTGCCTCGATCCTGCCGCATGGCGGCGACGAGCGGCAGACCGCTGGCCGGAAACTGCTGCACCAACACGCCTGGACCATAGACCGGCACGAGCACCTCCGCGCGCAGGACCTCGCGCGGGGTCCCGGCGGCGACGATCCGCCCGGCGGCCAGCAACAGGATCCGGTCGGCGAACTGGCTGGCGAGGTTCAGGTCGTGCGTCACGACGAGCACGGCATGCCCGTCGCGCGCCAGCGAACCGAGCAACGCCATCGTCGCGAGCTGATGGTCGAGGTCGAGCGACGTCGTCGGCTCGTCGGCTAGCAGCACTGCCGCCTGCTGCGCAAGCGCGCGTGCGATGAACACGCGCTGCCGTTCGCCACCGGACAGCTCGTGCAGCAGCCGCGTGCGCCACGCCGCGACGTCGGTGCGCGCGAGTGCCTGTTCGACGGCGTCCCGGTCCGCTGCTGTCGCGATCCGCCAGCCGCCGAGGTGCGCATACCGCCCACCGGCGACGAACTCGGCGACGGTCACGCCCGGCAGCGCGCGCAGCATCTGCGGCACGACGGCGATCGCGCGTGCCCGCGCATGCGCGGGCAGCGCGGCGACCGCGGCACCATCCAGCGTGACGCTGCCCAGCTGCGGCGCGCGCAGCCCCGCCAGCAACCGCAGCAACGTGCTCTTGCCCGACCCGTTCGGGCCGAGGATCGCCAGCAGCTCGCCAGGCACGAGCGTGACGTCGATCCCGGCCAGCACGCGCTGCCCCGGCTCGTAGCCGAACTCGACCGCATCCGCGCGCAGCGTCACCACGATCGCAGCTCCTTGCGGTGTTGCACCAACAGCAGCAGGAAGAACGGCCCGCCGAGCAGCGACATCAGCACGCTCGGTTGCAGCTCGCGCCTGCCGAGCAACATCGTCTGCCCGAGATCCACGCCGAGCAGAAACACGGCTCCGCCGAGGGGCGCGAGCCACAGCAGCCGGCGGTGCGAGTTCCCGACCACGAGCCGCAGCAGATGCGGCACGACCAGGCCGACGAACACGATCTGTCCGGCTGCGGCCACGGCCGCCGCGGTCGCGAGCGCCGCCACGGCCAACACGAGCAATCTGGTGCGGCGCACGGCGACGCCGAGCGCGGCGGCGTCCTCGTCGCCGCCGGCCAACAGGTCCAGCTCGAGGGCGACGAACGGCACCACCGCCACGACGACCAGCGCGCCGGTCAGTGCGATCAGCGCCTCCTGACCGCCGCGATCGTCGAGCGTCCCGAACGTCCACATCAGGATCGCCCGGCTGACGTCGGCGTGTTCGGCGACCAGCGCCTGCAGCGCGACCATGCCGCCGGACAGCGTCGCGTTCAGCGCGATCCCGACCAGCAGCAGGGAAGGCACCGACAGCGTGCCGCCGGTGCTGCTGATCGTGACGACGAGGATCGCGGCGAGCAGCGCGCCGGTGAACGACGCCGCGAGCAGTGCATATGGCGCCGCCGCCGCGTCGACGACCACGAGCAGCGGACCGAGACCCCCCAGTGCCAGGATCGCCAGCGTCGCACCGAAGCTCGCCCCGGCCGTCACGCCGATCAGCGACGGGTCGGCGAGCGGGTTGCGGAACAGGCCCTGCAGCAGCGCGCCGGCGCCGGCGAGGCTCGCGCCGACGCCGCACGCGCACAGCGCCCGCCACAGGCGAAGCTGCGCCGTGACCTGCGCCGCGCTCTGTCCGTCACCAGCCAGCGGCTCCGCGAGTCCGAGCGACGCGCAGATCCCGCGCGCCGCGTCACCCCACGCAAACGTCAGCGCCGGCCCGTGCACGACCTGCAGCCATACGCACAGCAGCAGCAGCAGCGCCAGGATCGTCGCCAACAGCCAGGGGTGCCGCTTCATCGCGGCCGCTGCGCGAGCAACGCCTCGGCGGCGTCGGCCAGCCGTTCCGCCGCGGCGACGATCTCGTGCGAAGTCGTCGCGACGTCGAGCGGATGTACGCGCAGGATCCGCTCCTCGCGGACCGCACGCAGCCGCGCGAGATTCGGATCTCCGCGCAGCAGCGCTTCCGACGGATCCTGCGCCTGGCCGAGCTGTGCGGTCACGACGATCAGGTCCGGATCGAGTGCCAGCAGCTCCTCGGTCGAGATCTTGAATACGTCCTGCCTGCCGAGCTCCGCGCCGGCGTTGCGCAGGCCGGCGAGCCGCAGCCACTCGTCGATCATGCATGCACCACCGCTCGACCAGGCTCCGGTGCCGTGGTTGACGTAGGTCATCGCGCGCAGCCCGACGCGCGCGCCCGGCCGCGCCGCGAGTGCCGCCGCGCGTTCGCGGACCGACGCCGCGACGGTGGCGGCGCGAGCTTCGACGCCGAGCATCCACCCGACGGCGTCGAGCTGCGTGAGTGCGGCCTCCAGACTCCGCGGGTGATCGAACGGGACTACCGGAATCCCGCTCTCCCGCAGTCGTGCAGTCGTGCCAGCGGTGCTGAACGGGTTGCACAGCACGAGGTCCGGCCGCAGCGCGAGCAGCGTCTCCGCCAGGTACTCATGGAACACCGGGACGTCCCCGAACCCGCGGCGATCGAGCGCAAGCACCGACCACGTGAAGGCCTGGTCGCAGATCGCCGCGACGCGTTCCGGTCCGACCAGCGCGACGCCCAGGTCGACCAGCGGCGTGCTCGCCAGCACGACGCGTTGCGGCGGAGCCGCCAACACGATGCGGTCGCCGCCGCTGGACACGGTGCGCGGGAATTCCCCTCGCGTGACCGCAATCCCATGCGGCGCAGGCGTTTCGCGCGACTGCAGCAGCGCGAGGACCCCGAGCCCGAGCAGCGGCCCTGGCAGGATCCACAGCAGCAGGCGCAGCATCGGGGAGGCGAGTCTTCCCACGTCGCAGCGACCTGTCAACGCAACGGAATCGGCGCCCGGCACGGCGAGGGGGTTGTCAGGTTTCCTCGCAGCTCCCTAGGCTGCCGGCGCTCCGACCGCACCTCGGCGCCAACGCACCACACCTCCACCTCGGTTCGATCACCCATGGACTCCGCCTCCACCCCGGGTCTCGCTCTGTCGTTCTTCCTGCTCTCGACCGGAATCGCCGCGCAAGGCAACTGGAGCAGCCTGCTGACTCCGGAGCCGCGCGAACGCCAGGTCATGACGTTCGATGCCAACCGCAACGTCGTCGTCCGGTTCGGCGGCAGCTCGCTGCTCGGACGTCACGACGACATCGCCGAATGGAATGGCTCGTACTGGCGCGAGATCCTGCTGCCGGTGCGTCCGTCCGCGCGTGACGACGCTGCGTTCGCCTACGACCGCGACCGGAAGGTCTGCGTGTTGTTCGGCGGCCGCAGCGCCAACGGCTCCGCGCTCGGCGACACCTGGGAATACGACGGAACGAAATGGACCCAGCGCGCACCGACTGCTTCGCCGCCGGCGCGCCACGGCCACGAACTGGTCTATGACGCCGCGCGCAAGCGCATGGTCCTGTTCGGCGGCGTCGTCACCAACCAGCCGTACTTCGGCGACACCTGGGAATACGACGGCACCAACTGGACGCAGATGACGCCGGCAGCGTCGCCGTCGCCACGCGCCTGCCCGGAGGTCGCCTACGACGCACAGCGCAGCCGGGTCGTGTTGTTCGGCGGCTACGACGGCAACTTCCGCAACGACACCTGGCTCTACGATGGCACGACCTGGACGCAGGCCGCGCCGACCAACATGCCGCCGCCGACCGCCTGCGGAGGTTGCACGTACGACACGCAGCGCCAGCGCGTGCAGCATTGGGGGGGCTTCGGACTGTTCACGGTCGTCTGGGAGTGGGACGGCACCGACTGGTCGTCGGTCACTCCGACCTACGGCCCGATCGGGCGTGAGTACCCGGCCCTGTGCTACGACGAGGCACGCAACGTGTCGGTCCTGCACGGTGGGGGCAGCGGCTCGTTCGTGTTGGCAGACACGTGGACCTGGGACGGCGCGACGTCGCAGTGGTCGCTGCGCAGCGGGGACGTGTTCCCGATCGGGCGCGGCGGACATGCGATGGCGCAGCAGATCGGTGGCGGCGTGCTGCTCTACGGCGGCGCCGGCGGGCACTCCGACACCTGGGTGTTCAACGGCAGCTGCTGGGTCGAGATGCCGGCGACGGTGAACCCTGGCACGCGCGACGAGCACGCGCTGACGACCGACACGACGGCGAACCGCGTCGTGTTGTTCGGCGGGCGGCGCAGTGCGATGCCGCTCGGCGATACGTGGGAGTGGGACGGCAGTGCGTGGGCGCAGGTGTTCCCGCAGACGGCCCAGCCCTCGCCACGGCACAACCATGCGATGGCGTACGACGCAGCCCGCAACCGCGTGTTGCTGTTCGGCGGCCGCAGTGGGGCAGGGCTCGTCAACGACACGTGGGAATGGAATGGCATGGACTGGCTGCGCCGGACACCTGCCAACAGCCCGACTCCACGCGAGGGGCATGCGATGGCCTACGACGCGAACACGCAGCGGGTGCTGCTGTTCGGCGGGTTCGACGGCACGTCGCAGGTCGGCGACTGGTGGGAGTGGGATGGTTCGAACTGGACGCAGCGGACGGTGACAGGTGGTCCGACCGCACGCGCCGATCACGCGATGGCCTACGACCCGAAGGTCAAATCGGTCGTCCTGTTCGGTGGCTGGGACGGCACGAACCTGCTGAACGACCACTGGGAGGTCGGCAAGCGACGCACGCTGACGTCCCCGCCAGCCGCGCGGGATCAGCACGCGATGGCCTACGACACGCACAGCGGGCAGCTGGTGCAGTTCGGTGGTGTCGGGACGAATGGACCGCTCGCCGACACGCTGCGGTTCGACTCCGGCCAGCTCGGCTCGGTGTTCGCGTACGGCACGGGCTGCGCCGGCGCGAACGGTACGCCGCGGATCTCGGCGTTCGGCGGGCAGGTGCCACGGCTCGGCAACGTGTTCCAGCTGCAGGCGACGCCGAACTCCGGCAACCGGCTCGGCATCGGGACGGTCGGGTTCTCGCGCACGCACTGGCTGTCGATCCCGCTGCCGCTGGATCTCGTCGTGATCGGCGCGCCCGGCTGTCAGGTCCTGTGCAGCTACGACCTGAACTTCCCAGTCACGACCACGGCGACGAAGACGGTCATGATTGCGCCGGTCCCGAACGATCAGGCGTTCCTCGGCGTCACGTTCTACGCGCAGATCCTGATGACCGAACCGACGGCGAATGCGCTCGGGTTGATCGTCTCGGACGCGGCGCAGTGCGTCGTCGGCCAGTAACGGATCCGCGCGGGATCACGGCCGCAGCCATTTGCGGGCGAGCTCGCGCGCGAGCGCGAGCATCACCGGGTCGAACGACGCGAGCCAGGTCCGCGTCGTCGGGTCGTCGGTGAGGGTAGGCAGCGCCCGGATCAGCTCCTCGAGCGGTTCGTTGCCGTGCAGCTGCGCCAACAGCCGCTGTTGCAAGCGCGCGAATGGCTCTGGATCAGCTCCGGACCGGCTCATGGCACAGCGCGCGCAGGCGCAGGTAGTCGCTGCGGAAGCGCAGCGTGGCCGGTTCGCCGGCGAGCGCGCTGCCGAGCTGTTCGAGGATCACCGTGTCGAGCCGCTCACAGCTCGCGAGCGCGAGCGGAACGAGACGGAACACTTCGTCGGGAACGCCACCGTCGTGTGTGTCGCGCCGCAGCCGCCGCCCGCCGAGCTCGCTCCACGAGCCGCCGGAAACGTGCAGCGTGCGCACGCGATGCAGCGGGTAGCTGCGCAGCAGCTCGCCGGGTGCGATCCCGAAGTTGACGGCGCGGCACCACAGGTTGTGCAGGTCGAGCAGCAGGAAACCGTCGACCGGGGCCAGGATCTGCTCGAGCAGATCCCCTTCGCCGGCGACGTCGACCGCCCCGAACGCGAACGCCAGGTTCTCGAGTCCGACCGGGAGTCCACAGGCATCCGCGATCCGGGCGAGCCGGTCACGTCCGAGGGCGATGGCGTCGGGTGTGGGTGGCGGCGGGAACGGCGCGCCATCGCTCCAGCCTTCCGCCGTCATGAATCCGAAGTGCTCTGAGATCCGGAGGTAGCGGCGTGCAGCACTTTCGCGGCGCAGCGCGTCGAGCCAGTGCTGCTGCCGCGGCTCGCCGCTTGTCGACAGCAGTCCGAACGTGACCCCGTGTCCGTGCAGGCGGCCGCGGGTTGCGTACTCGTCGAGCAGTGCGCGCAGCGCGGCGGGACGCTGCGTCTCCCGCCAGATCGTGTCGAAGCTCCACTCGACGCAGTCGACGAGGCCGGCTGCGAACAGCGGCGCCGTTGCGGCGGCGAATGCCGGCTCCGGCATCAGCTCGAGCCCGACGGCCGGCGTCGGTCCGGTCGCGGTGGTCATCGGCTCAGCCGCGTCCGCAGGGCGGGCAGGGGTCTTCGGCCGGGATGGGGTTGGGGATGGGGTTCGGGTCCGAGACGGGGTGCGGATTCGGGTTCGGGTTCGGGTTCGGGATCGGGTTCGACACCGGGATCGGGTGCGAGATCGGGATCGGGTGCGAGATCGGGTTCGGGTGCGAGATCGGGATCGGGTTGGGGTTCGGGTTCGGGCTGGTGATTCCCGGCGTCGCCGATTGCGGCTCGGTGCCGGTGCATGCCGGCAGCAGCAGGCCAACGGCGGCGGCGAAGTTGCGGATCCAACGGGTTGGTTTGCTCATCGTGCTCACCTGTCCGGGCGCACAGCAATGCCATCGGCTCGCGTGCGGTTCCCGGCGGCGCGCAGAGTCCCGAACCGGGATCGCGGTCAGCGCGCGAGCTCGACGAGGTGCTGCCAGATGGCGGCGAACTGCTGCTCGGCGTCGCCGCCGAAGCGGTCGACGAGGCCGGTCTTGCCGTTGGCATCGGCGTAGCGCGGCATCTTCGTGCCCGGATCGATGCGCAGCGGATCGCGCATCCAGCGCTCGTAGTACTCGCGGCGCAGACGCGGCGCGATCTGGGTGAACTCGATGCCTTGGACGTCGAAGACGCCGTTCGGCGGCAGTCCGCCGATCGCATGGCATTGCCGGCAGCCGAAGCCGCCGTCGCTGCTGACCAGTTCGGCGCCGGCCTGCGCGAGGCGCGCGTCCGCGGTGCCCGGACGCAACGTGGCGCGGCTCAGACCGTGCGGTGCGGCGAGACCGAGCGCGAGCCGGGCGGCGAGCGGAGACGAGAAGCCGGGCATCCGTGCGTCGAGCCACGGGCGCGCATAGGCGATCTCGCGACCCGGGAGCAGCTTCTGCAGATAGGTGGTGTTCAGCTTCTCGCCGGCCCAGGTCAGTGGCGGCAGCTCGATGCGCTCCTCGCCGGCGGCGCGCACGCGCGTCCACCGGTCCTGTTCGGCATCGAGTGCGTGGCAGGCGGTGCAGCGCGCGCGCGCGAGCAACCGCTCCGTGTCCTCGACCGTGCAGTCGGTCGCCGGGGCGCCGGCGTGGCGGTCGAACAGTGCGCGCAGCGCAGCGAGCTCAACTGGATCGAACGCGAAGTCCGGCGCGCGCCCGCGCGCCGCCGCATCGCCGGCGAGGCAGCCGCGCGCGCGATCTGCGAGCGGCAGCGCAGCACGCGTGGCCGCCCGCGCGCCGGCGACGTGACAGCGCGCACAGCCGAGCTCCTCGAACCGCTGTGCGCCGCGCGCCGCGTCGCCGGGCGGTGGCGCATCCGGTGGCGGTTCCGGCTGCAGGTACGCCGCGATCGCGGCGGCTTCGCGCGCGTCGAGCCGGAAGTCCGGCATCCGCGCCCAGGCGTGATCGCGATCCGGTGCTTGCAGGAAACGTGCGAGGGCACCGGCGCGCCATTTCGCCGCGACATGCGCGAGCGGAACGCGCTCCGGATCCGCAGCCTGGTCCGGCAGCGTGTGGCAGCCGATGCAGCGGAGCTGGTCGACGAGCTCGGCGCCGAGCTTGGCGTCGCCAGCCGGCAGCGCAGCTTCCGGTTCGCCGGTCTGCTGGCAGAGCCAGGCCGCGAGATCGCGCGCGTCTGCGTCCTGCTCCGCCGGTGTGCCGTGGAGCACGCGTGGCATCGCCGTGTCCGGCCGGAACTGCATCGGGTCGCGCAGCCACTGCGCGAGCCATGCCGCCGTGAACTTCGCGCCCGCGCGCCCGAGATCCGGACCGATGCGCTCCGCCTCTTCGCGCACCGTGCCCGCGGTGCCGGCCCCGGTCAGCGGATGGCAGCGCGCACAGGCGAGCTCGATCGTCAGCTCGCGGCCGCGCCGGAGCTCGTCCGCCGCGGCGAGCTCGGGCGTCGAGGTGTGCCAGAGCTTCGCCGGCGGCAGCGGCTCCGGCCCGAATGCCGGCGACTGCCACAAGAGCCGGAGCTGCGCGTCGCCGTCCGGTGGGGACTCGTAGCGCGCGACGAACGGCAGGCGGCCGCGGTTCAGCCGCACTGCACTGCCGGACACCTGACCCGGCAGCGCCGACTCCGCGCGCAGCACCTCCTTGCCGCCGATCTCCACGACCAGCTTGCCGGCGCCGGCGAACGTGAAAGTGAACCGATCGCGCGCATCGATCTCCAGCTCGCCGGTGAACTCGGCTGTGAACGCCCCGCTGGTCAGGAACGGCGTCGGCGCCGACGGCGGCTGCACGCGCAACGCGAGCAGCCGCGCGGTGCGCAGATCGCTGCGTTCCCCTTGCGCGAACTGGACCAGCAGGCCCGGTGCGTCGGCTTGCCGTGCCGGCCCGCCGGCGAGCAGCAGCCCGATCGCCGCCGGCGCGGCCGCGGCGAAGACGAACCTACGCATCCGGGATCTTGTGGATCGACAGGTATACGTCGTGCCGGACCGGCGCGCCGTCGGCGGCGTCGACGTCGATCGAGATCTTCATCTGCATGACTTGGCGCACTTCCTCGAGCTCGAGGAACACACTGCGCTTGTCGGCCGACAGCTTCGCCGAGCGGACGCCGACCGGGTCGTGCGTGACATGGCTGGTCGGCAGCTTCGCGAGCTCTTCCGGCGGCGGCGGATTGCGCACCGAGATCTCCGGCGAGCCGTAGGCCTCACTCCACAAGTAGTTCCACATCTCGACCGCGTAGCTCTGCGGATCCTCGGCGGTCGCCGGATCGAGCGGGTCGGTGAAGTCGAGCCGGATCCCCCGCTGGTTGACGTGGATTCCGTTCGGCATGCGCAGCGGCTTGCCGGTCGCGCGCACGCGGTGGAACGCTGTCTCGCGCGCCGCGCGCGTCTGCCAGCCGCGGAACCCGACCAGATAGAGGTGCCCGTCCGCGTCGAACCGCCCGCGCATCAGGCTGGACGCGAAGCTCAGCGGAAACGCGACGACGCCCCCTTGCACGACGCCGTCGATCTCCTCCTTCAGCACGTTGTAGAGCACGCACTGGCCGTACGAGAGATGCAGCAGGTTGCCGGCGAGCGGACCCCAGGTGCCGGGCGGCACCCAGACCTGCCCGCCACCGGAGTTGTCGACGTGCATCGGCAGGAAGCAGATCGGCGGGTCATAGGTCGCCGGCGCCGGCTCGCGGTGCGCGGTGTCGACGCAACCCTGGAAGCTCCCCGGGCGGATCCAGTTGAGCCGGCACGCCGGCATCCAGGTCCCTTGGTTGTCGCCGGACGTGACTTCGCCGTTGGGTCCCACGCCGATCCCGTTCGGCGCACGCAGGCCGGTCGCGAACACGGAGATGCCTTGGCCCTCGCGATCCACCTTCAGGATCGTGCCGTGGTGCGGGACCAGCTTCTGGAACCCGCGCCCGCCCGGATTCACCGGGCCGCCCTTGCTGAAATAGAAGTTCCCCTCCGCGTCGGTCTGCAGGTCGAACGCGAACTCGTGGAACCCGTCGGTCACGAGCACATCGTTGTTGAAGCACTCATACCAGTCCGCCTCACCATCCGCGTCGCGGTCGTGCAGCCGCGTGATCTGATCGCGGCCGAGCGTGTGCACGACATCGCCGACGATGCGCAGCCCGAGCGGATCGAACAGGCCGGTCGCGAACCGGCGCCACCGCAGCTTCTCGAGGCCGGCGTCGATTCCGCTGACGACCCAGACGTCGCCGTTCCAGGTGCAGAGCGCGGCGCGGCCGTCGGAGAAGAAGTCGAATGCGCCGAAGCGCAGGCGGGAGTGCCACGGATTGGTCTCCGGCACCGTGATCGTGTCGACCGCGAATGCGCCGTCATCCGGGCCGAGCGTGCCGCGCGTCTCGAGGACCTGCGGGTAGCGCGCGGGACCGGGCTTCGTGTGCGGCTCCAGCGGGGCCGGGTCGAGCGCGGTCGCCGCGGCTTCGACTGCCGCGAGCTGCGCGCGCGGCATCCGCGCGCTGACCAGCGCGATCCGCGTCGGGCCGCCGGGAGGCACGATCGCGACGACGTCGTCGCCGTGGATCGCGAGCTGCGCATTGCCACGGACCGCGATCAGTGCCGACTCCGGGACCGGCGGCTTCGGCGGGGCGGCGCCGTCCATGCCGGCGGCGAACAGATCGATCTCGGTCAGGAACTGCCCCGCCTCGTCCGGCTGTTCGAGCACGAACAGCAGGCGGCGGAACTCGCCGAGCGAGCCGCCATCCGGCTCTGCGATCGCGACCGCGTGCTTGCCGCCGTTGCCGAGCTGGCGGGTCTCGACCGAAGCGATCGGGGTCCAGCCGGCGGCAGCCGGATCGACCGCGTCGGCCGGCGCTTCCGCCGCCGTGCCGAAGACCTTGAAGCGCTGCGCCGCGCGGTTGCCGCGGTGCCAGGAATACGTGTCGATCCGCCGCACGTCGGCGACGCGTGGCAGCGTGGCGATCAGGCGCGCCTGCTTGCTGTCGAACCACGTCACGCGCGACGTGTCGTCGTCGTTGCCGGCGGCGGCACCGTCGTTCAGGCGTGGCAGCGCGCGGTCGTCGGCTGCACCTGCGCGCGCGTGGGGACCACCGAATCCCTCGACCCACGTGATCTGCCCGCCGTTGTGGGCATCCAGCAGATCGCTCGCCGACGGCGCGCCGTGCGGGAGATCGGTCCAGGCCCCGGTCGTGCGCGCGCGCGTGACGCGGGCCGGTGCCGGTGGCTCCCAGCTCC
Source organism: uncultured candidatus Brocadiaceae bacterium (assembly GCA_964483245.1). GTDB lineage: Bacteria > Planctomycetota > UBA1135 > UBA1135 > UBA2386 > CAZABP01. The sequence goes on along the minus strand of CAZABP010000030.1, from coordinate 36,375 downwards.
AGACGACGCGGTCGTTGCGCAGCTCAGCCTCCGCGCGCGGACGCTGGCCGACGAGCAGGGTCAGCATCTGCGTGCGCTCCGGCAGCTCGAGCGTGCGCACGATCATCGGTCGACCCGCGGCCTCGGCGTGCGAGAACGCCTCCAACACCGGGATGCCGTGCACGTCGTAGCTGAGTGTCACGCGGTCGCCGTGCACGTAGAGCCCGCGCCAGCGACCATGCTCACGCGGCATCGGTCCATGCGGGGTTGCGCGGGGATCGACGAAGCCTTTCTCCGTCGCCCACCCCGGTTTCGCCTCGGTGCCGTGGATCAGCTCGCCTGCCGGTGAGGAGTACGGCCCGTGCGCGCCGTCATAGGCCGTGCCACGCAGGTTCAACCAGCGGCCGTGCCAGGCGGCCGAGACGCGCAGCAGTTCGGTGTCGAAGATGACCCCGCCGTCGCGCAGCGCGATCGCGATTCCTTTGTGTGTGACGTTGCCGTGCGGAAACGGCGCGCCGAACGTCGCCGACAGGAAGGGGCCGTAATCCATCGCCTGGACCGGATCGGCCAGCTCCTGCGCGTGCAGGTCTTGCAGGGTGACGAGGGCGAGCAGGGCGCCCACCGGAAACAGGCGCAGGGGCAGGTTCCGCATCATGATCGGCCGCGCATCGGACGCAGGTTGCGGTGCGCCGTCAACGCCGCTGGCCGCGGGCGGGGGAATCCGGAACGGCAGCGCAGCTGCAGCGCGCGCGACCGCGGGAGCCGGGTGAAGCCGCAGGAGAGGTGTGACCCGGGTTCCGGCTGCGCCTAGACTCCGCGGCCCTGCCAGCCAGTCTCACACCACTCAACGAAGGAGTCGCAACCATGCGTGTTGCAACACTACTCGCGGCAGGCGTGCTCGCCGCCGCTACGGCTGCACAGAGCAGCTACACGTTCCCCCGCTTCTACAACAACTTCGAGGGCAACTCGAACTCGAGCATTCCGTTCTCCTCGACGCAGTACCGCTACCAGCAGGTGCTCGGCGACGCGAAGGGTACGCCGATCGCGAACGTCAAGAACATCGCCTTCCGGCGTGACGGGGTCACCACTGCCACTGCGACCGGCAAGAACCTGATCCTGACCCTGGTCATGGGCCATGCGTCGGTCGTCAACATGACCGACACGTTCGCCAACAACTACGTCGGCCCGACCACCACCGTCGTCAACGCGAAAGCGTTCAGCCTGCCGGCCCGGCAAGGTGCGCCGACGCGTCCGAGCGTGTGGGACATCGTGATCCCGTTCGACACGACATGGAGCTACAACGGGAACCAGGATCTGCTCTACGAACTCGTGACGTCGAACGCCGGCAGCGGCACCTACTACCTCGACTTTGCGACCGAAGGCCAGAACAGCGTGCCGGCCGACCCGAATGCGATCGGCACCGGTTGCACGGCGACCGGGCGCACGACGCCGGTGACGCTGAGCACGACGACTGCGGTGAGCCGCACGTCGGGCGACATCACCTTTGCGTTCCGGGCGATCAACGGCCCGGCCACGACGGTCGGCTCGATCTTCCTGATCGGCGCGACCAACCCGGACATTCCGGTGAGTGGCTTGTGCGGCGACGGGAAGCTCTACACCGACGCGCTGTACGCCGTTCCCCCTGCCTCGTACAGCAACGGCACGTTCAATGCGCCGTCGATCTCTTTGCCCTGGTCGACCGCATGGGCGCAGCTCAGTCTGTACGTGCAGGCGGGCGTAATCGACGGCGGCCTGTCCAATCCGATCAAGGTGGCGGTCTCCAACGGGCTCAAGGTCACGCTTCCGCCAGCGCTGTTCCCCGACTTCACAGCGACCCGCCTCTACTCGTCGAACAACGCCGCTACGACCGGCACCCTCGACGTCGGAGCCACGATCACGCGGTTCCAGAACTGACCGCGCACGGGCGTAGTTGCCACGGCAGCGCGTCGCCTCGGCCGGCTCGCCGTCTCGCGCGATGCGGGACGGCGGGCAGCGCCACCACCGAGAACGATCGCTTCACTTGTCGCTGAGCGCGCGTAGCTTGGCGCGGTAGATCTCGGCCCGGTCCGGCTGCTGTGCCGTGCCGTAGTAGTGCACGAGTGCCTTCATGCTCTCCCGCGTGTGCCGGTGCGCCGCCCCGAGCGTGGCCAGCAGGATCTCGTGCGCTTCGAGCAGGCGCGGCTCGGCGTCGGTGAGGCGGCCGAGACGGTGCAGGCACTTGCCATGGTTCAGCAGGAACAGGCCGCGGGTCCAGATGTCGCGGCCTTGCTGGGCGCGTGCGCCATCCGCGGCGGCTGCATAGTGCGGCTCGGCGCGCGCGTCCTGTTTCCAGCCGTCGTACAACCAGCCGAGTACGTTCTCGACGCTGAGGATCGTCGGATGCGCGGCGCCGAGGTTGCGCCGCAGCACCTCGGCGCCGGCCAGCAGCAGCGGCTCGGCGTCGGCGAAGCGTTCCCGCTCCATCAGGAACTGACCGAGCTTGATGCGCGCGAGCGCAGTTTCGGAGTGCTCACCGCCGAGCCGCCGCTCACAGGCGCGCAGCGTGCGCTGCAGCAGTGCTTCGGCTGCCTCGAACTGGCCGAGGCTGCCGATCGTCGAGGCGAGGTTGCCGAGCGCTGCGATCGTCAGCGGGTGATCTTCGCCATGGACCCGCTCGTGCCGCACGAGCGCCTCGCGCAGCAACGGCTCGGCTTCGGCGTGCCGCGCCAGGTTGGAATAGGCCGTGGCCAGATGCTGTTTCCCCAGCACGGTGTCCTCGTGATCCGCGCCGAGTGCGCGGCCTGACACCTCGACGACGTCGCGCAGCACCGTGATCGCTTCGAGAGTGCGGTTACCGCGATACAGATTGACGCCGAGATTCGAGCCGGAGGCGAGGGTCCGGCGATGTTGCTCGCCGAGCGTGCGACGCCGCGCCTCGAAGTTACTGCGGTGCAGACGCTCGGCGTCGGCGAACCGGCCGAGGTTCGAGTACACGTTTGCGAGGTGGTTCTGCGCAGTCAGCGTCGCCTCGTCCTCCGGACCGTGTACGCCGGCGTACAGCTCCGCTGCGCGCGCGAGCTCGGTCGCCGCGCGTTCGAGTTTGCCGAGGCTGTGCAACGACTCGCCGAGCGTTTGTCGGACCGCCGCCTCGACCAGCGGCTCGCCGGCGAACCGCTCGCCGAGCTTCGCGGCGGCGCCTTCGACCGCTTCGAGCAGCGTGATGTCCGGGCGCGGCGCCCGCCGTGCGTCGAGGGCGCCGATCACGTCCTCGCGCAGGATCTGGTTGACCGCCTCCGCGAGCCGCGCGCTGCGCCGGGCCTGCTGCTCCTGCGTCTCCGCCTGCTCGCGCAGCGCGCGTTCGGTGCGCGCGGTCGTGTCCAGGTGTACGAACGCGGCGACCGTGAACACCAGCGTGAGGCCCGCCAGGCCGGTGCCGAGGCGGTGCCGGCGCACGAATCGCGACAGCCGATAGCCGACCGTCGGCGGGCCGGCGAGCACCGGTTCACCGCGCAGGTGGCGCTCGAGATCACTCCCGAACTCGGCTACCGACGCATAGCGACGCGTGCGATCCTTGGCGATCGCGCGCAGCAGGATCCATTCGAGATCGCCGCGGAGCTGACGCACCAGTCGGCGGACGTCGACGCCACGGCGCCGCGCGACGTCTGATGCCTGGGCGGCATGCAGCAGCACCGTGGGCCGCGCCGGCTCCTGCTCGCGCACGATGCGCAGGATCTCCGCCGTCGAGGCGTTCGCGAGCCGCGCGCCGAACGGGCGCTGGCCGACCAGCAGCTCGTATAGCAACATGCCCAGCGCGAACACGTCGCTGCGCGTGTCGGCTGGGGCGCCGTCGGCCTGCTCCGGACTCATGTACTCCGGCGTGCCGAGGAGCTGCCCGCGTTCGGTCAAGCCGGTCGTTGCCGGCTCCGGTCCGAGCGCCTTCGCGATCCCGAAGTCGATGACGCGCGCCTGCGGCGAGCCGTCGGTATTCGCCACCAGCACGTTGGCCGGCTTCAAGTCGCGGTGGATCACGCCGCGCTCGTGCGCATGCTGGACCGCGCGACAGCACTGCAGGAACAGCTCGATCCGCGCGCGTGTCCGGAGGCACTGCGTGTCGCACCAGATCGTGATCGGCGGACCGGCGATGTACTCCATCGCGAACCACAGCCGCCCGTTCGCCGCGATCCCGGCGTCGTGGACCTTCGCGATGCCGGGATGGTCGAGCATCGCGAGCGTCTGCTGCTCGGCGGCGAAGCGGGCAATGATCCTCCGGCTGTCCATGCCGGGCTTCAGCAGCTTCAACGCGACGCGGCGCCGGACTGGCGCGAGCTGCTCGGCCAACCAGACGTCGGCGAAGCCGCCCTCACCGATCGGCTCGAGCAGCGTGAACCGGTCGACCTGCGGCTCCGGCTCGTCGGTTCCTGGGCCGGCGACCACCGAGCACCCGGCCGGCGTCGTCCCGAACAGCCGCTCGCCCTGGCTGTGACCGGCCAGCAGGCGGCGCACCAGCGCCGCGAGCGGGGAATCACCAGCGCAGGTCTCCTCCAGCCAGCGTTCGCGCTGGTCCGGCGCCTGCGCGAGAGCGTCGTGGAACACCTCCCATTGCCGATCCCAGGTCGGGTCCGGCATTTCACTCGACCTCGCCGCCGAGCTCTGCGGCGAGCCACGCCTTCGCCGCCACCCAGTCGCGCAGCACCGTGCGTCGCGAGATGCCGAGCGCATCCGCAGCGTCGTCGACGGTCATCCCGACGAAGAACAGCAACTTGACGATCGAGCTCATCCGGGCGTCCCGTCCTTCCAGGCGCGTGAGCGCCTCGTCGAGTGCCAGCAGATCGAGTGCGCCGTCCGGTTCCGCCCAGGCGATCCGTTCGGTGAGCTCCTCGCGCGCGGCGTCGCCGCCGCGCTTGGCCCGGCGGCGGTGACGCGCCTGATCGATCAGCACGCGGCGCATCGCTTCACCGGCTGCCGCGAAGAAGTGTGCGCGGTTGTCGAAGCTCGGCTGGGTGCCGCCCAGCAGCCGCAGATACGCCTCGTGGACGAGGGCGGTCGGCTGCAACGTGTGGTCCGGCCGTTCGCGCGCGAGCTGCGTGCGCGCAAGCCGACGAAGTTCCGTGTAGACGACGCCGAGCAGCTCCTCGGCACGGCCGGTTTCGCCGCGCCCCAGTGCCAGCAGCAGGCGGGTCACGTCGCCGGACTTCGCGTCGGTCATGGTCGGCTCGCGCGGCGGAGTCTATCGCCGCGCGCACCGCCCGGTTCATTGCGCGCCCAGCCTGATCCGGACCGGGTTGCTCGCCCACAGCGTGCCGGCGGCGTGCAGGTTGTGGAGCTCGAGTGCGAGGCCGCGCAGCGACTGCTGGTTCGGCACCGGGACCCCGAGCTTCGCCGAATGGCCGCTCGCCGGAACCTGGCCGAGCGTCAGCAGCGGTTGGTTCAGGTCGAAGAAGATCTCGCCGATCCCCGGGATCGCGAGCGGCGTGCCGGGGACGCCGACGATCGTCGCGACGATTCCTCCAGGCGCGACGGTCCGGGTCGCGATCTGCATCGTCTTGCCGAGCACTGGCGCCGAGACGCGGATCGTCACGCTCCGGTCGTCGGACTCGTTGTCGGCGTGCTCGATCGCGACCGCCTCGAGCGTCAGCGCGTGTGGTTCGAAGCCGATCGTCGGTCCGCCGTCGGCGAGCAGCACCAGCTTGTCGCCGGCGTTCGCAATCGGTGTCGCGGGATCGACCTTCTGCGCGACCGGCCGGACGACGCCGTCCCAACCGATCTCGTACATCGATCCGTCCGAAGTCACGAACCACCACTTGCCGTTGACCGAGCCGGTCCCGAGCACCTTCGTGCTGCCGTTGCCGGGTGTGACGTCCTTCGCGAGAGCCGTCCCATTGACGTCGGCGAGCCACGGCTCCGTGCCGGTGCTCGGCTCGTTCGCAAGCAGGAGCAACTTGTCGGCGACGACCGGCAGCGGACCCGTCCGGGATGGATCGAGCGGAATCGTCACACCGGGCGGCGACAGCTTCGTGATCGTCACCCCATCGGTCCGGAACAGCCCGCGGCCGCTTCCGTCGTCGGCAGTGAACAGGATCCGATCGTCGAGCCAGGTCAGGTTCGCCGGCAGCGCGCTGCCCTGCGGATTCAGATCGGCGACCCGGACTGCCTGCGCGGTCGAGACGGTGATGCGCCACAGCTCCTTGTCGCCGGTTGCGTCGGCCGCGCTGCACAGCACGAGGTCACTGCCGAGGGTCGCGAAGACCTCCGGGAACCCGCCGCCGATGCCGGGCACGAACTCGAGGAACTGCGTCGTGCGCGTGCTCAGGTCCAGGATCCCCAGTTCACTGCCCTTCGACAGCTCGGAGGTGCCGCTGATGAACCGGTTGCCGACCTGCACGCCGGCCAGGTCGAAGATGTGCGACAGCGGGAACGATTGCCCCGTGGACAGGTCGGCCAGGACCGTCTGCGGTCCGCGCGTGAAGTCGCGGATGCCGACGTAGAGCAGCCGGTTCCTGGTCAGACGCTGCATGTCGGTCGGGAAGCTGTCGCCGGGGCCGGGAAACAGGTCGACGGTCCTGAGCTGACGGTCGATCAGATTCAGCACACGCAGCTCCAGACCCGCGAGCGGATCGCCGCCGAAGAACGCGACCTGGCTGCGCCGCCTCTGCACATCCAGCTCGAGCCGGGCGAACGGCAGCGCCTCGGGAACCGGCTTCGTGTTCATCGCGGTGCCGTCGGTCGAGAACAGCCGGCGCGTCGGCGGGCCGGAAGCAGGCTCGTTGATGAACATCTGCGCGGACGACGACCATGGCGGCATCCCGGCCCTGCCGTCGGCAAAGCGGATCTTCGAGCTGCCGGGACCGGCGGTGAGGTCGCCGAGCAGGGTCGGACTGGTCTGCGCACCAGCGGCGCCGGCGAGCAGGAGCAGGATCAGCAGAGACGCATGGGTCGGACGAAACATCGGGACTCCTCGGTGGGTGTTCTCCGGTCCATGCGTCAACCGGAGCCTCCCGGTGCCACGAGCTGGCAAGGTTGGGTCTGACCCCCTTCTTGCCACGCGCGTCGGCTGGCTCAGACCCCGAAGCCGCGCCGCAGCCAGTTCAGTGCCAGCCCGGTGAACCGCGGCAGCTCGTCGGTCGCGATCCACTCGTGGCCGGCTTCGATCAGGGCGTGATCCCCGGCGACGCGCATCGCCCAGGCGTCGTGGCGGCTCGGCGGGTCCACCTGCGTGTCGATCTGCCCCAACTCGGCGAGCGGCCCGGCCAGCAGCAGCGTCCGCTTGCTGCCGCCGGGCAACGCCAGGTCCAGCAGCGCACAGTGCAGCGACTCGACGCGGAACCGCGCCAACGCCGGCACGCGCGCGCCCGGCTCGATCGCGCGCGGTTCGAGCGGCGCCAGCAGCTCGCGGCGGAACTCCTCTGTGTCCGCCTCGATGCGTCCTTCGAACGCCTGCGCGATCTGCGCGAACGTCTCCTGCCGCAACCGCCGCGCGCGGCGCAGCAACCACACCAGCATCAAACCGGTCGCCGCGAGCGCGAGTGCGACCAGCCAGAACGTCCACACCTCCGAGCGCAGCAGTGCGAATCCGACGAACACCGCGATCGCGACGTCGCCGGCCCCGGCCAGCAGCACGAGCAGCAGGACCCCCTCCGGTCGATGCCGCGGCAGCGGCGCGTCCACCGGTTCCAGCTCCGGCGCCGACGCTCCGCCCATGCCCGCGACCGCCGGCACCGTCGCGCTACGCGTGCGCCGCGGCCTTGGCCGGCGGCTTCTGGTAGATGTGCACGGCCATTCCGTGCACGGCTTCGGCCGCCTCCATGATCGTCTCGGGCAGCGTCGGGTGCGCGTGGATGGTCTGCGCCAGATCCGCCGCCGTCGCGCCGAGCTCGATCGCGAGCGCCGCCTCGGCGATCAGCTCGGTGACCTCCGGCCCGATCATGTGCACGCCGAGCACGCGGTCGGTCTTCTGATCGGCGACGATCTTGACCCAGCCCTCCGGCTCGTTCAGCGACAGCGCCCGGCCGGACGCGCCGAACGGGAACTTGCCCTCGAGCGGTGTGAAGCCCTTCTGCTTCGCCTCGTCGGCGGACCAGCCGACGCTCGCGATCTCCGGGTCGGTGAAGATCACCGCCGGGATGCAGGCCGGATCGAATGCCGCCCCCTTCTCGCCGGCGATCGCCGCCGCTGCGACGAGACCCTCGTGGCTCCCCTTGTGCGCGAGCATCGGCTGCCCGGCGACGTCCCCGACCGCCCAGATGCCGGCGACGTTGGTCTGCCGCTGCGCGTCGACCTTGATGAAGCCCTTCTCGACCGTGACGCCGAGCCCCTCGAGCCCGAGCCCGGCCGAGTTCGGCCGCCGGCCGACCGTCGACAGGATCACGTCGCAGCCGAGCTTCTCGATCTTGCCGTCGATCTCGACGTCGACCTCGAGCCCGTCCTTCGTCTTGCGCCACGCCTTCGCCTTCGCGCCGAGATGGACCGGGATCTTCTTCTTCTTCAGGAAGCGCCCCATCTCCTTGCTGAGCTCCGCCTCCATGCCCGGCAGCACGCGGTCGAGTGCTTCGACGACGACGATCTCGGTGCCGAGGTTCTGGTACACGAGGCCGAGCTCGAGGCCGATGTAGCCGCCGCCGATCACGAGCATCCGCTTCGGCATCCGCTTCGGCGCGAGCGCTTCGGTCGAAGACCAGACATGCTCACGGTCGAACGCGAACCCCGGGATCTCGATCGGGGCGGAGCCGGTCGCGATGACCACGTGCCGCGCGGTCAGCGTCGTCTTGTTGCCGCCGTTGCCCTGCACCTCGACCTTGCCGGCGGCGACGAGCTTCGCGCTGCCCTGGTGCACGTCGCACTTGTGGTTCTTGAGCAGCCCGCTGACGCCCCCGGTCAGCTTGCCGACGATCCCCTGCTTCCAGGCGACGAGCTGGTCGAGGTCGAGCTCGACGTTGCCGACCTTGATCCCCATCGATCCGGCTTCGTGGATCTTCTTCCACAGTTTGGCCGCCGCGATCAGCGCCTTGCTCGGAATGCAGCCGACGTTCAGGCAGACGCCGCCGACCGCTTCGCGTTCGACGACCGCTGTCCTCAAGCCGAGCTGTGCGCAGCGGATCGCGCAGACATAGCCGGCAGGACCGGAACCGATGACAACGACGTCGTAGTTCATGAGCGGGGGGTGTCTGGAAATGCCTCGGCGAAGTGCGCGCGCGTCCGCGGATCGATCTCGGCGAACACGTCCTCGATCAGCGTCTCCGGCGCCGGCCGTGGAGCGGCGGCTTCCGCCTGCTCGATCGCGGCGTTGACCTCGCGCGCGATCTCGTCGCGCAGCGCCTCGTCACGCGCGTCGTCCCACAGCTTGCGCGCCAGCAGGAACCGCCGGTAGCGCTCGATCGGATCGCGCTGTTCCCACTGCTTGACTTCGGCGTCGTCGCGATACCGGGACGGATCGTCGGACGACGAATGTCCGAGCCTGCGGTAGGTCACCGCCTCGATGAACGTCGGACCTTCGCCGCGCCGCGCGCGCGCGATCGCCTCGGCGGTGACCGCATGCACGGCCAGCACGTCGTTGCCGTCGACGCGGACGGCGTGCATGCCGTACGCGGTGCCCTTGACCGCGATCGTCTCCGACGCGCTCTGCGCGCTGAGCGGGACCGAGATCGCCCAGTGGTTGTTCTGGCAGATCAACACGACCGGCGCCTGGAACACGGCGGCGAAGTTCATCCCGGCGTGGAAGTCGTTGGCGCTGGTGGCGCCGTCGCCGAGGTAGCCGAGCACGACCGTGCCGTCTCGGCGCAGCTTCGACGCCATCGCGGCGCCGACCGCGTGGCTGATCTGCGTGCCGATCACCGACGACATCGAGACGTAGTTCCCTTCGCGATGCGTGTAGTGGCACGGCATCTGGCGCCCCTTGCAGCGGTCGAGCGCGTTGCCGATCAGCTGCGCGAGCACCTCGACCATCGGCAGCCCGCGCATCGGGGCGATCCCGCCCTCGCGCAGTGCTGGGAAGATCCAATCCCGCGCCTCGGCCGCCGCCGCCGATCCGATCGTCGCCGCCTCCTGACCGAGGATCGGGCCGTAGAACCCGATCCGCCCCTGGCGCTGCAGGATCAACATCCGGCGGTCGAACTCGCGCACGAGCACCATCTGCCGGTACAGCCCGGTGAGCTGCTCCGTGGTCAGCTTCGGCAGCCGGGCCCGCTCGATGCTGCCGTCGTCACGCAGCACGCTGAACAGCGTGCCACTGCTCGCCCGCCGCGGCGGTGCTGGCTCCGGGCGCGGGATCGGCTGCGCCCGCTTGCGCGCCGCGCGCGCAGCGGACGCCTTCGCCGCCCCGGCGTCGCTGCGCTTGCGCGCCTTGCGCCCGTTGCTGCGCGCCATCGCTCAGAGACCACCGAGCAGCAACAGCTGCGGGTTCTCGAGCCGTTCCTTGACGACGTTCATCCAGCGCGCGCCGGTGGCGCCGTCGACGATCCGGTGGTCGATGCTGACCGACAGGTACATCACGTGCCCGATCTCGATCTGGTCACCGCGCACGACCGGCGTGCGCTTGATCGCGTGCACGCCGAGGATCGCGACCTCCGGGAAGTTGATGATCGGCGTCGCGAACAGGCCACCGATGTTGCCGGCGTTCGTGATCGAGAACGTGCCGCCCTTCAGGTCGTCGATCGTGACCTGCCCGTTGCGCGTGCGCTCGGCCAGCTCCTGGATCTCGCGCGCGAGCTGCACGATCGACTTCTGCTCGACCTGTTTGACGACCGGGACGATCAGGCCGTTGTCGGTGTCGGTTGCGATCCCGAAGTTGTAGTAGTGCTTGACGACCAGCTCCTGCGTCGACTCGTCGAGCGAGCTGTTCATCATCGGGAACGCGCGCATCGCCTCGACGACCGCCTTCATGATGAACGGCAGGAACGTCACGTTGATCCCGTGCGGCGCGTACAGCTCCTTCGCCTGCTTGCGCAGCGCGACCAGCGCGGTCACGTCGATGTCGTCGACGTAGGTGAAGTGCGTCGCGGTGAACTTCGACCGCGTCATCGCCTCGGCGATCTTCTTGCGCAGCCCGCGGAACGGGATCCGCTCCTCGGTCGCGCCGGCCGGTGCGGACGGGATCGCGACCGGTGCGCGCGGGGCGGCCGGCTTCCCAGCCGGCGCGGGGGTCGCAGGCGCCTTCGCAGCAGGAGCCGCGGCTGCGGCAGGGCGTGCGGACGGCTCGTGGCCCTGCAGGTCCTCGTTGGTGATCCGCCCGCGCGGTCCGGTCCCCTGCACTTCGCGCAGGTCGATCCCCATCTCGCGCGCGCGGCGCCGCGTCGCCGGCGCGGCGAGCACCTTGCCCGGTTCCGCCTGCACGAAGGCGCTCGCGCTGGCCGCTGCCGGCGCGGGGGCCGAGGGTTGGGCTTGCGCGGGCCGCGGTTCGATCGCGACGACCGGCTCCGACTTCGGCTGCGGTGCCGGCTGCTTCGGTTCGGGCTTCGGCTCCGGCTTCGCTTCTGCCTTCGGCGCCGGCGCTGCCTCGGCTGGTGCCTTGCCGCCCGCCGTCGCGCCGACGTCGATGACCGCGATCACGGTCTCGACCGGCACGACGTCGCCGGCCTTGTAGCGCAGCTCCTTGATCACGCCGTCGTACGGCACCGTGATCATGACCGTCGCCTTGTCGGTCATGACCTCGACGAACTCCTGCTCCTCCTTGACCTGGTCGCCGGCGGCAACGCACCAACGCACGATCTCGCCCTCGGCGATGCCTTCGCCGATGTCCGGCAGATGGAATTCCTTCAGTGCCATGGGTTCAGCTCCGCTTCGGCTCTCGGCTCACCAGGAGAACGTCCGCTCGATCCCGGCCAACACGCGACGCGCGTCCGGCATGTACAGGTTTTCGAGCGTGTACGGGAACGGCGTGTCGAATCCGGCCACGCGCACGACCGGGCCTTCGAGATGTTCGATGACGCGCTCGGCGACGATCGCCGCGATCTCGGCGCCGAACCCGCAGGTCTTCGGCGCCTCGTAGACCACGACGCAGCGGCCGGTCTTGCGCACCGATTCGAGGATCAGCTCCTCGTCGAGCGGGACCAGCGTGCGCGGGTCGACGATCTCGATGCTGCGCCCTTGCTGCTGCGCCTCCTGCGCCGCCTGCTCGCAGACCGGGACCATCGCGCCATACGCGATCACCGTGCAGTCGGTCCCTTCGCGCACGATCCGCCCCTTGCCGAGCGGCACGTAGTGCTCGCCATCCGGGACCTCCCCCTTGGCGGTGCGGTAGATCCGCTTCGGCTCGAGGAACATGACCGGGTCTTCGTCGCGGATCGATGCGACCAGCAGTCCCTTCGCGTCGGCCGGCGTGGACGGGATCACGACCTTCAGCCCCGGCGTGTGGCAGAAGTACGCTTCGCTCGACTGGCTGTGGTAGTGCCCGCCGCGGATCCCGCCGCCGTACGGCGAGCGGATCACCATCGGGCAGGTGTACTCCCCGCCGCTGCGGTAGCGGATCTTCGCGGCCTCCGACACGATCTGATCGAACGCCGGATAGATGAAGTCGAGGAACTGGATCTCCGGCACCGGCCGCAGCCCGTAGACCGCCATGCCGACCGCGGTGCCGATGATCCCGCACTCGCTGAGCGGGGTGTCGAAGCAGCGCTCCTTGCCGAACTCCTTCTGCAGCCCTTCGGTGGCGCGGAACACGCCGCCGTTCAGGCCGACGTCTTCGCCGAAGACGACGACGCGGTCGTCGCGGCGCATCTCGGTGCGCAACGCGTCGTTGACCGCCTGGATCAGGGTCATCGTGGTCATGTTCGCCTTCTTCTCGCGGTTCTCGCGATTCTCACGGCTCGACTCGATCGTGGTCACAGCGGGAACTCCCCTTCCTGCTCGTCGGACTTGGCGCCGAGGCGCAGCAGCTCGTCGCGCTGCGCGCGCAGCTGCGGGGTCGGGTTCATGTAGACGTCTTCGAACAGCGACTCCGGGTCCGGCTTCGGCTGTGCCTCGGCGAACTCGAGCGCGTCCTTCAGCTTCTGCTTGCAGCTCTCCTGCAGCTTCTGCTCGAAGTCCTCGTTCCAGATCCCGCGCTGCGTCAGGTACTTGCGGAACCGCTCGATCGGATCGCGGCGCTTCCACTCCTCGACCAGCTTCGGATCGCGGTAGCGCGTCGGATCGTCCGACGACGAGTGTGGGCCCATCCGGAACGTGACCGTCTCGATCAGCGTCGGGCCTTCGCCCTTGCGCGCGCGCTCGACCGCCTCCTTGCAGACGCGGTAGACCGCGAGCACGTCGTTGCCGTCCACGCGCACGCCCGGCATCCCGTACGCCTCCGCCTTGCGCGCGATCGTCTCGCTGCGCGTCTGCTGCTCGAGCGGGACCGAGATCGCCCACTGGTTGTTCTCGCAGACGAACACGACCGGGGACTTGAACACGCCGGCGAAGTTCAGCCCGGCGTGGAAATCGTTCGAGCTCGTGCCGCCGTCGCCGAACCAGGTCATGACGACGGTGTCCTCCTTGCGCGCGCGCGCCGCCATCGCGGCACCGGTCGCCTGGCTGATCTGCGTCCCGATCGGCGAGCTGACCGAGAAGAAGTGGATCGCGCGGAAGCTGTAGTGCACCGGCATCTGCCGGCCCTTGCAGACGTCGGCCGCGTTGCCGATCCACTCGGCGACGACCTGGTTCAGCGGCGCGCCGCGCAGCAGCAGGATCCCCTGCTGGCGATAGGCCGGGAACAGCCAGTCGCTGTCGCGCAGCGCGAACGCGCTGCCGATGTGGCTCGCCTCCTGACCGGTCGACGGCAGGTAGAACCCGATGCGCCCCTGCCGTTGCAGCACGAGCCCGCGCTCGTCCATGACGCGCGTCATGACCATCGCGGTGTAGATCTGCTCCAGCTCTTCGCGGGAGAGGTTCGGGTCCTTCGCCTTCGCGACCTTGCCGTCCTTCTCGATGATCGTCAGCAGTTTCTCGGTCATGCAGGTCGCTCCTCCGACGCGGCGGGCTGCGTGGTGCCGCTCCGGCGGCGGTTCAGCATGCCCGCGATGTAGAACTCGGCCGCTTTGTACGACGAGCGCACGAGCGGCCCGGATGCGCAGTACAGGAAGCCCTTGCGCTCGGCGCGTTGCTGCAGCGCGCGGAAGCGCGCCGGCGGGACGTGCTCGAGCACCGGCAGGTGCTTCAGCGTCGGGCGCAGGTACTGCCCGAACGTGACGACGTCGACGCCGTGGGCGCGCAGGTCGTCCATCGTCTGGTCGAGCTCACGCTCGGTCTCGCCGAGGCCGAGCATGACCGACGACTTCGTGACCAGTCCCGGCTGGAGCGCCTTCGCATCGCGCAGCACGGCCAGCGACGTCGGGTAGCTGCAGCGGTGGTCGCGCACGCGCGGCGTCAGCCGGGCGACGGTCTCGACGTTGTGTGCGAACACGTCCAGGTCGGCGCGCGCGAGCAGGTGGCGGAGCTGCGCGGTGTTCCCCTGGAAGTCGCCGGTCAGCGCCTCGACCAGGATCGCCGGATCGCGCTGCTTGATCGCAGTGACCGTCCGGGCGACGTGGTCGGCGCCGCCGTCGTCGAGATCGTCGCGGTCGACCATCGTCAGCACGACGTAGCGCAGCCGCATCGCGACGACGGCATCTGCGACCTTGTCCGGCTCGGCCGGGTCGACCGGCAGGCCGTGGCGGTGCGTCTTGACGGCGCAGAAGCGGCAGCCGCGCGTGCAGACGTCGCCGAGCAGCATGAACGTGGCGGTGCCGCCGCCCCAGCACTCGCCTAGGTTGGGGCAGCGGGCCTCCTCGCAGACGGTGTGGAGGCCGCGCTCGCGGAGCGTCCGGCCGAGTTCGGCGGTGACCGGGCCGTGCGGCAGCGGGACCTTCAGCCAGTCCGGCTTGGGTGCCGGGGTCACGCGCTGCCCGGCCGGGGGGCGTGGCGCCGCGGCGGCGGAGCGCTCGGCTGGAGTCGGAGGCGTGACCTGCTCGGGCGGCATCGAAGGGCGCGCGAGGATAGGCAGCGCGTGATCCCGGCAGAAGCCCAAACTGGATCAGATACCGGTGAGTATTTGACCTTTGCATTCTTCGCGGTATCCAAAGGGCCATGCCGCGCCGGATCGATCCCGAACTCCGCCCCCGCCTGCTCGATGCGGCGACCACCGAACTCGCAGTCAGCGGCTATGCGGTCGCGACGCTCGACCGCGTCGCCTCCCGCGCCGGGGTCACCAAGGGAGGCGTCTACTTCCACTTCCGCGGCAAGGAGGAGCTGCTGTTCGCGGTCGTGGACCACTGGCTCGAACGGCTGCGCGCCGAGACCGCCAACGCCGGCGGCCGCACGGCCGGCGACCGGCTCGGCGCGTTCCTGGCCAGCTGGTTGCGGTTCCACTTCCTGCACCCGGAGGCGGCGGCGGTGCTGCGGCTGCTCGACACCGAGTTGCAGGGGCGGTTCACGACGCAACTGCGCGATGACCGGCGCAGCATGCTGCGCAACCTCCGCCAGCAGATCCGCGAGCTGCTGGTCGAAGGCGCGGCGGACGGGAGCCTGTTCACCGACGACCCGGCGCTGTCGGCGTTCCTGCTGGCCGGCTCGATCGAGGGGATCGTTGCGCAGTGGATCGCGGCGCCACGTGACGCCGAGCCGTTCCTCGATGCCGAGGCGCTGGCGCGCCGGCTGCTGCTGCCGCTCGCGACCGGCCGCCGCCGCCGTCCGGCGCCGCCGCGCCGCGAGGCGGAAGGGGAGGCGTTCCAGCCGCCGTTCTAGCCTGCGCTGGCGCGCGCCGCGGGACGTGCCGATGATCCCTGCCCGTGCGCGACGCCGCGGAAGCCCAGGGGGAGGCCGACGAGCTGCTGCTCTCGGTCGTGATCCCGGTCTTCAACGAGGCGGCGACGCTCGAGACGCTGGTGGAACGGGTCTGCGCGGTCCCGATCCGCAAGGAGGTGATCCTGGTCGACGACGGCTCGACCGATGGGTCGCGGGAGATCCTGGCCCGGCTCGCCGCGCCGCCCGACCTGCGCGTGATCTACCACGAGCGCAACCAGGGGAAGGGCGCCGCGCTGAAGACCGGGTTCTCCGACGCGCGCGGCGACGTCGTCGTGATCCAGGACGCCGACCTGGAATACGACCCGGCCGACTACGGTCGATTGCTGCGCCCGTTCCGCGAGGCGGCGGCCGACGTCGTCTACGGCTCGCGCTTCCTGGTCGGCGACTATGCGCGCGTCCATCTCTACTGGCACTACCTGGGCAACCGGTTCCTGACGTTCTGCAGCAACCTGATGACCGGCCTGAACCTGACCGACATGGAGACCTGCTACAAGGCGTTCCGCCGCGAAGTGCTGCAGGGGATCACGATCCGCTCGCGCCGGTTCACGGTGGAGCCGGAGCTGACGGCGAAGGTCGCGCGGCGCAAGCTGCGGATCTTCGAGGTCCCGATCCGCTATGCCGGCCGGAACTACAGCGAGGGCAAGAAGATCACCTGGCGCGACGGGATCGCCGCGCTGTGGGCGATCGTGAAGTACCGGTTCGTGGACTGAGCGCCGTCCGATGCCACGCCGTGCCGAGCCGCCGCTGCAGCCCCGATGGGGGCGGGCTCTCGGCGACCGGCCCGGGCTGCCGATAAACGACGCGATGAGTCCGACCCTGCAGACCGGCGTGACGCCGGCCGAGAGTCTCCGCCAGAAGCTGCGCGAGCGGACGGCGACCGTCGCCGTCGTCGGCCTCGGCTACGTCGGGCTGCCGCTGTTGCGGGCCATGCATGCGGCCGGGTTCCAGGTCCTCGGCTACGACGTCGACGCGACGAAGATCGCGCTGCTGCGCGAGGGGAAGACGTATCTGCCGCATCTCGGCGAGCAGCTCGCGCTCGAGCTCGCGCGTTCGGAGCGCTGCACGGTCACGACCGATCCGGACCTGCTGGCCGGCTGCGATGCGGTCGTGCTGTGCGTGCCGACGCCGCTCGGGGCTCATCGCGAGCCGGATCTGAGCTACGTCCATGAATCGACGCGGATGGTCGCGATGCGGCTGCGTCGCGGGCAGCTCGTCGCACTGGAATCGACGACGTATCCCGGCACGACGCGCGGTGAGTGCCTGCCGATCCTGCAGGCGAGCGGGCTCGAGCCGGGGCGGGAGTTCTTCTTGGTGTTCAGCCCGGAGCGGGAAGACCCGGGCCGCAAGGATGTCGAGACGCGCACGATTCCGAAGCTGGTCGGCGGGATCGACGCGCTGTCGACCGAGCTCGGCCTCGAGCTGTATGGCGCCGCGATCCGCACCGTGATCCCGGTTGCGAGCGCCGAAGTGGCGGAGGCGAGCAAGCTGCTCGAGAACATCTACCGCGCCGTCAACATCGCGCTGGTCAACGAGCTCAAGCCGGTGTTGCACGCGATGGGGATCGACATCTGGGACGTGATCGCCGCGGCGTCGACGAAGCCGTTCGGGTTCCAGCCGTTCCATCCGGGGCCGGGACTCGGCGGGCACTGCATTCCGATCGACCCGTTCTATCTGACCTGGCGCGCGCGCGAGTTCGGGCACCACACCAAGTTCATCGAGCTGGCCGGCGAGGTGAACAGCGCGATGCCGCGCTATGTCGTCGCGCGCACGATCGAGGCGATGAACCGGCAGGGGCGTGCGGCGCGCGGCGCGCGTGCGTTGGTCGTCGGGCTCGCCTACAAGCCGGACATCGCCGACACGCGGGAGACGCCGGCCGCGGAGATCATCCATCTGCTGGCCGAGCAGGGGGTGCAGGTGGAGTATCACGATCCGCACGTGCCGGTGTTTCCGACGATGCGGCGGTGGGATTTCACGTTGACGTCGCAGGCGCTGACGCCGGAGCTGCTGGAGGCCGCGGATGCGGTCGTCGTCGTGACGGATCACGCGGCGATCGATTGGCAGCTGATCGCCGCTCATGCGCGGGTCGTCGTCGACACGCGTAACGCACTGCAGCGGCGCGGGCTGCAGGCGCGTGGGCTGTTGGTGAAGGCGTAGCGACCATGCGCGGGCAGGGCACGCGCGGTGTTGCGCTGGTGCTGCTGCTGGTCGGAAGCGTTGCTGCGCAGGAGCCGGCGTTCGTGCGCTGGAACGGCACGGCGCCGGCGATTGCCCGCGAGGTGGCCGAGGCGGGCGGCACGACGCTGCGGATCGAGGGCGCGCGCGTGTTGCGGCGGCGCGGCGACACGGAGATCGAGCTGCGCTGCACACTGGCAGGCGGGATCGGCGAGCCGCTCGCGCTGGCGCGGCATCCGCTCGGCGGGACCTATGTGCTCGGTGCGCGCGGACTGTTCCTGACCGACGCAGAGCACGACTGGCTGGATCCGGTCGATCTGCGCGACGGTGCGCCGCAGGGCGCGCCGCGCGGGATGCATATCGGTGTGGATGGGCGGATCTGGCTCGCGACGGAGACGGAGTTCGGCGTGCTCGAGCCGCGGTGGTGGTTCGGGCGGACGTTCACGGCAGCGGATGGGGTGCCGCCGGCGCCGTTCCATGCGCTGGCTGCGGATGCGGAGGGTGCGCTGCTGCTGCTCGCGCGCGATGGTTGGTTCCGCTACGTGCCGGACCGCGGGTCAGCGCCGAGTGGAACGCTGCGCAACGCGAAGAGCGGGTGGCTGCGCGGATCGCCGGATGGGACCGCGGAGGTGGACGTCGATGCGACGGCGAATGGAGGAGCGACGCTGCGGTTCCGGCGGCAGCACCATCACCTGCTGTTTCCGGTGCGCGATGGGCAGGTGTACGGATTCAAGCCGGGCCGGCACGGCGTCGACCTCGTCGCGTTCGATCGTGATCTGCGCTCGACGCGGATCGCGAGTGTTGGCGTCGAGATCCCGTATCCGCGCGGGTTCGATCTGCGCTGGTTGCCGCGGTTTGCCGTGATCGGGCTGTTGGTGGTCGCGGCCGCGTGGATCTGGCGCGAACGACGGCGCGCGCCGTGGGGCGTGGCGCTCGGCCGCGCGTTCCTCCAATGCGTGATCACCATCGTGATCGGGCTGCAGCTCCTCGCGGCGGTGCTCGGCTATGGGAAGGCCTGGCCGTTCGTCGGGTTCACGATGTATGCGGACTTGCACCGCGAGATGGACGCCGTGCACCGGCCGCGGCTGTTCCTGCTGCACGAGGGGGGGAGCCAGAGCCCGGTCACGTTCGAGGAGGCCGGGCTCTTGCAGGACGGGTACTGGCAGGTGTTGGCGGAGATCGTGTACGGGCCGGAGGAGCTCCGGCGTGAGCTGCATGCGCGGCTCGTCGAGCGGTGGTCGCATCGCGGGCCGCCGATCATTGGTTTCGTCGTGCAGGACCAGCGTGTGCGCTTGACTCGCGATGGCCCGGTCGAAGTCGCGCCGGCCGTGATCCTGCGCTGGGTGGCGCGGTGACCACGTTGCGTGTTGGGGAGTGGTGGGATCGGTTCTGGTTCGCGCCGATCCCGCTCACGCGGCTGGGGATCTGGCGCGTGCTCGTCTGCGCGGTCGCGCTGTACGACCTGCTGCTGTACTCCGGGACCGTATTGAAGGACGCCGCCGCGGTTGCAGGCGGGAGCGAGCTGCGGTCGTGGAACCCCATCTACCTGTTCGACGTGCTGCGGCTCGAGCCGATCGGCACCGATGCGGCGCTGTGGGTGCAGGCGGTCGGAGTGATCGCGTTGAGCTGTGGGATCCTCGGGATCTGGCCGCGGACGAGCTGTCTGGTCGGGGGCATCGTGCTCGTCTACTGGACCGGGCTCGCGTATTCGTTCGGCAAGCCGCACCACGACAAGATCGCGTTGACGTTCGCGCTGCTGCTGTTGCCGCTGGCGCCGTGTGGCGCGCGGATCTCGTGGCATGCGGTGCGTAGTGCCTGGCGGCGCGCGCGGCGCGGCGAACCGGAGCTTCCGGAGGATGCGAGCGGGCCGGCGTTCCCGCTGCGCGTGGCGCAGATCACGATCGCGCTCGGGTATTGCGCGGCCGGTGCGTCGAAGCTGCTGCTCGGCGGGTTCGAGTGGTTCAACGGGTATTCGCTGCAGGGGAGTCTGCTCGGGCACGACAACGACGCGGCGCGGTTCGTCGCCGGCAGCGTGCTGTTGTGCAGGTTGCAGAGTGTGGGGCTGGTGTCGACGCAGGTCCTGTTCCCGCTCGTGCTGGTGCTGCCGGTCGCGCGGTGGTTCTTCCTGCCGATGGCGGTCACGTTCCATCTGATCACGTGGGCCACGATGGACACCGGGCCGTACATGCGGCTGTGGATCCTGCTCGCGGTGTTCCTGCCGCTGGAACGTGTGCCGGAGATCGTGCGCGGCTGGCTGCAGGGTCGGTGGTGGCAGGCGGTGCCCGCGGCGCTCGTCGCGGTGGGGCTGCCGGCGCTCGTGATCTGGATCATCAGCATCGTCGTGCCGGGGTGGGCGCTGTGGGTCGGGTTCGGATCGCTCGCGGTGGCGGCGGTGCTGTACGTGATGCCGTCCGCGCGGTTGATGTTCCTGTTCGATGGGCGCTGCCGGATCTGCCGCGGCACCGTGGCCGTGCTGCGCGGGCTCGACTGGGGTGCGCGGATCCGGTTCGTCGATCTGCACGAGGAAGCCGGGCGGCGGAACGCCGCGCCGTCGGTCGATCTGGATGCGGCGCTGCGCGACGTGCACGCCATCGACGCGCGCGGGCGCGTGTTGGTCGGTTTCGATGCCTACCGCGCGGTTGCGTGGCGCTCACCGTTGACGCTGCTGCTCGCGCCGTTGCTGCACGTGCCACCGGTCGCCGCGGTGGCGCGTCGCGTCTATCGCCAGGTCGCGGATCGGCGCATGCGGCTCGGTTGTTCGCTGCACGGCGCCGGTCCGGCGGGGGGCTGAGCGGGCGGGTCGCCGGCTGATGGGGTGCCGGGGATCAGCAGATCGCCGAGGTCGAGCTGTTCGTGCGCACCGAGTTCGATTGCAGGGCCGTGCCAGGTGACGTCCGGTGCCTGCGCGCTCACGACCATGCGGTAGTCGCCGGATGGGACGGGGCCGAACTCGAACGAGCCGCGGGCCGGATCCTGGAGAAAGACGAAGCCGCCGCAACCGCCGTCCTTTTCGAGTCGCATCAACCCGAAGGAGAGCCTGGTCTGTTCCGTTGCGCCACGCACGACGATCCGGCCCCGCACGAACGCCGTCGGGGTTCGCTCAGTCGGAATCCGCAGCAAGACCTCTGCTGGGCCCGGCACGACGCGCACGCCTCCATCCGGCAGCACCGTGGGCAACATCGCCCAGTGCCGCGCGTCGCGGACGAACAGGTTGAACGTTGCGCGGTGCTCGATGTGCAGCACGAAGCGCCCCTTCTCATCCGTCGTGGCCGCGCCCCAGATCGCCGGTGTCTCGACCGACTGCGCCGTGATGGCATGGTCCGGCAGCGGCGTGCCCGAGGCGTCCACGAGCTGCCCGCGGATGCTGGGCAACCCGTGCAGGAGCCGACCGATCTGATCGATCCACTTCGAGAGCAACGAGTGCGACGCGGATGCACTGCCCGTGCCCGACTCGAATGCTGCGCTGCTGCGCTGTTGCCCCTTCGGCGCACCTAACCACAGCGCTCCACAGGCGATCAACAGGAACGGCAGCGCGCTACGCAGCATGCAACCGCGGATATCGGCTCAGCACCGCTACGACATGACCGCTGCGTAGGTGTCTGACACCCGGTGTACCGGTACACACGGTGTCAGACACCTGCGCGGCGGACTACGTGCGGAACCGCTCGCGAACTGACGGCCGCGGTCTCTGAGACCTGGTGTACCGCTTTCACTTGGGCTCGATGCGGATGCCGCTGGCGTCGTGCTCGAGGGAGGTGACCGTGAACGACTGCGCGTAGCGCTTGCCGCTGGCACCGGTGGCGCGGACTTCGTAGCGGCCGAGTGAGAAGAATGGCATCAGCCGTGAGACGCCGCCGGTCTCGCGCGTGATGCGCTGCGTGGTGACCGGGGCACCGTCGGAGCGCACGATCTCGAACGTGCACGCGTCTTCTTCGGGCGGGAGCACGAAGTGGAGCTGGCGCCGCACAGCCGGCTCGAGTTCGAAGGAGACGTCGTGGTGTTGGTTGGCAGCGATCGTGAGTTCGCGGACGGGCCAGAAGAAGTCGGACCCGAAAAGGCTGACGCGGTAACGGCCTGGACTGAGCCGTACGGTCAGCAGGCCGGCCGCGTCGCAGCGCCCGAGGTTTTGCTGCATGCCCCCGTCGAGTGGTTCGAGCTGGATCGATGGTGGTTCTGTGCGTGGGCCGTCGCGCCCGGTTGCGCGGATCCGCAGCGTGCCGAGCGCGCTGATGGAGAGCGAGCCGAGATCGCGACGCTCCTGTGGTGAGAGGCGGAATCGCGCCAGCTCAGTTCGTGCGATCCGCGGCTGGGTCGCGTGTAGGGTCAGCGAATACTCGCCCGGCGGAAGCGGACCATGTTCGAAGAAACCGCTGGTCGAAGGTGCGATCGCAGGGGCGCCGCCGACCCCTCCAGTCGGCAGGTGCTGCATGACGTCCAGTTTGATCGATGCGACGTCCACAGCAGTAGGGAGTTCGACGCGACCGTGGAACGACGCCGTCGCCGCACGTTCCGGCGCGATCCGCAGCAGCACTTCGTCGGCACCCGGGTGCACGTGCTCGCCTCCGAGCGGGACGAGGAACGGCTTGAGGCCGTCGCGTGCCTCAGTGACGAACAGCGTGAACGCGGCGTGCTTTCTCGTGCGCAACTCAAACCTTCCCTGCGCGTCGGTAGCGGCGGCGCCGCCTACGGAGCCTTCTGCGCGGTTCGAGAAATGCGCGAGGACCAGGTGCTGCGGTAGTGGTGCACCGGATCCATCGACGAGCCTGCCGCGGATCTGCGGCGCGCGCCGCAGGACCGGATCCCAAGTCGCCTGTTGGCCGGCGGTCAGCGCGACCTGGTCGACTGCATCCAAGTACTCGCGGTGCGACACGCGGATCTCCGATGCCGTCGGGCTCAGAGAGGACAAGCGATAACTGCCGTCACCGGCGCTCCGGGTCGTGACCAGCGATCCAGCCCCGATCGTGGCTTCCGCCACGGGCGCACCGGTGTCGTCGCGCACGGTTCCGGCGAGCGACGCGCCCGCCTGCAGCTGCACGCGGTGGAGCGTCTCCGTGCCGCCGGAAACGACGATTCGCTCGAAGTGGACCGCGTGAGCTGGATCGCGCAGCGTCATGGCCGCGCTACCGGGCCAGAGGTCCGCCAGCAGGATCCTGCCATCGCGGTCGCAGGCACCGATCCGCCTCGTGCCTTCCATGCGTGGGAACGGAACATCGGTGCGGATCCATCCGTTGCCGGTGCCGACCTCGACGCCGCAGCCGGCGGCCGGTGCACCGTCGGCGCGCGTCACCAGCAGCAGCAGTCGGGCCGGCGTCAGGCCGAGCACGAGCTCGATCTCGGGCCTCTTGGGCGAGAGCAACAGCTCCTCGGATGCGCGGTAGCCGTCCGCGGTTGCGCTGATGGTGCCGAGCGCAGCAGCAGGCATCTGCAGCTGGAACGTGCCTGCGGCATCCGCGCGGCCGATCTCGATCGGCGCGGAATCCCAGTTGGTGCCGAAACGCAGCAACAGGCGTGCGAACGGTACCGGTTGGCGTGCCGGCTCCAGCACCACGCCCCGCAGCGCGAACGCTTCGCCGACCCTCAGCTCCACGTCGCGCCTCTGGCCCGGCGCGAGCGCGACCAGGATCCGTTCCGGCCCCTGCTTGCCGAGTGGGTGCAGCGCGTACTCGCCGCTTGGCAGCGGCCGCTCGGCCGTGCCGCGCGCATCGGTGCGCAGCAGGACAGCAGCTCCGGCAGCGGTCTCGCCGGCGCTCGGCTCGACGACCACGAGCCAGTCGGGCATCGGGGCCGACTTCGGATCGCGCACGTGCACGACCAGCGTCGCGAACTCCGGCTCGCGGCTCTCCGCGGCGGAGGCCGGAGTTCCCTCCGCCAGCTCCACGCGCTCACGCGTTGTTTCAGGCGCTTGCGTCGTCGGCGGTTGCGATTCGACGGTCGGCGCCTCCCCCTCCGTCGCCTCGCGAGTTGCTTCGCGCCCAGGCGGATCGCGGAACCACATCCACGCGACGACCAGGACCGCGACTGCAATCGTCGAGAGCAGCAGACCGTGACGGTGCATGGGACCCTCCGAGGGTTCGCGTCGTAAACGTGCGGAACCGCTCGCGAAGTGACGGCGCGGGTCTCTGAGACTCCGCGTACCGCTTCGCGGGGAATTTCTCACGCGAAGTGACGGATGGGGTCTCAGAGACGCGGTGCACCGGTTTCACTTGGGCGCGATGCGGATGCCGCGGGGATCGGGTTCGAGCGAGCTGACGACGAACGACTGCGAGTAGAGCTTCCCGCTGCCGCCGGTCGCGCGGACCTGGTGGCGGCCGAGGCCAAAGAACGGGTGCCACTCGCGGGAGTCGGACGAGTCAGCGGCCAGTTCGGTGTCGAACACGACGACTGCGTCGGGGTTCAGGATCTCGAAGCGGCAGGTGGTTTCGCCGGGGGGAAGCGTGAAGAAGAGCTTGCGGCGGATGGCGGGTTCGAGTGTGGCGGTCCAGGACGTGGTGTTCGACGCGCGGATCTCGAGTTCGCGGCGCTGCCAGACGAAGGCGTCGCCGTAGATCGTGGCGCGGTATGTGCCGGGCGCGCACGCGAGCTCCAGTCGACCTGCGGCGTCACAGCGCGCAATGTGGTAGGTCCGGTCGGTCTTCACGTCGTCGATCTGGACGTACGGAGCTTCGGCCAACGAGCCGCTGGCCAACCTGGCCTCGACCACGAGCGATCCGCTATCGCCGAGCGCGAGCTCGCCGAGGTCGCGTTGCTCGTGCGGTCGCAGCGTGAACCGCGCCACTTCGTGCGGCGCGACCTGCGGCGCGCGGCAGCTCAGCAACAAGCGATAGTCACCACGGGGCAGCGGCCCGAAGCGGAACTCGAAACTCTTGGGATCGACCTGGACGCCGGTCGAGCGTCCCCATCGACCCGGTTCGAGGCGGTGGATCTGGAGGAACATCGCGCCATCCGGCTGCTGCGGTGGCGCGCGGACGCGGCCGTGCACCGACGCGGTTGCCGCGGCGCTCTCGTCGAGCTGCAGCAGGAGCTCGTCCGCTGACGGCCGGACCTGGCGCCCTCCATTCGGCACGACAGTGAACGGCTGCCCGCGTTCGCGGACTTCGACATCGAGCGGCCGCTCGTCCTCGAGCTTCAGCTCGAACCGCCCATCGGCCCCGGTCGTCGCATGCCCGCGCATGGCGTAATGCGCCGCGCTCGTGTCGTGCAGTTGCACTTCGTACTGCGCGAGCGGGTGCCCGCTGGCGTCGACGAGCCTGCCGCGCAGCAGCGGCCGCAGCCGCAGCACCGGATCCCAGCGCGAGGTCTCCCCGACCTGCAGCGAGAGCGCATGGTGCTCGGGCCGGTAATCGCGGTGGTGTGCTTCGATCCGCGTCAGCGCGGGATCGAGACCCCCGAGCCGATACGTGCCGTCGCGCGCGCTCTGCGCGTTCTGCAGCCAGCGCGAACCGATCCGCACCCCGCCGATCGGCGCACCCGCCTCATCCCGCACGATCCCGACGAGCGTGGCGCCACGCTGCAGTGCGACCAGGTGCACGAGCTCGTCGCCGGCGCGCAGCTCGAGCTTCTCGGAGTGCAGCAGATGGTCGGCGTCCCGCACGATCAACGACGCCGGTCCGGGCCACAGGTCGGTGAACCGCGCGCGCCCATCGCGATCGCAGACCCGCTCGCGATGTGACAGCTCCTGCCAATCGGCACCGTCCTGGCGGTGATGCTCGTCGCTTCCCGCGACGACCTGGACCCAGGCATCCACCGCCGGCATGTGATCCGCACGGGTGACGACGACGGTCAGTTGCGCCGGCTCCGCGCCGAGCAGCAGTTCGAGCTCCGTGGTCTTCAGCGTCACATGGTGTTCGGCAGACGCGCGGAATCCGGGCGCCGTCGCGCTGATGCTGCAGAACCATCTGGCCGGCGGGCGCAGGCGGAAGCGTCCGGCGGCATCCGCGCGGCCGGCGTCGATCGGCGGGTGGGTGCTCACGTTCTTCCACCGCAGCATCAGCTGCGCGTTCGGCACCGGTTGCCGCGCCGGATCGAGCACGACGCCAGTGATCTCGCGTGCGAGGCGCAGCACGAGCTCGATGTTCGTGCGCTCACCTGCCGCGACGACGCAGCGCTGTTCCGGGTGGCCGAGCGTGCGTACCTCGTATTCGCCGGCGATGACCTCGCGCGCAGCCCGTCCTGCCTGATTCGTTCGCCAGCGCTGCACGCGCGACGGAACACTCACCCCGAACTCCGGTTCGACCTGCACTTCCCAGTCGGCGACCGGTTCCCCGCTCTCGCTGCGCACCGACACGACGAGTTCGCCAGGTACGGCGTCGATCTCCGCCGCCGGCACCTCGACCGCCTGCCGCTCCGGACCGTCCTCCACCGCGGCTGCGTCGCGCGCCGCCGTCGCCTCCACACTCACCGCATCCGCCCCGCGCGCTGCCGACTCCTTCGACAGACTGGAGCTTCCGCCGATCCCGTCCCGGGACAGCAGAAACGCCACCACTGCGGCGAGGCACAGCGCGGCGCAGACCACGATCCAGCGGCGCATGCGCAGAGCCTAACCGCCCCGCGCCGAAGCATCCCTGTCATGGACCATGCCGCGACAGTCCCGATCTCCGACCGCCGCGACCGTCGGAATCTCCACTTCCGTGTCCAGTCTTCATTCAAGCGGCGCCACCACCGATCCGATGCTCCACGGCGCAGGAGCGTAATGGAGGGGACGACGGACCTGAGCGAGCTGCCGCACGAGTCGCTGGTGGAGCTGGCACGTTCGTCGCCGCCCGTCCGGCAGATCGCGCCGGACCACACGATCGACGAGCTGAGTCGCGAGTTCGCCGAGACGCCGGAGCTGCTCGGTGTGGTGGTGACGCTGCCGGGCGACGCGCCGATCGTGGTCTCGCGGCACGCGTTCACGCAGCGGCTGAATCAGGTGTTCCTCCGCGAGATCTACCACCGGCGCACGATCGGGGAGCTGGTGCGCACGTGGCCGAGCGTGTCGCTGGTGATGCACGAACGCACGCCAGTCGCCGACGCGATCGAGCTGGCGTTGGCGCGGCCGGGCGATGCGGCATACGAGCCGATCCTGGTCGTCGGTGGGCCTGACGGGATGCGGCTGGTCGACATGCGCGAGCTGCTGGCGCGGCAATGCGCGCAGCTCTCCGCGGCGCGCGACGAGCTGGCCTGGCAACGCGACGCAGCACAGCAGGCGGCGCGCAGCAAGAGCGAGTTCCTGGCCAACATGAGCCACGAGATCCGCACGCCGATGACTGCGATCCTCGGCTATGCGGAGCTGCTGCGCGATCCGTCGCTGACGGCCGACCAGCGCGCCGACTACCTGACCACGATCGAGCGCTCCGGCAATCACCTGCTCGGCATCCTCGAGGACATCCTCGACTTGTCGAAGCTCGAAGCCGGTCGCCTGCCGTCTGTCACCGGCCCGACCGACGTCATCGAGCTGGTCGAGGACGTCTACGAACTGATGCGCGAGCGCGCCGCGGCGCGCGGGCTCGAGTTCGTGCGCACGTTCGACTGGCCGTTGCCGGAGATGATCGAATCGGACGCCCAACGCCTGCGGCAGATCCTGATCAACCTGGTCAGCAACGCGATCAAGTTCACGGACCAGGGTTCGGTGACGATCCAGCTCGGCGTAACCGAGCGGGACGAGAGCCACGCGGTGCTCGAGCTGGCGGTCGTCGACACGGGACCGGGGCTCCGGCCGGAAGAGATCGACCGGCTGTTCCGCCCGTTCACGCAAGGGGACACGTCGCACCGGCGCCGGCACGGCGGTGCCGGCCTGGGTCTCGCGATCTCGCGCCGGCTCGCGGACATGCTCGGGGCGCGCATCGACGTGCGCAGCGAAGTCGGGCGCGGCAGCCGGTTCGCGCTGCGCCTCGAGCTGCGTGCACCGCAGGCGCTGACCTGGCGGCACGAGCCGCGCGCACGCAACCGCGGCGCCGCCACACCGCAGCTCGCGAGCCTCGGTGGCCGGCGGATCCTGGTCGTCGAGGATTCGCGGGACAACCAGCGTCTGCTGCAGGCGATCCTGACGAAGGCCGGCGCCGCCGTCGAGATCGTCGAGAACGGACGCGCGGCGCTGCAGTTGCTCCGCAGCGAAGGGGGGCGTCCGGCACCGTTCGACCTCGTGTTGATGGACATGCAGATGCCGGAGCTGGATGGCTACGCGGCGACCGAGACTCTGCGCCGCAACGGCCTCGAGGTGCCGGTCATCGCGCTGACCGCGAACGCGCTGCGCGGCGACCGCGACCGCTGCCTCGCGGCCGGCTGCGACGACTATCTGACGAAGCCGATCGACCGCGCGCGGCTGCTCGCCTGTTGCGGCGAATGGATCGACCGCCGGCACCCGCTGCGCTCCGCCTGATCGCGCCGGAGAGCCCCCGGGCGCGTTGAGCCCGGGCTCGGCCACGGATACCGTCCTCGCCCCGCATCGTGTCCCGTCCCACGAAGTCCGCGCCGGTCGCCGGCGAAGCGCTGCAGCTGCCGAGCGATCGCGACGGCAGCGGCCGCGATCTGGGTGACGAGGAGCTGGCGCTGCTGGCCGAAGTCGTCCGCAGCGGCAGACTGAACGCCGCGACCGGGAGCTGCACGCAGCGCTTCGAGCGTGAGTTCGGCGCGCTGACCGGGATCCCGCACGTGATCGCCTGCAGCTCCGGGTCGACCGCGGTGCACGCCGCGCTCGCGACGCTGCGGCTGCGTGCCGGCGACGAGGTCGTGACGACGCCGGTCACCGACATGGGCGCGATCCTGCCGATCCTGTACGAAGGCGCGATCCCGCAGTTCGCCGACGTCGATGCGGCGACCGGCAACGTGACCGCGGCTTCGATCGCCGCGGCGCTGCGGCCATCGACACGCGCCGTGATCGCGACGCACCTGTTCGGCGCGCCCTGCGAGATCGACGCGATCGCCGCGCTCTGCCACGACCGCGGCGTCGTGCTGATCGAGGACTGCGCGCAGGCCTATCTGAGCGAACACCAGGGCCGCCTCGCCGGCACGTTCGGTGACCTTGCCTGTTGGAGTCTGCAGCAGGGCAAGCAGCTCACGGCCGGCGAGGGGGGGATCGTCGCGAGCCGCGATGCGACGATCGCGAAGCAGGCGCGGCTGTTCGTGCACAAGGGGTGGGACTACGGCAGCGCCGCCCCGGATCACCGCCGGGTCGGGATCAACGGGCGTTGGACCGAGCTGCAGGCCGCGGTCGCGCTTGCGCAGCTGGGGAAGCTCCCGCGCATGATCGCGCAGCGCCGCGCGATGGCCGACCGGTTGCGCGCGCTGCTGCACGACCTGCCGGCGATCTCGTTGCCGCCGCCAGCAGGGCATTCGTACTGGCGGTTCGCGCTGCAGGTCGACCCGGAGCAGATCCGCGGCGGTGCTACGGCGCTCGGTGCCGCGCTGCAGGCGCGCGGGATCGCTGCGCAACCGCACTACGTGCGGCAGCCGGCGTTCGCCTGTGAGCTGTTCCGCTGTTGGCGCGACGAGCCGCGCCTGTACGAGCCGTACGCCGCAGCAGGCACGCAGCCGCCGGACCCGGACGCCGGGTTCCCTGGGGTCCGTGCGTTCCTGGCGGGGGTCGTCGTGCTGCCATGGAACGAACGTCTGCAGCCGGTGCACATCGACGCGGTCGGGCACGCGATCCGTGCCTGCTGCGCGGAGCTCGCATGAAGCGGGGACGCACGCGTGGATGACAGCGGCCCGGTCATGGCGATCGCGCTGATCGGCGCCGGCCGGATCGGTGCCGATTGGATCGCCGCGATCGCAGCCGAGCCGCGCTGGCGGCTGCATGCGATCGTGGAATCGGATGCGGCGCGGCGGGCCGAGCTGCAGCGGGAGCATGCGGTACCGGTGTTCGCCGAGCTGCCGGCGCTGCTGGCCGAAGAGTCCCCCGACGCGGCGGTCGTCGCGACGCCGCCCGCGCTGCACGAACCGATGGTGCAGGCGCTGCTCGAGCACCGGGTCCACGTGCTGTGCGAGAAACCGCTGGCGCTGACGTCGGCGGCGGCGCAGCGCATCCTGCTCGCCGCCGGGCGCAGTGATCGGCGGGTCATGATGGCTTCCAAGTTCCGCTATCTGCCGGAGCTCGCGATGGCACGCCAGCTCGTTGCCGATGGCGAGATCGGCGATCCGGTGCAGGTGGTGATCACGTTCTGCGCCGACACTCCGATGGCGGAACGTTGGAACGCGCAGCCAGCGATCTCCGGCGGGGGCGTGTTGATCGATCATGGCGCGCACGCGTTCGACGTCGCGCGCGCGTTCGCCGGTCCGATCCAGCGCGTGTTCGCGCATTTCGGCCGCCGCGTGCAGCCGCTCGCGGTCGAGGACACGGTCCACGTGCTTGCCGAAGCGCGGCGCGGTGTGCTCGCGACGATCGACATGTCCTGGTCGACCCCGGCATTCACCGAACACTGGTGCGAGGTCCGCGGCAGCCGCGGCACGGTGCGGCTGGGGTTCGACAGTGGCGCGGTCCGCCGTCAGGGGGAAGCGCAGTGGCAGCGGTTCGGCGGGCGCTACGACAAGCGCGCGGCACTGGCGCGGCAGCTCGCCAACTTCGCGGCGGTCATCGCCGGCACGGCGGCGCCGCAGATCGGTCACGACGACGCGCTCGATTCGGTGCGCGCGGTCGAAGCCGCCTACCGTTCGGCGACGCTCGGCCGCTGGGTACCGCTGCCACAGCGGGAGAACGTGTGAGCAGCGCCAGCGTGCATCCGACCGCGCTGGTCGAGCCGGGGGTCACGATCGGTGCGCGCACGGCGGTCTGGGACCACGCGCATCTGCGGCGCGGAGCCCGCGTCGGCGCGGACTGCATCATCGGCGAGAAGAGCTACCTCGCGTACGACGTCGTCGTCGGCGACCTCTGCAAGATCAACGGGCATGTCTCGATCTGCACCGGTGTCACGATCGGACGCGGCTGCCTGATCGCGGCGCACGTCGTGTTCACCAATGAGAAGTTCCCGCGCGCCGCGGACCCGGAGCTGCGCAAGCTGCAACCTTCGACCCCGACGGCCGCGACGTTGCCCACGCGCGTTGGCGATGGCGTCACGATCGGCGCGAACGCGACGATCGGTCCCGGCGTCACGCTCGGGGACTTCTGTGTCGTCGGAATGGGCGCGGTGGTGACCGCCGACGTGCCGTCGCACGCACTCGTGATCGGCAATCCGGCGCGGCTCGCCGGCCTCGTCGCGCGCGACGGCACCGTGGTGTGGCGGGGCGAGCGGCTCGTCGAGGGTCGCCATCCATGTCCGGGCGACGGCGAGCTCGTCGTCGACGGTGGTGGCGTGCGCCACGAACCTTGTTCCGGAGGAACCGCGCGGCACAGTTGACACGATGCGACGGCTGCTCGGTCGATTGCTGCTCGTCCCGTGGTTCGCCGCCTGTTCGACCCCGCCGGCGCCGGCGCCGGGGTTGGGTGCCGCGATCTGGGTGACGCGGTTCGATTACCGCACCGTCGCGGACATCGAGCGGATCATGGACGACGTGCGGAACGCCGGCTTCACGGCCGTGATGTTCCAGGTGCGCGGCAATGGGACGGTTGCCTGGCGTTCGGACATCGAGATCTTCGGCGAGCAGTTCGGGTTCCAGGATCCTGGCTTCGATCCGCTCGGGGTCGCGGTCGCGGCGGCGCATGCGCGCGGACTCGCGCTGCACGCGTGGATCAACGTGATGCCCGGCTGGCGCGGACTGAACCCGCCGCAGGACCCGCGCCAGCTCTGGACGAGCCGGCCGGACTGGTTCCTCGCCGACACCTCCGGCCAGCGTGAGCCGCTGAACCGGAACTACGTCTGTCTGAATCCGGCGCTGCCGGAAGTCCGCAGCTATCTGGCGTCGCTGTGCCGCGAGCTCGCCGAGCGCTACGCCGTCGACGGGATCCATCTCGACTACATCCGCTTCACCGACGCGGACCAGGGCAATGGGCCGGTCTATCCGCTGGATGCGAGGACGCGCGCGGCGTTCGCGTCGGCGACCGGCACGGAGCCGGCGCAGGATCCGCTGCGGTTCGTGAGCTGGAAGGCGGACCAGGTGACCGAGGTCGTCGCGGAGATCCGGCGCGAGCTGCGGCGCGTGCGGCCGGTCCTGCTGTCGGCCGCGGTGTTCGCGGACCGTCAGCTCGCCTACACCAAGGTGCAGCAGGATTGGGGGCGCTGGTCGCGCAACGGTCTGGTCGACGTGTTGATCCCGATGAACTACACGGCCGACGACGCGACGTTCGACCGGCAGACCGCGGACGCGGTGGCGATCAGCGATGTGCCGGTCGTGATCGGCATCGGCACGCACAAGCACGACGTGACCGAGCAGACGTTGCGGCAGATCGATGCGGCGCGGCGCGCCGGCGCCCGCGGCTATTGCGTGTTCAGCTACGCGCAGGTGTTCGGGACGAAGGGGCAGGCGGACGGTTGGCCGGCTGCGCTGCGCGCCGCCGCGCGCGAATGAGCGAGCCGGTCGTCGCTCCGGCGCGCGACCTCGCCGCCGTCGCCGGGCTGATGAACGCGCATTGGCCGCGGCCGTGTTGGCGGTACTCGGCGCAGCTGCTCGAGTCGTATCTATGGCGCCCCGGGGCGCGACCGGAGTGGTTGCTCGAGCTGCGGATCGACGACGCGCTGCACGGATTCATGGCGGCGGCGCCATGGCACGGCCGGCTCGGCCGCGAGATCGCCGACGCGGCCTACACGAGTTTTCTGACCGTGTCGCCGCAGGCCGCGGCGTGGGGCGGCGGCCCGCGGCTGATCGGGGCGATGCTGGCGACGCTGCGGGGTGACGGCGTGCAGCACTACCTGACCGCATTCGAAGCCGGCCGGCCGGAGACCCGGCTGATCGAACGCGTGCACGCGCGCAACGGGGTGACGCTGATCGGAATCGCGCCGATCCGGCGCTGGCTCGGCACGCCGCGCGTGTTGGCGCACGCCTTGGCGCAGCGCACGCGCGTGCCGATCGCGCCGGTGACGGCAGCGGACCTCGCCGATTGCGCCGCGCTGCTCGCGGCGAATGCGCCGCCGGGCCTCGTCGCGACGGTGCCGGACGTCGCGACGCTCGCGCGCCTGCTGCCGGCCGACGCGGATCCGAGCTCGCTCGCGCGGCTGTGGCGCGTGGATGGGCGGTTGGTCGGGTTGCTGCTCGCGCGGCAGCGCGACGTGCTGGACCACCGGCCGCGGCACAACCTGCACATCGACTGGCTCACGGTCGCGGCGGCGCAGCGCGCACAGGCGGCGGAGTTCCTGGCGACGTTCCTGGCGGCTGCCCTCGACGTGGCACGGGCACCGGAGATCGATGTCGTCGTCGTGCAGGATCCGGCGGATCAACACGCAGGGTTGCTCGGGGAGGCCACGTTCCTGCGGACCTCCCAACAGATGAAGCTCTGCTGGGGCGCGTTGGTGCCGGACCTCGCGCCGCCGGACGTGCGTGGGGCGGGGGCGTTCGAGGTGTTCTGAAGCGCCGGTCAGGCGGCTTCGCGCAGCTCGACCGGCTGCACCGTCAGCTCCGCGCGCCGCCCACGGCGCGACACGACCAGCGGGATCGCGCGTCCGATCGCGGCATAGCCGAGACCGCGCATCAGGTCCGCCGTCGAAGCGACCGGTGCGCCGTCGATCGCGACGATGACGTCTCCTGGCTGCAGACCGGCGGTTGCCGCCGGCGTGCCAGGCTGCACGCCGCGCACCGCGACCCCGCGCGGCGTCGCCAGGCCGAGCTCGGCCGCGATCCGCGGCGGCAGCTGCACGACTTCGATCGCGATCCCGAGCATCGCACGCCGCACGCGGCCATGCTGCAGCAGCTCGCCGACGACCAGCGTCGCCGTGTTGGCCGGCACCGCGAAGCAGAGCCCCTGCGCGATCGGCAGGATCGCAGTGTTGATCCCGACGACGCGCGCGTCGGCGTCGACCAGCGGTCCGCCGGAGTTGCCGGGGTTCAGCGCGGCGTCGGTCTGGATCACGTCCTCGATCGTGCGGCCGGCGAGCTGGCTCTGCAGCGAGCGGCCGAGCGCCGACACGATCCCAGCCGTGACGCTCGAGGTCAGCCCGTACGGCGAGCCGAGCGCCAGCACCGTCTCGCCGACGCGCAGGCGGTTCGAGTCGCCGAGCTCGAGTGCCGGCAACGTGCGTGGCGCCGGGATCCGCAGCAGCGCCAGGTCGGTCCAGGGGTCGGCGCCGACGACGTCCGCCAGCGCGGTCGTGCCGTCCGGCAGCGTCGCTTCGACTGCGGTGGCCCCCCGCACCACGTGGTGGTTGGTCAGCGCGTAGCCGTCCGGCGTGAACAGGAAGCCGGAGCCGGACGCGACCGCGCGGCCGCGCTCGGGCAGGACCTGGACGTGCAGCACCGCCGGGGCGGCTTTCTCGACGACGCCTGCGATCTCGTCGGCCAGGGTGCGGAGGTTCGACATGACCCCGGATAGGACGGGCCGCAAGAGTGCGCGGCATGGTTCGATGCGCGGATGCCCGACCGGCGCCGGCACCGCGGCCCGCATCCCGACGACCCGGAGCTGTTCGCGCCGGAGCGTGTGCCGGCGCTGCGCACGGCCGTCGCCGAGCTGAGCTGGTTGCTCGGGCGGGGCTACGCGGAGGATTCGGCCCGCAAGCTGGTCGGTGACCGCCACGCACTGACCGCGCGGCAGCGGATCGCGGTCGCGCGCTGCGCCTGCAGCGACGCGCAGCTCTCCGCGCGCGCGGCGCGCTGCCTGCCATTGGCCGACGTCGGCGGCGCGGAGCTGCGCATCGACGGGTTCAACCTGCTGACGACGATCGAGGCGGCGTTCGCTGGCGGCGTCCTGTTGCGCGCGCGCGATCAATGCCTGCGCGACCTCGCCAGCCTGCACGGGAGTTGGAAGCGCGTCGCCGAGACGATCCGCGCGGCCGAGGCGATCGGCGACCACGTCGCTGCGGCCGGCGTCACATCCGTCCACTGGCTGCTCGACGAACCGGTCGGCAACAGCGCGCGTCTCGCGGTGTTGCTCCGCCACCTCTCCTCAGAGCGCCGCTGGAACTGGCGCGTCGAGCTGGTCCCGAGCGCCGACCGCGTGCTGCGCGACAGTCGCACCCCGATCGTGACCGCCGACTCCGCCGTGCTCGATCGCTGCGCCGCCTGGTGCAACGTGGCACCGGAGCTCGTCGCCGCCTGCGCGCCGGACGCGTGGATCGTCGACCTGCGCCCGGGATGACCGCTGCGTAGGTGTCTCCTTAGAAACGAACAGTTGGTGTCAGACACCTGCGCGGCGGACTACGCGCGGATCACGGGAGGAACTTCTCGGGATGCGCGAGCTTGCGCGGCAGGTACTCGTCGATGACGAAGTTGAGCCCCCACTTGGCGAGTGCCTGCTGTTCGGCGCGCACACCCATCTTGAGCATCTGCTCGATCGCCTTCTGCCACTCCTTGTGTGCCTGGAAGAACGGGTCGTTCTTCAGCGCATCCTTGGCACGCTTGACGTCGACGTCCTTGAGCGGGTGCGTCGCATCCTCGAGCTCGAAGTCGAGGATGTCCTGCGGCGTGACGCCGAGATACCGCGCCTGCGGCACGCAGAAGAACTGGTTCAGGTGCACCGCGTTGCCGGAGCCGACCTTCAGCGTGCGGTAGATGTTGGAGATCCCGTACGGATCGCAGTCGTTGAACGCATAGACCGGCAGGCTCTTGTCGTCCGACAGCTTGCGGATGAACCGCCGCGTCGAGCGCGTCGGCACGCCGCTGGTGCCGATGATGATGCAGTTCTGGGTGCGCCAGTACTTGTGCTCGTGCAGCCGCGCGAACATGCCGCCGGTCTCGATGACGAGCATGAACCTGGCCTTGGTCTCGAACTTGAAGTGCTCGACCGACGCGGGGATCGAATACGACCCGCTCCCCTGCTTGGTGCAGTCGATCCGCTCCTCGGCCCCGGTCTCGCGGTCGCGGTCGATGACGACCAGCTCGCCGGCGACGTTGCCGCCGTGCTCTTCGGGGCGGAACCGCAGCTGCTCGCGCGTGACCCCTTCGAGGCTGAACAGCGCCTCGATGTCGTCCATGACGGCGTCCGACTCCGGCTGCTCGGTGAACTTCGCGTCGCCCCAGTTCTTGGAGACGTAGTACGCCTCCCGCTTGGTCGCAAAGTCGTCCTGCTCGACCATCTCCTTGCTGAGCGCCATCAGCTTCAGCGTCTGTGCGAACGTCTTGACGGTGTTGACGGTCAGCGTGCGTTCGATCCGCCCGCGCCCCATCCGGAACCCGCCCTTCTTGTCGTAGTGCGCGTTGCGCAGCGACCGCTCGGGGAACTTCAGCTCCGGCTTCTCGAGCTTGTCGATGCGCCGGTACACGTTCTCCGCGCAGGCGTGGATCTCTCGGACGGTCACCTCGTCCAGCTTCGTCATCGGACGCTGGCGCTGCTTCTTGCTCGGCGTCGGCCGCCGGCCCGGCTTCTTGGTTGCCATCGTTGCCTCGTCAGAGTTTGCGGCTGCGCTCCAGCACGGACGTCAGCTTCTCGACCGTGGAATCGACCGCCTTGTCGTCGAGCGCCAGGATCTCCTGCAGCGCCTGGCCGATGTGCGGGATGTACTTCTC
>CAZABP010000029.1:0-57209 GCA_964483245.1 uncultured candidatus Brocadiaceae bacterium | reverse complement strand
CTTGCCCTCGGCCGCGCTGGCTCGGCCTCGCCTGCGAAGCATTTGCGAAACGACTGCTAGGCTTTTCCACCTTGGAAGAACTGGATCGCACCCCCGCGACGACGCGGCTGCCGGCCCTGCTGGTCGGACCGCGCGCGTTCTTCCTCGAGCAGGAGCGCAGCTATCGGATCGGCTCCGCGGCCGACTGCGACCTGCGCCTGCGGCACGGCTCGGTGCTGCCGCTGCATGCGACGATCACGCGCACCGGCCTCGCGATGGCGCTGCAGGCACATGGTCCGGTCACCCTCGGCGGAGTCCCTTGCACCGCGGCCGAGCTCGCACCCGGCAACATGTTGCGCGTCGGCGACGTGGAGCTGCACGCGGCGTGGTTGGAGGCGCTGCCGGCGGCGCCAGCAGGCGCAGCCGCCTCAGCCGCCGCAGCAGCCACCGCGATCCCGCCGCTCGTGCGCACGCACGCCGATCCCGGGTTCGCCGACTTCCTCGCTGGCGAGCTGCGACGGGCGCCGTGGTTCCTGATCTCGCTGTTGCTGCATGCAGCGCTGTTCCTGTTGCTGTGGATCCTGGTGCCCCCACCGCGGCCACCACAGGTCGGCGAGCCGCTGCTGTTCGATCTGCTGCACGAGGAAGCGGAGCTCGAACTGCAGGAGCCCCCGCCCGCCGTCGAAGCGGAGCTCGAGACGCTGCCGCTGAACGAGATCCCGCCGGACGTCGTGCTGCTCGATCCCCCGGATCTCGCCCCGGCCGAGAAGCCGCGCGACGAGCTGGCGATGTTCGACGAAGCCGAGCCGGTGCGGGACGCGCTCGGCAACGGCCAGGGCCTGTTCACGCGCATCAAGGCAGGCGGCGAAGACGACGTGCTACGCCTGCGCAATCCGAAGATCGACTCCGGCGGCTTCCGGCGCACGGTCAGCGACCTGCGGCGCAGCGGGCTCGAGATCGCATTCGTCGTCGACAGCACCGGCTCGATGGGGGGCATCCTGTCGGAGGCGAAGAAGCGGATCGCCGAGATGATCGACATCCTGCACGCGCTGGTGCCGGATGCGCGCGTGTCGATCGTGACCTACCGCGACCGCGGGCGCGAGGACTACCTGACGCGCGAGCTGGCGCTGGTCGAGGATCACTACCAGGCGATCAACTTCCTGCAGTTCGTCGACGCCGGCGGCGGGGGGGATCATCCGGAGGCGGTGGATGCGGGACTCGCGCAGGCGTTCGGGATGCGCTGGCGCAGCGGGGCCAAGCGCGTCGTCGTGCTGATCGGCGATGCGCCGCCGCACGATCACGCCCAGCAGAAGCTGCTGGCACGGATCAAGTCGTTCGCGCGCGACGGGCGCAGCCAGGTGCACGCGATCGCGACCGGCTCGCGGCGGACGCGGGAGAACGCGACCGTGCGCGCCTTCGAGGCGATCGCGAAGGCCGGCCGCGGACAGTTCCAGATCCTCGGCGACGACCGTGAGATCCTGCGCGAGGTGTTGATGCTGTCGTTCGGCAGCGAGTTCGGGGCGAACCTCGACGAGGTCGGCCGCGTCATGAACGAGCGCCGCGCAAACGTGCCCGAGCCGGCGCGCAAGCTGGCCGCGAGCGGCACGCGCGAAGAGATCGGGGTGGCGCTGGGTGATCCGGACCGGCGTGAGCCGCTGCTGCGGGCGATCCTGCAGGAACCGCGGCTCGCGTCCGGCATGGCGCTGGCGGATGTGCTGTACCACCCGGGCAGCCGCCCCGAAGCCCGGCACGCCTGCGCCTACGCGCTGCAGCAGTGGCTCGGCATGCCGCTGCCCCCGATCGATCCGAACAGCGCGGTCGGGGTGCAACGGCCCGAGGTCATGACGGCCATCGAGCAGACCGCGCGGAAGCGGTAGAGCCGGCGCCGCGCCGGCTGGGCTGGGCACGCTGCCGTGGACGCGGGATCCGGACCCGGCGCAGGGGATTGGCTGGGCGCATCCTTCACGGCTAAATCACTCTGTTCCTCATCGCCCGGCTTCGGGCATACCCCCCTTTCCATGCAGGAGAACTCCATGCGCGTCTCGATCCTCGCCGCCGCTCTGCTCTGCGGCGCGACCATCGCCCAGACCAACACGGTGCTCGGCGCCCCACTGAACGACCCGCTGTTTCCTGGCGGCAGCAACAAGCTGGACCTCCAGGCGATCCTGAGCGCGGCCACTTCCCAGACCGTCAACGGCATCCTCGGCTGCGTGCGCGACCGTGACGGGAACTACTTCGTCTCGGCGCGCTCCCCGGTCCTCGCGACCGGCAACAACCACAAGCTCTACGAGCTGGACAAGACCGGGAAGTACGTCGCCCAATACGACACGCTGCCGTACGGCACGACCGTCTGGGGTCTGCGCGACCTCGCCTACGACGCCGCGAACCACCTGATCTACGGCGGCTGCGAGAACGCCGCCTCCGGCAACAAGGTCCTCTGCTTCGACGTCGCCACGCGGAAGTTCGACCCCGCGAAGGCGTGGACCGCCGCGATCGGCTCCACGACGATCCGGGCGCTCGCCTACAACCCGAAGGGGGACAACGGCAAGGGCTCGATGTGGACCGGGGACTTCGGCGCCGCGCTGTACGAGTTCCGCAAGGATGGGACCGTCATCCAGGCGCTGGCGGTGAACCAGATCCAGAAGAAGGGCTCCGGCGCGATCTACGGCGCCGCCTACGACATCGTGTCCGACAAGATCTGGTGGTTCAGCCAGACCGGCAGTTCGCGCACGACCGGAGGCGGGTACCAGGTCGTCGGCATCGAGATGACGAGCGGCAGCCCGGCCGTCGCGACCGGGAACATGTTCTTCGGCGACCAGACGATCGCCGGCACGCCTCCGGGCGGGATCGCGGGCGGCATCGAGTTCTCGATGAAGAACGGCCGTCCGACGCTGATCTGCACGCACCAGGCGAACTCCGACGGAATCGCCGAGATCTACGGCTGGTTCAACCACAGCGTCGGCTGCGATGGTCCGCTGACGATGGTCGACGAGGTCCCGTACACCGGGAACGCGAGCTGGGGCCTCCAGCTCACGGCGTCGAAGGCCAGCGGCGGCAGCGCCGCGTTGTTCGTCAGCAGCGGCGAGATGTCGATCGGGCCGCTCCCGAGCCCGCCATTCGGCGCGAACTGCTACCTGCTGTTCGGCGCGATTGCGCCGCATGTCTACTTCCAGGTCGGGCCCACCGTCCCGGTCGCTGGTGGTAAGGCGCTGTTCAACGCGCCGATCCCGACCGGTCTCGGCGGCCTCGAAGTCCGCCTGCAGTCGGTCAGCATCGGCGGCGGGTCGCTGTACCTCAGCGACCTCGGCAAGACGCTCATCTACAACTGAGCCGGACGACGGATCGCAATGCAGCGCCGGCGCGCGGGAAAGCTCCCGCGCCGGCGCTGCGGCGTTCGGTGGCCAAAGAGGTGGCGCCAACTGACACGCCCGCCCGGCTGCGGAGCCTGCCGCCGATCGTCGGTCTGCGCCCGCGGATCCTGGTGCTCGGCTCGATGCCGGGCGCCGAGTCGCTGCGCCAGCAGCGCTACTACGCGCACCCGCGCAACGCCTTCTGGCGCATCTGCGGGGCGCTGCTCGGCTTCGACGCCGGGCTCCCGTACGGCGAGCGCCTCGCCGCGCTGCGCCGGCACCGGATCGCGCTGTGGGACGTCGCGCTGAGCTGCGAACGCGACGCGAGCCACGACGCCACCATCCGCAGTGTGGTGCCGAACCGGATCGCGGAGCTGCTGCGGGCGCAGCCTTCGATCCGTCGGATCCTGGTCAACGGGCGCACCGCGGAGCGCCTGTTCGTCCGCCTGGTGCTGCCGGGGCTGGATGAGAGTCCGCCGGAGCTGATCGCGGTCCCCTCGACGAGCCCTGCGCACGCGGCGATGCCGTTCGCGCGCAAGCTGGCGCGCTGGCGCGCTGCGATGGCACCGGCGCTGCGGAGCTGAAGGACGACCGTAGGCGGTGACGCGCGGTATCCTTCCGCGCCCCCGCGCAGCCCCCGCCCTCACTTGATCACGACCAGCGACTCTTCCCCGGCTACGCGCGGACTCCTCGTTGCGGTCGGCCTGATCTCCGCGGCGACGCTCGCAGTGCAGGTGCTGCAGACGCGGCTGTTCAGCGTCATGCTCTGGCACCACCTGACCTACATGGTGGTCACGGTGACGCTGCTCGGCTTCGGCTGCGGCGGCGCGCTGCTGGCGCTGTTCCCGCGGCTCGGCCGGATCGGCGGTGACTCGCGCGCGGCGGTGTCGGCCTGCTGCAGTCTGTTCGGGCTGTCGCTGATCGGCGCGTTCGCGATCCTCTGCCACACGCCGCTCGACACGCTGGACATCGAGCAGGACCGCAGCAAGTACTTCCTGCTGTTCCTGCGCTACGCGTACCTGGTGGTCCCGTTCTGGTTCGCCGGGCTCGCGATCGCGGTCGCACTGCAGCAGCACCCGGGCAGCGTCCACCGCACGTACTTCTGGAACCTGATCGGCTCCGGCGTCGGCAGCTTCCTGTTCCTGCTGCTGGTGCGGCCGCTCGGCGGGCCGGGCTGCCTGTTCCTGTTCGCGTCGCTCGGCGGCATTGCCGGGTGGGCCGCGTTGAGCGGGATGCGCGCGCTGCCGCTGCGCGTGCTCGCGATCGCGACCTTCGCCATCTGGCCGCTCAGCCTCCAGTATCCCGAGCGGGCGCAGCAGCTCCTGCCGGTCGAACCGGCGCGCAGCAAGGCGATGGGGACGCTGGATCTGTTCTACGAGCTGGTCGCGGAGCACTACGCGAAGCTCGATCCGACCTATCCGGGGCTCGATCCGGCGCTGCGCACGACGCTGTGGACGCCGACCTGCCGCATCGACACGGTGCCGAGGCCGCGCGAGTTGCAGGCGGTCGCGCGCGACCGCGAGGATCCGGCGAACGCGCCGCGCGGACAGGTGCACGTGTTCCAGGACGGCGACGCGCCGACCGTGATCTGGTCCGGCGGGCTCGCCAAGGAGTTCGACTACGCGAGCCACTTCTATGGGCTCGGCTACCTGCTGGTCGACGCGCCGGATGCGCTGATCATCGGCCCCGGCGGCGGCAACGACGTCGAGACGGCGCTGCACCACGGTGCGCAGTCGGTCACGGCGGTCGACATCAACGGCGACACGCTGGCGCTCGTGCGCGGCAAGTTCGGGGACTACACGCACCACGTCTACGACCGCGACAAGGTCACGCCGATCTGGTCCGAGGGGCGCAGCTACCTGCGGCGCTCCGGCCGGACGTTCGACCTGATCCAGATGTCCGGCACCGACACGTATGCCGCGCTGTCGTCGGGGAGCTACATCTTCAGCGAGAGCTACCTCTACACCGAGGAGGCGTTCGACGACTTCTTCGCGCATCTCTCGGACCATGGCGTGATCTCGATCATCCGCTTCCGGTTCGAGCCGCCGCGCGAGACGCTGAAGCTGGTCGCGACCGCGGCGCGCGCGCTGCGTCGGATCGGGATCGAGGATCCACGCCGGCACTTCCTGGTCGTGCACCAGGAGGATCGGCAGCTCCCGGATTTCGCGGCGGCGCTGCGCGCGCAACCAGGACTGACGCCTAAGCAGCAGGAGCTCGCGCGCCGGATGGAGCGGGACGCGCGCGAACCGATGCGCTACGCGGTCGCGATCATGCGCAAGACGCCGTTCGCCGAAGCGGACGTCGCGCGGATCGAAGCGGCGATCCCTGCGCTCAACGTCAATCCGCAGGTCCGCCACTGGCTGTACTACGGCGCCGGCCTGCGCGGCGAGACGAACGAGTATTCCGCGCTGCTGGCGGCGGCGGCAGCCGGGACGGAAGCGGAGCAGGAGTTCCACGACGCGTACCGCTACCGCACCGAGCCGGCGAGCGACGACCGGCCGTTCTTCTTCAACTTCCACTCCTGGGGCGACGTGTCGTTCGGATCACGCTCCGACGACGGCTACATGGCGCTGACCGGCAGCCAGCCGATCGGGCTGTACATCCTCGCGGCGCTCGCGATCCAGACGCTGATCGCGACGTTGCTGCTGGTGCTGCTGCCGCTGGTGCGGCTCGGATTCGCGAGCAGCGCGCACAACTCGCGGCTGCGCGTGATCGGGTACTTCACGGCGCTGGGGCTCGCGTACCTGCTGGTCGAGATCAGCACGATCCAGAGGTTCGTGCTGTACCTCGGGCATCCGGTCTATTCGCTGAGCGTGGGGCTGTGCAGCTTCCTGGTCTTCTCCGGGCTCGGCTCGGCCACGGCCGGGCGGCTCGGCGCCGGACGCCGCGGCGCGGTGCTGGCCGGCGGCCTGATCGTGTTGGTGTTGATCGCGCAGGCGCTGCTGCTGCCCGGGCTCCTGCAGACGACGCTCGCCTGGGACGAGTCGCTGCGCGTGCTGCTGACGATGCTGACGATCGCGCCGCTCGCGTTCCTGATGGGGATGCCGTTCCCGACCGGGCTGCGGCTGCTGCAGGGGGAAGCGCCGGGCACGAT
Organism: uncultured candidatus Brocadiaceae bacterium; assembly: GCA_964483245.1. Classification (GTDB taxonomy): domain Bacteria; phylum Planctomycetota; class UBA1135; order UBA1135; family UBA2386; genus CAZABP01. The sequence continues at coordinate 50,786 of CAZABP010000029.1, read as the reverse complement.
CGCGTGGGCATTCGGCGTCAACGGCGCCGCGTCGGTCATGGCGTCGATCCTCGCGATCCTGCTCGCGATGGAGGCGGGGTTCCTGGTCGTGACGCTGGCGGCGGCGGCGCTCTATGCGCTGGCCGCGCTCACCGTGCCACGCGCCGATCGGCCAGCAGGTGCAGGCACGTCAGCGTCGTGACGATCGCGGCCGCCGGCACGAGCCAGAGGTGCCACGCCCCGGCCGCGGCGTGCTCGCGACCTTGCGCCAGCATCCCGCCCCACGACGCCTTATCGAACCCGACCCCGAAGCCGAGGAACGACAGCGTCGTCTCGACCGTGATGACGCCGGCGAACAGGAACGCCGCCGCGACGCGCAGCGAGCCGCCGACCTGCGGCAGCAGGTGACGGAGCAGGACCCGCTGCGGCGGCACGCCGAGGCCGCGCGCGACGTGCACCCATTCCCGTTCGCGCAGCGACAGGAACTCCCCGCGCACGATCCGCGCGAACGCGACCCAGCCGAGCAGGCCGAGCAGCACGGCCGCCGTCAGCTCCGAGCGACCGAACAACGCCAGCACCGTGAGCAGCAGCAGCAACGCCGGGAAGCACAGCACCAGCTCGATCAACCGCAGCACGAGCTGGTCGACCACGCCGCCGTGCCAACCGGCCAGCGCGCCGAGCGGCACGCCGATCAACGCGGCCAGCAGGATCGCCAGGAGCCCGATCCGCGCCGCCGCGCCGGCGCCGTGCAGCAGCCGCGCGAGCTGGTCGCGGCCGACGTCGTCGTTGCCGAGCGGGTGCTCGAGGCTCGGTCCGGCGAGCATCCGCCCAGAATCCGTCTCGTCCGGTCCATACGGCCACAGCGGCATGACCGCCCAGTCGGCGCTGCTCTCCGATAGCGTCGCCCACCACTGCTTCCACGAGGCACGGGCCGGCGGCGGCTCCGGCGCACCGAACAGGCTCTGCAACGCCGGTGAGCGCAGCTCACCGCCAACCGACGCGATGACCGGCAGGTCGTTGCTGAGCAGCGGCGCCAGCAGCCCCAGGCAGGCGAGCGTGACGACGAGGATCCAGGCCGCGCGTCTCATCGCAGCGTCACGCGCGGATCCACGGCGCGGTGCAACCAGTCGGACAGCCACAGCGACGCCAGCGTCAGCAGCGACGCCAGCAGCGTCAGCGCCATGACCATCGGGTAGTCGCGCTGCAGCACGGCTTCGAACCCGAGCCGGCCCAGCCCCGGCAGCGCGAAGATCGTCTCCACCACGACCGAACCGCCGAGCAGCGTCGGCACCATCGTCCCGAGCAGCGTCGCCAGCGGTGCGAGGCCGTTGCGCAGCGCGCTGCGCCGCACGACCGGCTCCGGCAGACCCTGCGCACGCAGCATCGTCACGAAGTCACTCCGTGCGGCGCGCGCCACCGACTCCCGCAGGAAGCGCACGACCAGGATCGCCGGCGCCATCGCCAGCACCGCGACCGGCAGCAGCAGGTGCAGCAGCAGATCGCCGAACTGCACGAGCGGGGCGGCGCGCGCGGCCCCTTGCGAGTAGAGGCCGCCGGACGGGAGCAGGCTGCCGCCGAGCAGCAGCAGCGCGAAGGTCGCCCACAGGTACTGCGGCACGCCGTGCCCGACCATCACGAGCGGAGTCGCGAGGCGGTCGAGCCAGCGGCGCGGCGCCATCCCCAACCGCGCGCCGAGCGGGATCGCGATCAGCAGGGCCAGGGCCAACGCGGCCGCACCGAGCAGCAGCGAGACCGGGAGCGCCTGGCGCAGCCGGCGGCGGAACTTTTCACCGTCTTCGCCCGGACCGGCGAACTCGAACCGGAGCGCCCGCCCGAGCCAGGCACCGTAGCGCTCGAGCCACGGCAGCCGTTCGCCGGTCACCGGGTCCACCTGGCCGAACCGGACCCGCAGCTCGCGCAGCGCCGCCGCGTATTGTTCGGCATCCATTTCGCTGGCACCTGCGATGCGTGCCATCTCGGCAGCGGCGCGGTCCCCGGGGGCCAGGTCGACTGCTGCAAATGTCACCAGCGAGATCCCCAGCAGCGTCGGCAGCAACCAGAGCAGCCGGATGCACGTGAACCGCAACATGGTCCGTTGCCGAAACGATACTGATCCGACCTGCCCGGCCGCCCGGAACCTGCCGTCCGATGTGCCGGGCCAGCTCATCCGCCAACAGAGGCCTCCGATGCAACCGACCTCCCGCACCCTGCTGTTCCTGCCGGCGATCTTCTGCCTGCCTCTCGCGGCGCAGGAGCTGACGATCCCGTGGACGCCCGGCTTCGCCGACGTGCTCGCCCTCGCGAAGGAGAAGCGCAAGGTCGTGATGATCGCCGTCAACCGCGACGGCGAGCGCGCCAACGAAGAGCTCCTGCGCCAGCACTACGTCGATCCGCGGCTGGCGAAGCTCGGCGCGCACACGCTGAACGTGTTCTGCTCCGACGCCAAGACCGTGCGCGTGCCGGGCGTGACGCCGGAACAGCAGCAGGCGGACGACAAGCGCGTGCGCGAGCAGGTCCTCGGTCTGCTGCCGGAGCAGGCGGTCGCGGCGCCGCAGCACGTGTTCCTGCGGCCGGACGGCGCCGTGCTGAGCGCCGTGCCGTGGCACGTCACCAAGGGGGAGCTCGAGTGGGCCTGGGTCGACGCGATCCGCAAGGTGGACCCGAAGTTCGAGTGGGAGTTCTCCGAGGCGGCGCGCGCGCCGCGCGCGCTGGTCTACCAGCAGGTCCCGCGTATCGAGGCGGAGCGGATCCCGACGCCCGCGCAGGTCGTCGAGGCGTTGGCCGAGATCCAGAAGCAGAAGATGGGCTGGGCGAACGCGCTGCACCACCTGCCGGCGCTGCTGCGCAGCGAAGATCCGGAGGCGATCCGCTGGGTCGAGAACGAGCTGCGGCGCGCGCCGGACACGCATCTGCCGCAGTACCTGTCCGCGATCGGGCTGCGTTCGCCGAAGGCCTGGTGGAAGCTGCTCGAGCCGTACGTCGACCACCGCGACGACGACGTGCGCGCCGCCGCGATCGCGTCGCTCGAGCAGATCGCGCAGGCGGACGCATTACCCGCGCTCGCGCGTCAGTACCGCTCCGAGCAGAGCGAGCTGATCGCCGGCCGGTTGCTGCGTGCGATGGCCACCTGTGCGCCGACCGACAAGGGCGTGCGGCAGGCGATCACGCGCGCGCTGGAGAAGAGCGACTCGCAGCGCCTGCGCATGCACGCGACGATCGCGGCCGGCCTGCTCGAAGACCGCGCCGCCGTCACCGCCAGCCTGACGACCGCGCTCGCCGACGACTCGCCGCACGTGCGCGCGACGGCGGCGTTCGTGATCGCGTGCCGCCGCGACGCCGAGCTGCTGCAGGCGCTCGAGCAGGCGCTCGCGCGCGAGGACCAGGAGTTCGCGCGGGACTTCATGAAGCCGGCGGTCGCGGCCGTGCGCGGCGGGGACCTGGACGCGTTCGAGGGGTTCCTGGTCAAGGTCGTCGGCGACACGGCGCCGCGGCCGGCGCCGAGGTAGGGCCCGCTCAGAGGCACCCACTGGGTGCTCGGTAGTGGTGGTGCACTGACGTCTGTGCAGCGCGTTCCCGGGCGCGCCGAGGCGGGCTACTTCTCGCGTGAAGGGGAGGGCTGCGAAGGTGGCTGCATCACGGACCCCTGCCTGTCCCCGCAATTCGCCACGCCCTCCACGGCGTTACCTCTGCACTCGTGGGTTCCTATGACCACACGTGCAACCGATCTTCCTCGGCATGAGCGCGCATGAACCCGCTTTCGAGCCCTCGAGCACCGGCGGACGCCTCAACCCGGGTTGCCGCAGCTCGAAGTGTTCTGGCCCGGGATCGTCGAGGCACAGCGCTGGATGAAGGACAGACGATGAAGCATCAGCGCATCTGGCTCCTCCCGTTCTCCGTGCTCTTCACCTGCGCGGGCCTCCTGCCCGCGCAGGTGCCAGTCCCTGATCGAGCTGCGCTACTGCCTCCCGTGCGCTTTGCGCTGTGGGACCGCTACTGGACGTACTCGGGCATCGGCTTGGCTCACGGGAACGCAGTCGACGTCGGTGATCTCGACAAGGACGGTGATCCTGACATCGCATACGGCTACGGGACCCCGCATCTGACCTTCGCGCTCAACCGTGGTACTGGCGAGTTCGACCTGATCACCATGCGATTGGAGCCCACCTACCTCGATCTGATTCTCGGAGTGGCCCTCGCCGATCTCGATGGCGATGGCGACTTGGATGCGGCAGTAGCCATGAGCGACTACGGCTATCCGACGCGCGAGGCGGTGAACGTCATCCTGTTGAACGATGGCACAGGGACGTACACGCAGATCGCGCATGGCCTCCGGCTTCCGAGCTCCTGCACCCGCGGTTACTCAGTCGCAGCCGCAGACTTCGATCGCGACGGTGACATCGACCTGCTGTTCGGCCGAGGCTTGCTCGGGCAGGGGCTCCAGAACCAGCTCCTGCTGAACGATGGCAACGGCTTCTTCACCGATGTGACCGCCACACACCTGCCAGGCGATCAACTGGCCACAGCAGGTATGGCGGTCGCGGACCTGGACGCCGATGGCGATCTCGACGTCGCCTGTGCCAACGGGGATCTCTACGGTCTCGACCAGCAGACCATCTACTGGAATGACGGGCTGGCGAGGTTCACGCTCGGTGTGGTCTCACCAGTCTTCGAGTCCGGCACGAGCGTCCTGGCCGCAGATCTCGATCGGGATGGCGACCTGGATCTCTTCTATTCGATCGCAGGCGCCCGGGATCGGCTCCTGTTCAACAACGGACGTGGGGGGTTCACCGACCACAGTGACAGGCTGACGAGCCGCGGTGTCTGGGAAGGCGCGAGGCAGGCAGCAGTTCTGGACTGCGAGGGAGATGGCGATCTCGACATCGCAGTCGCCACAGGGGTCGCGGGGAGGTTCCTGCATCTACTGTTGAACGATGGCAGCGGCCGGTTCACGAACACTGGTGACGCGCAACTGTCGGTCCCGTCGCCGAATACGCACAGACTCGCCACCGGGGACTTCGACGGCGACGGCGACACTGACCTCTTCGTGAATGCCAACTACACCCTCGACCCGCGCGCCTTCAAGGTCATCTTGAACCTGACGACCCAGCTCTACACGCAGAACGAAGTCAAGCTCGGCGCGCCTTACGCGATTCACTTCTTCGCCGACGAGGGCACGGTCATGTTCCCGTTCCTCGCGACGAAGCCGGGACGCGTCGACCTCGGCGCACTCGGTGTGCTGGGACTGGATCCGGCATCCCTCGTCGCACTGCCGATCCGCGTGACCAACGCGATCCGCGAAGCTCGCTGGAGCGCGCCGGTCCCCAACGATCCGGGGTTGCGTGGGGTGTCTCTCTACGCGCAGGCGGTCTCCTTCGATTTCCCGCGCACTGGTCGGCTCCACGTCACGAACTGGATCGTGGACGTGATCCGGTAGCAGCCCGAGTGCTCGTGCCGCGTGGCTCGCGGCCCGGTTCGACGACTCACCGCACCCGCTCGATCCAGAACGACCCGGGCACCCACGGGTGCTCCTGCGCCGCATAGACCGGGAACCCACGCCGGAACTCCTCCGCGTGCCGGCGCGACAGCCAGTGCAAGGCGCCGAGGATCCGGAACGAGTCGTTGCAGGACAGGAACGCCTCGAGCACGTACTGCTCGTTCCACAGCCACTGGTCGTCGACGAGCCAGCGCTGCGGGTAGTGCCACGGCGTGAACACGTCGTGGAAGTGCACGGCGACGCCGGGACGCAGCGACGGCAGCAGCTCGAGGATCTCGAGCAGCACGTCGCCGCCGGGACGCAGCATGTGCGACGAGTCGATGAACAGCACGTCGCCGGCCGCGAGGTCGGCGAACAGCTCGCGCGGCACCTGTTCGAGCGGCTGGCGCAGCACACGCGGCCCGAGCTGCTCGAGCCACGGGTTCTCATACGGCTCGATGCAGACCGCGTCGCACGGGTGCCCTTCGGCGGCATTGCGCGTCAGCGCGCGCCACGCCATCAGCGTCGAGTAGCCGCCGCCGACCTCGATGAACCGACCCGGCCGGCGCAGCCGCAGCAGGCCGTACAGGTACTCCGCGTCGCCGGGGCCGAACGACGGATTCCACCAGATGTACTCCATCCGGCCACGCGACTCGTTCGGCACGTCCGCCAGCTCGTCCGGCCGCGCGACCTGGGCGAGCAGCGCGAGCTGGGCCGGCGCGTCGAACTGGATCCCGGGCAGGCTCCGCTCGGCGTCGAAGTCGAACCCGTCGTAGCGCAGGCGCGGCTCGTAGTAGTGATCCGTGATCGGCAGCACGCCGGCGCGGCGCAGGATCGCGCGCGTGCGCGGGTAGCGCGGGAACCCCATCCGCCGCGTGTGCCGGAACCAACGCGCGGCGAGCGCGGTGACCGGTTGCATCAGCAGGTCGAACGCAGCGCGGCGGAAGGATCCGGAGCCCACGCGCGGATCGGAGCAGCCGGCCACGAGGAAGGGAACGGGGCTCGCTAATGTTCCGCGCCGCATGGCCGCCCCGTCTCCGTTCGACAGCGAGGCGTTCCGCCGCCTCGGCCACGAGGTCGTGGATCTGCTCGCCGACCACCTCCGCGACTGCAAGACCCTGCCGGTCCTGCCGTGGCGCGACCCGGAGCAGGCGCTCGCGGCGTGGCGCGAACCGCCGGGGGATCCGTACGCGCTGTTCGCGCGGTTCGTCGCGGAGTCGAACCACCTGCACCACCCGCGCTTCGTCGCCCACCAGGTGACCCCGCCGCTGCCGCTGGCGGCGCTGGCGCGGTTCGTGTCGGCGTTCCTGAACAACGGCCTCGCGGTCTACGAGATGAGCCCGGCCGGGACGCCGATCGAGCGGCTCGTCGTGCGCTGGATGGCGCAGAAGCTCGGCTTCGGCGAGGGCGCCGGCGGCACACTGGTCTCCGGCGGCTCACTCGGCAACCTGACCGCGCTGCTGGCGGCGCGCGCGGTCGCACAGGCGAGAGCCGGCGAGCAGCGCTGGGCGATCCTGGTCTCCGAGCAGTCGCACTACTGCATCCCGCGCGCGGCGCGCGTGCTCGGGCTCGGCGACGAGGGGATCGAGTACGTCCCGACCGATGCCCGATTCCGGCTGCAGCCGGACGCGCTGCCGGCGGCGCTTGCGAACGTGCGCACCCGCGGGCGCGAACCGCTGGCCGTCGTCGCGAGCGCCTGTACGACGGCGACCGGCTCGTTCGATCCGCTCGGCCCGATCGCTGAGTTCTGTGCGCGCGAACGGATCTGGCTGCACGTCGACGGCGCGCACGGCGCCAGCGTCGTGTTGAGTCCGAAGCTCCGCCCGCTCGTCGCCGGCATCGAGCGCGCCGATTCGGTCGTCTGGGATGCGCACAAGCTGCTGTTGATGCCGTCGTTGTCGACCGGCGTGCTGTATCGCGACGACCGGCACGCCGAGGCGGCGTTCGCCGAGCGCGCCGACTACCTGTTCGCGCCGGGCGGCGGCGGGCCGGACCTCGGCCGGCGGTCGCTCGAGTGCACGAAGCCGACGATGGCGCTCGACTTGTGGGCGGCGCTTGCGGTGCACGGCGAGCAGATGCTGCGCGCGCACGTCGAAGCGCGCGTCGCGCTGGCGCAGCGGTTCGCGGCGATGCTGCGCGATGCCGGCGAGTTCGAGCTGCCGGTCGAGCCGGCGGCGAACATCGTCTGCTTCCGCCACGTGCCGGCCGGGGAGCAGGATCCGGATGCGCGGCAGCTCCGCGTGCGGCGCGCGCTGCTCGAGAGCGGCGCGTTCCACATCGTGCAGACGCGGCTGCGCGGCGCGCTGTGGCTGCGCACGGTGCTGCTGAATCCGGGCACGACGGAGGAAGACCTCGCTGCGTTGATCACGGCGATCCGGAGCTGCCGGTGACGCGCGGGCGCGCCGACCTGCTGCTGCTCGCCGTCGTCGCCATCTGGGGCGTGACGTTCGTCGCGATCAAGGAAGCGGTCGAGATCTGGTCGTCGCATCCGCTGACGTTCGTCGCCGTGCGCTTCTGGATGGCGACGTTGGCGTTCTCGTTCCTGTGGCGCCCGAAGGCCAGCGCGGAGCCGCACCGGCGCTGGCCCGGGCTGCTGACCGGCCTGACGCTGCTCGGCGGCTACGGCTTCCAGACCACCGGGCTGCTGTACACGACGCCGGCGACGGCCGGGTTCATCACCGGGATCAGCGTCGTGCTGGTGCCGGTCGGCGCGCGGCTGCTCGGGCGGCGCGTTTCGCTGGCCGCTTGGGCCGGAGTCGCGCTGGCGACGGCGGGGCTGGCCGTGCTGTCGCTGAACCTGGACGGCGGCCTGCACGCCGGGCGCGGCGAGCTGCTGGTGTTCGGCTGCGCGGTCTCGTTCGCGGCGCAGATCCTGCTCGTCGACCGGTTCGCGCGGCAGCTCGATCCGCTGCGGTTCACGTTCGACCAATGCCTGGGCTGCGCGCTCGGCGCCAACATCCTCTCGCTCGTGATCGAGTGCCCGGCGGCCGGTTGGCCGACGCCCGACCTCGAAGTGTTCCTGGTCGCCGCGTTCTGCGCCGTGTTCGCGACGACGCTGGCGTTCCTGGTGCAGACAGTGGCGCAGCGGCACACGTCGGCGACGCACGTGGCGCTGATCTTCGCCAGCGAGCCGATCTTCGCGGCGCTGGCGAGCTGGTGGCTGTGGGACGAACAGTTCACGCAGCGCATGTTCGCTGGCTGCGCGTTGATCCTGGCCGGGATGCTGATCGCCGAGCTGTGGCCGATGCGGCGCAGCCCGCGTCCTTCGTGAAGCCCGCCGCGAGCACGGTCGCAGCGCGCGCAGGGCGAAGCAGCGCGGCGGCCGCTCAGCCGGTGGGCTGAGCGCCACCCCGCTCGCCGAACACCGCGGTGCCGACGCGCACCAGCGTCGACCCGGCGGCGATCGCGGCTTCGAGATCGCCGCTCATGCCGAGGCTCAGGACCGGCAGCGGGAGCCCGGACCGCTCGCGCAGCTCGTCGCGCAGGCGCGCCACGCGCGCGAACACCGGCGCCGGGTCGCCGTCCAGCGGCCCCATCGCCATGACTCCGCGCAGCGTGAGCTGCGGGCAGGCGCGCAGCACGTGCTCGACCAGGGCCGGGGCCGCGTCCGGCGGACAGCCGTGCTTGGTCTCCTCATCGGTGGCATGGACCTGCAACAACACCGCAAGCGGAGCCGTGGCCTGCTGCTGCAGCACGTCGGCGAGCTTGTGCCGGTCGAGGCTGTGGATCAGCGCGAGGCCCGGCACGCGCAGGAGGTCCCGCACCTTGTTGGTCTGCAGGCTGCCGATCAGGTGCCAGGCGAGCGGGAGATCCACCAGCGCGGCGGCCTTCGCCGTCAGCTCCTGGACCCGGTTCTCGCCGAACACCCGCTGCCCGGCCGCGAACGCCGCGCGCACCGCTTCGGCCGGATGCGTCTTGCTGACCGCCAGCAGCCCGACGGTCGCAGGATCGCGCCCGGCGCTCGCACACGCGCGCGCGATCCGCGCCTGCACGGCCGCGAGTCTGGCAGCGGCGTCCATCACCAGTGCGCCGTCAGTGGACCGGGGAACAACTGCCGGCCGCGCGCGACGATCCGCGCGCGACCTTCGAACTGCGGAAACGTCGCCAGCAGCGCGTCGTACGCGTCGTAATCGTCGCAGCGCGCGACATAGTCGCGCAGCGCGATCGCGGTCTTCGTGTCGTGTGGATGGCGCTCGGCGAGCAGCCGGCAGAGCTGCCGCACGTAGCGCTGCGACTCGGCACGGAACGTCTCCGGCCCGGCCTCCTGTTCGGTCATCCCGAGCTCCGCCAGTGCTTCGCGGCGCCACTCGGCGCGGACCTGCTCGACCGCTTCGCCGAGGCGGATCCGCGCGATCCCTTCGTCCAGGCCGAACGGCATCGGGCTCCTCAGTGGCGGAAGTGTCGCATCCCGGTCAGCAGCATCGCCATGCCGGCCTTGTCGGCCGCCTCGACGACCTCGCCGTCCCGTTTGCTGCCGCCCGGCTGGATCGCCGCGGTGACCCCGGCGGCGGCTGCCACCTCGAGCCCGTCGGCGAACGGGAAGAACGCATCGGATGCGACGACGCTGCCGCGCGCCTGGTCGCCCGCCTTGCCGACCGCGATCCGCACCGAGTCGACGCGGCTCATCTGCCCGGCGCCGACGCCGACCGTCGCGTACGTGTCCCTGGCGATCTCGCGCGCGAGTACGATCGCATTGCTCTTGACGTGCTTGGCGACGAACCACGCGAACAGCAGCGCCCCCTGTTCGGCGGTCGTCGGCGCGCGCTTGGTCGCGACCTGGAAGCCGCTCAGCGCGGCGCGCGGTGCGTCCGGGGTCTGCACCAGGAATCCACCCGCAACCTGCCGGATCACGCGCGGTGGCGTCGGGATCGGCCAGCCGCCGAGCGCGAGCACGCGCACGTTCTGCCCCCAGCGCGCCTTGCCGATCTCGGCGAGCGCGCCCGGCTCGACGCTCGGACAGACGATCGCCTCGACGAACGTGCCGTGCTCGACCATCGCGCGCGCCGCGGCCGCCGACAGCGGGCGGTTCAGCGCCAGGATCCCGCCGAACGCGCTGACCGGATCCGCCTGCAGCGCGGCGAGGAACGCGGCCTCCAGCTTCGGCGCGATCGCGGTCCCGCACGGGTTGTTGTGCTTGACGATGACACAGGACGGCGGCTCGAACTCGAGCGCCAATCCGAGCGCCGAGTCGAGGTCGAGCAGGTTGTTGTACGAGAGCTCCTTGCCGCTGAGCTGCTGCGCGGTCGCGAGGTTCGGCGCCGGTACGTCGGCGGCATAGAAGGCGGCCTGCTGGTGCGGGTTCTCGCCGTAGCGCAGCTCCTGCCGCTTGCGCATCGCGATCGCCAGCGACTCCGGGAACGCCGGGCCGCCGTCGCTGCCGTGCCGCTCCGCGGCGAACCAGGCCGCGATCGCCGTGTCGTAAGCGGCGGTGTGTGCGTAGGCCTTGCCGGCCAGCTCACGGCCGAGCGCCGCCGGGAGCCGCCCCGCGTCGGCGCGCAGGGCTGCCAGAACGCGCGCGTAGTCGGCCGGGTCGACGACGACGGCGACGTCGGCGTGGTTCTTCGCCGCGCTGCGGAGCATCGCCGGGCCGCCGATGTCGATCTGCTCGACGATCTCGTCGCGCGTCACGTCCGGCCGTTTCGCGGTCTCGCGGAACGCGTACAGGTTCACGCAGAGCACGTCGATCGCGTCGATCCCGTGCTGCGCCATCGCAGCGCGGTGCGCCGGGTCGTTGCGCCGGCCGAGCAGGCCGCCGTGCACGCGCGGGTGCAGCGTCTTGACGCGGCCGTCGAGCAGCTCCGGGAAGCCGGTGTAGTCGGCGACCTCCTGCGCGGCGACGCCACCCTGGCGCAGCACCTGGAACGTGCCGCCGGTCGACAGGATCGCGAAGCCGAGCTCCGTCAGCCCGCGCGCGAACTCGACGACGCCGGCCTTGTCGGTGACCGAGATCAAGGCACAGCGCCGCGTCACTTCTCCCTCCGCTGGCCGCGCAGGTACGCCTCGATGAACGGCGTCACTTCGCCGCCGAGCACTGCCTGCACGTTGCTCGTCTCGTGGCCGGTGCGCAGGTCCTTGACCATCTGGTACGGCTGCAGCACGTAGCTGCGGATCTGGTTGCCCCAGGAGATCGAGCCGCGGTCGTAGAACTTCGCGAGCTCCTCCTCGCGCTTGGCCAGCTCGAGCTGGTGCAGCTTCGACTTCAGCATCTTCATCGCGGTGGCGCGGTTCTTGTGCTGGCTGCGCTCGTTCTGGCAGCTCACGACGATCCCGCTCGGCAGGTGCGTGATCCGGATCGCCGACTCCGTCTTGTTGACGTGCTGGCCGCCGGCGCCCGAGGCGCGGAACGTGTCGACGCGCAGGTCCTTGTCGAGGATCTCCACTGCGACGTCGTCGTCGAACTCCGGCAGCACTTCGACCGACGCGAACGAGGTCTGCCGGCGGGCATTGCCGTCGAACGGTGAGATACGCACCAGGCGGTGGACGCCCTGCTCGGCTTTCAGGTGGCCGTACGCGTACGGCCCCTTGACCAGGAACACCGCGCTCTTGATCCCTGCCTCCTCGGCCGCCTGGTGGTCGAGCTCCTCGACTTCGAACTCCATCTGCTCCGCCCAGCGGACGTACATCTTGAGCAGCATCTCCGCCCAGTCGGACGCGTCGACGCCGCCGGCGCCGCTCTGCAGCGTCACGATCGCGTTGCGGTCGTCGTGCTCGCCGCCGAGCATCAACTGGAACTCGACGCGCTCGAGGACCTGGTCGATCTTGTCCGAGATCCGGCGCAGGTCAGCGGCGAACGACTCCGGTTCCTCGGCCGCCAGCTCGAGCGTGACCAGGCCGTCGTCGAGCAGCTTCTGCGCCTCGTCGAGCGGGTCCACCGCCGCCTGGGCCTTCTTCTTGCGCGCGACGAGGTCCTGCGCCAGCTCCTGGTTCTCCCAGAAGCCGGGCTGCGTCATCCGATGCTCGATGTCGCGCAGCTCACGCAGCTTCGGTTCGTAGTCAAAGGCTCACCTTGAGCTGGGCGATGCGCTGGGCGGCGAGCTGGAGCTGTTCCTTGGGTTCTTCGAGCGCCATCGGAGGGCGAGCAGGTTAGCGCTGCGCGCGTGGAGGGAAACCCTCGGGTGGGAGTCGTTCTGGAGTCACCGGGCGCCGGCATCCGCGCCGCAGGCACCGCCTATGCTCCGGCGACCCGAGCCAGGAAACCGCACCACGTGCTCACCTTTCGCCCGCTTCGTCACCTCGGCTGCGCAACGATCGTGCTGTTCATGCTCGGCGCGGGCTCGCCGGCGCAGGAAGCCGCGCCGTACGTGCCACAGCCGGACGCGGACCGCGTGCCCCAGCAGCCGTACCTGCGCTACTCCACGCTCGACGGAACGGGGCGACGCATCGTGTTCTACCTGTCGGAGGAGCCACCGGATGCGGCGCCGCTGCCGCTCGTGCTGTTCGTGCAGGGCTCCGGCTGCCGGTCGTTGTTCGCGCGCGCCGGGGAACGCGTGCGCGCCACCAGTGGGCACGCGACGTTGCGCGACGTCGTGGCCGGCCGCGCGCGGCTGCTGATCGTCGAGAAGCCGGGGGTGCGCTACCTGGACGCGCCTGCGGACGCCGGCGGCGCCACCGAGGGGACGGCCGAGTTCCGCGAACAGCACACGCTGGAGCGCTGGTGTGAGGCGCTGCATGCCGCGCTGCGCGCGGCGCGCGCGCTGCCGACCGTGCGCGCGGGGCCGGTGCTGACGATCGGCCACTCCGAGGGCGGGATCGTCGCGGCGAGGCTCGCTGCGGAACACGACTGGATCACGCACGTCGGCGTGCTCGCCGGCGGTGGCCCGACGCAGTTGTTCGACCTGATCACGCTGGCGCGGCGCGGGACGTGCTTCGCGCGGGTCTCGCAGGTCCCGGAGCAGCGGGTGGCGTACGTGCTGGAGCAGTGGCGCCAGATCCGCGCCGATCCCGACAGCGCCACGAAGCTGTTCTTCGGGCATCCGTACCGCCGCTGGTCGTCGTTCCTGGCGACGTCGACGCTCGACCAGCTCGCCGCTGCGAAGGCGCGCGTCTACGCGGCGCAGGGAGCACTCGACGCGGCCGTCGCGCCGGAGTCGTTCGAGCTGTTGCGTGCCGGGCTCCTCGCGCGCGGTCGCGATGCCACGTGCGAGCTCGTGCCGGACGCCGACCACAGCTTCGCCATGCCGCAGGGCGACGGCTGGCGCGACGTGCTCGGGCGCGTGGTCGACTGGTTCCTCGCCGATGCCGCGCAGGCTGGTAGCGGCAGTTCAGGCAAGGGCGCGCGCTGAGGCGCGCCGGTGACGCACTGCAAACTCCGACCTGAGCCGCGAACTCCATGAGCTACTCTCGCATCACCATCGATCCGCAGCAGATGGGCGGTAGCCCGTGCATCCGCGGCTTGCGCATTCCGGTGGCAAGTGTGCTCGCGATGTTGGCCGAAGGGATCCCCGAGCAAGAGATTCTGGCTCATTACCCCGACCTCGAACCAGCGGACGTCCGCGCGGCACTGCGCTACGCAGCCGCAGTTCTCAGCGAGGGAGCGTTGTCGATACGGCAGAAGGATTGACGATCGTGCGCAGCGAGCGCAGGCTCGCGTGGAGCTTCGATCAGGAGCACGAGCGTGCCGGGCCGATCACTTCTCCCCGATGACCGCCTCGTTGGCATTCGAGAGCACCATCTGGCGCGCATTCGCGCTCGGGTCCAGCGCGAACGCCTGCGCGTAGAAGCGTGCACCGATCAAGGCTGGGGCCGCGGGGATCCCAAACGTCCAGCGGGCGATTCCCGCGGTGTCCGCTTGTGCAAGCACCGACTGTTCGTAACTCGTTGCCAGGCGGCAGCCCGGCATCCCCCACCAGCCGAGATCGAGGGGCAGAGGAATGCCGTTCCACGACGTCCGCGAAGCGCCGAGTGCGAGGAAGGCAATCGTGGAGGGAAGCACGTCCTGCAGGCGCAGCTCGAACGGAGAGCCGATCCACGGCGTGCCGCCTGCTACTCGCAACAACGGCTCGCGAGCAGCATTGCCCCGGCATCCAGGAGCGAATGTCTGGAACGTTCCCGGATTGATCGGCGTGTACAGCCAGGTCTCGTTCCGCGTCCCGTTCAGGGTTCCGTCCCAGCCCCCGAACATCACGTACACACCTCGGTGCTCGTCGTACGCCGCCGCATGCGTCGTCAATGGCGTTGGGCTGCGGCTCGGTGTCCGGGGGAACCAGTTGGTGCCGTCGAGCTCCCAGGTATCTCCTGCCAGCGGTGGAGGCCCCCCGCCATTGGCAACGACCCGCTCCCGCCGGGGGTCATAGGCAAAGGAACAACCCCGGCGAAACGGGCCTGATGAGGTGACCAGGACCCAGTTCGTTCCCGTCCACTCCCACGTGTCCACGTACGCCGTCGGGGGATTCGCGCCCCCCCCGCCGAACAGCAGGACGCGACCGCGCTTGCGATCGAAGCACATCGAGTGCCCTAACCGCGGCACGGGACTCGCCGCGGGAGCAACCTGACGCCAAGCGCCATCGAAGATCCAGGTGTCGCCGAGCGCCACGCCTGTGGAGCTGGTCGACGAGAGTCCACCGAACAGCACGATCTCGCGCCGCACTTCGTCGTAGGCCATGGCTGCGTGCAGCCGCCCACTCGGCGATGGCTCGCCGGACGCAGGAGCCACACGGTGCCATCTCGATGTGGCGCGCTCCCACTCCCAGGCATCAGCGAGCCCGGCCCCGCCGTACTGGTATCCGCCGAAGATCACCAACCGATCCCGATGCGCATCGAACGCGGCGGCGAGTGCCTCGCGTCCCGGGGGCAGCGCACCCAACACCGGCAAGCTCGACCAGTTCGTGCCATCCCATGCCCATAGGTCACTGGCATAGAAGGGAGAGGAGCTCTGGAATCCGCCGAACAGCAGAGTGATCCCGGACTCCGGCTCGAACGCCATCGCGTGCGCCTGCAACGGAGGCGGCGAGTTGGCTGGCGATGCCTGGTTCCACGTCACCTGCAGGCGCACGGGCAGCGCGATGCACGTGAACGCAGCGGGCATGAGCGCGAGGATCCGAGCAGTCACCATTCGTCCTCCAGGGCCGACGGGGCCGATGCACGAGATCGTCTACGCCAGGAGGGCGCAATCCCCGCCGCAGGCGTCGGCCCCAGGGAGCGCCGCGCATCACGCGCTTGGCTTCGGGCGAAGCGCTCTCAGGCAGAAGAAAGTCGAGCCGCGACGGGCACTGCAGGCAAAGGATCGAAGTCGGCGAATCAAGGCCCGTCGCGGCTCCGTGTATCCCCTGCGAGGCGCGGTGCGCGACGCTGGATTGTCGGCGCGCCGGCTGGATCCATGAGCCCTCAAGTTCGGGCGGTCCAACCGCTTGCGGCGTGCGCGCCGTTGCGATGGCGGGCTCGCCGCGCCACCTCGAACGAAAAAAATCTGCGCGCCGCGGCGCTACTTCGCCGGGATCCCGTACGGCTGCTGCAGGATCCCCGGCTGCGCCATCAGCTTCTCGATCTCGTCCGGCGTCGACGGCACGCCGGCGCTCAGCACGATGGCACCGTCCTCGGTCACCAGGACCATGTCCTCGATCCGGCAGCCCATCCCCTTGTCGCGCAAATAGGCACCCGGCTCGACGGTGATGACCATCCCGGGCTCGAGCCGGTCGTCACCGGTGTTGGCATCGTGGACAGCGAGCCCGACGTGGTGGCACGGCCCGTGATCGACGCGATACCCGCGCTGCATCAACATCCGACTGCACTGCTGGCTGAGCTCGCCGAGCGAGACGCCCGGCTTGATCTGCGCGATCAGCGCCTGCTGCACGTCGTGCACGTCCTGGACCAGCTTGCGCTGCTCCGGCGTGAACCTGCCATCGACCGGGAACGTCCGCGTGACGTCGGCGCAGTAGCCGTTGACCGCCGGCGCGTAGTCCATGACGACGAGCTCACCCGCTTCGCAGCGCTTCGAGCTGGCGCTGTAGTGCAGCACGCAGCCGTTCGGCCCGGAGCCGACGATCGCGGCATAGGCGTCGTCGCTCCCGCTCAGCCGGTTGAACACGAACCGCGCGGCCGCCGCGAGCTGGAACTCGTAGACCCCCGGCTCGCACGACTTCATCGCTTCGGCGATGCCATGGGCGGCGGCTTCGGTCGCGGCCTTGATCTGCGCGATCTCCTCCGGCTGCTTGACCATGCGCAGCAGGTTCAGGTGTGGGGCGAGGTCCTCGATGACGACGCCGGGGTAGCGCTCGGTC
Source organism: uncultured candidatus Brocadiaceae bacterium (assembly GCA_964483245.1). Taxonomy (GTDB): domain Bacteria; phylum Planctomycetota; class UBA1135; order UBA1135; family UBA2386; genus CAZABP01. The sequence goes on along the minus strand of CAZABP010000029.1, from coordinate 34,118 downwards.
AGCCGCTGCTCGAGCGCCTCGGTCGACGTCGGCCGCCCATCCAGGAAGTCGCGCCGCATCGCCTGCTCGTAGGCGGCCGCCTTGTAGTCGGTGCCGGCGCGCGTCGGCGCGGGGCGCAGCAGCGTGTAGAGCTTGGGGCGGGTCCCCCCTTCGCGCGGCTGCAGCGCCTGGTCCAGGCGCTCGCGCAGCGAGCGCACGTTCTCGACCGTGGCGAAGCCGGTCGCGCGCGCTGCCTCCTCACCCGGCGCCAGCCGCGTCCCTTCCCAGGTCGCCGTGAAGCGGCTCATCGGCGGCACCAGCAACACCTGCTCGCCGCTGCGCACGAACATCAGCAGCGCGCAGTTCGGCTCGCGTACGCCGGTCAGATACGCGAACTCGTGTCCTTGGTAGAACGCCGCCATGTCCGGCGTGTCCGGCTCGCCGCGCAGCAGGACGACCGCATCCTCGCCCGGCCCGAGCTCGGTGCGCAGCGCCTCCAGCAGCCGTTCGCGCCGGTCGCGGTGGAACGCGGGTGACGGCGGAGCGACAGCCTCCTGCGCGCACAGGACAGGCAGCAGCAACAGCAGGATCGATCTCTTCATGTCTGCGGCGGGCGTTCGGGGTCCGTATCCGGTTCGGTCTCCGGCTCGAGCCACACCTCCCGGGTCCCGGTCACCGGCTCCACGCGCAACGCGAGGGCCGGTACGAACTCCCGGGCGGCGAGCAGGAAGGCGACCAGCGCCACCTGGCTCCACAGCACGCCGAGCTGGCCGCAGGCGAGGCCGAGCCAGATCTGCTGGCGCACTTCGAGCAGGTAGGCGGTCCCCATCCCGATCAGGTGGGAGCCGAGCAGCCATACGAACGCGAACCCGGCAACGGTGAGCGGCATCCGCAGCGGCCGGCGCAGCAGGGTCCCGAAGCTCCGCAGCCACGCCAGCAGGGCGCAGCTCCGGTCGTGCAGCACCAGGCGTGCCAGCGCGACCTTGGCCAGAAACAGCAGCAGCAGGAACAGGAACCCGAACCCCCACGCGACCGCCTCCGCGACGAACGGCCGCCCGAACCACGCGAACCCCGGGATCGACACGAACGGTCCGGGATCCGCGTCGGCCCAGCGCTCGCGCAGCAGACCGGCGGTCGCGTCCGCGCCCCAGCCGAGCAACAACGCGAGCAGGAGCCCGAGCAGGATCACGCGCAGGTTGCGCAGCAGGTTGACGCTGCAGGCGATCAGGAACTGCCGCCAGCTCGCGCGCAGCCCGGTCGCCGCGGTCGCGATGACGCCGCCGGCCAGGAACGCCCATGCGAGCAGCACGAACGCGAGTCCTCCGGTCAACCGGAGCGTGATCGCCGGGGTGAGACGCGCGAGATCGGCGTCGAGGTAGTCGTCGGCCAGATACGACGCGCCGGCGTGCGAGCTCAGCGCCGCGTCGGTCGCCGCGTATGCCGGCAGCACCGCCAACGCCGCCGGCACGGTCACGATCAACCACGCCAGCAACAACAGCAGCGGGTGTTTCAACGCGCCGGCGAACGCCCCGAGCAGGATCCGGAACATGCCGCGGTCCGGGTCGCCGTTCATCCGGCGAACCCCGCGAACGTAAGCATCGTCTGCGCCTGCAGCAGCGCGCGGATCGCGCGGTAGCGCGCCGGCTGGCGGTCCGGTGCCGCGCGCCACGCGTTGTTCAGCAGATTCGCATCCAGCAAATAGACCCCGACCGGCCCGGTGCGCGCCTCCATCTCCTCACCGGCCATGTCGAACGCCGGCGGATCGACCCAAACGTCGACGAGCCGACCCCAGGGCGCGCCGTTGGTCTCGTCCTCGAAGCGGAACTGCCACAGCGGACCCGGCTCGGCGGCCGGGATCGTGCGCCACTCGTCCGGCCGTCCGACGAACCGGAACCGCACGCGCACGTCCCCGCGCAGGTTGCCGTAGCGGCGCACGGTCACGGTCGCGAGACCCGGCGAAGTCTCGACCGAGGCGACGCCGTAGTCGAACTCCGCCTGCGGCTCGCTGGCGCGCGCGAAGAAGTCCGCCACCGCCGGACCGCAGCGCTCGGCGAGCAGCCCGCGGAACTCCGCCGTCGTCGGATGGCGGAACCGCGCCTGCTCGTGGAACGCGCGCAGGAAATCCCACCAGCGCGTGCGACCCGCCAGCCGTTCGAGCGTCACCAGCAGCGTCGCCGGCCGGGAGTAGCTGTTCGTGACGTAGCTCGTGCGCGAGGCGTACTTCCAGGCCGGCAGCACGAGCGGATCCGGATTGTCGGCGGCCAGCATCCGGGCGCGGTCGAACGCGTGCAGGTCGCGCGAGACCTCGCGCAGCTGCGTCGCCGTCGGCTGCAACGCCAACAACTCGAGCAGCGGCGAATCCGGGATCAGGCGCCCGCGGAACCGCAGTCCGGCCAGCGCCGAGCCGACGTCGCCCGGCAGGCGGTGCATCCCCGGCAGGTGATGCAGCGACAGCAGGCCTCGCTCCGGCTGCATCGGCGCGGTCACCCCGGCGAGCGGCAGCAGGCCGAACCGCGTCACGTGCACCGGCGCGACCTTCGAGCCGTAGTGCAGCTGCTGCGCGCGGTTCTCGCTGTAGCTGTTGATCCCCTCGTCGAGCCAGGACTCCTCCGACTCGTCATTCGCCGACAGGCCGTACCAGTACTGATGCCCGAACTCGTGCACCGTGACGCTCTCCGGCACCAGTTCGCGCGCGTGCAGGAACAGCCGCGTCCCGCACGTGATCAGCGTCGGATACTCCATCCCGCCGCCGTAGCTGCGACCGAACACGTCGCTGCCGGGATCGACGATGGTCAGCGTCGGGTACGGATACGGGCCGAACCGCTCGCCGAAGAACGCGAGCCCGCATTCGACCGCTTCGAAGTGCCGCGCGGCCTGGACGCCGCGGTCGTGCTCCGGATGCAGCAACAACAGGAGTTCCACCGGTTGCGCCGTCTCGTGCCGAGCGAGGATCGCCGGGGTTGGCTGCCAGGTGCGGCGATGCACGCGGAACTGCGGATCGGCGACGAACGCGAAGTCGTGCACGTTCGCCTGGCGGAAGCGCACCACCTTGCGCGCGCGGTCCGGAACTGCGTTCTCAATCTCGGTGCCGAGCCCGCCGGTCGCGCCGATGACCCAGCTCCGCGGCAGCTCGACCGACACGTCGTAGGTCGCGAAGCCGGAGAAGAACTCGGTGTTGGCGTGGAACTGGTGGCACTGCCAGCGACCACCTTCACCGAGCACGCCGAGCTTGGGGAACCACTGCATCGCGAAGATCCCACCACCCGGAATCCAACCGGTGCGGCGGTGCGCCTTGGGCAGCAAGGCCTCGAACCGCGTGCGGATCCGGATCCGCTCGTCCGGTCCGACTGCAGCCGGCAGCGGCACCAGCAGGACCGTCGCGTCGTGCGGGTTGCCGTCATCGGGGCTGATCGGCTTGCACTGCGCCGACAGCTCCACCCGCTCACTCCCGCGTTCGACGATCAGCGACTGCAACCGGATCGAGCCGAAGTCGTGCGCCCGCCACTGCGCGCGGAACGCCGGACCCGCTTCGCGCATGAACGTCGTCCGCTGGTCGCGGAACGCGTTCAGGTACAGGTGGAAGCGCAGCTCCTCGGTCGGCGCACCGCTGCGGTTGGTCCACGTGATCTGCTGCTCACCCCGGATCGCGCGCGCGCCCGGATCGAGCGAGACCGACATCCAGTACTCATCCGGATCCGCCTGCGCACCGAGCACGGCGGCGAAGAGGCTGCAAGCTAGAGCGAGACGAAGGAACCTGCTGCGGGGCCGCATCGGGAGCGGCGCAGTCTAGCCGTCGATCTCCTCCCCGCTGCGACTCAGGTCCCGCTCAGCGTGCCGGGCGTGCGTCCAGTCGCGAACGGCCATTGCCGCCCGGATGACCGGCGGCACCCGGGCCGTCGGTGCGCCCATCGGTGCGCTCGCGCGGCATGCGCGTGCTGTTCTCGTACGACTTGAGCTTGTTGTAGAGCGTCTTCGTGTCGATCCCGAGCACGCGCGCCGTGCGCGTCTTGTTGTTTCGATTGGCGGACAGCACGCGCATGACGTGGCGCTTCTCGATGTCGGCCAGCGGGGTCTCCAGCAGGGATCCATTCGGGTCGCCGTCGGCGACCAGGCGTTGCACGACCCGCGAGTTCTCGATCAACACCATGTCGTATTCGCCCCCCTCCAACCGACCGCGCAGTTCGTCGAGTGAGGTGCAGGAGGTGACGAGACAACCCCAATCCTGCGTCAGCGCGTGGAGTCGCGCCGACTTCGGATCGGTCGGTGAAAAGACGAGCAGACGCCTGCCGTGGACCATGGGATTCCTGGCTGTTCCGGAATGCGGAGCAAGGTGGGGGCACCCAAGGAGCGGCCCTGCCTCCGCTGAGACGCTGTTACGGGATCCCGGTAGTCCGTGACGGGGGCGAAGTAATCACGGATCACCGGATTTTTGGTGGTAGCCGCTGCCGTGCAGCGACCGTCACCAAGACGTCGCACTACGCAATCCCATCCACGACGTTGCAGGACTTTTCGCAAGATTCACGCCGGCGGTCGGCGCCGCCGGCCGCACGCAGCGGGGGTTCGGGACCACCCCTCCTAGCGAGCGGTCCCTGCCAACGACACGTTGCCGCGGTGGATCGTCTCGAGGTGCACGAGCGGCCCCCCGTCACCGACCGTGCCGCGCATCCGGACGCTCTCCGGGCCGCGCTCGGCCGGGATCCCGAACGAGTTGGCCGCCTCGCCGCGCACGGCGACCAGATCCAGCTCGAACGACGCGTCCGCCGGCACGTGCGCCTGGATCGCACCATTGGTGTTGACGACGCGCAGCAGGCGATCGCCCAGCCTCGCCATGAACACCTGGATCAGCATCTCGCTGCCGAACGCATCCAGATTGCCGCGATGGCGGTCCACGATGATCGGCGCGCCGCTGCCGCGCAACGTCGCATCTCCTTCGCAATCGCTGAGATACAGCTTGCCGTGCCCAGTGCGGAGCCGGACCTCGGCACGCCAGCCGGTGACGCCGAGCGGACCGTTGCCGGTCTCGGCCGTGATCGCGATCTCCGGCGGCAGCTCGACGACCAGCTTGGCGACGATCTTCGCGTAGCGTGCGTCCACCGATGCCGGCAGGGATGGCACCTCGATCCGCATCACGCCATCCGTGATGCCGAGCAACCGAGGTGTGAGGTCGAGTGCTTCGAACTGCGCGAGCAGCTCCGCGGTGTCGGCCGCCTTCAACGTCTCGCCGCGGAACCGGACCTCGCGGGTCGTGCCCGGTTCGAAGCTGATCTGCCCTTCCGGCAACATCCAGGAGACCGCACGCACGTCGGCCGGAATCGGGAATGCGCCGCGCGTCGGAGCTTCGAGCCGATGGCCGTGACGTCCGCCGCACGCGGCGAGCAGGCCGCAGGTGATGACCAGGACGCCGCGGGCGGACATGACGCGATGGTATGTTTGGCCGGCCAGGCGTGTCACCAAGCCCGATCCTGTGCCCGGCCTGTTTGACGCCGAGGCGAAGTGACGAAGCCGTCTGCGCGGCCTGCGGTGCGGTATGGACGCAACGCCGCTCGCGCACCGGCTGGTTCGTCGCTGCGGCCGTGTTGGTCGCCGGAGCGGCGGCCGTCGTCGCGTTCCGCGACCGCGCACAGGATGCGCAACCGCAGGCGCCGTCCACCACTGGCGCGGACGAACCTGCGCGCGAAGCGCCGCCTCCCTCCAGCGAAGCCCCACCGGCAACCGCGCCCTCGCTGTCGCCCGAGCAGTGGCGGGCGCTCGTGCAGATCGACGGCACGCACCACGTGGCACTCGCGATCCGCGGGCGCAACGAACAGGAGGTCTACCTGCTGCTGTCGCTGCGGGCGGCAACGCAGGGAGACGGCCCGCCGTCGTTGGTCGCCGATCCGGCTGCGCGGATCGGCGTCGTGACCTGGGCGGCACAGCCCCCATACCTGCTGTTGCTGGCGCAGAGCGCGCGGGCGCTCCCGTTCGCGCCGCCGCCCGTCCGCGCCAGCGAGCAGCTGGCGCCGGGGGAGTGGGTCGTGGCGCCGCGCTTCGGGCGCGCCCAGGTGACCGGCCGCACCGAAGCGGGGCTGCTGCAGCTCTCCGGCTCGGTCCCGGAGGAGGAGGTGCTGGTCGACGCACAGGGGCGGGCGGTAGGGCTGGCGGCTGGGGACGTCGCGCTGCCGGTCGACCCGATCCTGCTCTGGCTCGGGCAGCCGGCCACGCTGGACCTGGAACGTGTCCGCACGGACCTGCGCGAGCGGGACCCGGCGCATCTCGCGAACCGGGCAGCGGAGCTGGTCCGCGACGGCAGCATCGCAGCCTGCGAGCAGGCGCTCCGGCTCCTGGACCAGGCGGTCGCGCTCGAGCGCCGGCGCGAGAACCTGGAACTCCTGACCCGGCACCAGGTGGCGGCTCGGGCGGCGCTGGCGCGGGCCTGGCTCGAGCGGGATCCGGTCCGGGCGCTGGCCGAGGTCCGGGCGGCGATGGCGGCTCATCCCGGGCAGCCATCCCTGCTCGAGCTGGCGGTGCAAGTGGCTGTCCGCGCAGGGGATGCGGCTGCTGCGCTGGCGTGGTACCGCGGCGTCCCCGCGGCCGCACAACCGGCCCTCGGGGAGTGGCTGGCCGACGGTCTCGCCAGCATCGCACGGGGTCTCCTGCAGCAGCAGCGGGCCGGCGAAGCATGGGACGTCCTGGAGGAGGGGCTGCTGCTGTTCCCGACCCACGACGGACTGCTCACGGCGCAACGCCTTGCTACGGCCCGGCGCCCGGCACCCGCCACCTCGGACCGCAGCGGGGTCGTCGAGATCCCATTCGACCCGGACACACACTCGATCCAGACCCAGGTCACGGTCGGTTCGATCACGGTCCCGATGATCGTCGACACCGGCGCCACGCTGACGACGATCCCGACCGCGGTGGCCCAGCGCCTGGGGTTGCTCGCTGGCAAGACCCAGCGCGTGAAGATCGAGACCGCGAGCGGCACGGTCGAAGGCCAGATCGTCCGTCTGCCGGAGATCCGGATCGGGGAGCTGCGGATCCAGAACGCGCGGGCCGTCGTCCACGACCTTCCGGGCGGTCTGGCCGGGTCCGGCCTGCTCGGGCTGAACGTGCTCGGGCGCCTGGATCTGCAGATCGACAGCCGCCGCCATCGGCTGATCCTGCGTCAGGATGTCCCGAAACGGCACCGATAGGAGTTTCCAGGGGCGCAACCCCGTTTCTGCCCCGTTTGCGGTGGCCCTGGTGGGCCGACCGACCCACAGAGCACCTGTCCCGAAAGGAACGCCGACATGCGCACGCTGACCAGCCTCCTGCTCCCCGCCGCGATCGCCCTCGCGGTCACCCCCGCGACCGGGCAAGGCGCCGTCATCCGCCGGGGCGAGGGCCAGGCCGCTCCAGCCCCACGGGCCCGCGCCGCGACCCCGCGTACCGCGGCTCCTCGTGCCGAGGCCCAGCTCGGCGAGGAATGGAAGCAGGAGCTCCGCCGGATCATCCGCGAGGAGATCCGCGCTGCGATGAAGGAGATGCACGCCGAGCACATGCGGCATGCCGAGGAACACGACGACGATGACGACGACGGCGGCGCGCGCGGCCAGGCGCGAGGCGGTCGTTGGATGGTGTGGCGCGATGGCGAAGGGCACCCGGGTGTTGGCGGCAACTTCCGCGTGCAGGGTCTCCCCGGCGGCGGCGGGACGCGGACGTTCACTTGGACCCCGGGCGCACAGGGCCAGTTCCGCACGTTCCAGGCCGTCCCGGCACCCAAGCCGCCACAGCCCCCCGCCGCACCGGCGCAGCCGCGCGCGCGCATGCGCGCCCACGCCCCGGTCGAGCAGGCCCAGCCAGCACAACCGGCCCAGCCCGCACAGCCGCGCGCACGCGTGATGCGCGCCCCGCGTGCTCCGGCCGCGACCGATCGCGCCCCACAACCGGTGCAGGAGCGGCAGATCGAAGTCAGGACCGAGACCAAGAGCGAGAAGAAGTCGACGCCGGTGCGCCGGATCACGCTGCGCGGCGGGGATGGCGAGGAGCCCCGGATCCTGAAGCTGGACGGCCAGGAGGTGATGGTCGTCGTCGAGCCGCCGGACGTGAAGGTCGACGTCGACGAGATCAAGCGCCGCGTGCGCACGCACCTCGGCGAGATGCAGTTCGAGGTGCAGGCCGAGTCGAAGGAGAAGTCCGGCGACAAGACCAAAGCCGGCAGCACGAAGCCCGCGCCGCAGCCGCAGCTCCGCCGCCGCACCCCTGGCGTGATGGTCTGAGCGCACCGCAGCGATGCAGTCCCTGCCCGAGTCCGATCCGGTCCTGACGGTCGCGTTCAACCGCGCCGTCACCGAGCACGCCGACGCCCTCAAGAGCTACGCCACGCGGATGCTCCGGGATCAGCTGCTCGCCGAGGACGTGGCGCAGGATGCCTTCCTCGCGCTGTATCGCCACCTGAGCCAGGTGCCGCCGACCGCGTTCCGGCCCTGGCTCTACCGCGTCGTGCGCAACCTCTGCCTCGACCATCTGCGCCGGCGCAAGTTCAAGATGCGGCTGTTCCGCGACGTGCAACGGGACGACGACCAGCCGCTGGTCCCCGAAGACCTGCGCGGCGACCGTCCCGACGATCTCGCGCAGGCGCGCGAGGCGCGCAGCGCGATCGAGGCCGCGATCGAAGCCCTCCCGACCAAGTTCCGTGATGCCTTCCTGCTCTGCGAGATGCAGGGCCTCAGCTACGAGGACGCCGCCGCGATCCTCAACATCCCGATCAAGACCGTCTCGACGCGACTGTTCCGCGCCAGACAGCGCTTCAAGAACGCCGTCGCCGACCAGATCAAGATCTGACTCCGCACCATGGGTTGCCACCAACACCGCCAAGACCTCTCGCTGGAGCTCGATGGAAGGCTCCCGGCCGGACGTCACGCTGCCTTGCAGGCGCACCTGCACGAATGCGCCGGCTGCGCCGAGTTCAGCCGTGAGTTGCAGGCCGCGCAGGCGTTGACGTTCGATCTGCCGCACGCGCAGGTCGGCCGCGGTTTCCGCGACCGCCTGTGGGCGCGCATCGAAGCGGGCGAAGCCGCCCCGGCCGTCGACGTGCTGCCGCCGGTCCCGGCCGCAGCCAAGCTGCGTTACGTGCTGCTCGGCGCCGCCGCGGCCGCCGCGATGATCGCCGTCGTGCGGCTGGGCTTCCCGGGGAGCCAGGCTCCGCTCGATCCGGGTCCGCAGACCGCGGAGCAACCGCGCGAGACCCCGATCGCGACCGGTCCCAATGTGCCGCTCGTCGCGAACACGCCCACCGCACCCTCGGCATCGGTCGCGCTGCCGGGCCAACCGCAGCCGCTGCACCCGTACTACCTCGCGCGCTATGCGGCCAACTCCGCCGCGCAGGGGGCGAGCGTGCTGAAGCAGCTGCAGGTCGACGCCGAGAAGGAGCCGATCGAGTGGATCCAGCCACGCGTCGACGTGCTCGCCACCGATCTGCGCGGGCCGGTGCGGTTGATGACCTGGCTGACGCAGAAGCGGTTCATCGAGCCGCAGCAGCAGTTCAGCCGGCAGATCGCGCAGCTCGAGACGACGCTGAGTCTGCTGGCGAAGGCGAATGCACCGGGCGAGCTGCGCTTCGCGCTCAGCAGTGCGCGGGAGCTCGAACCAGAGTCGCTGCGCAGTCACTTCTTCGTGCGCTGCTGCGAGGAGGACCGTGACTTCGCGCAGGAGTTCGCGCGGTTCAACGAGCAGCACCCGGACGAAGTCCGGACACTCCGGATCGAGGTCCGGATGTTCTCGGTGACCGGCGACAGCGCCACGTTCTGGGTCGGTGGCGCGCAGCCGCAGCTGCAGTTCGTTCCGCAGCCGCAGCGTTGGATGACGCTGCCGGCCGACGGCGCGATCATGCACGTGCGCCGGGCACCTCCGCCGCCGCGGGCGGCGCCGGAGCCGCGCATCCGGGTTCGGCCGACGGAGCCGAGCCCAGCACAGCAGCCCCCGCCGCAGCCCAAGCAGGGCAGGTAGCGCCGCCGCGTAACCGCGCAGGCCGCACGGGCTAAAAGGGCCCGTCGTGTCCCGCCTCGCTCCGGTCCTGCTGCTGCTGGCTGCACTCGCGCCGGCACAGCAGAGCACCCGCCCGCCCGATCCCGGGCGGATCGCGGAGAACTGCGGGAAATGGGCCAAGGCGTTCCTGGCCGGCATGGTGGACCTGACCAGCCTCGAGGACCTGGCCGATGCCGGTTGGTCACGCCGCGCCGGGATCCGTGAGGAGGACCACCGGCTGACGCCCCAGCGCGACCTCGAGCTGCTGACGCTGGCGGCGGCGCGGTGCGGCACCGCCGAAACGGCGCACGCCCTGCTCTGGGTCGCGGCCGCCGCACAGCTCGGGCCGCGGAGCGGCGACGACCACGGCGCCGTCGCGGCCCGCGCCATCGCCGACGCCGCGCTCGCAGGGCTGCGGGATCCGCGCGCGATCGCGGTGCTGTTCGATGCCGCGCGCGGCGACCGCCTCGATGCGCTGGAGCCACCGCCGCTGCGCCCCGCGGCACAGGCGGCCGCGGTGCGCGCGCTGGGCGCCTGCGGACTGCCGGTGTTCCGGCCGGCGATCGAGCGCGCGTTGAGCGCCGAAGCACCGAGCGTCCGCTGCGCGGCGGCCGGGGCGGTCGCGCGTGCCGCGCATGCGGCCGCGCTGCCGGCGTTGGCAGAGATGCTCGCCAACGAGAGCGACCAGGGCGTGCTCGCGGCTGCGTTGGATGCGGCGCGGCTGCTGCACGCGCGGCGCACGACCCGCGACGAGCTGCTGGCCGAACAGCTCGGCGCCGCAGCCGTCGGCGCGCTCGCCCACCAGGACGAGACGGTGGACCTGGCGGCGATCGACCTGCTCGACGAAGTGCGCATCGCAGCCGGTGTGCCGGCCCTGATCGAAGTCCTGGAGTCGCAGCGCGCGAAGCCGCCGCGGCGTTCGCCGTGGGTGCTCGCGAAGGCGCATCGCACGCTCTGCTCGCTCACCGGCGCGTTCTTCCCGCTGGCGGAGCCACAGCGCTGGCGCGAGTTCTGGACCGCCGAGCAGGCGCGCTTCGTCGTCGCGCCGCGTCCGCCGGTCGACCAGGGCGGCACCAGCGCAGCGCGGTTCTTCGATCTCCCGGCAACCGGTTCGCGGATCGTGTTCGTCGTCGACGTGTCCGGGAGCATGGGGTTCAGCGATCGCGGCAAGGAGACCGGTGATGCCCGCGCACCGCCGCCGACGCGCCTCGACATCGCCAAGCGCGAGCTGCTCGGCTGCGTCGACGGGCTGCCGGAGACGACCCTGTTCAACCTCGTGCTGTTCAGCGAAGGGGTGCGCGAGTGGCGCTCCGAGCTCGTGCCGGCGACCGCGGAGAACAAGCGACGCTTCCGCTCGTACGTCGAGCGGCTCGGTGCCGACAGCGGCACCGATGTCTGGATCGGACTCGAGCGTGCGCTGCGGTCGCGCGTCCCGGTGCGCGGGAGCCGTTACGAGCTGCCGGTCGACGAGATCTTCGTGCTGTCGGACGGGCTGCCGACCGTCGGCGAGGTGCAGGACGCGCACACGCTGCTGCGCCTCGCGACCGAGCTGAATCGCCTCGCCGGCGCCCGGATCCACACGGTCTACATCGGGAGCGTCGAGACCTACGCCGACCAGCAGGCCGCGATCAACGCCGGGATGAGCGGCGCCGCGCTGATGCAGGCCCTCGCCGAGCGCAACGGCGGACGCGCCGTGACACGGTGATGCGGGGTCACGTTAGGATCCCCGGCCCCCGATGATCCGGCTCCTCGCGCTGTTGTTCCTGTTCTGCAGTGGCTTCGCCGCCTCCCCTGCGGAGCCGATCGCGGCGCCGGGCGCTGCCGATCCGAAGGTGTTGAAGGCCTTCGACGCCTGGCTGAAGGCCTACCGCAGCGGCAAGGTCGACCTCGCCAGCGACGCCGACATCGAGAAGAGCTCGGTCGCCAAACGTTACGACCTGCTGCCGATGGGCCTGATCGGCCGCGTGACCGCGCTGCGCGAGCTCGAGATCCTGCTCGATGCCGCGGTCGCGCTCGGCAACGCCGAAGCTGCCGAGCGCGTGCTCGCGGTCGCGGCGATCGGGTTCGACCGCGGGAAGTACACCCGCGAGATGGCGCCGGCACTGGCGCGGTCGCTCGGCGCCGCGGCGTTGATCAAGTTCCAGGACCCGGCGGCGCGCAACTTCGTGATCGAGGTCGCGCGCGGCACGCCGGCGAAGTTCGGCAGCAAGGAGCTCGACAAGGCTGCGATGGCCGCCGCGTTGACGGCGATCGGCGCGTGGGGTGACCTCGCGCACCGCCCGACGCTGGAGCAGGGACTGCGCGCGCCGGAGAACGTCGTGCGCCTCGCGGCGGCCGAGGGGCTGCGCGCGCTGCGCGACCGCGCTGCGTTCGACGCGCTGGCGCAATCACTCGAGCGAGAGACGTCGGAACCGGTGATCCAGTCCCTGGTCACGTCGCTCGACGAGCTGCTGTCGCGCGACGCGGCAGGCTTCAGCGACGATCAGCGCCGGTTCGCGGTGCGCGCCGCGGTCGCAGCGCTCGGCAAGAGCGGCTGGCGCGGCGACCTGAGCCTCGTCGGCTTCCTCGAGAAGCACCGCAGCGGCGAAGCGGTGCCGGCGCTGATCGACGTGCTGGACCGGTTCGTGCAGCATCCCGAGCAGGTGCGCAGCGGCGAGCTGTCCGGGATCCTGCGCCACCGTGTGCACGAAGTGCTGATCTCGCTGACCGGCGCGATCTTCCCGATCGACGCGATCACCGAGTGGCGCGCGTTCTGGGAGCGCGAGAAGGACCGGTTCAAGGTCGCCGATGCGCCGAAGTCGACCAGCGACAAGACCGTCGCGCAGGGGTTCTTCGGGATCCCGGTGCAGGGGACGCGCGTGCTGTTCATCGTCGACGTCTCCGGCAGCATGAACTTCTCGATCCCGCCCGGCGGCACCACCGGCGAGCTGCCGGACGAGATGCCGGTCCGGCTCGACGTCGCCAAGCGCGAGCTGCTGCGCGCGGTCGCGCAGCTGCCGGACGAGGCGAGCTTCAACGTGGTGACGTTCAGCCAGAACGCCAGCACCTGGCAGAAGCAGCTCGTCCCGGCCGACCGCAAGAACCGCGACGCGTTCAAGAAGTACGTCGAGAACCTGCGCGCCGACGGCGGCACGAACGTCTGGGCCGGCATGCAGGAGGCGCTGAAGATCAAATCGCTGACCTACGGCGACCGCTACGAGAGCCATGCCGACGAGGTGTTCATCCTGTCCGACGGGCTGCCCAGCGTCGGCGAGGTGATCGATCCGAAGGAGATCCTGCGCCTGATCGCCGAGACGAACCGGTTCGCGCAGATGCGGATCAACACCGTCTACATCTCCGGCGAACCGAACGAGCGTGAGCGCCAGGAGATCCAACGCGCCGGGATGTCGGGCCAGGAGCTGATGAAGGCGATCGCCGAGCAGAACGGCGGCCGCTACGTCGAGCGCCGCACGGCGAACTGACCGTCACAGATGCGCGCTGCGCCGGCGCCGTCGTAACAGCGGCGCGCTGGCGGCGACCGCGAGGCCGATCACGACCAGCGCCCAGGCGGCGCGGTCGCACTCACGCAGGATCGCCGGCGGCAGCACGCCCGCACCGAGCGCGAGCTGCACGTCCTGCGACTGGAACACGAACGTGATCTCCGCGATCGCGCGCCACAGGAAGAACGTGCGTTCGACCTCATCCCGGACGTAGTGCGCGAACGCGATCTGCCCGTGCAGCACGAGGCCGGCGCCGAGCAACATCCCGCCGAGCAGCGCGACCCACAGGCGCAGCGCGGTCAGCGAGCGGACAGTCGAGCTGGCATCCACACCGGCGAGGTTAGCTCGGAGGATTCGTGAACCGCTGCTGCGAACGCCGCAGCACCGCGCTCCCGGTCACTGCCCTCGACTGGCAGCCGGCGCGGCTGCGGGCGCCGGCGTCGCGGCCTCGGCTGCGGCCGCCGCACTCGCCGGTCCAGCCAGCTCGCGCAGCTTGCCGGCACCGGCCGTGAACCGCACCTCGAAACGCGGCGCCAGCAACCGCACGAGGTCAGCGGGTTGCTGCACGTCGTCGGCCGTGATCGCGACGCGGACGGTGCGCGCGTCGATCTTCTCGCAACCGCCGCCGCAACCTTGCACGTCACCGGGCAGATGCAGCACGAAGGTCAGGTCGAGCCCGGCGATCTTCTGCCGCTGCCGCTCGAAGTAGCTGCGCATCGCCGCGTCGACTCGATCGCGCTCCAACTCGGCCGCTTGCTCGGTCGCCGCGGCATGCGCTGCCTCCCCTTGGGGCCAGAACAACAGCCGCAGCACCGCTTCGTCTGCGGTGCGTTCGAGCCGCCACTGCGCCCGCGGGCCACTCAGCGGACTGCGACACAGCGTCGCGAACGAGTCGAACGTCGCCGTGATCTCGACGAACTCGGCACGCCGCTCCTTGCGCGTGCGGTACTCCGTCAACGCCAGCCCGGCCTCGGTCAGCTCGCGGGCAACGTTCGCCTCGCGGAACACGTCGTCCGGCGCCCGGCCGCGCAGGTCGGTCTGGCTGGCGGCCGCGAACGCACGCGCCGTCGCCAACACGTCCGGCGTCAGCGCCAGCTCGAGCCGCTGCACGCCGGAGCCATCCGCCTGCAGCGTGATCTCGTGCCGCATCTCCAGACATGCGGTGAACGTCGACAGTGCACCGAGCGCGAGGATCCGGACCTGCATGCGTCCCTGATCGACCGGCGGCATCGGCCGGCTGGAGTCGCTCGCTATCCTCCCGCCGATGTCCGACTGGCTCCTGATCGCGGCCGGCCTGACGACGCTGGTCGTCGCGGCCGAACTGCTCGTGCGCGGCTCGGTCTGGATCGCGCTGCAGCTCGGCGTGACCCCTCTGGTCGTCGGCCTGACACTGGTCGCGTTCGGGACCTCGGCGCCGGAGCTGGTCGTCAGCCTCGGGGCCGCGCTGCAGGGCAACTCCGGCATCGCGACCGGAAACGTGTTCGGCAGCAACGTCGCCAACATCGGGTTGATCCTGGGGCTGGCGGCCGCGATCAGCCCGATCGCGCAGCACGGCTCGACGGTGCGGTTCGAGCTCGTGTTCCTGCTGGCGATCACGCTGCTGACGCCCGGGCTCGCGCTGATCGGCAACCAGCTCTACCAGTGGGAAGGCGCGCTGCTGTTCCTGTTGCTGGTGTGGTTCACCGTGCAGCTGATCCGGCGCGGCCGGATGGATCCCGAGGGTGCGCAGGACCTGCCGCTCGAAGTGACCGCCGAACGTCGCTCGCGTCTGGGCACGGCGATGCACCTGCTGTTCGTCGGCGCCGGTCTGGCGGGGCTGTTCTACGGCGCCGGCTGGCTCGTCGACGGCGCGACCGGGATCGCGCGCGCCCATGGGATCAGCGACATCGTGATCGGGCTGACGATCGTCGCGGTCGGGACCAGCCTGCCGGAGCTGGCGACGTCCGCAGTGGCTGCCGTGCGCGGCGAGTCCGGAATCGCCGTCGGCAATGTCATCGGCAGCAACGTGTTCAACCTCTGCTCGGTGCTCGGGGTCACCGCGATCGTGCGACCGCTGCCGGTGGACTGGCCTGAGAACGGACCTTCGATCGCAGTCGGGCTGCTGCTGACGCTGCTGCTCGCGTTCACGTTGCTCCGGCGGCATGGGGTTTCCCGCCCATTCGGAATCCTGCTGCTCGGGATCTATGCCGCGTTCGTCGCGGTCACCCTGGCTCCGGCCGCGCAGTAAGCTGGCTGCATGTTCGCGCTCGCATTCACCGTGGTGCTGGGGGCGCAGGATCCCAAGCCGGCCGCACAGCCGGCTCCTGCTGTCGCCGAACGCACCGTCGCCACCTGGACCGACGCGGAAGCACGCAACGCCGTCGGCGAGTTCCGCAAGGCGTTCTCGGTCAAAGGCGCCAAGCTCGCCGACCGCCTCGCGGCGGTCGAAGCGCTCGCGGCCGGCAGTCACAAATCGCTGGTGCGCCCGCTCGGTGACGTGGTGCGGCGCGACGAGGCAGTGACCGTGCGCAAGGCCGCCGCCGCCGCCCTCGGGCACCAACCGGCGAAGGAGAGCAAGCCGCTGGTGCGGCAGCTGCTCGAACAGAAGGAGGTGGTCGCCAGCGGGCCGGTCGCCACGCAGCTCGTGCAGTCGCTCGGCAAGCTCGGTTACGCGCCGGCCGATTGGAAGCTGCTCGAAGACCTGTTCCGCGCCGAGTACGGCCAGGAGCACGTCCCGCTGCAACAGGCGATCGTGCAGCTCGCCCGCGAGCAGAAGGAGAAGCAGGCCCTCGATCTGCTGCTCGATCACCTCGACGAACCAATCCCGACCGACATCCACGGCGCGGCGAATCCGCCAGCCGAATGGTGGGAGAAACGCTGGAAGGCGTGGCGCGTCTGGCGCGGCGACGTCGGCGACGCGCTGTTCGCGATCACCGGCCAGCGCTTCACGACCGCCACCGAGGCGCGCACGTGGCTCAAGAAGAACCCGCTCCCCAAGGGGGGGTGAACGCATTCACCGACCCGGCGGCCCGCCTGCGCGCACTCGCGCCCTGGCTCGCGGCGCCGGAGCTCGGTGTCTGCATCGTCGGAAGCGTCGCCCTCGCCGAAGAGTGCCGGCGCGCCGGCATCACCGGCCCCCCGGCCGCCGACCTGGATCTCGCCTGGGCAGCTTCGGTCGAGCAGGGCGAGCAGCTGCTCGCGTCGCGTGACCTGCTGCTGCCGACGACGCCGGCCAACCGCGCGCGCGGCACGCTGGCATGCCGGCTCGGCGAGCAACGCATCGAGATCACGACATTCCGCGACGGCACCCCGGACGAGCCGCTCGAGCTGCGGCTGCAGCACGACCTCGCTGCGCGCGACATGACGATCGGCGCCCTGGCCTGGCGCCTGTCCGACGACCAGATCCTGGATCCGCACGGCGGGCTCGACGACTGGCGCGCACAGTTGATCCGGCCGGTCGGCAACCCCGAGGACCGCATCCTCGAGCACCCGGTGCGCTGGCTGCGCTACTACCGCCGTGCGCATCAGTGGGACTTCCGGCTCGATCCGCTGCTCCGTCGCATCGAACTCGATCCCGCGCTCCTGCGCAGCGCTCCGGCCGAAGCGATCGCGGCCGAGCTCCGCGCCGGCCTGCTCGAGTGCCGCTCGCCTGGCCGCTTCTTGCTCGAGCTGCACGAAGCCAGCCTGCTCGACGCCATCGCACCAGAACTCGCCGCACAGTTCGACGGGCGCCCGGCTGGTCCACAGCGCCACCATCCCGAAGTCAGCCAGGCCTTGCATCTGATCCTGACCCTCGAATGGGCCGCGCGCCGCACCCGCGAGCTCAACCTCACTCCCGAAGACCGCAGCACCGTGATGCTCGCCTCCCTCTGCCACGACCTCGGCAAGGGTCACACCCCGCGCCGCCATTGGCCTTCCCACCACGCTCACGAGCGCAGCGGCATCGCCTGGATCCGCACTTTGTTCGAGCGCCTGCCCGGCTTCGGCGACCAGCGCGCCCGCCACTTCTGCGAGCGAGTCTGTGCACTCCATCTCCTCGTCCGCCGACTGCGCGACCTCCGCCCCGGCTCCCTCGCCAAGCTGTACGACGACCACTTCCGCGACCGCGCCTTCCGCGCCGACCTCTTCGCACTGACCGTCGCCGCCGACAGCGCAGGCCGCCTCGGCCGCGATGCCGACGCCGACTCCCTGCGCACCCAGATCGAGCGCGACATCACCTGGCTGCGCGAACGCTGCGAGAGCGTGGACGCCCAGCACCTGCGCAGCCGCCACGGCGAGGACCTGCCAGCCTTCCGCCGCGCGCTGCATCAAGCCTGGGCGCGAGCAATCGGCGGCGAGTAGCGAGAGGGCGCGCGCTCCCGACCCCGACCCCGAACCCGAACCCGGTCCCGATCCCGATCCCGGTCCCGATCCCGGTCGGACCCGAACCCGAACCCGAATCCCAACCCCAACCCCAACCCGCTTTCGGTCCCGATTCAGAACCCGAACCCGAACCCCATCCCGAACCCGCTTCAGCTCCCGGCTACTGCACCAGCCTCACCGGCGTCGGCTTCCCGGGCAACACCTCGACTTCCGTCTCCTGCGGCGCGGGCTCCGTGCGATCCGGTCCCAGCCGCTCCATGCGGAGCCGGTACTTCCCCGGCTTCAGCGAGTCGAACCGGAACGCGCCGTTCTGCGCCATCGTGCGCTGCTCGGAACCGTTCTCGTCCTTCAACACGACCATCGCGAACTGCACCGGCTGGCCGGTGCCGTCCACGACCGAGCCGCGGATCGACGCACCCTGCTCCAGCTTGATCGTGCCGAGGTCCTTCTGACCCGGGTCCGGGATCTGCACCTCACCGATGCCCTTGGTCACGTGCGTGCGGTGACGGATCGTGACGCGGTACTCACCGGCCGGCAGGTCGCGCAGCACGGCACGGCCGTCCTCGTCGGTGCGCGCGCTGGTCGGCCCGCCGAGCTGCATCGACGTCGTCTCGTTGTCGTCGCTGCTGGCAGACACCGCGCTGAACATCATGATCTGGCGCGGCGCCTGATCGTCGCCCTTGCGGGTGCGATCGACCGAGACCTGCGCATTGCGCAGCGGTTCGCCTTCCGCGCTGTGCACGGTCACGGCGAGGATCCCGCCCGGAATCGCGAGCGAGCGGCTGAGCTGCTGCCCTTCGGCCAGCTCGATCTTCTCTTCGCCCGGGACCAGCGCGTCCTTGCGTGACCAGGTCAGCGTGTACGCGCCGGCCGGCAGGTCGTTCAGCTCGAAGCGGCCGGAGGCATCGGTGCGCGCCGAGTTGGGACTCGACAGCCCGGGGATCCGCATCTCGCCTTCGCCCTGCAGCGAGACTTCGGCGCCGGCCACGACGCCGGCGGCGTCGACGACGGTGCCGGTGACCTTGGCGAGCAGCGGCTTGCGGAGCTGCAGCGTCGCGACTTCCCCCTCGTCGATGCGCAGGCTGGTCCGCGTGCTCTCGATTCGCCGCGGGCCGTTGCCGAACGCCAGGATCATGAACCCGCCGGCGTTCTGCGGCTTCGGCTCGAGCGCGAGCAGTGCCTGGTAACCGCCGGGCGCGAGCGGGCCGATGCGGGCGAGCCCGTCGGCCCCGCTGCGGGCGCGGATCGGCTCGGCATCACTGCCGACGAACTCGACGAGGATCGTCTCGTCGGCGGCCGGCCTGCCGTCCGGGCCGAGCACCCGCACGTCGACATGGCCGCCGCGCACCATCGTCAGCGCCGCGTCCGCCTTGCCGACCGCCGGCAGCGCCACGTGCCGGCGCTCCTTGCCGACCAGCTCGCGATGCGTTGCGGTCACCACCGCGGCACCGGCGCGCAGCCCGCCGATCGTCGCGCGCCCTTGCGCATCCGTCTTGCCGCTGCCGAGCAGCTCCGCGGAGCCATCGAGGAAGCGCGGCGCGCCACCCGCCGAGGCACGCACCGTCCGCCGCACGACCTGACGCCCATTGCCGAGCGCGTCCATGCTGCCCGCGCCCTCCGATGGCTCGCGCACCTCGACGTTCGCTTCCGGCACCGGCTCGCCATTGCCGTCGGTCACCAGCACTTCGAGCATCGCGCCTCGCTGCACGGTGATCCGCACGTCCTGCTCGACCTTCCCGGCGCGCACGTCGACCGGCAGCGACTCGGCTTCGAGGTGCTGCTCGCCGCTCGCGGTCAGGATCTTGCGCCCCGGCGTGATGTCGTCGAGCAGGAAGCTGCCATCCTCCGCGGTCTTCGTCGTCTGGCCGCCCCAGAACATCTCCCCGCGCTCGACCGGGCGCGCGGAGACCTGCGATCCGGCGACGCCGTTGCCAGCGCCGTCGACGACGCGGCCGCGCACGCCACCGTTGCGGCTCATCTCGAGCAGCACGTCGCCGGCGCCGACCGGCACATCGTTGCGCACTGCCGGTGCATGCCCCTTGCCGGTCACGCGCAGCGTGACGCGCTCGTCGGTGAGGCCGCCGATCGTGAACGCGCCCTGCGCGTCGGTGACCGCGGCCTCGCCGCCGCCGAATCCATCGATGACGACCGGGCCCATCGAGCGCATGCGCTGCGCGTGGACCCGCATCCCCTCCAGCGGACGCCCGAGATCATCCACGACGCGGCCGGCGACCGCGGCGCCGCTCGCGAGCTCGACCTCGATCCCGTGCTCCTTCTCACCCTTCTCCAGCGAGACGGCGAGGCGGCCGGGGACGTGCTTGCTCGACTGCGTGCGCAGCTCGTAGCTGCCGGGCCGCGCGCCGCGCAGCGCGAAGCGACCCTCGTCGTCGCTCTTCGTCTGCAGGTGACCCGGCACCATCATCAGCCCGAACGGCCCTTCGACCTGCCGCGCCAGCGACACGCGGATGCCGGCCAGCCGGACGCCGCGCTCGTCCTTGACGATGCCGGCCACCTCGGCTGCGGGGATCAATCCCAGCACGCCGAGATCCACCGGCTCCCGTGCGGGCGACACGCGGCCGGTCTCTTCGCGCTCGAACAACAGTGCGTCGTCGGTCAGCTCGAGGCGACCGCCGGTCTCGCCCGGCACCGCGATCGTGAAGCGACCCTCGGCATCCGTCTTGGTGCGCGGCGCATCCTTGGGGAGCGCCCGACGCCCACCCGGCAGGAAGTCCTCGAGCGGCCCCGGCATCGGCACCGTTCCCTGCCACTGCTGGAACGCGCGGAACACGAGCTCCACGTTGGCGGCCGCCGCGTTCCCCTCGTGCACCAGGCGACCGGTGAGCTGGACCGGTGGGCCCTTCGGCGCGCTGGTCTGCTCCGGCGCAGTCGCCATGACCGCTTCGCGGTCCGCGATCGCCTGCGTGCCGTCGCCAGCTCCGCCGGCCTGGTCGACCTCGGCCGTCATCGCATCCGGGCGAGGTTCCTCGGGGGCAGGAGCTTCCTCCGTCGCGTCGGCCGTCGGCGTCTGGATCGGCGCCTCCTCCAGACTCGACCACCACAGTCCGGCCGCCCCGACCAGGGCCAGCAGGACGAACAGCAACACGACGGCGGTGGTTCTCTGCATGGAGCTTCGACGACTTCGCTTCCTGAAGATCGGGCCGGGACTGCCGACGCCGCCCAGCATCCGAAACTCCGGCCCCCCGCGCCATGCCCCGAGCTACGCTCCGGCCCATGGTTGCCGTCGAGACCTTCCGCCGCCGGCGCGCCGAGCTGCTGGCTGATCTGGAGGACCCGCTGCTGCTGTTCGCCGGCGGCGCGATCCCCCGCAACTACCCGGCCAATCCGTACCCGTACCGCGCCGACGGGACGTTCCTGTACTTCTTCCCGAACCCGGAGCCCGACAGCGTCGCGCTGCTCGATCCGGCCAGCGGCGAGGTCACGCTGTTCCTGCACGAGCGGACCGCGGCCGACGCGCTGTGGCACGGACCCGTGCCGGGGTTCGACATCATGGCCGAGCGCACGGGAGTCGACCGCGTATTGCCGGTCGAGCAGCTGCAAGCGCATCTGCGCGAACTGCTCGGCAAGCGCAAGGCGCTGTCGCTCGCCGTCGCCGATCCGAAGGCGACCGCGCTCGCCGCGAGCCTGACCGGCGCGGATCTCGCGTTCGAGGACCCGGCGCGCGTCGGACATCCGGAGCTGCTCGAGCGGATCGCGCGGATGCGGCTGCACAAGGACGAGGAGGAGCTGGCCGTCATGCGACGCACGGCCGAAGTGACGCGGCAGGCGCATCTCGGCGCGATCGTGCACACGCGGCCGGGGATCTACGAGCGCGAGCTGGCTGGCATCGTCGAGGGGACCTTCGCACGGCATGGCTGCGTCGCGGCCTACAACACGATCCTCAGCGTGCGCGGCGAAGTCCTGCACAACCACTCCCACGAGAACGTGCTGCGGGAAGGGGACATCGTGCTGCTCGACGCCGGCGCCGAAGCGGCCGAAGGGTATTGCTCCGACGTCACGCGCTCGTGGCCGGTCGGCGGTGCGTTCGGCGTCGAAGGGGCCGAGATCTATGAGATCGTGCTGGCGGCGCAGCTCGCGGCGATCGATGCGGTCGCACCCGGCGTGCGCTACCGCGACGTCCACCTCGCCGCTGCGCGCGTGATCGCCGAAGGCCTGCTGCAGATGCGGATCCTGCGCGGCAGCGCCGACGAGATCCTCGAGACCGGCGCGCAGGCGCTGTTCTTCCCGCACGGCGTCGGCCACCAGATCGGGCTCGACGTGCACGACATGGAGGCGTTCGGCGATCGGATCCACTACCCCGGCGATCGCCAGCGCAGCGAGCAGTTCGGCCTCTGCTGGCTACGGATGGACATGGATCTGGCGCCCGGCATGACGTTCACGATCGAGCCGGGGATCTACTTCGTGCCGGCGATCCTGCACGACGCGGAGCTGCGCGCGCGCTGGAAGTCGCAGGTCGACTGGAGCCGGGCGGAGTCGTTCCTGACCATGCACGGGCTGCGCGGGTTCGGCGGGATCCGGATCGAGGACGACGTGCACTGCACGGCCGCCGGCACCGAAGTGCTGACCGCCGCGATCCCCAAGGACCGTCTGACGATCGAAGCGATGAGCGGGTGCCTCGCGCGATGAGGGCGCTGTGGACCGGCCTGCTGCTGTGCGGGCTCGCACCTCTCGCCGCGCAGGCCGAAGCCGGGCTGACGCCGATCCAGGTCATGCGCCTGCGGCAGGTCACGCAGGTCGTCGCGCTGCGCGACGGGGATGCCGCGTTCCTGCGCACGGCACCGCGACTCGCCGGGGACGCCCCGGGACCGGCGTACGTCGAGGCCTGGCTGCTACGCGGCGGCGTCGAACAGCCGCTGCTGACCGGCAAGGTCCGCGTCTCTGCCCTCGCGATCGATCCGCAGAGCGGCGCGCCGACCGTGCTCCATCGTGGCCCGGAGGACGAGCATCCTGAGGTCTGGTCGCTGCGTCCGGCGGAGCCGCCGCAGCGCCTCACGCGGACGCCGCACGGGATCGCGAGCTACGCGTGGCGGCCGGACGGAGGCGCGATCGCGTTCACGGTGACCGAGCAGCCGACCGCCGAGCAGACGCGCGCGGCCGCGGCCGGGTTCAAGCAACGGATCGTCGACGAGGACTACCGCCAGCTGCAGTTGCAGGTCTGGGATCGGGAGACCGGCGGGATCCGCCCGCTGACGAAGGCCGGCTGCGTGCACGGGTTCGTCTGGGCGCCCGACGGCACACGTCTCGTCGCCGGCATCGCGCCGCGCAACCTGGTCGACGACAGCTACATGGCGACGAAGCTGCACGTCGTCGACGCCGCGACCGGGGATGTGAAGCTGCTGGTCGACAACCCGGGCAAGCTGGGGCACGCGGCCTGGAGTCCCGACTCGCAGCGCATCGCCTATGTCAGCGCAGCCGACCGCCGCGATCCGCACGCCGGGATGCTGTACGTCGTCGGGCTCGACGGCGCCGAGCCGCGCGCGCTGACCGAAGGGCTGCGCGGGATGGTGCACCACATCGAGTTTGCGCCGGACGGGGCGGGAATCCTGGCTGCGGTCAGCTTCGGGGTGCGCTCGCGGCTGGCGCGGTTCGACACGCAGTCCGGCGAGCAGGAGTTGCTGCTGCCGGAGCATCCGCCGGCGTTCCGCGAGTTCTCGGTCTCGCCGGATGGCAAGTCGATCTGCATCGTCGGGTCGACGGCGCATCACCCGGCCGAGGTCTACCGGCTCTTCCCGGCCGCGGCATTCGGCCGGTTGTCCGACTCGAACCCCTGGCTCAATGGGATCCCGCTCGGCGTGCAGCAGGTGCGCACGATCACCGCGCGCGACGGCATCCCGATCGAAGGGCTGCTGATCCATCCCCTGCAGCGGGCCGACGGCGAGCGCCGCCCGCTGGTGATCGTCGTGCACGGCGGCCCGGAGGCGCACTTCGACGATGGCTGGCTGACCAGCTACTCGCAGTGGGGGCAGCTGCTCGCGGCGCGCGGCTGGTTCGGCTGGTTTCCGAACTACCGCGCCAGCACCGGCTACGGCGTCGCGTTCGCCAAGCTGGATCACGGCGACGTCATGGGTGGCGAGTTCGAAGACCACCTCGACGCGATCGCGCAGTTCGCGGAGGAGGGGCTGATCGACGCGCGCCGGGTCGGGATCGGCGGCGGCTCGTATGGCGGTTACACCGCGGCATGGGCCGCGACGGCCGGGACCGAGCACTTCGCCGCCGCGGTCAGCTTCGTGCCGTTCACCGACATCCGCACCAAGTGGCTGACCAGCGACATCCCGAGCGAGTTCTTCCACGTGCACTACGAACAGAAGAACCCGCTCGCGCAGGCCGGCTACCTCGCCGACCGCAGTCCGCTGACCTGGGCCGCGCAGTGCCGCACGCCGCTGTTGCTGCTCGGCGGCACGTCCGACCCGCGCGTGCACCCGAGTCAGCCGCACATGCTGTGGCGCGCCGTCGAGATGCACACCGACACGCCGGTGCGGTACGTGCAGTATCCCGGCGAGGGGCACGGCAACCGGACCAACGTCTACCAGTACGACTACTGCGTCCGCACGCTGCGCTGGTTCGAACACTATCTGGCGCCCGGGGACCGCCGCACGGCCGCGCCGCCGCCTTCCGAGCTCGACTACTCCGCGTGGTACGAGACCGCGGAGAAGCGCTGAGCCTTGCACACGCAGCTGCTCCACCTGTCCGGGCCGGCGCGCGGCCGCCTCGATTCGATCCCGCGTGACGTCGTGCGCGTCGGCAGCGCCGTCGACAACGACGTCGTGCTGGCGGGGCTCGCAACGCACCACGCCGAGGTCCACTACCGGCCGGAGGAGTGCGCGTTCCATCTGTTCGCGCGCGGCGGCGACGTGTTCGTCAACGGCCAGCAGGTGCGCGAGGTGATCCTGGATCACGGTGATCTGCTCGAGTTCGGTGTCGACGGCCCGAAGCTGCGCTTCCGGATCCACGCCGAGATCGGCGAGTTCTGCAAGCCGGTGCGCAGCGTGTTCGCCGACGCGCGCGACCACCGCGAGCTGCACGGCCTGTTCGCCTGGGTCGGCTCGCTGCTGCGCGACCTGCACCACCGCACCAGCCTCGCGACCAAGATCGCGTTCCCAGTACTCGTCGCGACGCTGGCGTTCTTCGCCGCGTACGGCGGGCAGAAGCTCGGCGCGCGCGAAGCCGAACGCGTGATCCTCGACCTGCAGCAGCGCCAGGAGCTGCTGGTGCGGCGCGAGGAGATCGACGGCCTGCGCACCGCGTTCGAGCAACGCGCGCGCGTCGTCGACCGGCTGGTCGAACGGGATGCGGCGCTCAAGCGCGTGCTCGAGCAGCACAGCGCGGCGGTCTGCCTGCTGCACGGCGAGCTGCGGTTCGAGTTCGTCTCCGACGGCACCGTGCAGCCGCTGCTCGGCAAGGGCGGCCAACCGGCGGTGCTGGAGTACACCGGGTCCGGGTTCCTCGCTTCCCGCGAGGGGCACGTCGTGACCAACCGGCACGTCGTCGAGCCGTGGTGGAACAACGAGGAGCTGCAGCCGCTGATCGCGCTCGGGTATCAGCCGCGGTTCCTCAAGTTCGAGGCGGTGTTCCCGGGCCGGGATCCGCTCGATGTGGTGCCCGGATCGACGCGCGTGCGCGCCGACGACGTCGACGTCGCCGTGATCCGCGTCGAGCTGACCGATCTCGAGCCGCTGCCGCTGTACGGCGGCGATCTGCGCGCGCTGGCCGGCGACCGCGTCGTCGTGCTCGGCTATCCGACCGGGATCAATGCACTGCTGGCGAAGGCGGATCCGGACGTGGTGCGCGACGTGACGGCGCAGGCGCAGTCACTGACCGACATGATCCGGCTGCTCGCCGAGCGGCGCGCGATCACGCCGATCGTGACGCAGGGGGCGCTGAACGAGGTGCTCGACCACCAGCTCGTCTACGACGCGAGCACGACGACCGGCGGGTCCGGCGGGCCGGTGTTCGGTCCTGGCGGCAACGTGATCGCCGTCAACTTCGCGATCCTCTCGCAGTTCGGCGGGACGAACTTCGGCGTGCCGATCCGGTTCGCGCGCGAGCTCCTGCCCTAGGCAACGGCGGTTCGGCGCTGAGGCCGCCGCGCGCGCAACCCTGTGCTAGCCTTGCTCATGGGGACGCCGAAGGGGACCTTCCACCTGTTCGCTGCCGGGCTGCTGCTCGGTCTCACCGCCTGCCAGACGCCGGGCATCGGCCCACGGCCCTCGGGGGTCATCACGCCGCTCACGCCCGCGCGTGCGAGCGAGACCTGGCCCGAGAGCGTCACCGACACCGCGGTGACGACGCCGGCGCAGCCAGCGTCGATCGAAACGACGCCGGTCACGGGCGACGAAACGGCGCCAGCATCCACAACCGAAGCGTGGCAACCCGAAGCTGCGGCGGATCCACTCGCCACGGCGCCGGTCTGCACTGCATCCGCCTCGACGCCAGAGCTGGAGCTGTGTCCGGTCGAGAGCGACTGCCTGATCGACTGCGCGCCCACGCCGGTCGAGGAGACCGCGACGCGCGCGGCAGCGCCGGTGCCCGCGATCCCGACGGTGCAGGCGGCGGCGCCGCGCACGCCCGAGACTCCGTCTCCCGCGCCGGAACGCGCACCCGGCGACGCCGCGCTGCTGCTGTTCGCCGCGGCCGCAGCGATCGGCCCGCTGCTCGCGAGCGGCGGCCGGCGCTGAGCGCTGCGCGGACTAACTCTCCGCCGGCGGCGCGTACCAGCGCAGATCGGTGTTCCCGCCGGTCAGCACGACACCGACCCGGCGTCCCGCCAGCCGCTCGCGCGCCGCGCGCACCGCGGCGATGACGGTGCCGCTCGACGGCTCGACGACGACGCGCAACCAGGCGACCGCCATCGCGGCACCCGCCAACGCCTCCTGATCGGTGACCGTCACCACTTCGGCACGATGCGTGCGCAGCAGCTCGAAGTTCGGCGCGCCGAGCTGCGTCAGCAGCCCGTCGCACACCGAACGGGGAGGCGTGACCGCAGGCTGGCGGACTCCGCTCTGCAACGACCTTGCAGCGTCGTCGGCCGCGGCCGGCTCGGCGAGCAGCAGCTGCACCTGCGGCGCCTGCGCTGCGAGCACGATCGCCGCCCCGGCCGCGAGCCCGCCGCCGCCGACCGGCACGACCAGGAACTCCAGCTCCGGCGCCTGCTCCAGCAGCTCCAACACCGCGGTCCCCTGCCCGGCGATCACGGCGGGATCCTCGTACGGATGCACGAGCACCGCCCCGGTCTGCCGCTGCAGCTCGGCCGCCACGACATCCCGCTGCGTGCGCGGACAGAGCACGAGCTCGGCGCCATAGGCGCGCATCGACGCCAGCTTGATCGGCGGAGCATCGTCCGGGGCCACGACCGTGCAGCGGATCCCGCGTTGCGCCGCCGCCCAGGCGAGCGCCGCGCCGTGGTTGCCGGAGCTGTGCGTCAACACGCCACGCGCCGCGCGCGCATCCTCCAGCGCGAGCACGGCGTTCAACGCGCCGCGCGCCTTGAAGGCGCCAACCTCCTGCAGGTTCTCACACTTGGCGAGCAACGTGACGCCGAGCGCGCGGTCGAGCCGCTGCGAGCCCAACACCGGCGTCCGGCGCACGCGGCCGGCGAGTCGCGCCGCAGCCGCGCGCACGTCGCCGATCGCCGGCACGATCACTCGGCGCTGACCTTGAACTTGCCGTTGCGGCGTTCGACCTGGTAGCGCTTGTTGCCGAGCTGCAGCCCGTGCAGCTTGAAGTCCGGCAGCTCGTCGGTGACCGGATCGTCCTGGATCTCGCCGAACCGGATCGCGAAGCCGCAGGCGATCCGGAACACGTTGTCGAGCAGGAACGCGTGCAGGTAGCGGTCGTAGCCGCGGTAGCGCGACGGCAGCCCGGTCACCGGGTGGTAGTGCTCGAACGCCGATGCTTGCTCGTGACCCTCGAGCTCACCCGACAGCATCGCGACGGTGCGCTTCATCAGCTCGCCGGCGAGGCGCTGCGCCTTCTTGTTGCCGCGTTCGGCGACGTAGGCGAGCCCTTCCATGATCTGTGAGTTGACCATCGGCCAGACGCGGCCGTTCCACGGACAGATGCGGCGCGTCCCCTTCCAGTTGCCGTCGGCGTTGAAGTACGGATCGCTCATCGCGAGGCTCGGCACCGGGTACTTCGACCAGAACTCCTTGCGGTCGGCCAGTGTCGTCAGCATCGCCTCGACCATCGCCGGCGTCGGGATGTCGGTGGCCAGCGGGTAGAACCCGACCGCGGCCTTGACGCCGGTCTTCTTGCGCGTGTTCGGATCGACGTCGGAGAACATCCCGATCCGGTCGTCCCACATCCGCTTGCGGATCGTCTCGCGGATCACGTCGCGCTCCGCGATGAAGCGGTTCGCCATCGACTTCTCCTGCAGCTCGTCGGCGACTTCGGCGAGGTAGCGGACGAGCCGGTAACGGAACACGCTGACGTCGATCCCCTTGAGACGGAACTGCTCGGCGAACTCCGTCGCGCGGTCCGCCTTCTCGTCGATGATCGTGTAGCGGCGCGAGAACTCCTGCCCGGCTTCGAAGTGATTGACGATGTCGGTCAGTCCGCTCCCTTCCGGATCGCGGTTGTTGCCGAGCCACTTCACGTAGCGCTGCATCGCCATCAGCACGGCGCGCTTGGTCCCCTTGTCGGGGTGCATCGCATCCAGCGCCTCGAAACCGCCGCCCCAATCGGCGTGATAGAAGTCGCTGTTGTTCAGCGCCGTCAGATACACGCGACCCGGGACCGCGCCGCTCTGGCGGATGTTGTCGAAGAAGACCTTCAGCAGTCCCCGGCCGAGTGACGGATCGCTGAGCCAGCGCGCCTCGCGCATGATCGCCGGCGCCGAGAACGCGATCGGCTCGTGGAACAGCCCGGTCCCTTCGCACACTGCGGGCGAGCTCATGTGGCCGATCCCGTTCGGCACGCGCAGCAGGTGCAGCAGCTCGAACCGGTGGCGCACGACGCGCTCCAGCGGCTTCCACTCGCAGGTGAACTTCGGCACGCGCTCGAGGAACGCGCGGTAGCCGTTCTCGTCCTTGGGGTCCGGGCGGCGTGGGCGGTAGTTGATCCCCTTCGCCTTGAAGATCACGTTCGCCTCGAACCGGTGCTCGGCGCGCGCGCCGCTCTTCAGCGCCACCGGCCGGAACAGGCCGAGGTAGCACCGCGAACCGGGCAGGATCGGGCTCGGCTTGACCACCTGGCCTTTCGCGCGCGGAGTCGGGAACGCGCCCATGTCGTACCACGGCGTCTCCTCCCAATCCGGCCGGTCACTGCCACCTTCGCTGAACTGCGCCAGCAGGCAGCGCGCGCCCTTCGAGTCCGGGCTCGACCAGACGATCTCGCACGGCACCGGCGGAAAGTCGTGCGTCTGCAGTTGGCGCCGCACGCGGAAGCCGTCCCCTTCGTGGAACGGCGCCTCATCGGTCGGATCGGTCCAGGTCCACAGCACGACGACCAGCTCGCGGTCGGTCTTGCTGTCGTTCTGCAGCGACAGCTCGGAGACGAACCGGTCGTCGGTCGTCACCAGCCGCCGCTCGGTGATCTTCAGCCCTTTCCCGTCGGTGAAGTCGAGCAGCGCCGCGCCGTCGTCGAGCTTCGTCGCGGTGCAGGTCAGCCGCACCGGGATGTGGTTCTCCAGCACCGCGAGCATGAACAGCGGCTGCAGGCGCGCATTGAAGATCGACACCTCGTCGGCGAAGCCGGGGGCGCGCTGCCAGCGCGGATGGGTCGGCGCATAGATGCAATAGCCGCCCCCGCCGAGAGCGAATTTCTGGTTCTGATTCATTGCGCGATTCCTCGGCTGCGCCCCCCGGGCCGCGGGGCGGACGCAGGTCGCTGCCTGCGGGCCGCTGTGCTCAGGTCGACGTAAGTGCCTTCAAATGAGAGAGTTGGCACGACGGCGCTGCGAAGGACCCGGTCCGGCGTACGGACCTCGAGAACGGGCGCGGCTGTCCGTTGCACTTCCCGTTCGGCCCTTAGCCAGACCGCTGCCGGAAGTCAAGGCAGCGGTCTCTGGCGCGTATGGGGCGAACGCCTCGGATCAGCAGATCCGCGGATCAGCGGATCCGCAGATCCTCGCCGAGCAAGGCCCAGACCTTCGGGGTTCCGCCGGCGAGCCCCTCGCGCAGCAGCAGCAAGGCAGCCCGCAGCTCGTGCCCGCGCGCGAGCCAGGCGATCCGCTCCGGCAGCAGGGCGCGGATCTCGGTCATCGACTCGGCGAACGTCTCGAAGAACGACTTCGGGCGCGGGAAATGCTCGACCTCATATCCCTCGGCCAGACCGGCCTCCTTCGCCACGGCCGCCAGCGCGTCGTCGAGGCCACCAATCCGATCCACGAGCCCGAGGTCCACCGCTTGCGCGCCGGACCAGACGCGGCCGCCGGCGATCTTCTCCACCGCGGCGCGGTCGAGCTTGCGCGATGCGGCGACGTTGCCGAGGAAGCGGTCGTAGATCGCGTCGACGAGCTGCTGCATCCGCTGCTTGTGCTCGTCGCTCCACGGTTCGTCGATCGCGTCGTAGCCAGCACCGGCGTCGAGCGCGACGGTCGTGACCTGCACGCCGACGCGCCGCAGCAGCGCACCGAGACTCGGCTTCATGCCGAACACGCCGATCGAGCCGGTGATGGTGCCCGGCTCGGCGAGGATCGGGCGTCCGAGGCAGGTGATCCAGTAGCCGCCGGACGCGGCGAGCTCACCCATCGAGACTACGACCGGTTTGCTCTTGGCGAGCCGGCGCAGCGCGATCAGGATCGCTTCGCTCGCCGTCGCCGAACCGCCTGGGGAGTTGATCCGCACGACGACGCCCTTGACCTGCTCGTCGGTGCGCAGCTGATCGATCGCGCGCACGGCCGGCATCGACACCATCGTGCCGGGGACCGACTTGTCGCCGTCGACGATCTGCCCGGACAGGTGCAGCACGGCGAGGCCGGCCGTCTCGAGCTCCTTTTCGCGCTTGGGGCCGAACAGCTCGCCGAGCAGCGCCATCGGATTGAACGAGCGCTTGCTCTTGCGCCCCTCGAGCTCGGCGATCGGCAGCTCCTCGCGCTGCTGGTCGCGCGCCAGCGCCCGCCTGGCACCCTCCCACGGCACCAGCGCATCGACCAGCCCGAGCTCCAGCGCCTGCGGCGCCAGCAGCAGCCGGATCGTCTGCAGCTCACGCACGCGCTCCGGCGCGAGCTTGCGCCCCTGCGCGACGCGCTCGACCAGCTCGCGGTTCATCGAACGTAGCATCGCCTCGTAGTGCTGGCGCAGGTGCGTGCTCATCTGCGGCAGCACGAACGGCTCGACCGCGCCCTTGAAGTCCCCGCAACGCACGACGTCGAAGTGCACCCCGAGCAGGTCGAGCGCGTCCTTGAAGTGCATCGACTGCAGCGACAGCGAGCGCAGATCGAGGCTCCCCATGTCCGCCATCAGGATCCGGTCGCAGCGGCTCGCGAGCTGGTACTCGGCGAGCCCGGCGTTCTCCAGATACGCGACCACCCGTTTGCCGGCGCCGCGCAGCCGGTCGATCGTGCGCGCCAGCTCCGAGATGTGCGGCAGCTCGAGCAGTGGGCTCCCGGTCAGGTCGAGCAGCACCTGCTTGGTCGACGCGTCCTCGGCCAGCTCCGCGACGCGGTCGCGGAACTCGTAGAACGACTTCGGCGCCGCCCCGCCCGCGAGCAGCGAAGTCAGGCTGAGCCCCATCTCCGGCAGGTCGGCGTACAGCCCGGACGGGCGCACGAGGCGGACTTCCGGCGCGTTGGCGGCCGGCGGATCGGTCTGCGCAGCAAGTGCGGGTGCGAGCAGGAGCAGCGACAGCAAGGCGGATCGATGCATGCGCGCATTGTGCCCGGGCCCACCGCGATCTTGTCGGGCGCCGGTGCCGGTGCTTGCCAGATGCTTTAGTCGTCACTAAAACGTCGCGCGTGACCGAACCGCTGAAGGCCCTAGCCGATCCAACCCGCCAGCGGATCCTGCAGCTCGTGTGGGAGCGCGAGCTGCGCGCCGGCGAGATCGCAGCCGCGTTCCCGGTCACGTTCGGCGCCGTCTCGCAGCATCTCCGCGTGCTGCGTGATGCCGGCCTCGTGACGCAGCGCAAGGAGGGCCGACTGCGGCTCTACCGCGCGGCGCGGCCGGAGCTCGGTCCACTCGGCTCGATGCTCGAGACCCTGTGGAGCGAGAAGTTGCGCGCATTGAAGTTCCACGCCGAGGCACAGGTCCGGCGCCGCAGCAGGAGGAGTGGATGACCGACCATCCCGCGATCGAAGTCAGCACGTTCATCGAGGCGCCCGTCGACGTCGTGTTCTCGTTCTTCGCCGACCCGGCGCGGTTCGCGCTGTGGTTCGAGCACGGCTCGCAGATCCGCCCCGGCCGCGGCGGCGAGGTCGTGCTGAAGAGCCCGATGGGTCCGCCCGCGAGCGGGCCGATCCTCGAGTGGGTCCCCAACCGCAAGGTCGTCTTCCGGTTCGGCCACCCCGACGGTTCCGGCATGCTGCCGCCCGGATCGACGACGGTGACCGTGCTGTTCGCCGAAGTCGCCGGCGGCACCAAGGTCACGGTCCTGCACGAGGGACTCCCGACCGAGCGCGACCGCGCCGGCGCCGGTGGTGGCTGGCGTGCTGCGCTCGGCCGGCTGTCGTCTGCAGCCTGGAGCCAGCTCACGGCCGGCCACCTCGAGCGGCTCGCCGACGACTGGGTCGCCGCGTGGAACGAGACCGACGGCGCGCGCCGCGCCGAGCATGTCGCGCGCTGCTTCGCCGAGGATGGCGAGTTCTGTGACCAGTTCACGCGGCTGCAGGGCCGTCACGAGCTGCACGGCTGGATCGGCGGTGTGCTGGCGATGATGCCGGGCGCGGCGTTGGAACGCGCCGGTCCGGTGCAGCAGCTCCACGCGTATTCCTGCTGGCCATGGCAGGTGCGCAAGGAGGGCGCCGTCATCGCGCGCGGCGTCAACTACTGCGACCTGACGCCGGAGCTGCGTTGGCGCCGCGTGGTCGGGTTCTGGACGCAGACCCCGGCGCACTGACCTCGTTCAGTCGCGCCGCAGCAGCACGACGCGGTTGCTGTTGGTGCCACCGCGGTTGTTCGTGACGCCCCAGCAGTTCGCCGTCTTGGTGAACGGCTGCTCGTTGATCAACACGAGCAGCGGCGCCAGGCCGGCCGCGCGGGCGGCCGGGATCACCTCGCGCTCGAGCGGCAGTCCGCCGCCACGCACTTCGCCGACCTCAAAGGCGACGTGTCCGCCCGGCCGGAGCATGCGCGCCGATTCGCGCAGCGCCGCCGTCATCGCGGCACGCCAGTCGTCGACCTTGCGCGCCATCGTGATCGCGACGTCAGCCGGGTCGATGCCGCAGAACCAGCAGCGCAGCCAGTTGTCGCCGGCGTAGTCGACGACATCGAGGAACGGTGGCGACGTCACGACGAGATCGACCGACGCGCTCTCGATCTGCGGCGCGGCATCCGCCGGTGCCACCAACAGCTGCGCCCGGGCCGCGAGCGCGTGCAACCGCGCGCGCCCCGCAGGATCGACGTCGCGCAGCAGCGCCTGGCTCTTGCGCAGGATCAGCGCGCGCACGTCGCGGCGCGGCGGTGTCTGGGCGCGCCGCGCGTTGATCCGGCGTTGCGACTGCACCGACACCGCCTGGTTCGGCGGCAGCGTGTAGACCGAGAAGAAGCCGGGCGAGTGTCCCGTCAGCCGGTTCAACGCGACCATCCGGATCCAGTCGCCGACCGGATCCGGCTCCGCCTGCAGCAGGTGTGCGCGCAGCGCCGCGATCTCCTGCAAAGTCTGCGGGTGGAAGAACGCCAGCAGCTCGTCCGGCGCCGCTTGCGGCACCGCGAAGTCGATTGCATCCAGCCGCGCGGCGACGTCCTGCTGCACCGGCGGGCGGAGCCGCGGGCCGACCAGGATCCGCCCGAGCGGGTTGACGTCGCCGCCGCTGGGGACGCGATCGAGCAGCGCCGCCTCGAGCAACGTCGTGCCGCGCCCCATGAACGGGTCGTGCACGCGCGCCCCCGGCCGCGTCAGCCGCTCGACGAAGAACCGCGGCAGCGCCGGTTTGAAGCAGGCGCGGTACGAGATCTCGTGCAGCGACTGCGCGGCGCGCTGGCGGCGGGTCCAGAACTCGTTGCGGAACACCGGCACCCCGTCGGTGGCCTCGATCCGCGTGGGCTGCCCGCGGTGCGTGAACGTCGCGAGCTCGGCGGCGAGATCGCCCGGCTGCGGCGCGCGCGCGAAGAGTTCGAGCTGCACGCGCGCAGACTAAGTCGCGCTCCGTGTGCCGCACGAACTGTCTGGAAGTTGCTTCCTGAATGCTCCGCAGGCGAGGCCGAGCCAGCGCGGCCGAGGGCAAGG
>CAZABP010000028.1:1932-57985 GCA_964483245.1 uncultured candidatus Brocadiaceae bacterium | reverse complement strand
AGCTCGGCGGCGACATGTACATCAACTCGATCCCGGGCGTGGAGAGTGCGGCGCGGCTGCGCTCAGTGCTCGGCGAGCGCGCGTAGGCCGGCCCGCAGGATCGGGTCGGCGCCGGCCGCGTACATCCCGGCAGCTGCGACGCGCAGGTCCGGCGTCACTCCGATCCCTTCGAGCTGCCGTGAGTACGCTCCCAGCCGCGTCGCCGGGAACATCAGCACGTGCTCGTCGCCGACCGGCACGAACGTCGCCGGCAGCACGGCGCCGGCGGTCCGCTCGCCGACCAGCGTCGCGAGTCCCTGGCGCTGCAGCTCGTGCGCGAGCACCTCTTTCGCGCTCCGCGTCTGCGCGTCGATCAGCGCCACGACCGGCTGGTGGAACACCCGCCCGCGCCCGCGCAGACAGGCGAGCACCTCCTCCACCGCAGCGGCACTGCCACCGCGGCCGCGCAGATCCAGGATCACGGCGTCGCAGTCGGCGAACACCTCGGCCGCCAGCTCGCGCAGCAGCTCGCCGATCCCGCGCAGATACATGCAGTGCAGGTGCACGTAGCCGATCCGCGCCGCGCCATCGCGCAACACGCGCACCGAAGCGAGCGTCGCCTGCCAGGCGCCGTGGCGCGCGGCGGTCACGTCGACGTCGAACTGCTGCCCCGGCCGGCGTTCGATCCGCAGGCGGACGACTTCGTCCAGTGCGACGTCGAGACGATGCAGCGGCGGATCCGGCAGCGCCGCGTCGTCACTGCGCGCATCCAGCCGCGGCGAGCGACCGACCGGTACGCCGTCGACCGCCAACACGCGGTCGCCCCGCAGCAACCCGGCTCGTTCCGCCGGCCCACCCTCGAGCAGCCGCGCGATCCAGAACCGGCCCGCCTGCTGCTGTAGCGCGAGCCCGAGCGTCGGATAGTTGCGGCCGGCGAGATCGGCCATCAGCTCGTCGTAGGTCGCGCGCGAATACAGCGCGAGATGGCTCGCCGGCACGGCTGCGAGATAGCCGTGCACGACGGCGCGCTCGAGCTCCAGCGTCGGCGCTTCGACCGCCAGCACGCGGAACCGCGCCGTCAGCTCCGGCAGGCGCTGCGCACGGAACTCCGGGTCGTGGAACCGCTCCGCGAGCGTCTGCGCGACCGGCTCGAACAGCGCGCCGTGTTGCGCCGGCAGCGAAGCCGACGCGATTGGAAGGAGACCGAGCAGGCAACGGGCGACGCGCATCGGGGGACGTGGTTACGCCGGTTGCGCACCCTCCGCAAAGCTCCTGCCCCAAAGATCCTGCTCCAAATGGCTGTTGATGGCCCGAAGCCCAGCCCGCGGCGACCATTCCTTGGGGGTTCCAGGCCCCAGGAGCCTGCCAGGATGGCAGCAAAACGGACATCAACAGGCATTTGGAGCAGGATCAGTTGGGGGCGGGCGCCTCCGCCCTGCTCGCCAGATCCGTATTGGCCGGACCCTGCACGGCGACGCCGTGCGCGTCGAACCGCGAGCCGTGCAGCGGGCAGTCCCAGGTCTTCTCGATGTCGTTCCAACAGACGACACCGCCCAGGTGCGGACAGGCCGCCGAGCAGCTGTGCAGGTTGCCCTCGGGATCGCGATAGACCGCGACCTTCTCGATCCCGCGCCGGATCACGGCGCCCGAGTCCGGCGGGATCTGCTCGACCGACGCGACTTCGCTGCCGCTCAGCCACGCGGCGTACTGCAGCGCGGCGTTGACGTTCTCGCGCAGGAACCGCGGCGCCGCGCCGAGCCGCTTGCGCGCCGGGTCGTACAGCTCCGCCCAGGGATTCTCGCGGCCGAGGATCAGGTCCGCGATCACCAGCCCCGCGATCGTGCCGTGCGTCATGCCCATGCCGCTGTCGCCGGTCGCGAGGAACACGTGCTCGTCCCCCGGATTGCGGCCGAGGAACGCGAGGCCGTCGATCGTCTCGAGCACCTGCCCCGACCATGTGAACACCCGCTCCCCGAGCATCGGGAACCGGAGCCGCGCCCACGCCTCGAGCCGGTCGAACCGCTCGCCATGCTCGCGCTGCTGGCCGGTCTTGTGATCCTCGCCGCCGACGATCAGCAGATCCTGCCCATCCGCGTCCGGCTCGCCGCGCAGCCTGACATAGTGGTATGGCTCCGCCGTGTCCCAGAACAGCGCGCGCGGGACGCGATCCTGCACCACGCGCATGCCGACTGCATACGTCACGTACGGCGCCTGCTTGGTGTGCAGCGCGAACCGGTCGATGAACGGCGAGTTCGTCGCGACCACCACGGCATCGGCGGTCCAGGCGTGATCGCCGGCTTCGATCCGGACCGGCTCGCCGTCCTCGACCGCGCGCACGTGCACGCCGTACGCCAGCACGCCGCCGCGGCGTTCGATCGCCGCGACGAGCCCGGCGAGATACCGCATCGGATCGCACTGCGCCTGCCGCGCGAACTGCAGCGCCGGCCCGGAGTCGATGTGCAGCATCGGCACGCGCGGAATCTTCTGCACGACCAGCCCCGCGTCACGCGCGGCCGCGAGCTCCTGGTCGAGCAGTTCCTGGTCGTCGCCCGGGCCGAGCAGCAGGAACCCATCCACGCGCGCGAACGCGCAGTCGATCCCCTCGCGCACGGCGGTCTGCTCGATGAAGTCGATCGCCGCGGCGTGGCTCTCAGCGGCGAGCCGCGCGCCGTCTGCGCCATGGATCCGCGCGATCTGCACGAAGCGGTCGTCGATCGCGCTGGCGAGGTGCGCCGTCGTGCGTCCGGTCTGGCCGCCACCCGGTTCGCCGTCGTCGAGCACGACGACCCGCTTCCCCTCGAGACTCAGGCGGTAGGCGACCGACAGACCGGCGATGCCGGCGCCGACGATCGCGACGTCGAAGTGTCCGCTCGGCGGTATTTGCGGCGGCGAGCCCGGCACGGCGCTCCACGGCGAATCGCATCTGTAGTCCGACTGCATTGCTGTCCTCCGGCTGGGGCTGCGAAACCGGAGTGGATCGCAAACCACATGCCGGCGGCGCCGGCGCGCGTGCGCGCAGGCCGCGGAACTACCCGCTCAGTCGCCGCGCAGCAGCTTCAGCGCCTCACGGGCGGCTGGCGCCGTCGTGCTCTCGCCAGCGGCGTTCTCGAGCCACGCATAGACGGCCTGCCATTCCCCCTCGCGGCCGGCGCGCCGGTGGTGCGCCGCCCGGTCGAGCGTCGTGCGGAGCACGTTCTGCACGCGCGAATCGCGGCTGCGCACGAACAGCTTGGCCGCCGCGACCATCGTGCGCGGACTGTCCATCCGCATCAGTGCCCTCAGGATCGCGCATTGCAGCGACGGGTGGAGCTGATCCACGCGCGGCGCTTCGAGCTGCGCGAGCAGATAGTCGAGCAGCCGCGGGTCCCGCAGTGCTTCGATCGCGCTCAGCGCCTGCTCATTCGGCTCGGTGCCGCGTGCGGCGAGCTCGACGACGTCGATCGCCTGCTGCTCGGTCCGCACCCGCTCCAGGATCGCCTCGAGGCGCTGGCGCAGGTCCTCGCGCTCGAGCGCCTCGTGCAGCGCCGACAGCGTCGCCAGCACCTCGTGATGCTGGTGGGACGCGAGCTGCGTCTCGACGCTGCGCAACTGCACGTCGACGAGCTGCCCGAGCAGCGCATCGGCGGCGTAGCCGGCCGGCAGCCAACGGTAGCTGCCGCGCACGGCGCTCAGCTCGCGCGCCGCTTCGGCGCTCCGACCGGCACCGAACTCGCCGAACGCGGCGACGATCCGATGCGTCGCGACCAGCTCGGCGACGCCGGCGGTGCCGGCGGCCAGCACCGTCAATCCGGCGGCGGCCAACACCATCCGGCGCCGGCGCGCGCGCTGCCGCCGCCGCCCGCGTCCGGTCTCGATGTCCTCGATCCGCTTGGCGAGCGCCTGGTCGTCGGGGCGCAGCTCCTGCGCGCGCCGCAGATGCGCGGTCTGCGCCTGCTCGTCGCCGTGGCTCAGGTCGGCGGCGCGCAGCCAGAGGTCGAACGCCTCCTCGCTGTGCGCGAGCATCCCTTCGACCTCGGCCAGCTTCGCGACGACCGTCACGTCGCCGCGCAGCTCACGCCGCTCGAGGCCGCCTCGCAGTGCATGCCGCGCGCGCTCGGCGAGGCCCATCTCGAGCAGCAACGCCGTCAGCTCCGCCAGGGCGGCACTGTGCTGCGCCGCGGTGCCATGCTCGGCCAGCAGCTGCAGCCGCCGGTCGTGCAGCACGAGGTCGCGCGGGTTCAGCCGCGCCGCAGTCGCATACAGCTCGAGCGCCCGCGACGTGTCGCCGCCGCGCACCGCCTCGAACCCCATCTGCGCGTATTCGGCCGCGGCGTCCTCGGGCCGCCCTTCCCGCTCGAGCAGGTCGGCCAGACGCCCGCGCATCGTCTGGTTGTTGCGCTCGAGGCCGACGATCCGCGTCATCATCGCGATCGCGGCCGCATGGTCCCCCTGGCCGAGCGCCTCCTCGACCATCGCCTCGAGCTCGGTCGCCGTCGCCGGCCGCGCCGCACCCTGCAGCACCAGGTCGCTGATCGCCTTCATCGTCTGGAAGCGCGAGCAGGTCAGCGCCGCGACTATGTCGCGCACGGGCGTGCGCCCGTCCAGCATCGGGGCGACCGCCTGGCCCGCCTCGTCGAGTTCGAGCTGCTCCCAGCCCTCGAGCAGCAGGAACAGGTCGTCGTCCGAAGTCACGACCTTGTGGATCCGCTCCCACTCGTCGCGCCGCCGTGCACTCTCCATCAGCAGCGGCCCGATCTCGAGCCGCACCCCGGCAGCTTTCTGTTCGGCGTCGAAGACCCGCGCCGGCAGCTCGTCCGGCGTGAACCGGAACGTCGCCTCCTTGCACAGCATCAGGTCGTAGACCCCCTCGCTCATGATCTCGGCGACGGCCGCCTGCAGCTCCGGCTGCCCGAGCGCGCCGCTCTCGACCAGCACCGCCGACAACAGCTTGCGCGAGCGCGCGCGGCGCTTCTGCGCCGCATCGAGCTGCGCCGGCTGCACCCAGCCGCGCTGCACCAGGTGCTGCGCCAGCGGCATCCCCTTGCCGACGCCGACCGAGAACCCGGCCACCTGCCCGCGCTCGAACAGCACGAACGTCGCCTGGCCATGGCTGGTCACCTCCAGCACGCCGCTGGTCCGGTTCGCCTGGATGTTCTGGAACACATCCGCGAGGTTGATCGCTGCAAGGTCGCCGGAGAACGTCATCGTCGGTGCCGGAACCGGAACGGGTCCGCTCCTTCTTCGGCTCGCTGCGACGGCCCGCTCGACGGCGGTCCGGATCGGGCGATGCCAGCGCGGGTCTGCGGGCCGTGTCGGATGTTGCATCGCCGGGCGCGGCTGCTTTCCTGCGCGGGTGACGCTTTCGGTCCGCGGCGCCTTCGCGCTCTCGTTGTGGCTCGCCGCCGCCGGCGTCGTCGGGATCATCCTGATCGGGCGCAGCGATCCGGTCGGGCTGGTCCGCTGGTGGGCCTCGGCTCACGAGCTGCTGCGCGCGGCAGGACTCTGGCTGTTGGTCGGCGGCGGCATCGCCCTGATCGCGTATCCGCCGGCGCTGCCGTGGCTCCGGCTGCGGTGGATCCGGCTGCGCCAACGGCTGTCGGTCGACCAGCGCACGCTGCGCGAGCTCGAAGAGCGGCTGCGGCACTTCGAGACCGCGGCGGACCACCTGCAGCTCGGGCGGATGTGGCTGCGGCACGGCGTGCCGGCGCGCGCGCTGCCGCACCTGGTCCGCGCGCAGCAACTCGATCCGGAGCACCTCGGCACGCTCGACGAGCTCGGCCGCGCGCTGCTGCACCACGGGCATCCGCGGCATGCACTGCCGGCGCTGCGGCACGTCCATGCAGCACAGCCGGAGTTCGCGTTCGGCGCGACGGCCGTGGCGCTCGGGGAAGCGCTGCTGCGCAACGACGAGCCGCACGAAGCGGCCAGCGTGCTGGAGCGGTTGACGCGCACGTATCCCGGCAACCGGCGTGCGTTGTGGTTCCTGGCGCAGGCGAAGCGGCGCACCGGGGATGCGTCCGGCGCGCGCGACGCGCTGCAGCGGGCCGCGGCGCCGGCGGAGCAGGGCGCCCGGCTGTCGCCGGAGGATCGCTACTTCCGGGCGCGCGCGCGCGTCGCGCTGTGGCGGGTGCGCGGATGATCGAACTCGGGAACCTGCCGCGGATCGCGCCGGTGACGACGGTCGTGTTGGCGGCGTATCTGCTGCTCGCGGTGGCGACCGGGCCGTTCGAACCGGACTTCGACAAGCTGCTGCAGCTCGGCGCCTGCATGCCGATGCTGGTCGCGGACTACGAAGTCTGGCGGCTGTTGACGCACGCGTTCCTGCATGGCGGGATCGTGCACCTCGCGTTCAACACCTACGCGCTGTTCGCGATCGGCCCGCAGCTCGAGGTGGCACTCGGACCGGTGCGGTTCGCGCTGCTGTACGTGACCGGTGCGATCGCTGGCGGCGTCGCCGGCTCGCTGTGGCATTCTCCGGTCACGCATCTGGTCGGTGGTTCCGGGGCGTTGTTCGGGATGCTCGGCGCCGCGCTGTCGATCCAGATGCGCTACGGAAGGACCTGGACCGACTTCCTCGAGCAGCAGAGCGGGCGCAGCCTGTTGACGATGGTCGGGGTGAACCTGCTGCTGGGGCTCTTGATCCCGGTCGTCAGCAACGCAGCGCACGTCGGGGGGCTGATCGGCGGGTTCGTCGCAACGTTCTGTTTCCTGGATCGCGGTCGGCATGCGGCGGATCGGACCGCGCGCTGGATCCAGGCGGGGTGGATCGCGCTGCTGGCGAGTCTGGTGTTGTGGGCGATGTTTCCGTTTCCGCGGATGGATGCGCTGGCGTGGGCGCGCGAGCGGTCGAGGGACCTGGCGGTCAAGTTCGACTACGAACTCGCGCTGACATATAGCGGG
Organism: uncultured candidatus Brocadiaceae bacterium; assembly: GCA_964483245.1. Taxonomy (GTDB): domain Bacteria; phylum Planctomycetota; class UBA1135; order UBA1135; family UBA2386; genus CAZABP01. The sequence continues at coordinate 51,127 of CAZABP010000028.1, read as the reverse complement.
CGTCTCGGCCTCACCGAGCAGCGCGAGCGCAACGACGTGGAGTCAGAGATCGCAGCGCGCCGCCGCTGAACCTCAGCCGCTGACTGCCGCCAGCCGCGCCAGCGCCCATTCACGCCCGATCAGGTGCAGCAGCACGAACAGCCCCGCTCCTTTCGTCGTGCCGGTCAACGCCGCCCGCAGCGGGTGCACGAGCTGCCCGAACTTGATCCCGAGCTCCGTCGCGAACGCGCGCGCATCCTGCTCGAGCTGCTCCGGCGACAGGTACGGATCCGGCGCGCCGTCGTCGGCGCCGCCACGGTCGCGCGGATACGACGGTGGCACCGCCAGCCCGGCCAGCCGCTCCGCGTAACGCGCGAGCCAGCCGCGCACTGCCGGCTCCTTCGTCAGGTTCTGCTGCGCGTCCGCATCCAGCAGCACCTGCTCCACGAACAGGAACTGCACCTGCGGCGCCAGCTCGGTGTAGAGCCGGAACCGCTCCTGGTAGGCCGCGACGATGTTCTCGAGCCAGCGCGCGTGCGTCGTGAACGCCTGCGCCGGCGCGCCGCCGGCGATCAGGAACGGCTGCACGCGGCGCGTCAGCTCGCGCACCGGCGTGCGGCGGATGTATTCGCCGCAGATCGCCAGCAGCTTGTCCTGGTCGAACTTGGCGCCCCCCTTGTGGATGTCCTCGATGCGGAACTTCGCGATCAGCTCGTCGCGCGTGAACAGCTCGCGGTCGCCCGAGTAGCTCCAGCCGAGCAGCGCAATCGCGTTGAACACCGCCTCCGGCGGATAGCCGCCGTCGCGGTAATCCAGGATGTTGACCGAGGCTTCGCGCTTGCTGAGCTTGCGGCCGTCCTTGCCGAGGATCAGCGGGATGTGCGCATAGCGCGGCGGCTCTGCCCCGATCGCGCCGAACAGCAGCATCTGCTTGAACCCGTTCATCAGATGCTCTTCGCCCCGCACGACGTGCGTGATCTGCATCTCGTGGTCGTCGACGACGCAGGCGAAGTTGTAGAGCGGCACGCCGTCGGGCCGCAGCATGACCCTGTCGTCGTGCTCGTGGGTCGCGAGCTCGACGCGCCCCTTGCACAGGTCGTCGAGCACCAGCGTCTCGCCGAGCGGGATCCGGAACCGGATCGAGGCTGCACGTCCGGCGGCTTCGAACTCGCGCTGCTGCGCCGGCGTCAGGTCGCGGTGCCGGCGGTCGTACATCGGCTTCTTCCCGGCGGCTTCGAGCGCGCGGCGACCCTCCTCCACTTCCTCCGGCGTCGCGTAGCAGCGGTACGCGTGCCCGCTCGCCAGCAGCTGCTCGGTCCAGTGCGCGTAGCGGTCGAGCCGCTGCATCTGGAAGTACGGCCCGCACGCGCCGCCGACCTCCGGCCCCTCGTCCCAATCCAGCCCGAGCCAGCGCAGCCCCTGCAGGATGATCTGCAGCGAGGCATCGGTCGAGCGCGCCTGGTCGGTGTCCTCGATCCGCAGCAGGAACTTGCCCCCCAGCGCGCGCGCGGCCGCCCAGTTGTAGAGCGCCGTCCGGGCGCCGCCGAGGTGCAGCGGGCCGGTCGGTGACGGTGCGAAGCGCAGGCGCGGCGGCGCGGTCATCGCCGCGGCTTTAGCGGATCACGGCAGGCGGTTCCACTCGACCAAGGTGCAGCCGTCACCATCGATCTGCAGGATGCTGCGCGACGCGAGATCGAGCGGCAGCGGGCGGACTTCGGCCCACGGGCGACCGAGCGCGTGCATCAGGATCCGCTTGATGACGCCTTTGTGTGCGACCACCAGCAGGTCACCTTCCGTGTGGCGCGCGAGCGCGTCGCGGAACGCCGCCGCGACGCGGCCCCCGAACGCCTCGAACCGCTCGCCCGCCGGATAGCAGTCGGCGGCGCCGGCACGCCAGGTCGCATACCAGTCGGCGTGTCGCGCCGCGATCTCCGCCTCGGTCAGGCCCTCGAGCTGCCCGAAGTCCACCTCGCGGAACGCTTCGACCGGCTCGATGCGGGCCGGCGCGGTCGCCATCGCGGCGACCAGCAACCGCGCCGACTCGACCGCGCGCTGCAGCGGCGAGTGCAGCAGCGCCGCGAAGCGGTGCTCCGCGACGAGCGGCGCGAGGGCGCGCACCTGCGCGCGCCCCTCGTCGCTGAGCGCGATGTCGGTCGCGCCGAAGAATCGCTCGGCCGAGCGGCCGACCGTCTCGCCGTGGCGGACCAGGTGGACGTGCCGGCGCGCGGGCATCCGGTTCTTCTAGCGCATCGCCAACAGGACCGCGATCGCGAGCAGGGCCAGGAACGACAGCACCGTCAACACCACCACGGCGCGGTTCGTGCGCCCCTGCTCGGCGACCAGCTTCGCGATCCGCGTCGCCTGGTCCTCGTGCGAGCGGCGCAACGCGCCGAGGCCCTCCTTGGTTGCGGCTTCGATCCGCTGCGACGACTCCGCCTGCGTGCGGCCGAAGCCGTCGACGACCTCGCGCACGTCCTGGTGGTGCTGCGTGCGCTCGTCGCGGATCGTCTCCAGCACGCGGAGCTGGCCGGCGCGTTGGTCCTGCACCAGCGCCTGCGTCGCCTGCGCCTGCGTCTTGCTGCTCTGCACCATCTCGCCGATCGCGCCCTGGACCCGGTCCATCGTCGTGCGGAACTCATTCAGCGTCGTGACCGCGCGTTCGTCGGTCGCCGCAGCGCGGTCGAGCGCGCGCTGGACCGTGGCGAGCGCCTGCGGCAGATCGCCGATCCGCGTCAGGATCGCGTCGCTGGATGCCTGCTGCTTCTCGATCGAGGCGGCGAGCGCGCGCAGCGCCTCGAGCTGCGCCGCGCCGAGCATCGGCAGCTGCTCGATCCGCGTCGCCAGCGCAGCCGCCTGCTCACCCTGGCCGTCCAGCCGCGTCTGCACGCCGCGCATCAGCCCGGCGAGCTCCGCGAATCCCTCGCCGAGCGCCATCAGCGCGTCTTCACGCGGCGTCAGCTTCGTGCGTGCGGCCGGCTCGGCCGGCCCCTGCTTCGCCGGGACCGACGCCAATGGCGTGCGATCCGAACCGGCGTCGATGCGCATCCCGGATGGGGAGCGCCAACGGTTCCTCAGCTTCTCGAGGAACGAGCTCTTCTTGACCACAGTTGCCTCCCAACGGTGTCGGCGACCGGGTGCCCCGTGCGCTGCGCCCTTGGACCGCCCTGGGCATGTGCGTGTGGAGCCTGACCGACCCGGTCGGTTTCGATGTGTATGCGCGCGCGAAGGTAGCGCGTACGCGGTCGGCCGCAACCTGCGGCTCTTGAAGTTGCGGAGAAGACGGCTAGCTTCCGTCGCCCTCCGTGCGCGACGCGCACGGGGATCCTCATGCGGAGCGTGGGGAGTTAGCTCAGTTGGTAGAGCGCGACAATGGCATTGTCGAGGTCAGGGGTTCGACTCCCCTACTCTCCACCAGCGCGTCGCTGGAAGCGGGATGGGGTTCGGGTTGGGGTTCGGTCGGGATCGGGGATGTGATCGGGTTCGGGTTCGGGTTCGGGTTCGGGATCCCGCGCGCTGACGGGTGTCGCTCGAGCGCCGGCTAGAATCCGCGCGCTTTGGCCAGGAACCGCGTCGCGCTGTGGATGCTGGTGGCCGCCGTGGTCGGCGCGATCGGTTGGCTCTGGTCGACGCAGGGAGGGCGCGAGGATCGGGAGGCGGGAGCAGGCGCAGTCGAGGATCGCAAGAAAGCCGGTGGTGCATCAGCGTTCGGCGTGCCTGGGGAGGGGGGCGCTACGCCGGTGCGGGAGCTCGTGGTGGATGGGAGGCCGGCGGCGGGGCGCGATGGCGCGGGAGAGGTTGCGAGCGCGAGGAAACACGTGTTGCGCGGGACGTTCGTCGTCAGCGATACCCGAGGGGTGGAGCATGCGCGCGAGGACGGGGAGTGCACGCTCGCGTTGGTCTATTGGAGTGAAGTACCGGGCTTCACGGTCGAGGTCCAGGATGGGGCCTGGAGCCTCGAAGTCGCGGATCTGCCGGATCGGCTCGTCGTGTTGGGAGGCAAGCTGGGTGGGCGGCCGGTGCATGTCGCGAGCGCACTGAACAGTTTCGCGGTGGATGCCGGGGAGCTGGACAGGCCGCTTTCGTTGCGCGGCGTGTGGCTCGAGCAGGTGACGCTGCGCGTGCTGTCGTCGGTGACGCAGCAGGATCTGGCCGACGTGCGCGTCGTCGAGGCATCGGGTGTTGCCGTGGAGCGCGGAGCAGCGACTGGGCGGAGCGCCGGGCAGATCGTGTTCGAGCGCGCGACGTCGCCGATCCGATTCCCGGCGCCGGAGGGTTCGATCCGCAAGGAGCGTGAGCTGTGGGTCTGGGCACCGGGGCATGCCTGGGCCAAGGTCACGCTGGATCTGTTGGATCCGACGGAGCGCAGTGTGGTGTTGGTGCCTGCGGGTGACGTGGTGGTCACGATGATCGGCGAAGCGCCGGATCCAGAGGCGGTGTTGCGGCTGTACGAGTGGCGGGAAGGAGCTGCCGAGCTGGCGCGGACGCACGCGCAGATCTGGGGGCGCCCGCTCGATGAGCTGCGGCCGGCTTCGGGTGGACCGACCAGGATCAGCGGGATCACGCCGGGGTCGTACTGGGTGTCGCTGGAACGGGGACTGTGGTACCGGACGCCGATCCTGCTCGGCGGTGCGAAGGCCGAGGTCACGGCGCAGTCCACGGTGAACGTCACGCTGACCGTCACGGCGTCGCAGGGGGTTCCGCCTCCGCTGCCGGTGGCAGGTGAGATCGTGGTACCGGTCGGGTGGAGCGAGGACTTCGATCCGAAGCTGCGCCTGATGCCGGAAGCGTCGTTGGCGAGCCGCGGCGTCGAGGAGGTAGAGCTGACGATCAAGCACATGCACCGGGTCGACGCGCGCACGTTCGGGTGGAGCACGGATGGGCTGCCGCCGGGCCGCTATGCAGCCCTGGTCGAGGAGTGCTGCTTCCTGGTGCCGTTCGAAGTCGGGCCGCAAGGCAACGAGCGCGTCCGGATCGAGTTGCCGGCGCCTGGCGACCTGCTGGTGCGGTTCGTCGATGCGCAGACCGGCCGCGAGATCGAGGTGGAGCACGCGAGTTGGTGGACCGATCGCGCGGTCTGGGAGGGTGGCGTCAGCGGCGCTCCACTGCGCAAGCAGGAGACTGGCGGCTGGGCGACGCAGGTGTTACCGGGCCGCATCCGCATTGCCGGGAGCGCAGAGGGATACGTCGTTTCGGACGTTCACTTCGACGCGAGACCCGGCCGGAACGAACTGACGGTGCGGCTCGAGCCCGCGTGTGGAGTCGAACTCGTGTTGCGGGACGGTGAAGCGGTCGTGCCATGGGACAACGAGCGCTGGCAGTTGCAGCTGCAGGATGCGAACGGCCGCAGCGGGATCAGGTACTGGAGCGGCGGGAGGTTCACGGCCTTCCGACCGGGCGAGTACACGCTGCACCTGCGCGGGCCGGCGGAGTATCAGGCGGTTGCGGAACGGCAGGTGACGGTCGAGGCGACGAGGTTCACGCGCGTGGAGATCGAGTTGCGGCGGCCGCGGTGAGGGCGGTGCGGCGTCCACACGAGGGCTAGACTCCGCAGGCTGTGACGCGGATGCGCGTGCTCCTGGTGGTCCTCGGGTTGGCCGTGGTCGGCACGCTCGGGTTGTTGTGCTCGGACGAGGGAGCGCAGGACGTTGGTGCAACCGAGGAGCCGGCGGCCGCCGAGGAGGTTGCCGCGCTGCGCGCTGCTGGAGGCGGACACGAGCTCGATACCGCGGGTGTTGGGACAGAGAACACCTCACCAGGTCGCGCGCAGCAGGCCGCGCGGGACTACGTCGTGCGCGGCACGATCGCGGTCTCGGATGCGGGAGGACAGAACCACGAGCACGAGGACGGTGAACTCGTGCTGGGACTCAAGCGGGATGGTGAGGCGGACTTCGGGCGGTTCGTGACCGTCCCGGTGCAGCAGGGTCGTTGGGAGTTGCGGCTCGATGCCTTGCCGATGCATGTCGAGGGAGTGAGCGCGCGCCTACGCGGGACGGAGGTGGTGCCCGAGTGTTCCTGGGGCGTATCGCTCGAAGCGGAGGACTTCGAACAGTTGCAGCCGGTCGACATCTGGGGCCGCTGGCTGCTGCCGCCGATCCTGCTGCGCGTGGTTTCGGCGACGACCGGGCTGGATCTGGCGGACGTGAGGTTGGTCGAGAGGCCACAGGTGCGGGAACCGAGCGATGGCCCTGCGCATGGTCGAAGCTCCTGGCCCGCGATCGTGCGGGGTGCCACATCACCGCTGCGGCTGCAGGTCGACGACGGGATTCGCGGCGATCAGGATCTCTGGGTGCATGCGCCCGGACATGCGTGGCGCAAGGTGTCGATCTACGCGCTCGACCCGAGTGAGCGCAGAGTCGTGCTCGAGCCGGGCGGCGACGTGCGCGTCGTGCTCGCGGGCGCAGCGCCGCCGGAGGGCGCGGTCGTTTGCCTGCGTCCGTGGCGGCGTTCGGCGGAGGCGTTGCTGTCGGATCCCCAAGGCACGGTCGGGGGGTATTCGCTCGCGGATGCGTTGGATGAACTCGATCCCGCGCAGGAGACGCTTGTCCGATTCGCTGGCGTCGAAGCCGGTCGACACCTCGTGACGCTGGAGCTCGGCCCCTCGCAGCGGTCCCGACTGGTTCTGGCGTGGAGCTCGGTCGATGTCGATCCACGTCGTTCGTCCACAGTCACGCTGACGGTCCCGGACCAGCGAGCACTCGGCGATCCGGTCCCCGTCGCGGGGAGGCTGCACGTACCTGCAGCGTGGAAGTCGCAGATCTCGCTCGAGCTCGTCCCGTCGCTGGAGCTCGCTGCGCTCGGAGCTGTGCCGCTGAGCCTCGGGATTGCGGAGATGCAGCAAGTCGCTCCTGGGATCTACTCATGGAACGCGGGTCGCCTGCCCCCGGGACGGTATTCCGCGTACCTCGATGCATGCGGTGTTCTGCTCCCATTCGCAGTAGGGCCGACCGGCAACGAGGGTGTGATGGTTGACATCCCTGAGCCTGCTGAAGCGCGCCTCCGCTTCGTCGATCCCGAGGATGAACGGCTGTTGGTGCCGCAGCACCGTCCTGTATGGGTTGCGAACCCGCCTTCTTGGGTCTCGTGGTCGCACAGTTGGTGGCAGCATCCGCATCGGCTGGACGACGGTTCCTGGACGCTGCAGTGCGTGCCTGGAGCCACGATTGCGATCAGCGCATCCGTGGACGGGCACGGCTGGTCGCGCACGGAGCATGTGCTCCAGCCCGGCAGCAACGAGCTGCGCGTCCCGATGCCGCGGGAGTGCGGCGTCCGCGTCGAACTGCGCGACGGCAACACGGAGATCCCCTGGAACCACTGGAACGACTCGGAGTGGGATCTCGAGTTGTTCGACGCAACCGGCACCTCGGCCGCGCGCGACGTGTTCTGGGCGCGCGCCACGGCGCATCGGCCAGGCACGTACACACTGCGCATCCTCGGCCCCAAGGACTACGAGCCGATCCAGGACCGACAAGTCACGGTCACGGCGGCGAGCTACACAACCGTGCAGATCCCGCTCCAACGCGCACGCTGATCGCGCAGTGCTGGTCCACGGCTGCGAACGCCAGCCAGCCACGACACCTGCCGATCGCAACGGCCTGCACCGTCGGCGCGCGCAAGCCCGTTCCCGTTCCCAACGAACACAAAGGGGTCAGACCCCAACCGGCTACTTCCCGTTCCCGTCGAATCCGAACCGGATCCCCATCCCGTCCGGTCGGCGCGCGCAAGCCCGATCCCGATCCCGATCCCGTTCCCGTTCCCGTCCGAACCCGATCCCCAACCCCAACCCGCCCTCAACCCGCCTGCGGCCGCAACTCCATTCCCTCCGACCGCGCCACCAGCGTCGCCACCGTGGCGTCCCCCGACACGTTGATCGCCGTGCGCAACATGTCGAGCGGGCGGTCGACGCCGAGGATCAGCGCGATCCCTTCGACCGGGATCTGCGCCTGGCGCAGCACGATCGTCAGCATGATCAGTCCGACTCCGGGCACGGCCGCGGTCCCGATCGACGCCAGCGTCGCGGTCAGCAGGATCGACAGCTGCGCGCCGAGCGACAGATCGAGCCCGTAGACGTTGGCGATGAAGATCGCCGCGACCCCCTGATACAGCGCTGTCCCATCCATGTTGATCGTCGCGCCGAGCGGCAGCACGAAGCTGCTGACCTCGTCGTCGACGCCGAGACGCTTCTCGGCGCATGCCATCGTGACCGGCAGCGTGGCGGCCGAAGAGCTGGAGCTGAACGCCAGCAGCTGCGCAGGCGCCATGGCGCGCAGGAACTGGCGCGGCCCGACCCGCGCGAGCAGCCGCAGCAGCGGCAGGTACACGAGCCCGAGGTGCAGCAGCAGCCCGAGCACGACGCAGCCCATGTAGCCGAGCAGCGCCGTGAACAGCTCGGCCTGGCGCTCTGGATCTTCACCGACCTGCACGATGGCATGCGCGAGCAGCGCGAAGACTCCGAGCGGTGCGACCAGCATGATCAACCGCACCATCGCGATCACGGCGTCGGAGAGATCCTGGAACAGGGCGCCGACGCGCGCGGTGCGCTGCCCGCCGAGCAGCGTGACGCCGATCCCGAGCATCAACGAGAAGAACACGACCTGCAGCATGTTGCCGCCGGCGAGGGCGTCGAACGGATTGCGCGGCACGATGTCGATCAACTGATCCACGACGCTGAGCGACTCGGCGCGCGCGATCGCGCCCTCGGCGGCTGCGCGCGAAGACTCCTGCAGCGCGTCGCGGGTCTCGGGACTGATCCCGGAGCCGGGTCGGAACAGGTTGGCGACGGTGAGCCCGATCGTGATCGCGATCGCGGTCGTCGCGACGTAGAGCCCGATCGTCTTGCCGCCGATCCGTGACAGCCGGCGCGTGTCGTTGAGACTGGCGACGCCGGCGACCAGCGAGAACAGCACGAGCGGCACGGCGATCATCAGCAGCAGGTTCATGAACAGCCGTCCGAACGGGTAGATCGCAACCCGCACAAACTCCCCCCACCCCATCCGCGCCGCCAGGATCCCGAACGCGACGCCAGCGACCATCATGATCAGGATCTGCCAGTGCAGCGCGAGCCTTCGCATCGCGCCACCTTAGCCCGGACCGCGGGCACGACGGCACGGCTATCGTCGCGAACCGCGCAGTCGCTATCGTCCGCGCCCGATGTCCGAGCCCGGCGCGCCGGCGGCGCAACGCCGCCGCCTTCCTCTGTCGACGAAGATCCTGATCGGGATGCTGCTCGGCGCCGCGCTCGGCACCGCGGCGAACCTGCTGTGGAAGCCGGACGCAGGCGCGACCGGCGGCACGCCGTGGCTGATCGCAAGCGAAGTCGCGCGGCATGTCGCGGGCCCGCTCGGGCGGCTGTTCCTGAACCTGCTGTTCATGGTGGTCGTGCCGCTGGTGTTTTCGTCGCTGGTGGTGTCGGTCGCCGAGATCGGCGACGTCGGACATCTCGGCCGGATGGGGCGCCGCATGGTGCGCTGGGTGCTCGGGACGACGGCGTTCGCGGTCTCGATCGGCCTGCTGACGACGAATCTCGCCGAGCCGGGCGCGGGGCTCAGCGACGAGCAGCGCGCGCAGCTGTTGGCGCAATACGGCCCGAAGGCGGCCGAGATGGTGCAGCGCGGCGCGGCCGGCAGCGGCTTCAGCGTCGACACGTTCGTCGCGATCGTGCCGCGCAACCTGCTCGATGCGGCGAGCGACAACGGCAAGATGCTCGGGTTGATCCTGTTCGCGATGCTGGCCGGGATCGCGCTGACGTCGATGGCGGGCGAGCGGACGCGGGCATTCCGCGAGTTCCTGCGCACGCTGTACGAGATCTGCATCAAGATCCTGGGCTGGACGATGGCGATCGCGCCGTTCGGGGTCGCCGGACTGCTGTACGAAGCGACGCTCGACCTCGGGCTCGGCGTGCTGGCGACGCTGAGCCGGTATCTCGCGGTCGCGCTCGGCGGGTTGCTCGCCTACCAGTTCCTGATCCTGCCGCTGATCGGCTGGCTGTGGGCCGGCGTGTCGCCGGCCGAGCTGTTCCGTGGCTGCCGTGGGCTGTGGGCGACGGCGTTCGGCACGTCGTCGTCGAATGCGACGCTGCCGACGACGATGCGCACGGCGATCGACCGCTTCGGCGTGCCGGAGCGGATCGCGAACTTCGTGATGCCGCTCGGCGCGACGCTGAACATGAACGGCACTGCGCTGTTCGAAGGGGTGACCGTGCTGTTCCTGGCGCAAGTCGCCGGGGTCCCGCTGACGATGGCGGACCAGTTGCTGGTCGTGCTGCTCGCGGTGTTGACGGCGATCGGAACGGCCGGCGTCCCGGGCGGTTCGCTGCCGCTGTTGACGGTCGTGCTGTCGACGGTGCACGTGCCGCCGGAGCTGATCGGCCTGATCATCGGCGTCGATCGCCTGGTCGACATGACGCGCACACTGCCGAACGTCACGTCCGACCTGCTCTGCTCGGTCTGGATCGCGCGCAAGGAAGGGATGGCGTCAGACCCCATGCCTCCTTGATTGGGAGGGATGGGGTCTGACTCCAACCCTCCCGATCCGCGGGGGCGGGTTGCCGGGTCGCAGGTCGGGCCTACGCTCGTTCGCGTTTCGATCCCGTTTTTCCAACTCTGGAAACCATGCAACTGAAACTCCTCGCTGCTCTCCCACTCCTCGTCCCGGCTGCGCTCGCGCAGACCTCCCACGCCCTCCCGCTGCCGCAGTACGCGACGACCTGGGGCGGCAACAACGGCACCGGCACGGTGTTCGGCGGCACCAAAGGCATCGCGCAGACGCTGTTCATCGCGCCGTTCGCGACGAACCGGAAGGTGGTCTCGGTCGGCTTCCGGCGCACCGCCGGCACGACGGACTACGCGGGCCTGACGCTCGATCTCGACGTGTTGCTGTCGAGCACGACGGCGACGCTCGCGACACTGTCGTCGACGTTCGCCAGCAATCTCGGCGCCGACGCGACGACGGTCGTGCCGCGCATGATGTACAACATCCCGGCGCGCGCAGCGACTTCGTCGCCGAGCGACTGGGTGGACCTGCCGGCGAACGCACCATGGGTGTTCAACGGTCCGAACCTGATCGTGCAGGTGAAGGCCTATGGCCCGACCTGGACCAGCACCGGGTATCGCACCGACCGGATCTTCGAGCGCACGGGGGCTGGGGAATCGATCGCGTACGGAATCGGCTGCGGCCCGGCGGCCGCCACGACGAGCGGTACGTACTCGCAAGGTGGCTCGATCACGTTCTCGCTGGCCTCGGCCCCGGCCACCCAGCCGGCGCAGCTGATGGTCGGCTTCGATCTGACCAAGTGGCTCGTGCTGCCGCTGCCGTTCGACCTGACCGTGCTCGGCATGACGAACTGCTGGCTGCTGACGCCGCCGGACCTGGGCTTCAGCACCGTCACCACGGCGACCGGCACCGCGAGCTTCACCGTCCCGGTCCCGTCGACCGGCTTCGCCAACGTCTCGGTCGGCGCGCAGTGGCTCTACGCCGATCCGAGCGCGACGCCGACGCCGCTGCGCACGACGAACGCGCGCCAGATCACGATCGGCCCGATCATCGCCGCGAACCGCTACGTCTACGACCTGTTCGACGAGACGTCGGCGACCGGCACGCTGCAGGCCGGCGGCCCGACCGCGCGCCTGATGACGACGAACTGAACGGGAGAGATGGAGTCTGACCCCAACCATCCTGTTTTCGACAGGATGGGGTCAGATTCCAAGCCTCCCTACTTCGGCACGTACCACCGCTCGGGCGTCAGCCCGAGCGCGCCCGGCTCGGCATCCGCGAACCGCCTGGCGAACAGGCAGCTCACGCGCGGATGCACCAGCAGCGTGATCGGCTCGAGCCGGGCCAGGCGCTCCTGGAACGCGTGGTACAACCGCACGCGCTCCCCGTCGTCGGACGTGGCGCGCGCCGCATCCAGCAGCCGATCCACCTCCGGATCGGCGAGCCCGCTCCAGTTGTTGACGCCGCGCGAGTGGAACTCGTCGTACGGGTCGATCCACGGCCGCTGGCTCCAGACGGCGAGCACGCCGTCGAAGTCCCGCTCCTGCACGCTGCGCTCGAACTCGCTCGAGTCGACGGCATGCTCGCGCAGCTCGATGCCGATCCCGCGCGCCCGGTCGGCGGCCAGCGCGAGGATCTTGCGGTGCTCGGGGATCCCGGCGACGAGCGTCAGGTCGACCTGCAGCGGCAGCGTGACCCCGGCCTCGGCGAGCAACTCGCGCGCGCGCTCGAGCGTGCGCTGCGGCCGCGGTTCGGGATACGCCGGCGTGCCCGGCTTGAACCACCCGTGGGCCGGCACCGCGCTCCCTGAGAACAGCGCGGCAATCGCATCGCGATCGAACAGCGCCCCGAGCGCGCGCCGCACGCGCGGATCGGCGAGCTGCGGCCGGCGCAGGTTCCACACGACCATGTAGTGACCCAGCCCGGCATGGTCGAAATGCAACGGGCGATAGCGTTCCGCCAGTTCCGGTTCGCCCTCCAGCACGGCCGCCGCATCCGGCTGGATCCACAGATCCAACCGCCCTTCGCGCAGCGCGGCCCGCTGCGCGGCCGGATCGGTCAGGAACCGCAGGCGCAGCAGATCGAGGTTCCAGCACTCCGGCTGCGCCGCGCGCCGCCAGCTCGATGCGTTGCGCACCAGCGTCAGCTCGTTCGCCGGCAACCACTCGCCGAGCTGATATGGCCCGCTGCACGGCCCCGGCCGCTCGATCTGCGCCAGCAACCGCGCGAACTGCGGCGCACCCGGGCCAGCCGGCGGCGGGATCCCTTCGGCCCCCGCGCGCTCGGCGACCTGCGCCAGGAACCACTGCCGCGACACCACGAACCACCGCGTCGCCAGCTCCGGCAGGGCGCCGAAGTCGTCGCGCGCGATCCGCACGCGCAGGTGCCGTGCATCGACCGCTTCCGCCAGCTCGACGTCGCGCAGGAACTGCGCCCCGCCGCCGAGCAGCACGGCCGGGTCGCGCGCGACCTCGAACGGAAACAGCAGGTCCGCGATCGTGACCGGGGTGCCGTCGGCGAACACCGCACCTTCCCGCAGCCGGAACCGGTGCGTGCGCCGGTCCGGCTCGGTCTCGACCGACACCGCGAGCGCCGGGCGCAACGCAGCATCGCGCGGATCCTGATCGAACAGCGTGTCGACGACGTAGCGCAGCACGAGCCGGCGCGCGACCGGACTGTCGGCCGTGAATGGGTTCAGCGAGCCGGGCTCCGGCGCCGCCAGCGTGTACGACCCTCCCTGCGGCCGCAGGCGTGCGGGGCCCGCAGGCCCGCTCGCGACCGCGAGCTCCGGCGGCGGATTGGTGACGAACACGAGCCAGGCGAGGCCGAGCAGCGTCGCGAGCACCGAGCTGGCGATCAGCAGCGCGCGCACGCGCTCACACCGCCAGCGCGCGGACCAGCAGGTCCGATCCGCACGGCTCCACCGTCATCTCGTCGAACCGCCACGCTTCCGCCATGAACGGCTTGCCGCCGCCGCCGACGGCGGTCGGCGCGAGCTGGCCGCCGATGACCTTCGGCGCGAGGAAGCACCAGACCTGATCGATGCAGCCCCAGCCGATCAACTGCGCGACGAGACCACCGCCGCCTTCGACCATGACGCGCCGGATCCCGCGCCGGCGCAGCTCACGCCAGGCCTCGAGCAGATGCAGCCGGCGCCCCTGCTCGGCCGGGCGGATCAGCAGCACTTCGACCCCCAGCTCGCGCACGCGCGCGATCCGGGTCGGGTCGGCGTTCGTGTTGGCGAGCACCAGCGTGCGGATCTCACGCGCGGTCGCGAACAGCTTCGCGCGGTCGTCGACGGCGAGGTACGGATCGACCAACACGCGCAGCGGCTGCGGCCCGGGCACGTGCCGCACGGTCAGCTCCGGATCGTCGAGCCGCGCGGTGCGATACCCGACGACCACGGCGTCGACGCGCGCGCGCAGCTCGTGCACGCGGCGGCGCGCCTCGATCCCGGTGATCCAACGCGCCTCGCCGGTTGGCGCGGCGGTCTTGCCATCGAGCGTCATCGCCCACTTGGCGATCGTCCACGGGCGATCGAGCTGCAGCCACCGTTCGAACGGCCGGTTGATCGCGGCGCACTGGCGCGCCAGCACGCCGTCCTGCACCTCGACGCCGGCCGAAGTCAGCTCGCGGAGCCCCCGCCCGCCGTGCCGCGGATCCGGATCGAGCGAGCCGACGACGAGCCGGCGGATCCCGGCGTCGCGCAGCGCGGCGGCGCACGGCGGCGTCTTCTTCTGCCCGCCGGTCGACGAACAGGGCTCCAACGTCACGACGACCGTGTCGGCGCGCTCGCCGTGGCGATGCGCGTCGGCCAGCGCATCGATCTCGGCATGCGCACCGCCCCAGTGGCGGTGCCAGCCGCGACCGACGATCCGATCGCCGGCGATCGCGAGCGCACCGACGCGCGGATTCGGCTCGACTTCACCGCGACCGCGCAGCGCGAGGTCGATCGCTTCGCGCATCCAGGCTTCGACGCTCAACGAGCAGCACCCAGCGCCGGGGCCGGCGCCTCGTGCTCCTGCTCGGACAGCAGCGACCCGAGCAGCGAGTGCGGCAGCGCGCGTTCGATCCGCACCGGCATGTAGCGCCCGACCAGCGCGCAGTCGGTCGCCGCGAAGTGCACCAACCGGTGCTGCGCCGTGCGGCCGGTCATCCGCCCTTCGCCGAGCTTCGCCGGGCCTTCGACCAGCACCTCCTGCACGCTGCCGACCAGTGCGCGGTTGCGCGCCAGGCTGTGCTGCTCCTGCAGCTCGAGCAGGATCCGGTTGCGCTCCGCCTTGACCGCGTCCGGCACGTCGTCGCGCAGCTCCGCCGCCGCGTGCGTGCCCGGGCGCGGCGAGTACTTGAACACGTAGCTCTGCGCGAACTGCACGCGCTCCATCAGTGCGACCGTCGCCTGGAAGTCGTCGTCCGTCTCGCCCGGATACCCGACGATGAAGTCGGAGTGCAGCTCGATCTCCGGCACGGCGGCGAGCAGCCGTTCGTACCGCGCGAGGTAGCGCTCGACCGTGTAGCCGCGGCGCATCCCCTTCAACACGCGGTTCGACCCGGACTGCGCCGGCAGGTGCAGATAGCGGCTGACGCGCGGCAGCTCGGCGATCGCGTCGATCAGCTCCTGGCTCAGGAAGTTCGGATGCGACGTGATGAACGCGATCCGGCGCAGGCTCGGCAGCTCACCGTGCAGCGCGCGCAACAACGCCGCCAGGGTGACGCCGCGGCCGAGGTCGCGGCCATACGCGTTGACCGTCTGTCCGAGCAACGTGACCTCGGTGACCCCGTCCTCGGTCAGCCGCGCCGCCTCCTCGACGATGACCTGGATCGGCCGGCTCACCTCGTCGCCGCGGGTCAGCGGCACGATGCAGTAGCTGCACGGCATGTTGCAGCCGCGCATGACGCTGACGAACGCCTGGCTGCGGTGCGGGCGCGTGCGCACGTCGCGCCGGATCGTGTCGCCGGAGACTCCGGTGCCGACGGCCAGGACCCCGGCGGCCGCTTCGGTGCGCGCGCGGGCCTGCGCCACCTGCGCGTCGATGTCGCCGAACGCCGACGGCCCGACGACCAGATCGACGTGCGGCATCCGCGCCTGCAGGTAGCGGCGGTGTTCCTCGGCCATGCAGCCGAGCACGCCGACGACGAGCCCCGGCTCGCGCTTCTTGCGCAGGCGCAGGACGCCCAACCGGCTCCAGACGCGGTCCTCGGCGTGCTGCCGCACCGAGCAGGTGTTCAGCAGCACGATGTCGGCATCCGCCTCGTCGCGCGCCGGCACGTGCCCGGCTTCGAGCAGACGGCTCGCCACCAGCTCGGAGTCGAGCTTGTTCATCTGGCAGCCGTAGCTGTGCAAGTAGAAACGCCCGGGTCGTTGCATGCGGCGAAAAGCGGCGCGGCATTGTAGGAGCGGGCTCTTCCAGTCCCAGGGGCCGGCCACGATCATGCGGCGCCCCTCGCGACCTCGCTCCCCCATGCGCCGCCCGCCGTCACGCCTCCATGCGCTCCGCGCGCTGTTGCTGCTGACTCCGCTGCTCGTCGCGTTGACGACGCTGCCGCAGGATCCGACGGCGCCCTGGCCGCGGAAGGGAGCCTGGCTCGGCAAGGAGATCTGCCTCGACTGCCACGAGCAGGAAGGGAACGCGATCGCCGCAGGCCACCACGCCACGGTCATCGGCGACGGCGCGCTGCACGCCTGCGAGACCTGCCATGGTCCCGGCCAGGCGCACGGCGACGACGCCGACAACGCGACGCACCTGATCACGCACCCGCGCAAGGTCGGGCAGCGCACGCTGGTCGCGCTGTGCGGGCAATGCCACCGGGATCAGATCGCCGCGCACGGCGGCGACCCGGCCGGCTTCGTCGCCGCCGGCAAGGACTGCACCGCGTGCCACAAGGTCCACGAGGAGATCCCCGCGACGCCGCACGCGGGGCTCCGCTTCGACGCACGCACCGCGTCGCTCACCGCCGAACCGACCGGCGCTGCGCGCTGCCTCGAGTGCCACCCGCTGCGCGACCAGCTGCTCGCGCAGAGCGTCCACCACTCGCTGGCCGCGGCCGCGGACCCGACCGGCTGCGAGCAGTGCCATGGGAACGGCGCGCTGCACGCCGAGACCGGCGGCCTCGCGCGCCTGATCACACGCCCCGACCGCGCTGCCGACGGGATCCAGACCTGCCGCGGCTGCCACGCCGGCGTCGACCCGGTCGAGTTCCACTGGGTCGATCGCCCGGCCCCGCTGCTCTCCTCCGGGCTGACCTGCACGACCTGCCACCGCGTCCACGAGATCGCGCCGCAGGGGGTGTCGAAGGTCGACCCGGACACCGGGCAGCACGAACCGGTCACGAACGCGCTGTGCGCGCAGTGCCATGCGCCGGCGATGCAGGTCCCGGGTGGCGCGCAGCCGACCGAGCACGCACCGCGCAGCGCTGCGCACGGCAGCCTCGCCGGTACGGTGCATGAAACGCTCGGGCTGCCGGACACGCCGCTCGCGATCGGCTGCGGGGCCTGCCATCTCGGCGCCGAAGCACACGCGCGCGCCGGCGGCCGCAAGGAGCTGCTCGAACCGCTCGGCAGCGCACGCGCCGCCAAGCAGCTCTCCACCTGCGGCAAGTGCCACGAGCAGGACGAACATCTGCTGCACGTCCGCGCCGGTGCCCACCACCGCAACGACGTCAGCTGCCTGCACTGCCATTCGCCGGCGCCGGCGCGCGACCGCGTCCGCACCGACGCCGAGCGCAACTGCGCGAGCTGCCACCGCGCGGTCGAGGCGAGCTTCCGCCAGCCGAACCACCATCCGGTGCCGGAAGGTCACATGGCCTGCAGCGACTGCCATGAGCCGCACGGCGCGCGCAGCCGGATCCGCGACCTCGAGCTGCGCGAGCGCCGTTGTGTGACCTGCCATACGCAGTACCGCGGGCCGTTCGTGTTCGCGCACCAGGCCTCGCGCAGCGACGGCTGCGTGGTCTGCCACGCACCGCACGGCTCGTCGAACAAGCGGATGCTGCTGCAGGCGACGCCGCAGCAGAACTGCCTGCAGTGCCACGGTGACTTCCCGGCGTTCCACGACCAGACGCAGGGGTCGGTGTTCATCAACTGCCTGAACTGCCACACCGAAGTCCACGGCAGCCACTTCTCGCGGTACCTGTTCCGATGAGAGGACGCTGGCTGGCCGGACTGGCCGCAACCCTCCCACTCGGCCTGCTGCTGCCGCCTGTTCCGCGGCCGGCGCCGCACGCACCGTCGCCGGCCGTGCTCGAAGACCGCACCTGCCGGATCTGCCATCCGGGCCCGACGCAGGGGCTGCGCGACGGACCGCACGGCTATCTGCTGGCGCCCACCGCGCAACAGGATGCCTGCGCCGTCTGCCACGGGGATCTTGCGGCGCACGCCAAGGCCGCGATCGAACAACCGGGCGAGCCGGGCCCCGCGGTGCCGCGCGTCGCGGCGGCGAGCTGCGCCGCATGCCATGCCGGCAAGAACTGGGCGCCGTCGCTCGCCGCGCACGCCTGGAGCGCACCGCGCGACCCGCTGCCGCAGGAGATCCAGCAGCCGCCGCCGGAGGCGCCGCAGTTCGACTGGAACGCGCTGATCACGTTCGGCTACCGGTTCGTCGACGTGACCGGCTCGGAGGCGCGCTACGAGACCGACATCGACCTCGACGAGGGATGGACCGTGCTCGAAGGGGAAGCCGCCGTGCGCGGGCGCGACGGCGCGCCGTTCCAGCTCGCCGAGGTCACCGGCAGCGACTTCGGCGGGCCGCACCATCGGCTGCGCGGGCGGTTCGAGACGTCGTGGTTGGAAGCGACCGCCGACCACCAGAAGGACCGCTGGCGCTACCGCGCGACCGGGCCGTACTCGCGCGTCGACCGCCATGTCGAGGACGCCGGGATCGCGCTCGAGCTCGAGCTGACCGACGAGCTGCGGCTGTTCACGTCGTACCGCCACCGCGAGGACGACGGCTACTGGCTGACGCAGCGGCTCGGGTCGCGCAACGTGACGCCGGTCGTCGTGATCAATGGCGTGCAGAGCCCGCGGACCTACGAGTCGGACTTCGCCGAGCTCGGGTTCGGCGGGCAGTTCGCCGACTTCGACTGGACGTTATCGGCCGATTACAGAGACGACGCCGAGACGAACCGCTGGACCTACGCGCAGCCGAGCACGATCGATCCGAACTTCCTCGACAGCGAGGACTTCGTCGCGGCGTCGACGCTGCGCGGTCCCGGGGGTCGCGCGACGCTGAGCCGGCGGTTCGAACGGCTGAGCCTGTCGGCGAACGCGCGGTTCGTGGACCTGGACCGGCGCACGACCGGGGATGGCGTGCAGACCGGGTTCGACATCTCCGACTTCACGACGACGACCGATTCGGACTCGGCCGGCTCGGCGCAGACCTGGCTGGTCGACGCGACCGCGACCTGGGAGGCCTCCGACCGGCTGGCGCTGATCCTGGACGGGCGCTGGTTCGACCACGACGAGGAGATGGCGATCTACCAGACCGAGGTCACGCAGTATCCGACGCTCGGGACCTCGACGACCGTGATCACGAACCTGACGCAGCGCACGTCGCAGAGCGTGCTCGACGGCTCGCTGTCGGCCGACTGCCGCGTGCTCGAGAACCTCGATGTCACGGTCGGCTATGGCTGGTCACGCGAGGAGCTGTCGCTGCCGGACCTGGAGACGGGTGACAACGCCTTCGTGTCCGGGACGATCCGGACCGACGGCTGGATCGCCGGTGCGCGGTGGAAGCCGCACCAGGACTGGAAGCTCGACTTCGAGTGGCGCGGCTACGGAATGGGCAGCACGCAGCTGCACGAGATCAGCGAGGACGACGCGCAGCGCTGGCGCGCGCGGCTGCGCTGGCAGCGCGACGCGTTGGCGCTGGAGACGTTCTATGGCGAGCAGCGGGTGCGCAACCACGCCGTGCCGCACCAGGACGACCGGACCACGCTCGGCGTGAACGGGAGCTGGGCGCCGCGGGAGGACCTGTGGCTGTCGGCGAGCTACGTGTTCACCGACGCGCGGACGCGGACGTTGACGAACTTCTACTTCGACCCGGATCCGACGCCGGTCCCGACGATCGTCGGCTTCGACGGCGAGACGAACAGCGTCGTCGCCGGGTTCGGCATGAAGCCATCGGCCGACGTGACCTGGCGCTTGGACAGCGTGTGGACGTCGACGCGCGGGAGCTTCGACGTGACGCTGTGGGATCTCGTCGCCGACGTGTCGGTGCGCGTGTGGGACGGCGGGGAAGCCGGGCTGCAGTGGCGCGGCACGGACTACGAGGAAGGGGGCGGCGCCGACGACTACCACTCCGACCTGGTGACGGTCTATTTCCGCCAGCGGCTCGGTCCGGCGCAGCGATGACGCTGAGGGGGACGCTGCAGGCGCTGGCACCGCTGAGCGGGCTGCCGCGGCTGCGCCGCAGGCTGGCGCAGAGCCGCGCGCTGCGGCGCGGCGACGTGATGCCGGCGGCGGGGCGCTGCCCGCTGTGCGCGGCGCGCGAGCTCGCGCCGCTGCTGGCGATCCCGGTCTCGACGCTGGTGCGCTGCGGCGGCTGCGGGCTCGTGTTCTTCGATCCGCTGCCGACGCCGCAGCACCTGGGGCGCTACTACTCGACGGAGCAGGGATACCTGCCGAGCATCGAGCAGAACCTGCGCTCGTTCGCGGCGCAACGTCCGCTGTGGCAGGACAAGTGCAACCATCTGCTGGCGCAGCTGCGCCGGCACGACGCGCTCGCGCCTGGTACCGATCTGCTCGACGTCGGTTGTGCGTACGGATTCTTCGTCGAGCTGGCCGGCGAAGCAGGGCTCGCGACGCACGGGCTCGAGCTGTCTACCGAGACCTCGGCGGCGGCGCGCGCGCGCGGGCTGGACGTGCGGACCGGGCGGCTCGGCGACGGGGTGTTCGCGCCGGCGAGCATGCAGGTGGTCTGCTTCGACAACGTGCTGGAGCACAGTGTGGATCCGCTGGCGGATCTACGGCACGCGCGGGAGCTGCTGCGTCCGGGCGGGCTGCTGTATCTCGCGGTGCCGCACCACGGGAGCCTGGTCGCGCGGCACGACGGCGCGCGATGGAAGATGCTGTCCTGGCCGAACCACCTGTTCTATTTCACGCGCGCGACGCTGGCGCGGATGTTGGAGCAGGCGGGGTTCGCGGTGTTGGAGTGCTTCACGCAGACCGGCGAAGGGGATCCGGACGACGACCGGCGGGTCGTGCGCGAGGTGTTCGGGATCGAGGATCCGGAGCGGGTCGCGCGCTGTGTCGCGGCGCTTCAGGAGCTGGAGCTCGGGCAGGAGCTGGTGGTGATCGCGCGGCGCGGGTGAGGGGAGCTGGCGCAGCGGCGGCGATGGGTTCGCCTTCGCCGCTGGCGGTCGCCGCGTAGCTCGGACGCCGCAGCGGCGCTGGCAGGCTCGCCTTCGCGCCCATCTGTCGCCGCGTGGCGGCGTCCGCGCCCGGACGCTGCAACGGCGCCGGCGGGCTTGCCTGCGCGACCGTCGGTCGCCGCGTGGCGGCGGCCGCAACGACTCAGTACTCGAGCTTCTGCAGCAGCGGGTGCCCGGAGTCCGGTCCGACCGGGTACGCATAGTCCGCGTTGTCGTCCTGTGGCCAGCCGTACTCGACCAGGTCGACCTTCATCAGCGCCTTGACGGTCCCGTCCCCCATCAGGATGTGGATCGTGCCGTCGTTCCAGGTCCGGCCCAGCTCGTTGTCGGTCCCGGCGATCGGCGTCCCCGCGCGCTCGATCGCGATCGTTTCCTTCTTGTTCAGACCGGCGTAGTGCGTGTCGGAGCTGGACAGGTCGTCATAGCGCACCCAGAGCTCGTTCAACGGCGTCTGCCGCAGACTCAACGCATACGGATCGTTCGTGCCGGGCCGGAAGTAGCGATCGCGATTCAGATCGGACTTTTCGATGATCCCGTCGACCCACGGCCCGAGCAGCAGCTTGTGCCCACCGTGCAGCGGGTAGTGCTTCCGCTTGTCTTTGTAGAGCCGCAGGTTGCTGTAGATCTCCTGCAGGTTCTTCTGGTCGGCGAGCTGGCTGGCCCGCTCGCTAGCGCCGAGCACGTTCGGCAGCAGGAAGATCGCGAGCAGGCTGATGATCGAGATGACCACCAGCATCTCGATCAGCGTGAATCCCTTGTCTCTCATCGGCGTCGTCGGTTGGGGACCGGGGCGGAAGTGCAGGAGTCTATAGCCAGGATCCGCGCCCGGGGTCACCGCAGCCTGCCCGGAAACGAAAAGGGCCCCCCGAGCCAGGCTCGGGAAGCCCTCGCTTCCGGTGCGCGCGTGAGGCGAGAGGGCGGCTAGCGCCCGTCGCGCTCGTGGTTCGGGGTCGTGTTCGGCGTGCCGCCTGGCGTCGTGCTCGGCGTGCCGCTCGGCGTGGTGCTCGGCGTGGACTTCGGATTGCTGTTGGGGCTGCTGTCCGGCGTCCCTGGCGCCGGCGGCGCCGGCAGCGGCGGGAACTCACCGGTCTCACCCGTCTCGCCGGTCGGCAGCGGCGACCGCACGTTGGGTGCCGGCAGCGGCGTCACCTTCGGCTCCGTCTCCCAACCCTGATCCTGGTTCGCCGGCTGCGGGATCGGCATCGGCTCCATCTGTGGTGCCGCCGGAATCGGCTGCGCCGGCGCCTCGGTCGTCAGCTGGTTCCGCTGCGCGTACTCACTGGCGAAGAACCGGTCCCCGGTCTGCTCCGACCACCACTTGCGCCAGCCGAGGATCGCCTGGCGGCGCGTCGTGACGTCTTCGGTCAGGTGGTCGTAGCCGAAGTCCCTCCCGGTCGCCGCGCGCAGCGTCTCGTGGCAGTAGTAGCGCACCTGCGCGCGCTCGGAGTCGAGCCCCTCGATCAGCGCCGGCGCGTACTTCAGGTCCCCCATCTGCACCAGCGAACGCGACACCTCGAGGCGCACGACCTCGTTGCTGTCGTTCGACGCGGCCTGCAGATACGGCAGCGCGCGGCGGTCGCCGATCGTCGCCAGCACGAAGGCGCAGTTCGAGCGCACCTTCGGCTCGGCATGGCGCAGCCCCTGCGTCAGCGCAGGGATCGCCTGCTCGCCGCGCTGCGACAGCCAGATCAGGTTGTCGTAGAGCTCGCCGCGGTGCTGGAACGGGATCTGCCCGATCCGATTCTGGATCTCCTCCGCCATCAGCTGGTTCGGCTGGGCGAAGTCGGAGTACTCCCCGGTCCCCCGGGTCGTGCCGCATGCTGCCAGCGACAGCAGGGCAAAGGTCAGCGGAACGGAACGCCTCATGGGTCTTCGATCTCCTGTCAGGACTGCCGATGCGCGGCGCCGGGCGCCGAGTCGCCGGAGCTATCGGCAGGTCCGCCCCGCGGGCTTGAGGGCCGGGAGCCCGGATTCCATCGCGGCTGCGGGCTTGTGGCGCCCCAGCCCGTTCCTATGCTCGCCCGGCGGTTCCGGGTCCCAGGAAGGACCGGAGCCGCCCTGCAACCCTGATCCAGCAGCATTCTCCGGAGGAGCCATGAACAAGGCGGAGCTCGTCGAAGCGGTCCAGAAGAGTCTCGGTGCAGATTGCTCGAAGGCGCATGCCGAACGGGCGGTCAACTCGGTCCTGCAGTCCATCGAGGAGGGCCTGAAGCAGGACCAGATGGTCTCGCTGGTCGGGTTCGGGACGTTCCAGGTGAAGAACCGCGCGGCACGCACGTTCCGCAATCCCCGGACCGGCGAGCCGATCGAGCGTGCCGCCAGCAAGACGGTCGGCTTCCGCGCCGGCCAGACGCTGAAGGGCTCGATGTAGTTACCTGGCAACGCCGCGACGCGGCAGCAGATTGCGGCGCGGCCGGCCAGCCGGCGCCGCTGCGGCGTTGCAAGCGACATCTGGCACCGCCGCGACGCGGTGCCGCAGATCGCGGCGCGGTCGGGCGGCCAGCGCCGCTGCGGCGTTGCGCGCGCGACCTGGCACCGCCGCGACGCGGCGGTCAGCCGATCCAGCCCCCGCCCAGGACGGTCTCGTCCGCCTCGTCGTAGAACACCGCCGCCTGCCCGGGCGTGACGGCGAACGCCGGCACCGCGAACCGGACCTCGACCTGGTCCCCGTCGGCGCGCAGCGTCGCCGGCAGCGCGGCGGACCGCGCCCGGATCTGCACGCGCGCTTCGATCGGCCCCGCCGGCCGCGGCACCAACCACCGCACCCCACGCACGCGCGCCAGGTCCGCCTCGAGCCCGGCGCGCTCCGCCAGCACGACGGTGCCGTGCTCGGCATCGATCGAGTGCACGTAGTGCGGGCGGCCGAGCGCCGGCAGACCGCGCCGCTGTCCGACCGTGAACCCGTCGACCCCGTCGTGCTCGCCGAGCTCGCGCCCGTCGGTACCGACGAACCGGCCAGCCTTGCCGGAACCGCCATGCGCCCGCACGACGTCGCGGTAATCCCCGCTGGCGACGAAACAGATCTCCATCGATTCCGGCTTCGCGGCGGTCGCGAGCCCCGCGCGCCCGGCGTCGGCGCGCACGTCCGCCTTGGTCAGCTCCCCGAGCGGGAACCGCACGCGCGGCAGCAGCTCACGCTCGATCCCGAACAGGTAGTAGCTCTGGTCCTTCTGCGTGTCGCGCGCGCGCGCCAGCCGGCCCTCCGCGTCGATCCGCGCGTAGTGGCCGGTTGCGACGAGCTCGGCGCCGACCGCCTCCGCGAGGCGGAACAGATGCCCGAACTTCAGCTTCTGGTTGCACAGCACGCACGGGTTCGGCGTGCGCCCGCGCCGGTACTCCGCCGCGAACTCGTCGATCAGCGCGCGGAACTCCTGCGCATAGTCGACCGCGTAGAACGGGATCCCCAGGCGCGCCGCGACCGCCCCGGCGTCACGCGCATCGGCGGCCGAGCAGCAGGAGCGCTCGCGGGCCGCGCCGCCGCCGTCGATCCCGTTGCGCATGAACACGCCGACCAGGTCGTGGCCGGCCTGCTGCAACCGCAGCGCGGCGACGCTGCTGTCGACGCCACCCGACATCGCGACCAGGATGCGGGTCATGGCGCAGCGTGATCCGGTCTCGTCGTTTGCATCGGGGGCGCGGATTCTATAGAGCCTCTGCCAGGTCGCCGCGTCGCGGCGACCCGCGCGCGGTGAATGCTGCGGCGAATCTGACACTGGCCCTATACTCCCCGCCCCTTTTCCCGGCGCCGCCGAAGTCTCGATGCAGATCCCGCCCGTTCTCCGCTTCCGCCCCGAGTTCCAACCACAGGATCCGCAGCCGCCGGCCGAAGCGAAGCCGCAGAACCCGACCAACACGCAGGCCCCGCCGCAGCAGCAGGAACCACAGGGCGGCGAGTTCGTGACGCGCCGGCGCGATCAGGATGGACGGCCGGAGATGCAGGCACCCTCGGACCGCAGCAGCGGCGGCGGCACGCCGCCGGCCGGCGCGCAGCAGGATCAGTGCTGGAACACGCTGCTGATGATCCTGCCGATGATCCTGATCTTCTACTTCCTGCTGATCCGGCCGCAGCAGAAGCGCGACAAGGAGCTGCGCGCGATGATCGCGGCCGTGCAGAAGGGGGACCGGGTGGTCATGAACAGCGGCTTGCACGGCACGGTCGCGCAGCTCGACGACAAGACCGTGACGATCCGCATCGACGGCGAAGGCAAGATCCGCCTGACGTTCGACCGCGCCGCGATCGGTCGCATCGTCCGTGAAGAGAAAGCCGGATAGCCGACGCGGAATGCCGACGGCCTCGAGCCGCGGTGCCGCCGGCGAGCAGCTCGCCGAGGAGCATCTGCGCGCGCTCGGCTGGAAGCTGCTCGGCCGCAATCTGCGCACGCGCTGGATCGAGGTCGACCTGCTCGCGATCGACGGAGACGTTCTGGTCGGCATCGAGGTCAAGACCCGCAGCCGTCACGATTCTCCGGAACGGTTGGTCACCGAGCAGGCGGTGCTGCGGCTGCTGCAGGCGCTGCGCGCGTTGCACCCGACCGTCGCCCCGGCCTGCCGGAGCCTGCGCGCCGACGTCGTCGCGATCCGCCTCGACCGCGCCGGTGCGCCGGAGCTGCGCCATTTCCGCGGCCATCCGCGAGCCGCTTCATGAGCCGTTCCCCGGCGTTCCGATAACCGAACCGGCGTCCTCCGGACGCCGGCACCGGATTCGCAAGCCCCCTTTCGATGCCCACCCTCGCCGAGCAGATCATCCCAGCGCGCAAGCTGCTGCTGATCACCAGCGAGTTGGCGATGCTGGCCGGCCTGTTGCTGGTCGGCACCAGCATCCCGCCGCTCGCGAGCAGCGAGGTCTCCTGGTCGCTCGGCAATCTCGAGCTGTGGCGCGGGCTCGGATCGTCGGTGCTCGTCGCGCTGCTGTGCCAGGCGTCGTTCTCGTACAACGACCTCTACGACTGGAAGATCTCGCAGAACCGCGCCGAGCTGCCCAACCGGCTGGTGCATTCGGCCGGGTACTCCCTCGTGATGCTGTCGGTCGCGGTCTGGGTCGCGCCGTGGCTGTTCCACTTCCCCGGCCTGCAGGGTGGCGGGTACCAGACCTGGAAGCTGATCCTGCTGCTCGCCGTCGCGCACGTCGCGATCTACGGCTGGCGGTTCGCGTTCCACTGGTTTTTCTACAAGTGGAACTTCGCCGAGCGTGTCGTCGTGCTCGGCACCGGGATCCAGGCGCAGTCGATCGCCGCGATGATCCAGGACCGGCCGATCGCCGGATTCGAGGTCGCCGGGCTGGTGCAGACGGAGCCGGATCCGCCGAGCGACACGAGTCCGTTCCCGGTGCTCGGCCGCGTCGAGGAGCTGCTCGCGGTCGTGCGCGACCACCGCGCTGCGCGCGTGATCGTCGCGCTCGAGGAGCGGCGCGGCCGGCTGCGGGTCGAAGACCTGCTCGCCTGCCGGATGGACGGGGTCCGCGTCGAGGAACGCGAGGCGATGTACGAGCGGCTCGCCGGCAAGATCGCGATCGAGAGCCTGCGGCCGTCGTATCTGGTGTTCAGCGGCGGGTTCGCGCGGCGGCGGTTCGCGCTGCTGGTCAAGCGGATGATCGACGTCTGCTGCGCGTCGGTCGGGCTGCTGCTGGCCTCGCCGCTGATCGCGGCCGCGGTGCTCGCGATCAAGCTGGACAGCCGGGGGCCGATCCTGCTGCGGCAGCGTCGCGTCGGGCAGAACGGCGTCGAGTTCGACGTCGTGAAGTTCCGCACCATGCGTGCCGACGCCGAGCAGCAGACCGGCCCGGTCTGGGCGCGCGTCAACGACGACCGCGTGACGCGCGTCGGGCGATTCCTGCGCTTGTCGCGGATCGACGAGATCCCGCAGATGTGGAACGTGTTGCGCGGCCAGATGTCGTTCGTCGGCCCGCGGCCGGAGCGACCGTTCTTCGTCGGCGAGCTGACGCGCGAGATCCCGTGGTACCCGCTGCGGTTGACGGTCAAGCCGGGCATCACCGGCTGGGCACAGGTCAACCATCACTACGGCGCGTCGGTCGACGACTCGATCGAGAAGCTGCGCTTCGACCTGTATTACATCAAGAACATGAGCCCGCTGTTCGACCTGAACATCATCCTGCGCACGGTCGGCGTGATCCTGTTCGGCAAGGGCGCGCGATGAACCGCGCGCCGGCACGGCGGATCCTGGTCGCCGACGAGCTGTCGGACGAGGGCATCGCGATCCTGCGCGGCGCCGGCGAGGTCGTCGTGCGCAAGGGGATGGACGAAAAGGCGCTGCGCGATGCGCTGGCCGGATTCGATGCGCTGGTCGTGCGTTCGGCGACGCGCGTCACCGCGCGCGCGCTGGAGGGTGCTGACCGGCTCGCGCTGATCGGGCGCGCCGGCATCGGCGTCGACAACATCGACGTCGAGGCGGCGACCGCGCGCGGGATCATCGTCATGAACACGCCGGAGGCCGGCGCGGTGACGACCGGCGAGCTGGCGTTCTCGCTGCTGCTGGCGCTGGCGCGCAAGATCCCGGCGGCCGACGCGGCGCTGCGGTCGGGCCGCTGGGAGAAGACGCGGTTCACCGGAGTGGAAATCCAGGGCAAGACGCTCGGAATCCTGGGGCTCGGCCGGATCGGGCGCGTCGTCGCCGAACGCGGCAAGGGGTTCGAGATGCAGGTGCTCGCGCACGATCCGTGGGTCGACGCGCGCAACGCGCCTCCATGGATCCGGATGGTCGGACTCGACGAGCTGCTGGCGCAGAGCGACTTCCTGTCGGTGCACGTGCCGCTGGCGGACAGCACGCACCACCTGCTGAACGCCGAGCGCCTGGCACAGATGAAGCCGGGCGCGCGGCTCGTGCACGCGGCGCGCGGTGGCATCGTCGACGAGCAGGCGCTGGTGGCGGCGCTGCGCGACGGGCACCTGGCCGGCGCGGCGCTGGATGTGTTCGAGCAGGAGCCGTTGCCTGCCGACCATCCGCTGCTGCAGCTCGAGAACGTCGTGTTGACGCCGCACCTCGGCGCCAGCACGGCCGAAGCCAAGCGCAACGTCTCGCGCGAGATGGCCGAGCAGGTCGCCGGCGCGCTGACGCGCGGCGTCGTCGTCAATGGCGTCAACGTGCCGCGCATCGCGCCGAGCGAAGCGGCGCAGGTGGTGCCGTATCTCGATCTGGTGCACGCACTGGCGTCGTTCCTGCTGCAGGCGTTTCCAGGGCCGCTCGCGTCGCTGCGGCTGACCGTGCAGGGCGGACTGCCGGAGTCGGCGATCCGGCCGCTGACGGTCGCGATGCTGACCGGCGCCGTAGCAAAGCGGACCGAAGGGCTGGTCACGCCGGTCAACGCCGAGCGGATCGCACGCGAGCGGGGGATCCGCGTGCATGCGGAGTCGCTGTCGATGAAGCGCGACTTCATGAACCTCGTGCGCGTCGAGGCGGTCGTCGGCGACGAGCGGCACTTCGTCAGCGGCACGGTGCTCGGACAGCGCCACGGGCGCATGGTCGAGCTGGACCGGTTCCTGCTGGATGCGATCCCGGAGGGGCCGCTGCTGGTGACATTCCACGAGGACCGGCCGGGCGTGCTCGGCGCGATCGGGACGATCCTGGGTGCGGCCGACGTCAACATCGGACGGCTGCAGCTCGGCGTCCCCGACCACGCCGAAGGCCCGCGCACCGCGCTGGGGATCTGGAACCTGGACCGGCTGGTGCCGGAGGAGGTGCTGGCGCGGATCGCGCAGCACCCGGCGATCGTGACCGTGCGCGCGGTGCGGTGAGCGGGCCGCCGTTCCGTTCGGTCTGGTTCGACTGTGACTCGACGCTGAGCGCGATCGAGGGGGTCGACGAGCTGGCGCGCGAGCTGGCGCCGGAGCTGCGCGCCGAGATCACGGCGCTGACCGAGCGGGCGATGGACGGGGAGATCCCGCTCGCCGAGGTCTACGGACTGCGGCTGCAGAGGCTCGCGCCGGCGCGCGCGCAGCTCGCGCGGATCGGGGAGCTGTACGTGCAGCACGCGCTGCCGGACGCGCGGCTCGTCGTCGCGGCGCTCGTGGCGCTCGGCAAAACGGTCGGGATCGTCAGCGGCGGGCTGCGGGACGCGGTCGTGGTGCTGGCGCGGCACCTCGGGATCGCGGAGTCGCACGTCGAGGCGGTGCGGCTGCGGTTCGGGCCGACCGGGGAATACGCCGGCTTCGATGATCAGAGCCCGCTGGCGCGGAACGGCGGCAAGCCGCAACTGCTCGCGGCCCGTCCGGCGGCGGAGCGTCCACTCGCGTTCGTCGGGGATGGCGTCACCGACCTCGAGGCGGCGGCGGTCGTCGATCGCTTCATCGGCTTCGGCGGCATCGCGCGGCGGGAAGCCGTAGAGTCCCGCGCCGCGTTCTACGTGACCGGGCCGCGGCTCGCTGGTGTGCTGCCGCACCTGTTGAGCGCGGACGAGCAGCGGCGGATCGCGGCCGACGCACGCTTCCAGGAGATCGCCGCCCCCCTGCAACGATGACCGACCACGACCTGCTGTTCATCCCCGGACCGACCGAGGTGGAGCCGGAGCTGCGCGCGATCATGGCGATGCCGGCGATCGGGCACCGCAGCCAGCGCGCGCAGACGGAGATCGGAGCACTGCGCGGGAAGCTGCCGCGGCTGTTCCTGACCCGGCAGACGGTGCTGTTCGAGACCTGCCCGGCGACGGCGCTGATGGAAGCGGCGATCCGCAACCTCGTGCCGGCGCGCGTGCTGCACCTGGTCAACGGCGCGTTCAGCGAGCGCTGGGCCAAGATCAGCGTCGCCTGCGGCCGGCAGGCGGAGACGCTGGCGGTCGACTGGGGTCAGGCGCATGCGCCGGCGCAGCTGCGCGAGCGGCTGCGCGGGGCGCACTTCGACGCCGTCACGATCACGCACAGCGAGACGTCGACCGGCGTGTTGAACCCGCTGCG
Organism: uncultured candidatus Brocadiaceae bacterium; assembly: GCA_964483245.1. Classification (GTDB taxonomy): domain Bacteria; phylum Planctomycetota; class UBA1135; order UBA1135; family UBA2386; genus CAZABP01. Next base: position 21,389 of record CAZABP010000028.1, on the reverse strand, counting down.
CGAGCTGGCCGCGACCGTGCGCGAAGCGGCGCCCGACGCGATGGTCCTGGTGGATGCCGTGACCAGTCTCGCTGGGGCCGAGCTGCGCTTCGACGACTGGCAGCTCGACCTGGTTTTCGCCGGTACGCAGAAGTGCCTGGCGCTGCCGCCCGGGGTCACCGTGTACGCCGTCTCCGACCGCGCGCTCGCGCGTGCAGCCGAGGTGCCGGCACGCGGGTACCTGCTCGACTTCGTCGCCGCGGCGAAAGCGCTCGCCGACAACGCGCCGCCGGCGACACCCTGCGTGCCGCTGCTGTTCGCGCTGTCGGCGCAGCTGGACCGGATCGAACGCGAAGGGGTCGAGCGGCGCTGGGCACGCCATCGCGAGATGCAGGCGCAGACGGTCGCGTGGTCGGAGCAGGCAGGCATGCGGCCGTTCGTCACCGAGCCGGCACACCGCTCGCCGAGCGTCAGCTCGATCGATGCGTGTGGCCGCGACGTGCCGGCGCTGGCGGCGCGCGCACGCGAGGCCGGCTTCGTCATCGATCGCGGCTACGGCAAGCTGAAGGACAAGGTGTTCCGGATCGGCCACATGGGGGATCACGACCCGGCGCGCGTGGCGCGCCTGCTGCAGGCACTGGGCGGACCTTGATCGCGCTGACAAACATCTCCAAGCGGCACGGCCACCAGGTCCTGTTCGTCGAAGCGTCGCTGCAGATCGATCCGGGCGAGAAGATCGGCCTGATCGGTCCCAACGGCGCCGGCAAGTCGACGCTGTTCCGCCTGATCACCGGCGAAGAGCACCCCGACGACGGCGACGTCTCGGTGCCGAAGCGGATCGCGATCGGTCACTTCCGCCAGGATCTGACCGACATGAGCGGCCGCTCCGTGCTCGACGAGGCGATCGCCGGCAGCGGCCAGCTCGGCGAGCTGCACCACGAGCTCGAGCAGCTGCAGCACGACCTCGCGGATCCGGACAAGGCGGACGACCTGGAGCGGATCCTGGCACGGTTCGGGCAGGTGCAGGACGAGTACCAGCACCTCGGCGGCTACGAGCTCGAGGCGCGCGCCAAGGAGATCCTGCACGGGCTCGGGTTCGACGACGCACAGATCGACGGCGACGTCGGCACGCTGTCCGGCGGCTGGAAGATGCGCGTCGGGATGGCGAAGGTCCTGCTCGGCAGCTTCGACGTGCTGCTGATGGACGAGCCGACGAACCACCTGGACATCGAGTCGATCCTGTGGCTCGAGGGGTTCCTGAAGCAGACCAAGGCCGCGCTGCTGATGACCTGCCACGACCGCGACTTCATGAACCGCGTCGTGACGCGGATCGTCGACATCGACGACGGCGAGCTGGTCTCCTACAGCGGCAACTACGACTTCCTGGAGCGCGAGCAGAAGGCGCGCGCGGCGCGCAAGGAGGCGGCCTACACGCGCCAGCAGGCGATGCTGGCCAAGATGCAGCGCTTCATCGACCGCTTTGGGACGCATGTCGCCAAGGCCGCGCAGGCGCAGAGCCGCGCCAAGAAGATGGAGAAGATCGAGCGGATCGACCCGCCGCGGCGGCGCGAGATCGTCCCATTCGACTTCCAGAAGCCGCCGCGCGTCGGCGAGGACGTCGCGACGTTCCGAGGCGTCGTCAAGCAGTACGGGTCGAACCGGATCTACGGCGGACTCGACTTCGAGGTCAAGCGCGGCGAGCGCTGGTGTGTCATGGGGCAGAACGGGTCCGGCAAGACCACGCTGCTGAAGCTGGTCGCCGGCGTCACGCAGCCGGACAGCGGCAACGTGCGCCTCGGCGCCAGCGTCAAGCTCGGCTACTTCGCGCAGCAGTCGCTCGAGCTGCTCGATCCGAAGCTGACCGTCTATGAGCAGCTCGACCAGAAGTTCCCGCTGGTCAGCGTCGGCACCAAGCGCAACCTGCTCGGCGCGTTCCAGTTCTCCGGCGACGACGTCGACAAGCGGATCGCCGTGCTCAGCGGCGGCGAGCGGTCACGGCTGGTGTTGGCGCTGATGCTGTTCGACCCGCCGAACTTCCTGGTCCTCGACGAGCCGACCAACCACCTCGATCTGCAGACCAAGGAGATGCTGGTGCAGACGCTGGCCGACTACGACGGCGCGATGCTGTTCGTCTCGCACGACCGCACGTTCCTGCGCGGCCTCGCCAACCGCGTGCTCGATGTCAGCGGGTGTCGCAGCGGCGCGCCGCCGGTCGTGTATCCGGGGAGCTATGTAGAGTGGGTCGCGAAGACCGGGACCGAGGCGCCGGGCGTGCATGCGTGAGGGTGAGCAGGGCGACTTCCCATGCCATCTGCTCGGAACTACCTGACCTCGACCACAACCAGTCCCCTGGCAGCGTCGTAGCGCACATCCCAACCGGGCTCCGCCATTGTGTGAGCAGCGCACACAAGACACTTGTAGCCACCCTTCATGCCCAGGTTCCGGATGACGATGTGGCCACGAGACTCCCGCTCCGGCCAGCGTACGGTAACTGGCAGGTCATAGCTTTCGCCCGCATCAGGCAGCCACTCAGACTTCATCGACACAACTGCCGGGAGCTCGATGCACTCCTGCTCCGTCCCGATCAGCGCCATCGCTCCGGCTGGCTCGCTCCGGAGCATGAAGCGCTCGCCATGCGCGCAGGCTACGAAAGCGAGCAGCAACAACGCGACGGCAATCCATCTGGCCAATCCGCTGCCGATCCGCGACAGGCTGCCGCTGTGTGACGGATTCGGAGTACGGCCGTTGCTCACGCCATCCGCAGCCCTTCGTTCAGCTTCCGATCCTTGCTCGTGCGCCAGATCTTCTGGTCGAGCCAGTAGTGGTTCAGCGCGAACCCCCACCACAGCGCGAACGCGAAGTCGGAGAACGTGAACAGCGGGCCGAGCGCGGCCGTGCTGACCGCATTCGCGCCGGGCGCGAGCGGGATCTCGCCATTCCCGGTCAGGAACCAGCCGGAGTAGCGCACGAGGACCGTGAACAGCAATCCGGCGGTGTAGTAGGTCACGAAGTTCCGGCTGATCCGGCTCGCCATCCCGTACCGCTCGCCGTCGGCATCCGCGCCGTAGCGGTTGCGGTTGTAGAACCACACGATCCCGTGGTACTGCACGTTGTGGAACACGGTCACGTAGACCGCGAACATCAACAGCTCCGACTGCGTCGAGATCACCGGGTGCAGCAGCACCATCAGGTGCAGCGGCACGCAGGTCAGCAGGAACAGGTTCTTCGGCACGTTGACCGCGCCCCCCTGCAGCCAGATCCGCAGCTCCTTGGCGACGTAGACGACGGCCGCCAGCGTGATCGCGACGCCGAGCCCGTCCACCATCCAACCCTGCATCGCCGTCAACGCCGGGCCGAGGCCGATCGATTCGCGTGCCTGCGGGTGCCGCAGCAGGAACGACACGAACGGCAGCAGCATCAGCGCATAGAACACCCAATAGTCGACCGGAGACGCGCGGCCGGCGGGTTCACCGTTCTTCTTCTGGTACAGCACCAGGAAGCCGTAGTGCTGCCGGACCACGTGCCAGTACGCCCACATGTTGGCGAACACGAGGAAGACCAGGAACGGCGTGCGGGAGCCACCGGCGATGCCGGCGAGCACCAGCAGCGGGCCGGGGACGAACAACAGCAGGCTGCGCCAGAACATGCCGCTGCGCGCGGCGCGTTCCTGCCGGTCGAACACCGTCCGCGACAGCGTCGCGAAGATGTGCGGTCCGTCCAGCGCGACGACGTAGACCCACCACAGCACCACGGCCGGGATCGCGAGGCCCAGGTGCAGCCAGACCGCGAGGTACCCGGTCACGCACGGCAGCAGGTACCACAGCAGGTCGTAGCGCGCGCCGGTGATCCAGCGTGGCCCCGGCAGTGCAGCGGTCGCGACCAGCGAGCGGGGTTCGGACGAGGGGGACGGCGCCCGATCTCGGGAAGGGATCGTCATCCGGAGCGGAAGGATCCCGACCGGCCCGGTGCGTTGTCAACCTTGGCCCGCATCGTTCGTGAACCCCTGCCGCGAATGGCGTGGGCTATAGGATCCCGGCGATGGCGGAGACGCCGCTCGTGCAACGCATCGAGGCATTCCTCGCGCATCTGCGCGACGTGCGCGGCGTGTCGCCGCACACGCTGCGTGCGTATGCAGCCGATCTGCGCGCGTTCGCGGCGGTGCAGCCGGCCGGCGCGCTGCCCGACCGCGGCGGGCTGCGACGCTGGCTGGTCGAGCTGGCTGAGCAGGGGCTCGCGCCGGCAACGATCCAGCGCAAGCTGTCGGCGGTGCGGGCGCTGTTCCGCTTCTTACGTGAACAGCAGGGTCTGGCGACCGATCCGGCGAAGCTGCTGCGTGGCCCGCGGCTGGGGCGCCGCGTCCCACATGCGCTGACGACGGCCGAAGTGGACCGCCTGCTGCAGCTCGAGTTCGCCGCGGATCTGTTCGGGCTGCGCGACCGCGCGCTGCTCGAGCTGCTGTACTCGACCGGCTGCCGTGTCGCCGAAGCCGCCGCGCTGACGCTGCGGGACCTCGATCCGGCCGACGGCGCGGTCCGGCTGCGCGGCAAGGGCCGCCGCGAGCGGATCGGCCTGCTCGGTCGGCCCGCCCGCGCCGCCCTCGAGGCGTACCTGCCGGCGCGCGCCACCCACCTCGCGCGCCGTCGCCGCGCCGAGCATGGCAGGTTGTTCGTCAACCGCTACGGCGCGCCGCTGTCGGCGCGCTGGATGTTCGAGGCGGTCGTCCAGCATGCGGTCCGCGCCGGGCTGCCGCGGCGGCTGACGCCGCACGGGCTGCGCCATTCGTTCGCGACGCACCTGCTCGAGCGCGGCGCCGACCTGCGCGCGGTGCAGGAGCTGCTCGGACACCGCCGGCTGGCGACGACCGAGATCTACACGCATGTGACCGTCTCGCACCTGCGCGACGCCTACGAGCGCGCGCACCCGCACGGCACGCGGTTCAAGAACCGGGTGCCGCGCGCCGATGACGGGAGCGCGTGACCTGGATCTCGCTGTCGCTGCTCGGCCTGCAGTGCCTCGGCTGGCTCGCGATCTTCGCGACCGTCTGGCTGTTCCCTGGCGGCCACCCGCCGCTGTCGGCCTACGTCGGGATCTGCGTGCTGCTGGCGCAGCTCGGCCTCGCGCCGGCCGGGATCGTCACGGCGGCGCTCGGGATCCGCCGCCGGCCGGAGCGCCGCTGGCCGGGTTGGCTCGCGCTTGCGGGGAACACGGCGTTCGCGCTGCAGGCGCTGTGGCTGCTCGTGCTGTGCCGGTTCTGAAGGCGCTGTGGGCGGCGCGACGCCGTCACAGGTGCCCCAGCAGCTCGCGCGCCTTCTGCCCCATCCGGCGCACCGACCATTCCTGACAGACCTGCTCGAGGTCCTGCATCGCGAACCACTGCAGCGCGTGCGACTCCGGGCTGACCGTGACCTGATCCGTCGCCGCGCGTACCAGGAACCTCACGTCGTAGTGCAGATGCGCCGGCTCGTCGCCGAACGCCGGGATCGCGTGCACGTCGAGGTCGAACGGCACCAGCCGCTCGTCGGTCGCCAGGATCGCGAAGTCCTGGATCCCGGTCTCTTCGTGCGCCTCGCGCAGCGCCGCGAGGTGCACTTCGTGCTGCCCGTCGCAGTGCCCGCCGACCTGCAGCCAGCGGTCCAGCTTGCGGTGGTGCACGAGCAGGAACCGATCGAACTCCGGCGACAGGATCCAGGCCGCTGCCGTGATGTGTCCCGGCACGCAGCTCCGCTCGAAGCACTCCGGCTCGGCGCGCACGAACTGCTCGAACCGGTCGGCGACCTCCTGCTCGTCCGGATACAGCTCGCGGTAATCGGCCAGCATCTCGAGCAGGGACTTGCGGTGCATCGGGACGGGCTCAGCTCATGCGCCGGCGCAGCGCCGGCAGGTCGATCTTGCCATTCGGATTCAGCGGCAGCTCCTCCACCTTGACGAGCCGCGCCGGGACGAGGTGCGGCGGCGCTTCGGCGCGCAGCTGCCGCAGCCACTCGCGCTCGTGCCCGTGACCGGTCACGCAGGCGGTGATCCGGTGCCCGCGCTCCGGATCCTCGTCGGCGAACAGCACGACCTGGTCGATTCCGGGCAGCGCGAGCAGCAGCTGCTCGAACTCATCCGGCGAGACGCGGTGCCCGGCCACCTTCCACTGCGTGTCGCCGCGGCCGACGAAGTACAGGTATCCCTCCGCGTCGCGACGCACGGTGTCGCCGGACCAGACCGCGCGCCCGCGTGCCGGGTCGAGCGGGTGCGGCCGGAACACACGCGCCGTGTCGACCGGCCGGTTCCAGTAGCCGAGCGCGATCAGCTTGCCGGCGTGCACGAGTTCGCCCGGCACCCCATCGGCGCAGATTGCGCCGGTCGCCGGATCGAGCACGAACAGCTCCACACCCGGGATCGCCTTGCCGAAGCTCTGCGGGATCCGGTCCAGCTCGTCCGGGTCGAGATACGCGCTGCGGAACGCCTCGGTCATCCCGTACATGCTGAAGAACCGGATCCACGGCGCCTGCGCGCGGATCGTCCGGATGTCGCCGACCGCCAGCCGCCCGCCGGTGCTGGTCGCCAGCCGCACGTGCTGCGCCTGCGCCGCCGCCCCCGGAGCCTGCAGCGCCGCCGCGAACGCGTGCCAGAAGCTCGGCACCCCGGCAAGCACGGTCGCATCGGTCTGCTGCAGGCGTTCGAGCAGTTCCCCGGCCGTCAGATACGGATGCAACGTGATCCGCGCGCCGAGCCACGCCGCAGCAAGCAATTGGTTCAAGCCGTAGTCGAAGCTGAGCGGCACGATCCCGAACAGATGGTCGTCGGCGCTCAGCCCGAGATACCCGCAGACGATTTCGGCGCCATCGACCAGGTTGCGATGGCTCTGCACGATCCCCTTCGGCGCCCCGGTCGATCCGCTCGTGTACAGGATCGTCGCCGGCTCGGCGGCGCGGACGACCGGTAGCGGACGGGACGCCGCGCGCGCATCCGGCGGGAGCACGCGGCAGCCGGCGAACACCCGCTCCGGATCGACGAGCGCGGCAGCGCGCGCCGCCGACACGACCGCGTGCGAAGCGCCGCTGTCGGCCAGCAGGTGGCGGAGCTGCGCGTCGCGCAACCGCGGATGCGCGACGACCGAGATCCCGCCGGCCAATGCCGCAGCGAACAGGCCGACCGCCTGGCCGAGCCCATGCTCGAGGCACAGCAGCACGCGCGCACCCGGGACCACGCCGGCGTGGGCGAGCGCCAGCGCGAGCCGCTCCGCTGCCGCCGCGAACTCGGCACCGCTCAGCGCCGCCGTGTGGTCGGCCGCGAACGGGCGCCCTTCCAGGGCTGCGATCCGCGTCCACAGGCCGGGCAGCGTGCGCTCCATCCGGCGGCAGGTTCCGCGGCTCGCGGCGCGCGCGCAAGGGCTCGCAACGATTGCGTCCCGGCACCTGGCCCGAGCCCGCCGCGGCAGAATGCGCACATGCGTCTGCTGCTCGCGCTGGCGGCCCTCGCCGCGTTCCCTGTCACCGCCCAGAACTGCTCGCGCACCTCGATCGGCGCGCTCCCGCTGTCCGACCTCGGCACCGGCAAGTACCAGAGCTACGAAGGCGGGCTCTACACCGGCGGCGTCAACACGCCGCCGGCCGCACATGCGGCTGCCGGCCTCGCCATCGCCAAGGCGGTGCAGCCACTCGACGCAAACGGGCAGCCGCACCAAGACGGCCGGATCGTGCTGCTGTCGATCGGGATGTCGAACACCACGCAGGAGTTCTCCGCCTGGATTCCGATCAGCAATGCCGACCCGCGCCGGCGTGGCACGGTGCAGGTCGTCGACGGGGCGCAAGGCGGGCAGGATGCGCGCGTCGTCGCGAACCCGAACGCCAACTTCTGGAACGTCGTGCAATCGCGGCTGACCGCCGCCGGCGCGACCGCGGCGCAGGTCCAGGTGATCTGGCTCAAGGAAGCCGTCGCCGGTCCATCGCTGCCGTTCCCCGGACACGCGACCGAGCTGCAGGGGCTGCTCGCGCAGATCTGCAACAACCTGACTGCGAAGTTCCCCAATGCGCGGCTCTGCTTCCTGTCGTCGCGGATCTACGCCGGCCATGCGACCACCGCGCTGAACCCGGAGCCGTACGCGTACGAATCCGGCTTCGCGGTCAAGTGGCTGATCGAGCAGCAGATCGCTGGCGACCCGAAGCTGAACCACGACCCCAACCGCGGCACCGTGACTTCGCCGTGGCTCGCGTGGGGACCATACCTGTGGGCCGACGGGTTGAAGCCGCGCAGCGACGGACTCACGTGGCTGTGCAGTGACTTCAACAGCGATGGCACCCACCCGAGCACGGCCGGGCGCGCCAAGGTCGCCGGGCTGCTCGACCAACACTTCACGACCGATCCGTACAGCACGCCGTGGTACTTCGGCCCGCCGGGCAACCAGGCGCGCACCGTCGCCTACGGCACCGGCTGCCCCGGCAGCCTCGGCACCGTGTCGGTCCGCACCAACTCGCTGCCGGTGCTCGGCAATCAGGGTTTCCGCCTCGGGATCACGAACGCCATCGTGTCCAGCAACGCGGTCCTGCTGCTGGCGCTCGGCCGCGCGCAGATCCCGCTGGATGCTCAGTGCACGCTGCTGGTCGATCCGGCGCTGCTGTGGGCGTCGTTCGGACTCCCGACCGGCGGCGGCAGCACGTCGCAGAACCTGCCGGTGCCGAACGACCAGGCGCTGGCCGGCCTCGAGATCGACACGCAGTGGTTCGTCCGCGATCCGGCGGCGCCCGGATTGCGGTTCCTCGGCGGCGGCGCGCTGACGCACGGATTGGCGCTGTACCTCGGCAACTGATCCGGTCGTCCCTCCTCCGCGGCGGCGCGCTGACGCACGGGCTGGCGCTGTACCTCGGCAACTGATCCGGTCGTCCCTCCTCGGTGGCGGCGCGCTGACGCACGGGCTGGCGCTGTACCTCGGCAACGGATCCGTTCGTCCCGCGAGCGCCGTTCCGCTCGTGAGTGCCGCCAGCGCCGCGGATAGATTCCGCGGCGATGACACCGGCCGACGACAGCTTGGTCCAACTCACCGCTCACGTGGTCCGCGGCCTCGCGATGGACGCGGTGCAGCAGGCGAACTCGGGACATCCGGGGATGCCGATGGGGATGGCGGAGGTCGCCGCCGTGTTGTGGACGCGGCATCTGCGCTACGTGCCGGATGCACCGGACTGGCCGGGGCGCGACCGGTTCGTGTTGTCGGCCGGGCACGGCTCGATGCTGCTGTATTCGATGCTGCATCTCGCCGGCTATCCGCTGTCGCTGGATGACCTGCGTGCCTTCCGCCAGCTCGGCAGCCGCACGCCTGGGCACCCCGAGCACCACGACACGCCCGGCGTCGAGACCACGACCGGTCCGCTCGGGCAGGGCTTCGCCAACGGCGTCGGCATGGCGCTCGCCGCGCGCATGGAAGCGGCGCGGTTCGAGAACCCGGACTTCGAGAACCGGGTCGTCGGGATCGTCTCCGATGGCGACCTGATGGAAGGCCTGTCGAGCGAAGCCGCGTCGCTCGCCGGCCACCTCGAGCTCGCCAACCTCGTCTACCTGTACGACGACAACCGGATCACGATCGAAGGCAAGACCGACCTCGCGTTCCGCGAGGACGTGCGGATGCGGTTCGCGGCGCTCGGGTGGCGCGTGTTCGCCTGCGACGGGCACGACCTGCTGCAGGTGCACGACGTGCTCGGCCAGGCCTTCCAACCGAGTGCCCAGCCGACGCTCGTGATCTGCCGCACGCACATCGCACAGGGCAGCCCGAACAAGGTCGACACGCACGACGCCCACGGCGCCCCGCTCGGCAAGGACGAGGTCGCCGCCACCAAGCGCGCGCTCGGCCTGCCGGACGAACCGTTCTGGGTCCCCGACGACGTGCGCGAGATGTTCGCCGCCGTCCGCGACATCAACACGCGACGCAAGCAGGCCTGGGACACACGCGTCGCCACCTGGCGCAAGCAGCAGCCCGAACTCGCGCGCGAGCACGACCGCTTCGCCACCCGCGCGACCCCCAACGACCTCCTCACCCAGCTCATCGCCGCCGCGCCTGGCGCCGGCGCGACCCGCGCGCTCTCCGGCAAGATCATCCAGCGCGCCGCCGCCCTCGTCCCCTCACTCGCCGGCGGCTCCGCCGACCTCGATCCCTCGACCAAGACCCGCATCCTCGACTCCACCTCCGTCCAGGCACGCGACTACGCCGGGCGCAACCTGCACTTCGGCGTCCGCGAGCACGCGATGGGCGCAATCCTGAACGGCATGGCCCTGCACGGCGGCTTCCTCCCGATCGGCAGCACCTTCCTCGTGTTCGCCGACTACATGCGCCCACCGATCCGCCTCGCCGCCCTGATGCGCCAACGCGTCGGCTTCGTCTTCACGCACGACAGCCTGATGGTCGGCGAAGACGGCCCCACCCACCAACCGGTCGAACAGATCGCGAGCCTGCGCCTCATCCCCAACCTCCACGTGTTCCGCCCCGCCGACGGCGCCGAAACCGCCGCCGCCTGGACCCACCTCCTCACCCGCAACGACGGCCCCACCGCCCTCGCCCTTACCCGTCAGGACCTCCCCGCGCTGAGCCGCCCGTCCACCTTCCAACCCACCGACCTCCTCCGCGGCGCCTACGTGATCCGCGACACCGCCAACGCACGCGCCACCCTCATCGCCACCGGCTCCGAAGTCGCCACCGCCCTCGCCGCCGCCGACCTGCTGCAACAGCGCAACCTCCCGATCCGCGTCGTCAGCATGCCCTGCGTCGAGCTCTTCCTCACCCAGGACGAAGCCTGGCGCAACCACTGCCTGCCGAAGTCTCTCCCCGTCTTGGCGCTCGAGATGGGCCGCCCCGAAGGCTGGTGCGTCTTCACCGGCGACCTCCAGCGCGTCCTCGGCATCAGCACCTTCGGCCAGAGCGCCCCGTACAAACAGCTCGCCGAACACTTCGGCTTCACCCCCCCACAAGTCGCAGACCGCATCGCGCGCATCCTCGCGTAGGAGCAAGTTCCAGCTCCCACATCTCCGCCCCGCGCACCAACCCGGTCCCGACCACCACCTCCCGCTTCCCGACCGCACCCGCCTCCGCCTCCGCCTGCGCTCCCAGCGAGCGGCGCCGCCAGGCGCCGCGAGCGGCCTTCCGGCGAGCCGCGCCGCAGGCGCGGCGAGCATGGCGAGCTTTCACGCAGCACTCATCTCTCCCACGCGTGCGCGCGCAGCATCGGTGACTTCCCACAAGAGGAGTCACCATCATGCAGCCACGAATCCGCCACGCAGTCCCCCTGCTCGCACTGTCCACTGCGCTCGCCGCGCAGTGCCAGCAGGGCAGCGGTTCCTTCACGATCACGCCGGGCCTCGCCGCCGTCGTCTCGCAATCCGACAACCCGGTCTTCGTCGTCCAGACAACCGACCCCAACAAGGTCTACGGCGGCAGCCTGCGCGCGATGCGCACCAGTGAGCTCTCGCGGCCGAACGCAATCGGCCTGATCGGCCTCGGCCGCATCCCGCTGATCCTGAACGAGGCCACGACCGACAACTACTGGGGCCTGAACGTGCGCGGCAACTTCGTCCCGCTGACGCTCAACGCTCCCGGCAAGCAGTTCGCCTACGGCCAGGAGGTCATGCTGATCGAGGACAACGGACGCGTCCACGTGTTCGGCCATTGGCACGACCAGTGGACGACCGCGGCGGTCACCAGCAGCACCGTCGGCGCAATCCCCGGCCGTGCGCTGATCGTCGCGCAGGACGGGCCGAACCGTCTGCTCGGCTTCTCGTGGCTGAGCCCGGACAACCAACCGGTCGTCCTGCAGCTCGGCAACACCAAGACCGCCTCGCACATCCCCGGCGTCGGCGAGCCCGACACGCGCCGCAATGCGCAGGCGTTCGAGACCGATCCGAACGAAGTGACCGTGTTCTGCGCGCACACCAACGCCTGGCACAAGGTCCCGACGACTTCGCCCGCACGGACGCTGACGCTCGACTACGACAAGAACGTCGTCAGCATGCTCGACATCGCCGCCAACCAGATCATCTGCTTCTCCGACCTGAGCGGCACGCACTCCGTCGTCACGCTGGCCGACGCGACCAAGGTCACGACCGAGACGCAGGACTTCGGGATCTACGTCATCGACGGCGTCAACGGCAACGCGTACCTGATGCGCGCGATCGACGGTGGCATCGCGCTGCTGCCGGGCGTCGGCAGCCGCATCCAGCCGGGCGGCGCATTCACCAACAACCTGTGGGCGCTCGCGATCAAGGACCCGGTCACGCCGGCCATCGACTGGTACGCCTGCTCGACGTCCAAGCGCGGCGCGCAGTTCGTCGCTGCCGGTGCCAGCGGTGAGACCAAGGTGCACGAAGCCGGCAACGACAACACGTTCCTGCTGGTGACCGACCAGGCGCTGTACGGCTTCTCCGCGTTCACCAACCGTTGGACCCGCCTCGCCAACCCGCAGGGCACGTTCATCAAGGGTGACGGCGAAGACTTCATCGGCTTCGTCGAGACCTCGACGCACGTCTACGTCTACTCGCCGCGCGAGGACAAGTGGACCGCGCGGCCCAAGAGCGCCAGCTTCGTGCGCGTGTTCGACACCGACACCACGATCGTCATCGACGACGCCACCTCCAAGACCGCCTACGGCACCAACGGCACCACCTTCCGCACCCAGTCGCTCGGCGGCACCAAGATCGCCGAGGGCCAGTCCAACAGCTACCACTACAGCATCCACGACGACCCGAGCGGCCCCGGCTCGCTGGTCCATCTCTACCAGGCCTTCTCCGACCGCTGGATCACGCTCACCACCCACAACCGCCTCGTCCTCGCCAACATCACGATCACCCGGGACGAAGACGCCGTCTACATCGCCGATGGCAACCGCCTGCACGTGCTGACCGGCTTCGGCGACCTGACCAGCCAGTGGGGCGCGCCGAACGACAACTACGCCTGGCACGCAACCCCGGGCAAGCTCGCGCGCTTCTTCGCCTACGGCCGGCCCAACGCCGCGCTCGCGCTGCTCGTCGGCATCGACCGCGCCGAGATCCAGCTGCCCGGCATCTGCAACCCGCTCCAACTCGACCCCAACAACATCCTCGCGATCCCGCTCCCCAACCTCGACGTGCACGGCAACTTGCGCTTCGACGCACCGCTGCCGAACGCGCCCTACCTCTGGCGCCTGCAGACCATCTCGCTCGCGAACAACACGCTCGAGCTGGGCCGGCTGCTCAACTTCGAGGTCTACTAGCTAGCGAACTGCGCCTGTTTGGGTTTGGCCGGGACCGTGCCCGATCCCGATCCCGGTCCCGACCGAACCCGAACCCAATCCCGAACCCGATCCCGACCGAACCCAATCCCGAACCCGATCCCGACCGAACCCGAACCCCATCCCGAACCCGGTTCCTAGAACATCCCCACGATCTCCCCTCGCTCATCCACATCGATCCGCTGCCCGCCCGGATTCCTCCCCAATCCCGGCATCGTCATGATCGCTCCGGCCAGCGGGATCACGAACCCCGCCCCGACCGACACCCGCGCATCCTGCACCAGGAACCGGTACCCGCGCGGCCGCCCCTTCAGCGCAGCATCGTGCGACAGCGAGTACTGCGTCTTCGCCATGCAGATCGGGAACCCGCCGTACCCGAGTTCCTCGAACCGCCCGAGCCGCTCGCCGGCAACATCCGAGTAGTCCACCCCATCCGCGCCATACACCTTCGTCGCGATCGTCTCGATCTTCTCGCGCAGCGACGCCGACTCCGGATACAGCAAGCGGAACGTGTTCGGCTCGTCGGCGGCCTTGACCAGCGCATGCGCGAGCGCCTCGCCGCCGCGGCCGCCATCGGCGTGCAGGGTGCTGACATGGCAGTCGGCGGCGCCGCTGCGCAGCGCGATCTCCTTGACCAGCGCCAGTTCCGCCTCGGTGTCGGACGGGAAGCGGTTGACCGCGACCACGACCGGGACTCCGTGCAGCCGCACGTTCTCGATCTGCTTCTCGAGATTCCCGGCACCCGCGCGCAGCGCATCCAGATCCTCGGCCAACAGTTCCGGCGGCAACGGCTTGCCCGCCGTGATCGCGAACCGCCCACTGTGCATCTTCAACGCGCGCACGGTCGCGACCAGCAGCGCTGCGTCCGGACGCAGGCCGGACACGCGGCACTTGATGTTGAAGAACTTCTCCGCCCCCATGTCGGCGCCGAACCCGGCCTCGGTCACGACATAGTCGCAGCAGCCGAGCGCGATCTGGTCGGCGACGATCGACGAGTTGCCGTGCGCGATGTTGGCGAACGGTCCGGTGTGGATCAGCGCTGGAGTCCCCTCCAGCGTCTGCATCAGCGTCGGCTGCACCGCGTCGCGCAGCAGCGCCGCCATCGCCCCGGCCGCCTTCAGCATCTCGGCCGTGACCGGCCGGCCGTCCACGTCGAGCCCGACCACGATCCGCCCCAACCGCGCGCGCAGGTCCTGCAGGTCGCGCGCGAGCCCGAGGATCGCCATGACCTCGCTGGCCGACGTGATGTCGAAGCCGGTCCGCCGCGGCACACCGTTCTGGCTGCCGCCGAGCCCGACCTCGATGTCGCGCAGCGCGCGGTCGTTCATGTCGACGACCCGGCGCCAGGTCACCCGCGCCGGATCGATCCGCAGCGGGTTGTCGAGCAACAGCGACGTGTCGAGGAACGCGGCGAGCAGGTTGTTGGCGGCGGTGACGGCGTGGAAGTCGCCGGTCAGGTGCAGGTTGAACTCCTCGGGCGGCACGACCTGGCACCACCCGCCGCCGGCCGCACCCCCCTTGATCCCGAACACCGGCCCCATCGAGGGCTGGCGGATCGTGCAGACCGCACGCTTGCCGATCCGGTTCAGCGCCATCGAGATCCCGACCGTGTGCAGCGTCTTCCCTTCGCCGAGCGGCGTCGGCGTGATCGCGGTCACGACGATGTACTTGCCGGGACGCGCGCGCGGCGGATCGCGCAGCACGCTGAGCGGGACCTTCGCCTTCGTGCGTCCGTACGGGACGAGGTCTGCTTCGCGCAGGCCCATGACGGCGGCGACTTCCGGCAGCGGGCGGAGTGGGACCGAACGGGCGATCTCCAGATCGTTCAACGGATTCGGCTGGGTGCGTTGTCGAGGTCGGGGGGCGGGCACGATACTCGCGACTCTGACCGCTTCCAGCCAGCGACCGAACGATGAAGCCGACCCGGAGCAGGATCCCGGCCCGCGCATCTGCTTCTGCATGAAGGTGCACGCCGCCACGCTGCGCGCCGCGATCGCGGCCGGTGCGCGCAGCGTCGAGGATCTGCGCCGGATGACCCATGCCAGCGCCGGCTGCGGAACCTGCCGCCCGGATCTGGAGGCGATGCTCGCACGGGCGCAGGTCACGGAGCCGCGGTGATGCGCGCCTGGATCTGGTTGCTGTTGGCAGCGCTGCTGGGAGCCGCCGCGTTCTGGGCCAGCACCGGTCCGCTGCGCCGGCCATCGACGCCGGCGCCGCCGGAGCGCACCAGCGAGCGCACGCTGCAGCCAGCCGCGCCGGGGGCGCGTGCCCGGACCGACCGGCGCGCGACGTCGGCTGCCGAGCTCGCCGCCGGCGACGTCGCCACCGTGAGCGGTCGCATCCTCGATGCGCTCGAACGCCCGCTGCCCGGGGTCGAGGTCGTCGTGCAGAGCCATGCCGAAGCGGCGCCGTTGCCAGCGCCGGAGCCGAACACGACGACGCTGGCGCGGACGCGCAGCGGCGCGGACGGAACGTTCACGATCCGCCATCGCGCTGGCGGCATGGGAACGGTCGTGCTGTCGCACGCGGAGTATCCGCCGCAGCTCGCCGGCGAAGTCGCGCTGCGCGCCGGCGAGCGGGTCGATCTCGGCGACCTGCGGCTGCAGTCGCGCCCAGGCCTGCGCGTCGAAGTACGCGCCGCCGGCACCGACCTGCCGGTTTCCGGCGCGCGCGTCGAGCTCGCCCCGAACCTCGACGATGCGCTGCTGCCCGGTTATCCGCTGGCGTTGCAACGGCGCCTCGCGCAGACCGAGCGCGACGGGCGCGCGATGTTGCTCGGAGTCGACGCCGGAACCTACGAGCTGCGGATCTCGGCGCCAGGGTTCGCGACGCGGACGCTCGCGCATCAGCAGCCGGTGACCGAGCTGCCACCGGAGGTGCGTGTGACGCTCGACGCCGGCGCGATCCTGCGCGGCAGCGTGCGCGCCGGGAGCGAGCCGGTCGCTGCGGCGCAGGTGGTCGCAGTGCCGCTCGCCGCAGGATCGATCGCATCGGCGCGGACCAACGAGCTCGGCGAGTTCCGGCTCGAGGGGCTGACGCTGGCGAGCTACCGGATCGAAGCGCAGAGCGCGCGGCACGGCGTGCTGCGGGTCCCGCGGATCGACGTGCGCGCGAATCCGGAGCCGGTCCTGCTCGACTTCGGCCAGGGCGCAGCGCTGCGCGGAATCGTGCTGGACCCTTCCGGTCGCCCGCTGGCCGGCGCCGAGCTGACCGCCGTGCCGCGTGCCGGCAACCTCGAGTTGCCGGGCCGGCTGGCGCGTGCGACGAGTGCCGCCGACGGCTCGTTCACGCTGCCCGGGCTCGCCTCGGAAGAGCACCGGATCCTGGTGCAGGCACGCGGCCTCCCGGAGCAGGAGTTCGGGCCGTGGATTCCGGATGCGCAGGTGCATCCGCTGCGGCTCGATCCGGGGCTGCGGCTGACCGGGCAGGTGTTCGGGCCGTTCGGCCAACCGTTGGCAGGAGCCACGGTCGAGCTGGCCAGTGAGGAACGGGACGGGTCGGAGTTCGCCGCATTCCTGGACCGGTTGCGCGGCAGTCCGGCGACCGGCGCGACCGGCGCGGATGGCCGGTTCGAGATCCGCGGTGCGCCGGCGCGCCCGTGGCGGATCGTGGTCCGCGCGGCGGGACACCCGCCCACCGCGACGCACCTGCTGCCGGTCCCGCCCGATCGCTGGATCGATGCCGGTCCGATCCGGATCGCTGCAGGTGCGTTCGTGCGCGGACGGGCGCGGTGTGCCGACGCGGCGCCTCCGCGCCAGGTCCGGGTCTGCCTCGACCCGGTCCCGGATCCGCAGGCGCCATGGCGCGAGGCGTTGACCGGCACGACGGACTCCGAGGGGAACTTCGCGCTCGGGCCGGCGGCACCCGGGGACTATGAGCTATCGTTCTTCGACCCTGGCCCGGGGGTCGTGGCCGCCGCCGCGGACCTGCGGGCACGCTCGCGCGTGCGGCTGCAGTTGCAGCCGGGCGCGGATGTCCGGCAGGATCTGCAGGAACGCCCGCGCTGACCGACCTCGGGCCCGCGCCGCGCGCGGAATAACGCCTGTCGCAACTTCGTCCCACCGCCGGCCCTGTCCCCGCGGCCCCAATCCCCACCGCCCCGATGAGCTCACCCGCGAAGTTCTTTCTGACGCTGCTGGTCCTCGCGCTCGCTGCGCTCGGCGGCTTCCTGCTGCTGCAGCAGGAGCAGGCTCCGATCGTCGTGCCGCCGGACGAGCCCCCGGCCGTGCAGCCGGAACAGCCGACTGGACCGGTGGATCCGCTTGCCGCCAAGGGCGCCACGCAAGAACCGCGACCCGTGGAACCTGCTCGCACGGAAGTCGCGCCCGACACGCGCTCGAGCGCCCCGCAGGGCTTCCGCGGTCGGATCGTCGATCCGAACTCGCAGCCGATGGCCGGCGTCGAGGTCTACATGATGCCGGGCGTCGGCACGAACATCTTCGAGATGATGATGATGAGCAGCAAAGGGGTGACGCTGCCGCCGGTCGCCGCGGGGAAGACCGACAACTACGGCGTGTTCGAGCTCGGCGTGCCGCAGGGGGGTGACCAGAAGGTCTACGAGTTCCGCGCCGTGACCGAGCAGTACGTCGAGCACACGATGCCGAACCTTCGCGTCAAGCAGAACGAGTGGTACGACCTCGGCACGATCCGCCTCGAGATCGGCGCGCAGTTGTTCGGCCGCGTCACGGTCGCCGGCAGCAACGGGCTCGGGATCGCCGACGCCGAGGTGCGGATCCGCGCTGCGAATGCGCTGTCGCCGGTCACGCCGACGCCGGGGCGCGAGCTGGGGATCGTGGTCAAGACGGATCCGAACGGGCATTACCGCGCAACCAACGTCGCGGCGTCGTTCAACGTCGTCACCGTCGGCGCCGTCGCGCCGGGGTTCGCGATCAGCGAAGTCCAGAATGTCACGGTGCAGGGCAAGGAGCCGAAGGAGCTGAACCTCGAGCTGTCGCCCGGCATGGAGATGGCCGGCGTCGTCGTGGACGCGGCCGGAATGCCGGTCGCCGGCGCGCGGTTGCGCGGGATCGCGATCAGCAGCAAGACGCCGGCGACCCTGGAAGCGCGCTCGGGGCGGGACGGCAAGTTCCAGATGCTCGGGCTGACCGAGGGACCGTACGTGCTGCAGACGAATGCGGCCGGATTCGTGCAGTCGGAGCTGAAGCCGGTGCAGGCCGGCGACAAGGACGTGCAGGTCACGCTCGAGAAGCAGGGCGAAGCGAAGATCCAGGTCTTCTCGCGCAGCGGCCGCGTCATGACGTCGGGGTACACGCTCGAGCTGAAGGCGTACCACGACGGTGACAACGGCCAGTCCAGCATCGGCCAGACCCTGCAGACCGTGCAGGCGCGGCCGGACCAGGACGGCACGACGACCGTCAGCGGGATCGATCCGGGGGCGACCTATGTGTTCCTGGTGCAGGCTGCCGGACACGCGATGGCCTTCTCCGATCCGTTCCGCGTCGAGATCGGACTCGAACCGCCGCTGTTGATCGTGCGGCTCGACGAAGGGGGCGTCCTCGAGGGGGTCGTGACGCAGCCGGACGGCTCACCGATCCAGGGCGTCGCGGTGTCGACGATCTCGAACGAGTTCGATCCGAATCCTTTCACCGACATCTTCGGCGCGATGATCCCGGTCAAGATCACGCGCAAGAGCGTGCAGACGGATGCGAAAGGACGCTTCCGGATCGACCTGCTGAACTCCGGGTCCTACCAGCTCAAGTTCCAGCATCCGGAGTTCATCGAGACGTTCCGCAAGGACAACGTCGTCGCGAGTGGCCAGACGACGACGGTCACGCCGGTCGTGCTCGCGCCGGGCACGATCATCAGCGGCAGCGTCACCGTCGCCGGCGCGCCGGCCGGGCAGATCAAGGTCACGATCTCGACCAAGATGGATCAGGCGCCCGCTGCGGCCCCGCTGACGCCGGGCAAGGGGCCGAGTGCATTCTTCGCCGAGGCGTTCACCGACGCGCAGGGGAAGTTCCAGCTCACCAAGAAGGTGCCGCCCGGCATCTACGAGATGACCGCCAGCCGCCAAGTCCATCCGGACGGGCCATTCGGCAGCCTCATCGACGTCATGAAGTCGAAGACGCAGGTCGAGGTGTTCGCCGCTCAGGCGACGCGTCAGGTCACGTTCGCGTTGCAGTAGGGGGAGGGGGATGGGGAGGGGGAGGGTTTGGACGGGAACGGAACGGGCCCGGGCCCGGGCTTGGGCTCAGGTAGGGCGAGGCAAGGAAAAGGGAACGGAAA
>CAZABP010000028.1:0-1832 GCA_964483245.1 uncultured candidatus Brocadiaceae bacterium | reverse complement strand
AGCCCCTTCTCTTTCCCTTTCCTCGCCTCACCTCAGCCCAAGCCCGGGCCCGGGCTTGGGCTCAGGTAGGGCGAGGCAAGGAAAAGGGAACGGAAAGGGGCTCACGTGGATGAGTGCGTGAGGGCGAGAGGGTTGGAATCGCTTACACCGCCCCGGTTGTGTGAACACGGGGTCGAGTGATTCGGCAGTGACCAGCGAAGCTGGTCGCGTGTCTCCGAGGACGGGCTGTACTCCGAGGCCCACTTCGAGATCCTGAAGTACCGACCGGAATTTCCCCCTCGCGCTTCGCCGCCTCGATCTCGAACTCGTGGCTGTGGTTCAACCCGGCTACCGAGTCTTCAGTGCGCGCAGGTGCCGCGGCGAGACGCAGCATCACGGCGTCGGGCAACGCTTGCTTGCTTCGCTTGCTCATCCGGTCGGCTTCGCGCCGAGCGTCGCCGCTACCGGATGATGACTACCGGGTGGTTACCCCGATCCCAGCGCAGCAGGCTCGGTGCGAGCCCCTTCTCTTTCCCTTTCCTCGCCTCACCTCAGCCCAAGCCCGGGCCCGGGCCCGTTCCGTTCCCGTCCAACCCCTTCCCTCCCCCCGCCTCCCTTCCCCTCACTGCACTTGGATCTCCCGCCCGTTCGACACCACGATGCCGGCCGGGTTGCTCTTCGTGCCGCCGAGCTGCGCTTCGAACCACTGGCGGTAGAGCTTGGCGCCGAGGGCTGAAGCGGGGATCGCGAGCGGGATACGGGCTTTGCCGAAACCGTTGCCGGTGCCGGTAAGGACGGCCGGAATCGTCAGGAAGAAGTCGGTGTGCAGGACGCAGCCGGGCATCGGGACAGGGTCGAGCGGGAGCTTCGGATCGGTGAGGCCGAACACGAGCGCGACCGGATTGCCGCCGTAGCCACTGTGCACACCGAACGCGAACGAGCCGTTGCCTGCAGTGGGCAGGCCGTAGCTGACGTCGGTCAGCGTGTAGCCGCCGGAGCCGGGGCAGCCGGGGCCGGTCGAGTGGTCGTGGCCGTTGCCGAGCGGGATGTGGGCAGTGCCGTTCACGCTCGAGGTCGCGGTGGACAGTTTGACGATCTTCTCCGCCGCGTGGTTGCTGACGACGCGTTCGACGTGGTCGTCGCGCGTGCCGACGACGTAATCGCCGGTGTGCGGGTCGTAGTCGAACGAGTTGTAGGAGTTCGCCGTGTTGGAACTGGGGCCCGGGAACCCGGAGAACGCGTGCTCGACGATCTGCGCCTGGAACGGATCGATCAGGAACCAGTCGCCATAGATCCCCTGCAGGATCAGCAGGTTCGGCCGCGTCGGATGCTGGCGCATGTTGACGATCCCCGGATTGCCGGTCCCGGTGCCGCTCTTGCTCTTGGGCAGCTGTAGCACGAGCGAGCCCTTCTTCGTCGTCGTGTCGTACTGGATCAGCGAGCCGGGATTCGTCGCGGTCCCGACGTCCCAGGTGCCGATGAACACGAGCGGCCCGATCGCAGTCAACGCATTGGCCAGCCCGCTCGCGCCGCTGACCGTCGAGATGTCGAGCTCCTGCACGACCGGTCCTCCCGCGACCGGGACACTCTGCAGGATGCCACTGACCGTGCCGGTCAGCGCCGAAGTCGTGAAGAACAGGCTGCCGCCGACGAGCGCGAGCTGTGCGACGTTGACGTCCGCGGTCGGCGTCGTGTTCAGCTTGGTCTCGGTGACGGTCTGACCGCTGACGATGATGCGGTAGATGCTGCCGGTGCCCGGCGCGAGCGGATTCGTGCCGACGAACCCGAGTCCGCCCGCCAGCATCCGGATGCAGTTCGGGACGTCGGCTGCGAGCGCGGCCGAGATCGTGAGC
>CAZABP010000027.1:60426-60639 GCA_964483245.1 uncultured candidatus Brocadiaceae bacterium | reverse complement strand
CTGCACCGGGCTCGTGTGCGTGCGCAGCACGTTGCCGTCGTCGAGATGGAACGTGTCCTGCGCGTCGCGTGCCGGATGATCGGCCGGGATGTTCAACGCGCCGAAGTTGAACCAGTCGCTCTCGATCTCGGGGCCGTCCTGCCACGTGAACCCGAGCGACGTGAACAGATCCACGAGCTCGTTCTGCACGATCGTGCTCGGGTGCAGCGTGCC
>CAZABP010000027.1:24081-60416 GCA_964483245.1 uncultured candidatus Brocadiaceae bacterium | reverse complement strand
CGCGGCACCACCGGCCCCGGCTCACTCGGATCGAAACCGGGCGCAGTCAGCTCGCGCGCGAGCGACTGCTCGGCGAGCGCCGCTCGGCGCTCGGTGATCCGCTGCTCGAGCTCCTGGCGCAGCTCGTTCGCGGCGCGGCCGGCAGCCGGGCGTTGCTCCTTGGGCATCGACGTGACCGAGCGGACCAGCTCGGTGACGGTCCCCTTCTTGCCGAGCAGCGACTGCTCGAGCACATCGAGCTCCGGGCGCGATGCGGCCTGCGCGATCGCCTCGAGCCAGCTTGCGCGGCGCGGATCCATCGGCGGTTACGTCGCGGGCGGCTGCCCGCTCACTCCTCCGTCGCCCGGCTCAGCCGAGCGCCGCGCGCGCCTGCTCGACGATCGCGCGGAACGCGGCCGGATCGTGGATCGCCAGCTCCGACAGCTCCTTGCGGTTGAGCTGGATGCCGGCCTTGCGCGTGCCGGCGACGAACCGGCTGTACAGCATGTCGTGCGGCATCAGCGCGCCGCTGAGGCGCGTGATCCACAGCTTGCGGAACTCGCGCTTCTTCTGCCGGCGGCCGGAGAATGCGTAGGCATCGGCCTTGAGGATCGCCTCGCGGGCGTTGCGGAACAGCCGGTGCCGGGCGCCCCAGAACCCCTTGGCGCGGTCCAGGACGCGGTTGCGGCGGCGGCGGGTGGCGGGACCGTTCGTGGCGCGCATGGCGGATCAGCCCTCCCCGAGCAGCTTGGCCATGATCTTGCCGATCGTGCCGCGGGCGACGATCGCCGCGCGCAGATGGCGCTTGCGCTTGCGCGTGCGGCGCACCAGCAGGTGCGACGTGTAGGCCTGGTGGCGCTTGACCTTGCCGGTCTTGGTCAGCTTCATCCGCTTGACCACGGCCTTCTTGGTCTTCTGCTTCGTCATGGCTCGCTCGGAATGGAAGGCGGGGCAAGGTAGCGGCGAGGTCGGGCCGCGCAAGGGCGGGCAGCGGAAAGCTGTTCGCTTCGGGGGGCGGTTCTGGGATCTTGCCGGGCCTCGATGTTGGTCCTCGCTGCGGTGCTGTACCTGCTGCCGGTCCTGTGGCTGGCCTGGCCCGCGGGGCGCCGGCGGCTGGCGGTGCTGTTCGGCGCGCTGGCGGTCGGAATGGTCGTCTGGGGCGTCGTGCAGGCGGGGGCGACGGCCGAGCTGAAGGTCACGCACCTGGCGCCGGGATACGAGGGGAAGTCGGTGATCCAGCAGCCGTTCCCCGTCGCGGAGGCGTCGGCGCCCGGCTGGGGCTGGCCGGTGCTGCTGGCGGTCGGGTTCGCGGTCCTGGCGGCGATCGGCTGGCGCGGGGACCCGGCGCGGTCGGAGCCGTTCCGCGAAGGGCTGCTGCTGGCGATCGGGGCGCTGGCCGTGCAGCTCGGGCTGCAGAAGCTGGCGGCGCCGGCAGCGCTCGCACTCGGGCCGTTGCATCCACCGGCGCAGCCGTCGGAGCCGCTGCTGGTGCCGCTGACGATCGTCGCGGCGATGCGGATCGGGTGGCGGGAAGTGCGGTTCCGGACGGCGCTGCTGCGGATCTTCCTGCTGGTCAGCCTGACGCGGATCCCGCTCGCGATCGCCGGGAGCTGGCTGACGCAGAACCAGCTCGGGACCTGGCTCGACGTGCACCGGATCACGTTCTTCGTCGTGCCGCTCGGGGAGATGCCGATCGACACGACGGCGGGGTCGCAGGATCAGTTGATGTGGTTGGTGTGGGTGCCGCAGTTGGTGCTGTTCCCGCTGGTGACGATCCTGGCGGCTGGTGGGTTGGGGTTCATGACGCACATGTTCCGCAAGGGGAAAGAGGCGGCGGCGCGGTAGCGGGGCAGGCGAGGGGAAATCAGTTCCAGCGCCGCGGGCGCAGATACCGCGCGATCCTTGCGTAGCGCGAGCGATTCTCCGGGTCGGTGGCCTGCGCACCGAGCTGCAGCAACGTCGCATGCAGTTCGGGCCGCGTCGCGTCGTCGATGGATGCGCATTCGAGAACGTAGAGCACGAGGTCGCGGTCAGCCTGCGTCTCGAGGTCGCGCAGCAGGTGGGCGATCCGGCGACCGAAGCCGCGCGGCGGAGCCTCACTCCAGCCGAGCAGCTCCACCGCGAACGCGCGCAGGATCGCCGGCCCGTGATCGATCTGGTCGAGCAGGAATGCGACCGCATCGGGCGTCGCGATCTGCTCGATGGCTTGCAGTGCCAGGGTGGCGAGACCTGTATCCGGGCTTCGCGTTGCGCGCTGCAGCGCGTTCATCGCGGCACTGCGAGCCTCGTTCACACATAGGGCAGTCGCTGCCATGCGTGCGGTCTGATCCGGCAGCTCGAGCGCTTCGATCAACAGCGGGATCGACGCGGCACCGGCGCGACCGAGGACCCAGGCGATCTCCTTGCCGCGCGCGCCGACGAGCTCGCGGCGAAGCGCGTGGCACAGCTCCTGGCGCTGGGTCAGCGAAAGTTGCGGAATGAGATGACCGAGCAACCAGAGGGCGTGATCGGCAGCGGCTGGGTCCTGTGCGAGGGCGATACCAACTACCGGCTCGGCGGCGGTCGGTCCGAGCGCGAGGAGGGTCTTGGCTGCACACAGTCCGAACTGCTCGTGGCCGAGCCACGCGACCAGGCGATCGCGTTCCGCGGCGAGCAGGGTCGGCCAGCGGCGGTGTTCCCAGATCGCTTGCGCGCGCGTACAGGCGCAGGCCTCCGGATTCGCTGCGAGCGCCGGCAGCACGAGCGCGGCCGTAGCGCGGTCCATCCGCTCGGCGAGGACCCTGCAAGCACGCTGCGCGACGTGGCCGTAGCGCCAGGCTTTCCCGTCCAGGTCGTGGAGCAACTGCAACGGGAGCCTGCGATCCAGCTCCTGCCAGGTCGAGTTCGGCAGCAACTCATCCGGACTCAGCACATCCAGGCCACCGCAGCCGAACGAGACGCGCGACCCGAGCCAGCGGCATTCGCCGTCCTCCGGCTCCGGACTCGTGGCCGCGATCGTGCACAGCTCGACCGTCAGCGAGTCGCACGGGCGCAGCAGCGCTGCGAACGCGGCGCGCCGCGCGGGCGCGGATTCGGCACCGAGACGATCGAGGAGGCGCTCAGTCGCGCTCGGGCTGGGTTGTGCTGCGAGCGGCGCCGCGGGCCACGTCAGCGCGAAGAGCGCAAGGCAGAGCATCCGTGCCCGGGCGACGCGCGAGCGGAGCGCCGTGCCTGCGAATACAGGATGCATGCGCGCGCAAACGCGGCACTTGCCAGGCCGGTTCAGCGGCGCAGTGCGACGCGTACTGGACGCTGGCACTCCCCCACTCGCGACGTCATCCTTCGCCCTCGATGCCCGACGTTCCCCTGCTCGAGATCCGCAATCTGCGTTACGCGTACGGCGCGCGGATTGCGGTCGACGGGGTCTCGCTCGCGGTGCGCACCGGGGAGTGCTTCGGCCTGCTCGGGCCGAATGGGGCCGGCAAGACCACGCTGCTCGCCTGCATCGCGGGTCTGCGTGAAATGCAGGCGGGCGAGTTGCGGTTCCGTGGTGAGCCGTTCACACCGTTCCGCGTGACCGCCCACCGCGCACGGCTCGGGCTCGTCCCGCAGGAGCTCGCGCTGTACGAGGAGCTGTCGGCACGCGAGAACCTGACGTTCTTCGCGCGGGCGCAGGGGGCAGAGGATCCGGAGCCGGCGGTCGTGGCCGGGCTCGCGCTGGCCGGGTTGGGCGACCGCGCGCGCGACCGCGTCGCGAGCTTCTCCGGCGGCATGAAGCGGCGTCTGAACCTCGCGATCGGCGATCTGCACGCACCGGAGTTGTTGTTGCTCGACGAACCGACGGTCGGCGTGGATCCGCAGTCACGCAACCATGTGTTCGAGTGTCTGGCGGCGCTGCGCACGCAGGGGCGGACGCTGCTGTACACGACGCACTACATGGAAGAGGCGCAGCGGCTGTGTGATCGGATCGCGATCCTGCACGAGGGGAAGCTGCTCGCCTGTGGCACGGCCAGTGAGCTCGCGGCGGGCGCGACGATGCCGGGTGCCGATCTGGAGCAGGTCTTCCTCCATCTGACCGGGCGCACGTTGCGCGACGAACCATGAACGCGTGGCGCGCTGCGTGGTTGCTGTCGGCGAAGGACTGGCGCGTCTACAACCGCGACCGGACGGGGCTGCTGCTCGGGCTCGCACTGCCGTTGGTCATGGTGGTCGTGTTCGGCTACCTGATGCAGTTCATGTTCGGCGGCTCGGGCGGCACGCCGAAGGTGACGCTGTGGGTCGCGGATGCCGATGGTTCGCCGGCGAGCGCGCGCCTGGTCGAGGAGCTGCGGCGCGCGGACATGCTGAGCGTGCGGCCGCGGGTCGACGAGAAGGCGGTGGCGCCCGAGCTGGTGCGGCAGAAGGTCGCCGACGGCGAGGCACATCACGCGCTCGTGATCGAAGGCGGCTATGGCGAGGCCATGGCGCGGTCGGCGCTGCCGACGCTGCAGGTGTTTGGCGATCCGGGGCGCACGATGGAGCGCAACCTGGTGTCGATCGGGGTCATGCAGGCGTTCCTGGCGGCGAGCGAGGGGAAGCTGTGGCCGCAGTTGATGGGGCGCAGGCTGGCCGAACAGGGGATGGAGCCGGCGAGCGTCGAGCGGCTCGTCGCGGCCGCGGGCGCGATGCAGGGGATCCTGCATGCGTTCGTCGGTGGCGCGGCGGGTGGGGATGCGCGGGTGGCCGGCGGCGCACCGGAGCAGGCGTTCGATCCGTCGACGTTCTTCACCGGGCTGGCGCCGGTTGCGTACGAAGACGTGCAGCCGCCGGCGCGGCCGAAGAACCTGAGCTACGTGCTGGCGCAGTCGATCAGTGGCGTCACGGTCATGATGCTGCTGTTCGGGCTGATGGCGGCGAGCAACACGCTGATCGACGAGCGGCGGCAGGGGACGCTGCGGCGGCTGTTCAGCACGGCGGTGCCGCGCGGGTCGATCCTGGGCGGGAAGTTCTTGTTCGGTTTCGCGGTCGGGCTGGTGCAGCTGGTCATCGTGTTCACGGTCGCCGAGGTGATCTTCGGCGTCGGGACGTTCCGCGACCCGGTGACGCTGCTGGTGCTGTCCGTGAGCTGGGCGGCGTGTGCGACCGGGTTCGGGATGGTGATCGCGACCTGGGCGCAGACGACGAAACAGGCAGAAGGGCTCGCGACGATCCTGATCCTGGTCATGGCGGCGCTCGGCGGATGCTGGTTCCCGATCCAGATGGCGGAGCTGCCGCTGTTCGCCGAGATCGTGACTCGGTGCACGCTGACGTACTGGGCGATGGATGGGTTCCAGGGGATGTTCTGGCACCAGAAGACGCTGGCCGACGGGTCGATGCAGCTCGCGGTCGGGGTGCAGTGGGGTATCGCGATCGCTGGCGCGTTGGTCGCGCGGCGGTTGTTCGCGCGGAGGTACGTGAGCCGGTGAGCGCGGCGCGCAGCGCGTGCTGAGGCGCGCGATGCGGGCGAGGAATGGGTTTCGGGAGATTTTCGATCGGGAATTGCCCGTCTCGTTGCACAACGGGCATGAAGAAGTCTCAAACGGGTGCCGACCTCTTCGCCGCTGGCGGGATGGAGGTCGAGCTGGTTCCAGGACTGCCGAAGGAGGAGCTGGAGCGTCGGGTGCTGCTGACCTGGCGCGCTGGCGAGGTCAGCAGTCGCGCGCTGGCGTTCTATCTCGCGGACATGGAGCTGCGGCGCGTTCACCTCGAACTCGGGTATCCGAGCACGGTCGAGTTCGCGACGCAGCGGCTCAGCATGAGCAAGGGGCGCGCGCGCGATCTGCTGCTGGTCGGGCGCAAGCTCGGGGAGCTGCCGGCGCTGGATCAGACGTTTTCGTCGGGTGACCTGTCGTGGTCGAAGGTCCGCCGGCTCGCGCGCGTTGCGACGCCGGAGACGGAGCAGGCGTGGGTCGATCGGGCCAAGGACCTGTCGCACGAGGAGGTGGATGCGCTGGTCGGGGTCGCGCGGGAAGGGGACTGGCCGGTGCGGGACGGCGGGCTGCCGCGGATCCGGATGGTCAAGCGCGTGGTGCTCAGTTCGCACCAGAACGAGATCTGGGAGCTGGTGCGCGAGCGCGTGGCGGCGGAGTTGGGGCGGATCTTCGTGACCGACGAGCAGGTCGTGGACGCGATGCTGCGGCGGTTCTTCGACCCGGAGTCGGGCGCGGCCGGGGCAGCGAGCGGCGGAAGTGATGGGGATCGCGGGAATGGCGGCGGTGTGGCGCGCGGGAACGGGGGTCGGCGCGGCGGCGGAGGGAACGGCGCGAAACGCGCCACGGGCGGTGGCGACGAAGAGCCGCCATCGCGGCTGCGCGATCGTGTGCTGCAACGCGACGGCTGGCGGTGCCAGCACTGCGGGTCGCGGCGCGACGTGATGACGCACCACGTGCTGTGGCGCAGCCGGCAGGGTGTGGATCGCGCCGAGAACATGGTCACGCTCTGCTCGCGCTGCCACGGCTTGGTGCATGACGAGTTGCTGTTCGTTTCCGGAAGGCCGGGGAACTGGTGCTTCGCCGATCGGCGCGGCTGGGAGACGAAGGGGCCGGGCGGAACGCGTGCGCAGTTGCGCACGGTGCGGACGGTGACGCGGGAACCTGCCGATCTCGATGGCGAGCCGGAGGGCAAGTCGGAGCGGCGCAAGCGCGGGCCGGGCGCGGCGAAGCCGATCCCGCCGAAGCGGGAGCGGCCGAAGGACGCGACGCCGCCGGCACCCCCGCCGGCACCGGGCACGGGCAAGCGGGCGACGCGCAAGCCGAGGCGGAAGCGGGGCTAGTGCAGGGCGGTCTGCAGGAGTCGCGCCTGCTCGGCCTTGTGCACGGCGAGGGAACCGGATGCCGGACTCGCGGCCGCGGGACGGCCGGCGTAGCGCAGCGGTGGGCCTTCGAAGCGGTGGCGCACGTGCGTCCAGGCACCCATGTTCGCGGGTTCCTCCTGGCACCAGATCCACTCGGAGGCGTCGCTGTGGGCAGCGACGACTGCTGCGAGTGCGGCTGCGGGGTACGGGTACAGCAGCTCGACGCGGACCAGCGCGACGTCGTCGCGGTTCTGCTCCTGGCGTGCTTCGAGCAGATCGTAGTAGACCTTGCCGCTGCAGAGCACGACGCGGCGTGCGGGCCGGGTGTCGTCGATGACGGATTGGAACGTGCCGGTGGCGCAGTCTTGCGGTGCGGAGCCGGCGACCCGCAGCCGCAGCAGGCTCTTGGGCGTCATGACGACGAGTGGCTTGCGCGTCGGATCGAGGGCCTGGCGGCGGAGCAGATGGAAGTACTGCGCCGGAGTCGATGGGTTGGCGACGCGGAGATTGCCCTCCGCGCAGAGCTGCAGGAAGCGCTCGAGGCGGGCGGAGCTGTGCTCGGGACCCTGGCCGTCGTAGCCGTGCGGCAGCAGCAGGACGAGGCCGCACGCCTGGTTCCACTTCGCTTCGCCAGCCGCCAGGAACTGGTCGATCTGGATCTGGGCGCCGTTGCAGAAGTCGCCGAACTGCGCCTCCCACAACGTCAGCGCCTCGGCGCGGGTGACGCTGTAGCCGTACTCGAAGCCGAGTGCCGCCTCTTCGCTGAGCAGGGAGTCGACGACGACGTACTTCGCCTGCTGGTCGCGCAAAAAGTTCAGCGGCACATACTTGTCGCCGGTCTTCACGTCGAGCAGCACCGAGTGCCGCTGCGAGAACGTGCCGCGGCCGCTGTCCTGGCCGGCGAGACGCACCGGGCGCCCGTCGACCAGCAGCGCTGCGAAGGCGAGGTGCTCAGCCAGCGCGAAGTCGATCGGAGTCTCGCCGCGGATCATCTTGCGGCGACGCTCCAGCTGCGCCTCGATCTTCGGGTGGGGTGTGAAGCCCGGCGGGTGGGACGTGAACCGGTCGGTCAACTCGGAGAGCTCGCCGGCGTCCACCGCGGTGGCGATCTCGGTGTCCCACTGTGCCGGCGCGCGCTCACGGGGAGCGTCGACGGCTGGCGGCTGCGAGCTTCGCACGGCTTCGAGCGACTCGCGCAGTCTTCCCTGCAGCGCCTGCTCCGACCGTGCGATGTCCTCGGCACTGATCACCCCGGCACGCAGCAGGAACTGCTGGTACAGCTCGCGCACGCTCGGGTGCGATTCGATCTGCCGGTACAGCAGCGGCTGCGTGTAGCTCGGCTCGTCCCCTTCGTTGTGACCGTGGCGCCGGTAACAGACGATGTCCACGACGACGTCCCGCTGGAACTTCTGCCGGTAATCCATCGCGAGACGGACCATTCGCACGGCAGCGAGCGCGTCGTCCCCGTTCACGTGGAAGATCGGCGCCTGGATCGCTTTCGCGACGTCGGTGCAGTACGGCGTCGAGCGCGCGTCTGCAGGCAACGTGGTGTAGCCGATCTGGTTGTTCACGATCAGGTGTACGGTGCCGCCGGTGCGGTAGCCGCGGAGCTGCGACATGTTCAGCGTCTCTGCGACGACGCCTTGTCCGGCGAATGCAGCGTCACCGTGGATCAGGATCGGCAGCACGTGGGCACGCCCATCGCCGTCCGGCGTCTGCTCCTGGCGCGCGCGGGCGATGCCTTCGACGACCGGGTCGACGGCTTCGAGATGGCTCGGATTGCTGGCCAGTTCGAGCGCGACCTCCGCACCGGCGGCCGTACGGTGCACGCCGCTGGCGCCGACGTGGTACTTCACGTCCCCGGATCCCTGCGTCGACTCGGGATCGAGGTAGCCCTCGAACTCCGAGAAGATCCGCGCGAGCTTCTTGCCGAGCACGTGCACGAGCACGTTCAAGCGACCGCGGTGGGCCATGCCGAGCACCGCCCGTCCGATGCCGTGCTCTGCCGCGCGCTCGAGCAGTGCGTCCAGGGCCGGGATCAGCGACTCTCCACCTTCGAGCGAGAAACGCTTGTGACCGACGAAGCGGGTGTGAAGGAAGCGTTCGAAGGCTTCGGCTTCGACCAGCTTGTCGAGCACGCGCAGCATCGTCGTGCGGGGCAACTCCTCCTCGTTGTGATTGCCCTCCATCCGCTCGATCAGCCAGCTCTTCTGCTCTGGATCCGCGATGTGCATGAACTCCGCGCCGACGTGCCGCGTGTACGTCGCCCGCAGCGTCTGCTCGATCTCGCGGAGCGGGAGGATCGGCTTGCCATGCATGCCGCCGCAGAAGAACTCGCGGTCGAGGTCCCACAGCGTCAGGCCGTACGTCGACGGCTCGAGCTCGGGCCAGGACTTGATCTCGTATTGCAGCGGGTCGAGGTTCGCGAGCAGGTAGCCGCGCACGCGGTAGGCGCGGATGTACTGCATCACGCGCGCGGCGCGTTCCTGGTTCTCGACCATCCGCGTCGCCGTGCCGAGTGCAGCCCGCCGATCGCGCAGGAAGCGCACGGGCTGGTACGGGATGCGCAGGTCCCGGAAGATCCGCTCGTAGAACTGTTGCTCGCCGACCAGCAGCCGATGCAGCAGCGCGAGAAACTCTCCCGAGTCCGCGCCTTGGATCACGCGGTGGTCGTACGTGCTGCTGACCGTCATCACCTTGCTGACGCCGAGCTCATTCAGAGTTGCTGGCGCTGCGCCCTGGTATTCGGCTGGGAGTTCGATCGCGCCGGTCGCGAAGATGCTGCTCTGCCCCACCATCAGGCGCGGCAACGAGCTGACCGTGCCGATGGTCCCCGGATTCGTCAGCGTGCAGGTCGTCTCCTGGAAATCCGAGGGCGCCAGGCGACCGCGGCGCGCCTTGTCGATCTGCGCGTCGTAGGCCGCTACGAACTCACCGAAGCCGAGCGTCGTGCAGTCCTTGATGTTCGGCACGACGAGTTGGCGTGCGCCCCCATCACGCGTCACATCGACTGCGATCCCGAGATTGATCTGCTGCGGCCGCCGGCGGCCTGGGCGGCCTTCGACTTCGGCGTACGCGACCGTCATCGCCGGCAGCTCGCCCAGCGCCTGCACGATGGCCCAGGCAATGAAGTGCGTGTAGCTGGCCTTGCCCCGGTGCTCGGCTGCAAGGTGCTGGTTGACGATGCGCCGGTTCTCGTCGAGCACCTTCATCGGGATGGTGCGGCTCGACGTCGCCGTCGGCACCGTGAGGCTGTCCGCCATGTTCTGCGCGATGCGCGCAGCCACGCCCGACAGCGGTTCCGCGCCGGGACCTGGGGCGGTGCTCTTCGGCGCCGGGCCCGCTGGCTTCGGCTCCGGCTCGCGCAACCCCATGCGGTCCACGAAGAACCGTCGCCACTCGTCGCCGACTGTGGCTGGCTCAGCCAGGAAGTCCTGCAACAGCTTCTCGACGTAGCCGGCGTTGACGCCGAACAGCTCCTCGAAGTCCTCGACCGTGACGTGCGGGCTCATGCGTGGTCCCTGTGGCGCTGGCCGGGAGCTCAGCGCTTGGTCAGGAGCATGACCATGCGCTTGCCTTCCATGATCGGCTCGCGCTCGATCTTCGCGATGTCCTGCAGCAGCTCGAAGACGTGCATCACGACGCGCCGTGCGACGTCCTTGTGCGCAAGCTCGCGCCCGCGGAACAGGCACGTCACCTGCACCTTGTCTCCGGCTGCCAGGAAGTCACGCGCCTGCTTCACCTTCGTCTGGACGTCGTGTTCACCGATCTTCGGGCGCACACGAAGCTCCTTGACTTGTGACTGGTGCTGCTTGCGCCGGCTCGCCTGCTCCTTCTTCTTCAGCTCGTACTTGTACTTGCCGAAGTCCATGATCCGGCAGACCGGCGGCCGTTGGTTCGGCGCGATCTCGACCAGATCGAGGCCTTTGTGGCTCGCCAATGCCAGCGCATCGGCTGTCTCGATGACGCCGAGCTGCTTCCCCTCGTCGTCGATGACCCGCACCTGGCGGATCCGGATCTGCTGGTTGACCCGCGGCCCTTGCGGCAGCGGTGCGGCGCGGCGCGATCCGCCGCCCCTAGGAAACGTCATGCATCCTCGTCATGAAGCAAAAGTCCTCCTGAGATTCGTGGTGAAAGGGCCGGGAGCCTACCCGATGCCACACCCTGCGGCCAAGACAGGGAGACGCCCGGCGCGTCGGCGCCGGGC
This sequence comes from uncultured candidatus Brocadiaceae bacterium, assembly GCA_964483245.1. GTDB lineage: Bacteria > Planctomycetota > UBA1135 > UBA1135 > UBA2386 > CAZABP01. The sequence continues at coordinate 49,440 of CAZABP010000027.1, read as the reverse complement.
TTCATCGGCGTTCTGCGAGCAGCCGCTCCAGGTACGCACGCAGCTCCGGCTCGCCGAGCAACCCGACCTCGCCCTCGCTCCGGTGCCGCACTGTCACGCCTCGGCTGTCGAGCTCCCGGTCGCCGACGACTCCCACGAGCGGCACCTTCTCCTGCCACAGGTGATGACGGACCTTCTGGCCGATCTTCTCACCAGAGGTGTCGGCGTCCACGCGGTAGCCGGCCCCACGCAACCCAGCGCAGAGCTCCTCGACGCGAGCGACGTGACGCTCACCGACCGACAGGAGGACGGCCTGGACCGGGGCCAGCCATACGGGGAAGGCACCCCCCCAGTGCTCCACCAGCACGCCGAAGAAGCGCTCGAGCGAGCCGAGCAGGGCCCGGTGCAGCATGACCGGCCGCCGGCGCTCGCCATCGGTGTCGATGTACGACAGATCGAAGCGCTCCGGCTGCGTGAAGTCGGCCTGCACCGTCGAGCATTGCCAGAACCGGCCGAGACTGTCCTTGATCTTGACGTCGATCTTCGGGCCGTAGAACGCACCCCCGCCCTCGTCCACTTCGAACGGCAACTCGAGATGCTGCAGCGCACGCCGCAGCGAGTCGGTCGCCCGATCCCACTGCTCCACCTCGCCGACGAACTTCGCCGGCCGGGTCGACAGCATGACGTGGAACTGCTCGAAGCCGAACGCGCGCAGCATGTCGAGCACGAAGCGCACACATCGCTCGATCTCGGCATCCAGCTGGTCGGGACGCAGGAACAAGTGGGCGTCGTCCTGCGTGAACCCCCGCACGCGCAGCAGGCCGTGCAGTGTTCCTGGACTCTCGTACCGATACACCGTGCCGAGCTCAGCCCAGCGGAACGGCAGCTCCCGATACGACCGCCGCTTGCTCTTGTAGATCTGGATGTGGAACGGACAGTTCATCGGCTTGAGCAGGTACTCATTGCCGTCGACGTCGATCGGCGAGTACATCGACTCGCGGTAGAAGTCGAGATGTCCGCTCGTGTGCCACAGATCCGCCTTCGCGATGTGTGGCGAGTAGACGATGTCGTAACCGCCCGCGAGGTGCTGACTGCGCCAGAACTCCTCGATCTTGTGGCGGACGAACCCGCCCTTGGGGTGCCAGAGCACGAGGCCGGCGCCGAGATCCTCGAGCGTCGAGTAGAGATCCAGCTCCTTGCCCAGCCGGCGGTGATCACGCCGCGCCGCCTCTTCGAGATTCTGACGATGGGTCTCCATCGCCTTGCGATCCGCGAACGCGTGCCCGTAGATCCGCGTCAGCATGCGGTTGTGCGCGTCGTCACCCAGGTAGGCACCCGCGATCGAGAGCACCGCGATCCCCTCGCCGATCCGCCCCGTGGAAGGCACGTGCGGCCCGCGGCACAGGTCCACGAAATCACCGCTGCGATAGAAGCTGATCGACTCGCTGGCCGGGACCCGATCGATCGTCGTGACCTTGTAGTCCTCGCCGTGTTCTTGCATCAGGCGCCGCGCTTCGGCGCGCGGCAGCTCCTCACGCACGAACGGGAGGTCGGCCCGGATGATCTCGTGCATCAGCTCTTCGAGCTTGGGCAGATCGTCGTTGCCGATCCCCTGATCGCCGAAGTCGATGTCGTAGTAGAACCCGTAACGCGGATCGTCGACCGGCGGCCCCTTCCAGAGCTTCGCATTGGGCCGGATCCGCTTGACGGCATCCGCCAGGACGTGAGCCGCCGAGTGGCGGATGACCTCGAGTCCCTCCCGGGTGGTCCGGGTGATCACCTCGAACCGGCCCGAGCGGGTGATCGGAAGCTGCGCCGAACACACCTCCCCGTCGAGCTTGACGGCGACCGTGTCCTTGGCGAGGCGCTTGCCGATCGATTCGGCGACCTGGAGCCCGGTGGTGCCGGACGGAAACGGACGGACCGAGCCATCCGGAAGCGTGAGTTCGATCGTGTCCGACATTCGGGGCGGAGGATTAGACCGAGCCGCCGCAGACCCCACAAGGAACCGGTCGGTTGCCGGCCGGCAGGGTGGCGGTGAAACTGCCCCCCTCGTCTGCCGCGGAATCCCGCGCGTCTCGCACCCGGACCAGCCTCATGTCTTGCACCCCCATGTTCGCGCGCGCAGCGGCGCTGCTCCTGATCGGCGCCACCTGGCTGCCAGCCCAGGCTGCCGCTACGAGCGGCCAATCTGCCCCGGGACGGTGGCTCATCCAGTTCCATCCACGTCCGGCGCTCGCAACGGACCGCTCGGAGCTGGCGCGCGTCGAGACTGCGGCCGACCGCAGCGCACTCATCACACGCCTCGCTGCCGCCACACGCGCGCAGCACGAGTCGTTCGCGGCAGACCTGGTCGCGCTCGGCGGGCGGGTCGTCGATTCCTGGTGGCTGATCGACGGCTGCGCCGTGGAGCTCCCGGCAGGTGCCGAACGCGTTCTGCACGCGCGGCCCGAAGTCGCCGCCATCTGGCCGGACTGTTTCCGCGGCTTCGCGGCCGCTCCGATCCGAACGTCGACCGATGCTGCCCACCACGCCGTGGATGCGCTGCACACCGCGGGAATCCTCGGCACCGGTGTCTCGATCGCAGTGCTCGACACCGGGCAGGACTCCGACTCCGGCCCGACCAAGCGCCCACACCCGCTGTACTTTGTCGATGGCGACGTGCTGAATCAGGCCGGCGGCGGCATCGCCGGCTCACGCCTGTTGGCGAACCATCAGGTCGGTTTCATCTCGCCGGACGACTTCCATGGCCACGGCACCCAGATCGCGACGGTGGCGGCGGGCGAGCGGTGGAACAGCGGTCCGAACAGCGACCGCGGGCACGCGCCGAGGGCAGGCATCGTCGGATACTCGCTGCCTGACTTCCCCGACGGCCTGACGTTGGACTCGACGATCGTGCGCGCCTGGCAGCAGGTGGTCGCCGACCGCGATCTCTATGCCACGCGCGTTGCGAACCTCGCGTACTACAACAGCCCCGATCCCACGCATCCGACGCAACAGGCGCTCGACGCCGCGGTGCTGGCAGCCGACATCGTCGTCGCGGCGATCGCGGGGAACACCGCCAGCCAGAGCAGCGGCAGCCCCTCGAACGCGAACGGGATCGCAGTCGGCGCGGTCGGCGCCCAACGCCAGGTCACGTCCTGGTCGACCCGCGGACCGCTGCATGGTGATCCGCAGCGGTTCTTCCCGGACATCGTGGCCCAAGGGGACCTCATCTGGGTCCCGAAGATCGATGCCGCGGGCCAGGACATCGTCGTCAGCGGCACCTCGTTCGCGACCCCGCAGGTTGCCGGCGCGGCGCTGCTGTACCGCAGTCTGCGACCCCGTGCGACCGCGCTGGAGACGAAGGCCGCCATCCTCGCTACGACCGAAGACATCTCCGCGCAGAACCCCTCGCTCGATCGCAACGCATACGGCCTCGGCTACCTGCGCGATGATCGGCTCGCCGCTGTGGCTCGCGGAGATGCGTACTTCGTCGAGGCCGTCCTGACGCCGCAGGCATCGAACGCGCGCTGGCGGATCCGCGTACAAAAGGACCTGCAGTACCGCGCTGTCCTCGTCTGGCATCGACACGTGCTGACCAGCCGCGACTGGAGCAATCTGACGCTCGAGGCGTACGCCGGATCCACACTGCTCGCCCGGTCGGCGACACCCCGCAATCTGTACGAACAGGTGACGTTCACGGCTTCGGCAGATGGATACGTCGACCTGATCGTTCGTGCCGAGTCGCTCGAGATCGGCACGCTGCCGTACGCAGTCGTAGTGCCGGGGGCGCGCAACGAAGAGCTCGGTTGGCAGCCGCAGCCAGCGGCGCAGCAGCCCCCCGCCCGCACCGAGCCGGCGCTCGCTGCTGACCCAGCACGCGGCAGGCTGCTGTTGTTCGGCGGGCTCGTCGAGGGGAGTGAAGACGCAAGTACCTGGTTGTTCAACGGCACCGCTTGGACCGACGCGAGGCCGACGACCGCGCCGTCCGCCCGCCGCGCGGCGGCAATCGCGAATGACGAGCGACGCGCCCGGATCGTCCTGTTCGGCGGACGGCGCGGGAGCACGTTCCTCGACGATCACTGGGAGTGGGATGGCACGCGTTGGATCTCCCGCTCGTTCGGCACGCGCCCATCGGCCCGGGCACGCGCTGCGATGACCTGGGATCCGTCGGCAGCGGTCCTCTGGCTGCACGGGGGTGAGAACGCAAACGGTCCGCTCGACGACCTGTGGCGGTTCGACGGCATCTCCTGGACCCGTTTGACTCCGGGTAACCGCCCGGCCGCGCGCGCCGGGCATGCGCTCTGTTGGGACCCGACCCGCGAACGCGTCGTGCTGTTCGGTGGGCGTGGACAGCAGCTGTACGACAGCACCTGGCTGTGGTCCGGCTCCTCCTGGCAGCTCGCGAACGTTCCGGTGCGGCCGAGCGCGCGTGAGGGCCACGCGCTCGTGCACGACCTCGTGCGCGGCAACGTCCTGTTGGTCGGCGGCGACGAAGGGACCGGCGCACGAACCCAGGTGTGGGAGCTCAACTCCGGCGGCTGGATCCCGCGCACGCCGATCGGCAGGATCCCGGCGCGCACCGGAGCGGGGTATGCCTATCTGCCGCAGCTCGGTGGACTGCTCTGCTTCGGCGGCACGGGTGCGACGGATCCGCATGGCGACCTGTGGCTGCTGTCCCATCGGACTCCCGCGACAGCCGAGCGGTTCGGCATCGGCTGCGGCGGCAGCCAGGGCACGCCGAGTCTCGATCTCGCCGACTGGGAGCGGCCCCACCTCGATCGGGTGCTGCACCTGGCGCTGGGCGGCCTGCCGAAGACGACGCTGACGACGATTGCGATCGGGGCTTCGCGCACGAGCTGGAACGGCTTGCCGCTGCCGTTCGATCTGACCGGTCACGCGATGCCCGGCTGCTCGCTGCTCGTTGGGATCGATCTGTACGAACCACTGGTTCCGGATTCGGCCGGAATCGCAAGCCTCGTCGTTCCCTGGCTCCCCCAGCTCGCATGGCAGGAGCTGCACCTGCAGCTCGCAACCACCGATGCATCGGCGAACGGCGCCGGGCTGACCGTCAGCAACGGCCTGACGTTGGGGCTGCGCCTCCCCTGATATGGCGCCTCGCTGCGGCCGCCGCGCGCACCGTGGTGGCCGGGACTACCACCACGCGGGATCCGTTCACAACTTCTCGTCCAGCACCGGGTACTCCCGCCACAAGCGGTGGTCGAAGTGCCACCACTCCTCCGGCAACACCGCGAAACCCTCGTTCGCGAGCGTTTCGCGCAGCAGCCGCCGCAGCCAACGCTGCCGCGAGGTCCCGCCGGGGTAGTACGCGTATGCCCGCGGCGTGAACTCGTCGTAGCCAGCCACCATCGCCGCCGGTTCGCCGCTCGTGAGATCACAGAGCGTGACGTCGACCGCACAGCCGCGGTTGTGGCGCGAACCCTGCACAGGATCCGCCACGAAGGTGCGCAGCGCCGGCGGGGTCGCATCCCAGAACATCTTGGTCACCGACCACGGCCGATACGCGTCATGGACCAGCAGGCCGAAACCATGGCTCGCCAGAGCGCGATGGGCACGCGCGAGCGCTTCCGCCGCCGGCCGCTGCATCAGCGCCCGCGGCCGCTCGTAGACCGCGAACCCGAGGAAGTTGTTGGCCGTCGAATAACGCAGGTCGAGCCGGATCCCCGGCTCGATCGCCGTCAGCTCGACCAGCTCCGACGGCCGCTTGCCGCGCTCACGGGGCGCCCGCGCCTCGGCCGCCATCCGGCGCAGCGCAGGGAGGTCGTGCTGTGGCTGGATCCGGAACGTCTGCCCGTCGCGCGCGAGCGGCCGCCGCGGGTACAGCACACCGCCGATCTCGATCGCGGTGACCGCGTCCCCGCTCTCCTGCACGAACCGGACGCGTTCCCCGCGATACAGCCCGCGGTCCGACAGCCGGAACGCGTCGCCGTCCGGCAGCAGCGGATACTGCGCGAACCACTCGATCAGGATCGCGAGCTCGCCGTCGCGCTCGAGCACGTACAGCACATCGTGGTCCCAGCCGTACTCCCCGATCCGCGCGCTCCATGCCTCCGGGGCCGGGTCTGGCGCCCGGTCGGGCACGCGGGCCAGGAACCTGCCATTCCAGAGGATTCCGTCCGGACGCGGCTCGAGCGTGCCGCCGAGCACGGCGCGTCCTTCGCCGACGATCTCGCCCGCACGCAAACGCAGCTGCACCCGGAACCCCTCCCGCGGCTCCGCGACGAGCTCGCCGCCGTGCTCGACGAGCCGCAGGCGCTCTTCGCCCTCGCCGTAGACGCCGGCGAGCATCCGCGCGAGCGGCGCCCCGAGCGCCACGGCCGGCTCCGGCGGTTCCGGCAGCCGGTCCGCGCCGAGCGCTGCACGCGCCAGCCGGAGTCCGTGGTCCGCGATCCGCTCCGCGACGTCGTTCGTGAAGTCGTGCGTCAGCACAACCGCGATCGCGAGCTCTTCCTCCGGCAGCACTGCGAAGTCGGTCGCGAACCCGTACATCGCCCCCCCGTGCCCGACGCGCAGCGCGCCGTCCAAGCGCCCGACGAACGCGCCGAGCCCGATCCCGCCGCTGCGTCCTGTGTGTGTGAGCTGCGGCGTGAACATCTGCCGCAGCGTGTCGTCGGACACGACCCGCGGATGCTCCCCGCGCAGGAACAGCACGCGCGCAAACCGCACGAGGTCCGCCGGCGTCGCGTACAGATTGGCCGCTGGTTCCATGCCCAGATCGAACGTCGGCGCGGCGAACTCGCGGCCGTCGTAGGTCCACATGTATCCCTGTGCCAGCCGCGTGCGCAGCTGCGCACCGGGCCGGAACGACGTGTCGCGCAGCCCCAGCGGCGTGAGGATCCGCCGGTCGATCGCCGCTGCGAACGGCACTCCGTCGACGGCCTGCAGGACCAGACCGACGACCGCCAGGCCGGCATTCGAGTACTTGATCCGCTCCCCCGGCGCATAGACCAGCTCCTGCTCGTTCAGGCTCGCGACCGTCGCCGCGAGATCCGGTGGTGCCGGCTCGAAGTAATGCCCGCGCCGCGGCTCGCGCGGCAGCCCGGCGTGATGCGTCATCAGCTGCCGCAGCGTGATCGGCGCTGCATTCCCACCGGGGCGGAACTCCGGCAGGTGGCGCGAGACCGGCTCATCGAGCGCGACGCGCCCCGCCTCGACCAGCTGCAGCACCGCGAGATCCGTGAACAGCTTGCTGACCGATCCGACGCGGCACAGCGTGTCCGGCCCCATCGGCGCGCCACCGGGCCGCATCTGCCCGCTGCCACCCGCCGCGACGATCCGATCCCCGGCGAGCAGCGCCCACGCGAGCCCGTGCAATCCCTTGTCTGCGCCCTCGCGCGCTGCGAACGCCTCGAGTTTCGCGCCGACCTGCTGCCAATCCGGCTGCTGCCCCGGGGCCGCGGACAGCATGAGGGCGAGCAGGGACAGCGGCAGCGGGCGCAACATGGCGTGACAGGATCCCCGCCGGGCGCGACCGAGACCAGCGCGCGCTACTCGAACCCGAGTTGCTCTTCGCCGGCGATCCGCTGGCGGCTGGCCAGCGCGACTGCTCCCGGCTCCGGCTGAGCCTGCAGCTCGTCGACCTCGTGCAGCGCGACCGCGATCCGCGACGACACGCCGCGCCGCTGCATCGTGATCCCGTACAGCACCTGGCACGCCGCCATCGTCCGCTTGTGGTGCGTCACGATGCAGAACTGCGTCGGCCCGACGAAGTCGCGCAGCACGCGCAGGAACCGCTCCACGTTCGTCTCGTCGAGCGCCGCGTCCACCTCGTCGAGGATGCAGAACGGCGACGGCTTGACCTTGAACACGGCGAACAGGATCGCCAGCGCGGTCAGGCTGCGCTCGCCACCCGACAGCAGGTTGATCGACTGCAGCTCCTTGCCCGGCGGCCGCGCCACGATCTCGATGCCGGATTCGAGCAGGTCCTCGCCGCCAGTCAGCATCATGTCGGCGCGGCCACCCTGGAACAGCTTGCGGAAGATCTCCTGGAAGTTCGCACGCGCCGCTTCGAACGTCTGCTCGAACAACACGCGCGACTCCGTCTCGAGCCGCCGCAGCGTCTCGATCAAGCCCGTGCGCGCCTCCGTCAGGTCACGCACCTGTTCCTCGACCGCGACGAAGTTGCCTTCCTCGCCCTCGAGCTCCGCGACTGCGTCCAGGTTCACGGCGCCGAGCCGGTCGACCTGCGCCTGCAGCACCTGCGCCTCCGCCCGCGCCGCGTCGCTGTCGAACTCCGGCTCCTCCCACAGCCGCCGCAGCGCCAGCTCCGCCTCGATGATCTGCGGTGGCAGCGGCGGGCCCTCGAGCAGCTCGACGTCCTCGGCGGGTGGCCCCTCGAGCGCATCGACGAGCTTGCCGAATCCGTGCACCTCGCCGAGACAGCGCCGCAGCTCGACCGCGACCTCGCTGCGCAGCCGCTCCTCGACGCGCGCGAACGCGTGCTCGGTCTCGCCGAGCATCAGCAACACCTGCGTCCGCCGCTCGCTGCGGGCCTCGCGCTCGCGTTCGAGCGTCGCCGCCGCCTCGCCGGCCTGACGGCGGGCGAGCTCGCGCTCCTGCTGCACGGCCTCCGCCGCCGTGCGCGCCTCCGTCGCCGCACCCAGCGCCTGCTCCGCCTCGCCAGCGAGCTGCGCGCGCCGCGAACTTTCCTCCCGCGCCGCCGCCGCGCCCTCGCGCGCCGTCGTCGAGCGCTGCTGCAGCTCCTGCTGCGTGCGCCCCATCGCTACCAGCGTCTGCTCCCGGACCGCGATCGCCTGCTGCTCGCTGCCGTGCTCGCCTTGCAACACGGCACGCTGCAGGCGGTGCTCCTGCTCGGCGCGCTGCAATTCCGCCTGCCGCGCCTGCGCCTGCTGCAGGCGCATCTCGAGCGCCTGCTCGGTTGCTTCGTGAGCCCGCTCGAGCCGACCCCAGACCAACAGATCCAGCAGGTGCGTCCCCAACCGGCCGAGGGCCAACGTCCGCTGCCGGCCGAGCTCTGCCAGCTCACGTCCGAGCAGCTCCCGCTCCCGCTCCAGATCCGCCGTGCGCCCTTGCCGCCGCGCGAGCTCCGCGCCTGCCGCAGCGTGGGCCGCCTGCGCCTGCCGCCGCTGCTCCCCGACCCCGCGCACGCGCTGGCGTAGCTGTTCCGCCGCCTGGGCCGCGAGCTCCCGGCCGCCGTGCAGCTCGGCGAGCTCCGCATCGAGCTGCGCCGCCTGCGCCCGCAGCGCCGTGATCTGCGCGCGGCGCACGATCAAGCCGCCGCTGCCCGGACCCGCCACTGCCGTGGCGCCGCCTTCCCGCCGCGGCCCGCACGACAGCTCACCGGCCGGCGTGACGAAGCACAGATCCGCGCGCTCGAACGGCATCCCCGCGAGCGTGTCCACCAGGCAGACACCGCGCAGCAACCACTGCACGAGCGGCCGTGCGCTGTCCGGGCAGCGCACGCGCGACGCCAGCGGCGTGCAGCCGTCCGGCAGATCGAACGGCCGCGGGCTCAACAGCTCCGGTCCGAACTCCGACTCGACCAACAGCAAGGCGCGCCCGTTCTGCGCCGACGCGAGCCGTGCCAGCATCGCATCCGCGTGTGCCCGCGTGTCGACGACGAGCGCCTGCACCAACGGCCCGAGCGCCGCCTCGAGCGCCGGCCCGAGCTCGACGTCGATTTCGAGCCGCTCGATCAGCCGGCCGAGCAGCCCCTCCGGCGCCGCCCGCAGCAGCTCGCGCGGACCGCGATCCAGGCCCTCGAGATGCGCCTCCATCTGCGTCAGCGCCTGCAGCTTGCCGTGCACGGCCGCGTGCCGCGCGCGCAGCTCCGACTCGCGGCGCGACAGCTCCGCGGCCGCCCGGTCCGCCTGCTCCAGCTCCCCGAGGATCTGCTGCTCCTGCTCGGCGAACTCCGTGTCCTGACGCCCGAGCGCCTCGCGCTGGCGCTCGACCTCGACGATCTCCTGCTGCAGCCGCGTCAGCTCCTCGGCCAGCGCACCGCGGCGTGCCGCGGCACGCGCCCGGTTGCCGTCGGTCGCGCGGATCTGCGCCTCCTGCTCGTGCGCGAGGTTGCGCAGCTTGGTGCGCCGATGGATCCCTTCCAGCGCGCGCGTGCGCGCCGCTTCGCGTTCGGCGAGCAGCTTGCGCACGTCGGCGCCGCTCTCGCGCAGCGCCTGCTCCGCCGCCGCGAGCTGGTCCTGCAGCGCGATCACCTGCTCCTCGAGCTGTACGAGCCGCGCCCGTCCGGTCGCGATCTGCTGCTCCGCTTCGCGCCGCTGCTCGGCCAGCCGCGTCAGGCCCGCCTCGGTCTCGTCCGCCTCCGCGTCGAGCTCGGCGGCACGCCGCTCGGCGGCCTGCGCCCGCCCGGTCTCGGCATCCCGCGTCGCGCGCGCGCGGTGGATCTGCTCGACGCAGGCATCCACGTCCGCCCGCGCCGCCGCCACGCGCGCCTCGAGCTCCTGCGCCTGCGCCGCGGCTTCCCGCCGGCGCGCATCCGCCGTCGCGAGCTCCTGTTCGATCGCCGCGAGCTCCGCGCGCCGCGCCGCCTCGACCGCGCGCAGCGCACGCCCCTCGAGCACCGCCAACGCCGAGCGCAGGTCGCGCAGCCGCTCGCGCAGCTCGAGGAACCGCCGCGCCTTGCCGGCCTGGATCTTCAGGCTGCGGATCCGCCGCCCCCGCTCCTCGAGCAGGTCCTTCGCGCGGGCGAGGTTGATCTCCGTCCGCTCCAGCCGGCGCAGCGTCTCGCGCTTTTGCAGCTTGAACCGGCTGATCCCGGCCGCCTCCTCGAAGATCGCGCGCCGCTCCTCCGGGTCGGCCGACAGCACCGCGTCGATCCGCCCCTGCTCCATGACCGAGTACGCGCCGACGCCGAGCCCGGTGTCGAGCAGGAAGTCCCGCACGTCTTTCAGGCGCGCGGGGACCCCATTCAGCAGGTACTCCGACTCCTTGTCGGTGCTCAGCCGCCGCCCGATCCGCACCTCGTCACGGCCGTCCAACCGTCCGCTGCGATCTTCGAGGACGACTTCGACCTCGGCCGTCGTCATCCCATCGCGACCTTCGGCTCCCTTGAAGATGACGTCGGTCATCTCCTTGCCGCGCAGGCTGCGCGCGCGCTGGTCCCCCAGCACCCACTTCAGCCCATCCACGACGTTGGACTTGCCGCAGCCGTTCGGACCGATGATCCCGGTCAGGTTCGCGTCGAACTCGAACTCCGTCCGGTCGGCGAACGACTTGAAGCCGCGCATCACGAGGCGACGCAGGCGCATGCGGACTCCTACCCGTGCCCTTCCGTGCCGCGACCAGCGCTGCGCGGGGTCGCGTTCAAGTCACCGCAACCGAGCCCGAACCGCCCGCGGTGCACAGCCGCCGCCGGCAGCTGCGCCTGCAACACCGCCCGCCGCCGGCGCAGCTCCGCACCGACGCGTTCGTACTGCAGCGCCGCGACCGGATAGCCGATCGCGAGCAGGACGCGGCTGACGCCGTCGGCCAGCATCGCGGTCGGCAGGGACAGCCCTTCGGCCCGCCGGTGGCGCAGGCCGACCAGCACCGCCTCGGCGACCTCGAGCGCGCGCCATGGCTCCGGCGCACCCGCCGCCTGCAGCGCGAGGTGGATCGAACGGGCCAGTTTGCTGGCCCGCAGCCATTCGCGCCGTCCGTCACGCTTCTCAACCAGACAATCCGCCCGTCTTCTCATGCTCTGCGCCCTCCCCGCGCTTCTTCTCGAGCATTGGTTTCAGCTCGTCGAGGAACTGCGACACGTCCTTGAAATCCCGATAGACCGAGGCGAACCGCACATACGCCACCTGATCCAGACTGCGCAGCTCCTGCATCACGAGATTGCCGATGACCTTGCTCGGCACCTCTTTGTCGAACGCCTCGAAGCACTGCCGCTCGATGCGATCCGCGATCGCGTCGAGCTGCTCGCTCGAGACCGGCCGCTTCTCGCAGGCCCTGCGCAGTCCATTCAGCAGCTTCGTGCGGTCGAACTCGACCCGCTCGCCATTCTTTTTCGCGACCCGCAGCGGCGCGTGCTCGACGCGCTCGTAGGTCGTGTAGCGCCGATCGCAGTCGAGGCAGACCCGGCGCCGTCGGATTGCGAATCCGTCGGCGCTGGCACGCGAGTCGATGACCCGGTCGTTGTCAGCCTTGCAATACGGGCAGCGCATGGCGTCGCCCCGCGGACACGCCGGTCCCCCGCCAACCGCCTCGACGAGGTCCGACCCCTCCGCAGGATCTGGGATGCGGAGACTGGTACAGCGCTACCCGTTGCGTGTCAAAACCCGGTTGCGGAATCACTTGCCGAGACAGAACGCGGCAAAGATCCGATCGAGCAGCTCCTCCGGCGTCGAACGACCGTCGATCTCATCGAGCGATCGCAGCGCCGCCTGCAGCTCGAACGCGGCGAGCTCGTCCCCGCCATCGCGCTCGCCGAGCTCGCGCGCAGCCTGCAGCCGCGCCGCACATTCGGCCAGCAGCGCCTCCTGCCGACCCCGCGGCGACGGACCGCTGCGCGCATGCTGCGCGAGGAATGCGCGCAGCTCCGCAACCCCGCTGCCGGTGACATTGCTGACCCGGAACTGCGGCACGGACGGGAACACCGCCGGCTCACGCAATGGCAGATCCGCATGCGTCCACACCACTGCGAGCGGCGGCTGCGGCGGCTGCGGAAACTCCGCCCGTGCCGGATCCACGACCAACAGCAGCGCGAGCGCCCGCGTCGCGAGCCGGTCGCGCAGCTCGCCGCCGAGCGGGTCCCCGGCCCATGATCCGGGCGAGTCCCACAGCCGGATGCCATGACCGGCGTCGACCGCCAGCACGTCGCGCGTCGTGCCGGGCGCGGCGTCGACCAGGACCGCCTCGCGTCCCGCCAGCGCGTTGCACAGCGATGACTTGCCCGCGCTCGCCGCCCCCCAGAGCAGGAAGCCGCCCGCCCCCAGGCTCGCCGGCGCGCCGCGGCGCAGCTCGGTGACCAGCGCCTGCGCGCGCGCGACATCCGGCAGCCACTGCTGTGGCGCGACGGCGCCGGTCTCGGCCGGCTCGAAGTCGAGCCCCCCTTCGATCTGCGCGAGCGCATCCTGGACCGCCTCGCGCAGCTGCGCGACCAGCTCCGGGACCGCTCCCGAGAGGGCCGCGACCGCGTGCCGCCGTTCGTCGTCGGAGGCGGCGTGGATCAGCTCCAGCACCGCCTCGGCGCCGAGCAGGTCGAGCTTGCCGTGCTCGAACGCCCGCCGCGTGAACTCGCCGGGGGTCGCGCGGCGCGCGAGCGGCGCGAGCGCTTCCTCGACCATCGCCAACAGCAACGGGCTGCCCGGCAGGTGCAGCTCGACCACGTCCTCGCCGGTGTACGACGCCGGGCCCGGCATCGTCAGCACCCACAGCGGCAGCGTCGCGCCGCCGATGCGCGCCAGCACGTCGCGCGCCGCGCGGACCCGCGGCAGCGGATCGCCGAGCCAGCGCTCGACCGCCGCGAACGCCTGCGGCCCGGACACGCGCAGCACGCCGCGCGCCGCCGCGCCGGGCGGCGACGCGACGGCGACGATCGTGTCACCGAGCATCGCGCCGCCCGTTACGCGGTCAGTCGAGCACCTTCAGCAGCTCGACGACGAAGATCAGCGTCGCATTCGGCGGGATCGACCCCATGCCACGCTCGCCGTACGCGAGCTGCCCGGGGATCACGAAGCGGTACTTCGCGCCTTCCTGCATCAGCTGCAGGCCTTCGGTCCAGCCACGGATCACCTGCGACAGCCCGAACTCCGCCGGCTCGCCGCGCGCGTACGACGAATCGAACGAAGTCCCGTCGGTCAGCCAACCGGCGTAGTGCACGCGCACGCGGTTGGTCGCTGTCGGACGTTTGCCGTTCCCCGGCTGCAGGACCTCGTAGCGCAGGCCGCTCTCGGTCTTCTGCTGCTTGCTCTCGTCCGGCTGCTCGAACTTCGGCGACTCGTGGATCTTGACCATCTCGAGTTCCCAGATCGTCTTGGAGTTCGGCGGCAGGTTCCCCGGGCCCGGCTGCGCGCCGAACGCCAACCCGGCCGGCACTTCGAACCGGTAGCGCGCGCCCTCGCGCAGCATCAGCGGCGCCTCCTTGAGGAACTGCAACCGCATCGCGTCGACGAGGCCCTGGATCGTGCCGCCGTGCATCTCGGTGCACTCGAGCAGCTTCCCATCCTCGCTCCAGACCGCGAACTTCACCTGGAAGCCCTGGTCCTTCTGGCACGGCTCGCCCGCGCCTTCGCGCAGCACCTCGTACTTGATGCCGGACGTCGTCGTCTTCTGCTTCTCGGCGTCGCCGGCGTGGAACTCCGGCATGCGGACGATCTCGAGCAGCTCGACGTCGAACACGAGCGTCGCGTTCGCCGGGATCTTGCCGCGACCACCTGGCCCGTAGGCCATGTCCGGCGGGATCCGCAGCTTCCACCGCGCGCCGCTCGGCATCATCGCGACCCCTTCGTCCCAGCCGCGGATGACCTGACCCTGCCCGAGGACGAACTCGAACGGCTTGTCGCGGTCGCGCGACGAATCGAACTTCGTGCCGTCGGTCAGCCAACCGGTGTAGTGCACGCGCACGCGGTCGCCGTTCTTCGGCTTCGCACCGGAGCCGGGCTCCAGCACTGCGTACTCGAGACCGGACGGCGCCTTTTGATAGGTCGGCTCCGGCTGCTTGGGATCATGGGGGGTCGGCGCGGGATCCTGGCTCCCGGCGATCAGAGGCGCCACTGCGAGCGCAGCGGCGAGCAAAGGAATCTGCAACGAATGCTCCTGAGTTGGGGGCCGGCACTGTAGCGGCCGTGGAGGATCCCGGAAGATCGGCGCGGTCCCCGACGCCGATTCCGATGCCAAGCTCCCGCCGCGATTTCCTGGCCGGCCTCAGCGCGCCGGCCGCCGTGTTCCTGCTGCCGCGGTTCGGAGGTGGCGGCGTCGATGCCGCCGCGCTGTGCGCCGAGCTCGCGGCCGACGACCGCGATCCTGCGGTCAAGGCACGCGACGAGAGCTACTGGGCGACCGTGGCACGCGCGTTCACCTGCGACCGCAGCATGGTGAACCTCAACAACGGAGGTGTCAGTCCCGCACCGGATTTCGTGCAGCAGGCGATGGAGCGGCACCTGCGGTTCTCGAACCAGGCGCCGGCGTACCACATGTGGCGGCTGCTGGAGCCGGGCCGCGAAGGCGTGCGCCAGCGGCTCGCGCGCACGTTCGGCGCCGATCCGGAGGAGATCGCGATCACGCGCAATGCGTCCGAGAGCCTGCAGATCTGCCAGCTCGGGTTCGACTTCGCCCCCGGCGATCAGGTGCTGACCACGGATCAGGACTACCCGCGGATGTTGACGACGTTCGAGCAGCGCGCGCGGCGCGAGCAGATCGAGCTGGTCAAGATCGCAATCCCGACCCCGTGCGAGGACGACGACGAGATCGTGCGCCGCTATGCCGCCGCGATCACTGACCGCACCAAGCTGATCCTGGTCTCGCACGTCGTGTTCCTGACCGGGCAGATCCTGCCGGTCGCGAAGGTCGTGGCACTCGGCCGCGCCCGCGGGATCCCGGTCGTCGTCGACGGCGCGCATGCGATCGCGCACTTCGAGTTCCAGCTTCGCGACCTCGACTGCGACTACTACGGCGCCAGTCTGCACAAGTGGCTGTTCGCGCCGCACGGGACCGGCCTGCTGCTCGTGCGCAAGCCGAAGATCCGCGCGCTCTGGCCGCTGATGGCCGCCGCGCAGACGCAGGAGGACGACATCCGCAAGTTCGAGGAGATCGGCACGCACCCGGCGGCGAACGCGCTCGCGATCGCCGAGGCGCTGACGTTCCACGAGTCGATCGGCGCCAGGACCAAGCAGCTGCGGCTGATCCATCTGCGCGACCTGTGGGCGAAGCGCCTCGCCGCCCACGACCGGGTCCGTCTGCACACCAGCCTGAAGCCCGGCTTCGCGGCCGGGATCGCGACGTTCTCGGTGGACGGGATCGAACCGGAGACGCTGGTCGCGGCGCTGTGGGACAAGCACCGGATCTTCACGGTCGCGGTCAAGCACGCGCAGTTCCGCGGCGTCCGCGTCAGCCCGAGCGTCTACACCGCACCACAGGAGATCGAGCGGTTCTGCGCCGCGGTCGAGCAGGAACTCGCCTGACGGCAGGGGCCGGCCGCGGGCCGGCCGACGCGGACCAGCCCGACGCAGAGCAGGCCGCCCCCTCCGCCAATCTGTCTGCCAACCCTGTCATCGTGTCCGGTGCCCGGACGACCGGCGCTGCGCGCCCGCGCGCCGAGACCCCGCTCGTCACGCGCATTCCGCGCCCACCCGGCCCGCGCGCACCGTTGGCACGCAGCTTGCCTGAGCCGGCGCGCGACGCCGCGCACGGTCTCGTGCGGGGCCACGAACAGTCAATCCAGTCCAACCAACCACTGATGGAGGTAGCGATGCATTTCCTTGCCGAGCGGCCGACCCGTGGGAACGGCTTCCTCGATTTGCCCCGGTCCGTCGAAGAGATGTTCAACCGGTTCTGGAACGGATACGTCCCGGCGATCGCCGAGAGCTGGCGCCCGGCCGCCGACGTCATCGAGACGCCGCAGGCCTATCTGGTCCGCATGGAGATCCCGGGCGTCGACCCGGCGCTGATCGACGTGACGCTGGTCGGCGAGACCCTGACGATCCGCGGCGAGAAGAAGCTCGAGGAGCCAGCCGACGAGCAGACCTGGTGCCACAGTGAGCGTGTCGCCGGGCGGTTCGAGCGGAGCTTCGTGCTGCGCAAGCCGGTCGCCGACGAGCAGGTCGAGGCGAGCGCCAGCAACGGCATCCTGACCGTGCGCGTCACGAAGGCGAAGGAGGCGCAGCCACGGAAGATCCAGGTGCGCGCGGGCTGACCGTCCGCGCCGCCGGCGCCTGATCCGCGCCGCGCGCGGACACGTCTCCCGACAGCATGCGGGCCAGCGCAGCCGTGATCGCGGCGGCGCTGGTCCCGTCTCCGTACGGGTTGCGCACACAGGCCATCCGCGCGTAGGCCTGCGGATCGTCGAGCAGACGGTGCGCCGCGGCGAGGATCCGCGCGCGGTCGGTCCCGACCAGCTCGGCCGCGCCCGCCTCGATCCCCTCCGGACGCTCGGTCGCACGCCGCAGCACGAGCACCGGCTTGCCGAGCGACGGCGCCTCCTCCTGGATCCCGCCGGAGTCGGTCAGGATCAGCGTGCAGGCCTGCATCGCGGCGACCATGCCCGGATAGTCGAGCGGCTCGGTCAGGCGGATCCGCGGATGCCCGCCGAGCAGCCGGTGCGCCAGGTCGCGCACGTTCGGGTTCGGATGCACCGGATACAGGATCGCGACGTCGTCGCGGTCGGCCAGCGTGCGCAGCGCGCCGAACACCGAGGCGAGCTCTTCGCCGAAGTGTTCGCGCCGGTGCGCGGTGACCAGCAACAGCTTGCGCCCTGGTGGCACGAGCGCCTGCACCTGCGCCGCTGGGATCCGCGCCGCGGTCCACAGCAGCGCATCGATCGCCGTGTTGCCGGTGACGTGGATCGTCGGCGCCGCGATCCCTTCGCGCAGCAGGTGGTCGCGCGCACGCACGGTCGGCGCGAAGTGGATCGCCGCGAGCCTTCCCGCCAACACGCGGTTGATCTCCTCCGGGAACGGCTGGCGCGGATCGCCGGTGCGCAGGCCGGCTTCGACGTGGCCGAACGGAATGCCGCGGTAGAACGCACACAGCGCCGTCACGAGCACCGTCGTCGTGTCCCCCTGCGCCAGCACGCAATCCGGGCGCTCCTCGGCCAGCACCGGATCGAGCGCCGTGATCATCCGCGCCGTCAGATCCGCCAGCGACTGGCCCGGCCGCATCAGGTCCAGATCGCGATCCGGCGCGATGCCGAAGAACTGCAGGATCTGGTCGAGCATCTCGCGGTGCTGCGCCGTCGCCAACACGCGCACGTCGCACCACGGCTGCTCGCGCAGCGCGTGCACGACCGGTGCCAGCTTGACCGCCTCGGGGCGCGTCCCGATCACGACGAGGATCCGCCGGCGGTCGCTCATTGCGGTCCGGCTCCCGTCACCGACACCAGCTCGTGCGCGACCGGCGGCACGACGACCGAAAACGTGCGCAGGTCGCTGCTCACGCGCACCAGCATCGCGTGCTCGATGAAATCGTGGTAGCGCCGCTCGTCGCCATGCACCTCTTCGACTGCCAGCACGAGGCCGTACTCACCACGCGGCAGGATGTTGTCGAACTCGAACGCCATACGCAGGACGCCACCACGCGGGAGCGGCGGCAGGCGGCGACCGACCTCGTACGTGGCGAACGTGATCAGGTCGAGTCCGTTCGTGTTGCGCAGCGAGAACGCGAGCCCCAGGTGCGCGCCGTCGAGCGGCGCTTCGGCCCGGCAGGCGACCTCGAGCCGCAACCGGCAGCCGGTGCGGAACGGCCCGTCGGTCGTCGCGGAACCTGACGCGGCGAAGTCCTGAAGCGACTGCAGGCGCAGGCCGGTGATCCGCGCGCGCCCGGTCCCCCACCGCCCGGGTCCATCTGCGAGCTCGAGCGGCGGCAGCGCCGGTCCGGCTGGCTGCGCGGCGCCGGCTGCGCGCGTCGCGCTGGTCCCGGGTGCACTTGCCGGCACGGATGCCGTCGCACCGAACAGGTGGCGCACGTAGGCCGAGGTCGTTTCGCGCGGGCAACCCCTGGCGCGGACTTCGCCCTGCTCGAGCCAGATCGCTTCCTGGCACAGGCTGCGCACCGCTTCCAGGTCGTGGCTGGCGAACAACAACGTCGTGCCGCCATCGAGCAGCTTGCGCATGTGCGTCATGCACTTGATCTGGAACGCGGCGTCGCCGACCGCGAGCGCCTCGTCGATGATCAACAGTTCTGGTGGCAGCACCGCCTGCACGGCGAACGCGAGCCGCACGAACATGCCGGAGCTGTAGGTCTTGACCGGCTCGTCGAGGAATGGGCCGATCTCGGCAAAGCGCGCGATCGCTTCCATCTGCGCGTCGACCTCGTCCGGCGTGCAACCGAGCAGGATCCCCTGCAGGCGCGCGTTCTCGCGGCCGGTGAACTCCGGATGGAATCCACTGCCGAGCTCGAGCAGCCCGCCGGCGCGTCCGTGGATCTCGGCCTCACCGCTGGTCGGCGCCAACGTGCCGCCGAGGATCTGCAACAGCGTGCTCTTGCCGGACCCGTTGCGGCCGACGATCCCGAGCGCGCAGCCGCGCGGCAGCTCCAGATCCACGTCGCGCAAGGCCCAGAACTCGCGCACCGCCGGCCGCCGGCGCACGAACGGCAGCACCTGCCGCAGGCGGTCGAACGGACGCGCATAGCTGCGGTAGCACTTGCCGAGTCCGCGCGCGCGCAACGCGAGCGCACCGGCGCCGGCACGCGTGGACGCCGGGTCCGGCACCACCGCCGGCACTGCGACTGCGGCGGCCACGGCGCGCGCACCCTTCGCATCCGAAGCTGCGGGACTAGACGACATCGGCGAACCCACGCTTGGTGGCGCGGAACCAGGCGAAGCCGAGCTGCGCCGTCGCGAGTGCCACGACCCACGCGATCGCGAGTGCGGGCCAGGATGGTGCGAGGCCGTCCAGCAGCGTCCGCCGCGCGGCGTCGAGGATCGTCGCGAGCGGATTCAGCTGCACGATCCAGCGCCACGCATCCGGGACCTGATCGAGCCGGTACAGCACCGGCGTCAGGAAGAACAACGCCGTCACCAACACCCCGATCGACGCGGCGAGGTCGCGCACGTACACGCCGAGGGCGGCGAGAAACCAGCCGATCCCGGCCGTGAACGCCAGCAGCGGCGGCAACACCAACGGGAACCACAGCACGCTGGCCGACCAGCCACCCTGCACGACCAACACCGCGAGCATCAACACCGCGAGGTTGAGGGCCCCGAGCACGGTGCTCGCCCACAGGTCGGCGAGCGGCAGGACTTCGAGCGGGAAGACCGCCTTGCGCACGTAGTTCGGATTCGCGACCACCGCCAGCGGCGCGCGCTGCACGGTCTCGGCGAACAGGCCGAACAGCACCAGCCCACAGAACACCTGCAGCACGAACCCGAGCCGGCCATCGGGACCGGGCGCGATCGGCAGCCAGACCGTGAACACCAGCGTGTAGACCGCCAGCAGCAGCAGCGGGTGAAGCACCGTCCACGCCAGCCCCAGATACGAACCGCGGTGGCGCGCGTGCACCTGCCGCCGTCCGAGCTCGCGCACGACGTGCCGGTGGCGCCACAGCGCGAGAACCAGCTCGCGCGGGTGCAGCTGCCCGGCCAGCGGCGGCGCCTGCGGCCGGATCCGCAGCGGTCCGGCGCTCACGACGCGCGCCCGGCGACCCGCAGCGTCGGACCGTTGCGCGTCGGCGCGGCCAACGACTCCGGCCGCTCGTCTGCCGGCAGGTGGATCACGGCGCCGAGGATCTCGGTCCACCGCTGCTCCCAGCGCTCCTTGTGCAGCGTCGCCGACACCTCGAGCGCATTGCGCGCGAGTTGCGCCGCGAGGTCGCGATCCTCCAGCAGCCGGCGCAGCGCAAACGCGATGTCCCAGGTGTCCGGCCGTACCAGCAAGCCGTTGAACCCGTCCAGCACCAGGTTCGGCAGACCCCCGACGTTGGTCGCGATGACCGCGTTGTTGGTCGCCATCCCTTCGATGCACGACAGCGACGTGCCTTCCGCATACATCGTCGGCACCAGCACGATGTGGCTCTTCTCGTAGGCCTTGTGCACGTCCTGCAGGCCGAGCTCGTACCACGAGATCTTGCCGCCGTGGCGGGCGACCGCGCGCCGCGCCAGCTCGGCATCCGCCCCGTTCGCCTGCCCGCACAGGTGCAGCTCGAGCGCGTCGCTGCCGTGCAGCAGGAACTCGAACGCATCCAGCGTCTCGTGGAAGCCGCGCGGGTCGTACAGCCGGCGCGGATACAGCACCGTCAGGCGCGGTGCGTAAAAGTCCTTCGGCACGGCGCGGAACTGCGCCGGATCGACGTAGTTCGGCACGTACTGCAGCTGGCGCGCGAGCCGCCATTCGAACGAGCGCACCCAGTTGATGAAGTTGGTGTCGACGCAGACACACGCGTCGGTGCGTTGCAGCGCCTCCTGGACCAGCTTGAACGTCTGCAACGAGAACGTGTCGAGGCACGCAGTGCGCGTGTCCCAGTGGATCCCGTGATTGATCCCGATCACGTTGCGGGTCGGAAAGAACCTGCACGCCAGCTCGAGCGGTGACGCGATCACCAGGTCGGCGTCGCTGGTCTGCGCGGCGAACCCGCGCGACAGCGCCGGGAAGTCGACCTCGCGCGCCAGCGGCACCCCGATCACCTCGATCTCCTCGAACCGCCGCGTGAACGCGAAGTTGGCGTTCTGCAGGATGCGGACGCTGCAACCGAGCCGCTGGCACAGGAACGCGAGGTCGCGCACGTAGCGCTCGGCGCCGCCCTTGTACGGCGTCTCGCCGTTCCAGTCGAAGAAGCTGATGTTGATGATGTCGACGCGTTTGGCCGGTGCCACCGGGCGTGCGGGGATCGAGCCGGCCGCCGCCGCGGTCGCGCGCACGTACTGTTCCAGCTCCACCTCGATCGGGCGCAACAAGGCCGGCCACGTGTGCCGCGCCAACAGCGCTGCACACCGCTCCGGATCGGTCTGCCGCCAGCTGCCGTCACGGATCCGCGCCGTGATCGCGGCCGCGTCACCGACGAAGACCTCCGGCGCGTATTGCTGCACGCTGCGCGTCGGCGTCGCCAGCACCGGTTTGCCAGCGGCGAGGTACTCGAACAGCTTGAGCGGGGAGACCGCGTCGGTGTCGGCGTTCACCAGGAACGGGACGAGCGCGCAGTGGACTCCCTGCATGAACCCGCTCAGCGCCTCGTACTCGACCACGCCGTGATGGCGGACGTTGCGGCGCGCGAACAGCGCATCCGTCCGCGTCTGCAGCTCGACTGCCTGCGTGCGGTCGAACGGCACGACCGGCCCGGCCAGCGCGAGCTCGACCTCGGGCAGATCGGCGATCACTTCGAGCAGATCGAAGTCCAGCAGCTCCGAGATCGCGCCGTAGTAGCCGACCACGACCGGGCTGGTCGGCGCCGGACTGCGGACGCTGGCGAAGTGCTCCGGGTAGACCCCGTTCGGCACCAGCAGACACCGCCTGGCGAACTCGGAGCAGGCTTCGAACAGCGGTGGCGCCGAACACAGCACCAGATCCGCCTGCTGCAGCAGCTCGCGGTGGTCGCGCACCATTGCCGGCCCGAAGTCGGCGAAGATCTGCATCCGGTCGAGCACGTCGTAGATGCAGTACGCACGCTGCAGGAACTTCGCGACGTACAGATGCCCGGGGAACGTCAGGTACAGCACGACGTCGCGCTGCCGGTAGTACGCCAGCGCATCCTCGTACAGGTTCGTCGCATACAGGCGCGGGCCGTGCCGGCGCAGGTACGGCACGTCGCCGCCGATCGTCAACATCAGGCACAACCAGCCCTGGTCCGCCAAGGCGGCCAGCAGATGCTCCGGCCGCTGGCGCATCTCGAGGCGGTACGACGCCGGATACAGGATCACGCCGCGATACCCGCGCTCGGCCTGCAGCAGGTCTTCGAGCATCCGCCGGCGGCCCTTCAGCGGCGAGCGCGCATAGGCACGCACGTAGCCGGCCTGCGCACGGCGATCGCTCTCGTAGTTCGTGCGTGGGTCGTTGCGTGCCAGCCGCAGGTGCGCGCGGATGCGACCGAGCGTCGTGCGCCAGCCGGCGGAGCTCAACGACTGGCGGACGAGGCGGACCGACGACCAGAACCCGTGCTGCCGCAGCAGCGAATAGAAACGCTTCATCGAGAATCTTCCTCCGGTGCGCGCGAGCCGACGTAGTGCATCGCGCTGACCGTCCTATCCGCGCAGCACAGACCCGGCAACGTGGGTGACGTCACTGCGCGTCGCGCGTGCAGAATCCGCACGGCATATGCGAGATTCGCGAAGCAATCGACACGCGATCGTGCGCGGCGGCCGTTCATAGAATGCCCGGCGCGTGGCTCCGATCGCCGATCCGCCGCTCAACTCACCGCATTGGTGGGAGCAGTACCTGCGCGATTCCTGGGATCGCAATGGCGGCGCCGCGCAGACGCGGCATTTCATGCAGCGGCTGCTGGCGGAGCTGCCGGCGCAGGTGCGCGCCCGGCTTCAGCGCGACGGCACGTCGATCCTCGATTGGGGCTGTGCGCACGGCGAAGGCGTCGACGAGTTGGCGCAGGCGTTCCCGCGCGCCACGATCGTCGGGCTCGACGTCGCGCCGTCGGCGGTCGCCGAAGCCCAGCGCAGGTTCCCGCACCAGCATTTCCGCCATTCGCCCGAGCACGCCGGAGTTCCCCCAGCCGACGTCGTCATCAGCTCGAACTGTCTCGAGCACTTCGCCGAACCGCTCGCAGTCGCCCGCCGCCTCGGTGACGCCGCACGTTCGCTGTTGATCCTGTTGGTGCCGTATGCCGAGGAGCCGCTCTGCCCCTCGCACGTCGTGCGCTTCGACGAGCAGAGCTTCCCCGCACAGCTCGGTGCCCTGCGGCGCATCGCGTGCAAGCGGATCCCGGTCGATGCCAGGCATTGGGGCGGGGAGCAGTTGCTGGTCGTCTATGCCACGGCTGCGTTCGCGGCCCCCACGGGTGAGGACCCCGCGGATCCCGAGCGGGCCCGTTGGGACCAGCACTACGCGACGTCGGCATTGCAGGAGGAGTCGGAGCCGATGGCGCGCTTCGGCGCCGAGTTCGCCGCCGCGGTCAGTGCCCTGCTGCCGGCCGGCGGACGGGTCCTGGAAGCCGGCTGCGGCGCGGGCTGGCATGCGCTGGCCCTGGCGCGCACCGGCAGGTTCGCGGTCACGTTGCTCGACTACTCCGAGCACGCGCTACGGCATGCGCGGGCGCAGTTCGCGCGCGCGGGCCTGCCGGCGGAGTTCCGTCTCGGGGACGCGCGCGAGCACGGGACGCCGGAGTTCGACCTCGTGTTCAACTCCGGGGTCCTCGAGCACTTCGAGCGGGAGCAGCAGATCGCATTCCTGCAGGCGATGGCGAGCCGCAGCCGCAACCTGGTGCTGACGCTGGTGCCGAACCGGAGCTGCTACTGGTACTGGATCTGGCGCCTGGAGGCCGCCGCGCACGGCGACTGGCCATTCGGGCGCGAGGTCGCGGTCCGCGAGCTGGGTTCCGTGTTCGCGGCGGCCGGCCTGCACCCGCGCGGCGAACGCGTGCTCGGCGCCGATTGGACCGAGTCCTTCCTGCCGTACCTGCGCGGTCTCGAGCCACCGCTGCGCGAGGCACTCGCCACCGCGCATCGTTCCCCGCTGCTGCCGATGCGCACGAAGGGGTACCTGCTGGCGACGCTCGGCTCGGTCGTGCCGGGCGCGGCCGTGAGCGCGGACGGCTGGGAGCTCGACGCGGCGGCGGAACCACCGGGCGTGCCTGCGCTGGCGGCGGCGTTGGCGGATGCGCTGGCGCTGCAGGTCCGTGCGCAGCGCGAGCAGCAGGAGCTGCGCACGCAGCATGCGCAGCTGCGCACCGCGCAGACCGACGCCGAGCTGCGCGCCAGCCGAGACGCCGCCACGGCGGCCCGGTTGCAGCAGCAGCTCACGGAGACCGGCGCACGCGAGGAGGCCGCCCGCCAGGAGCTCGCCACCGCGGCAGCAGCGCTGCAGCAACTGCAGGCACAGCTCGAGCAGGCGCGGGAGGAAGCGACCCAGCAGGCCGGGCAGCGCCAGCACCTGCAGGACTCGCTGCGCAGTGCGCAGCTGCAGGCAGCGCGCACGACACGCGAGCTCGAGGACCTGGCGCGTGCGCATGGCGAGCTCGTCGCCTGGCGCGAGATGGTCGAGCGCTCGCGCACGTTTCGTTGGCTACGTCGGATCGACGGCGTGCGCGCGCGGATCCGGCGCCGGTAGCACGCGTGGCAGCGGACCGCGCGCGAGCCGGCGGACCCAACGGCGCGCGGCCGCCGGTGCGCCGTGCTGCTGCATCCACTGCAGCAGCGGCGCGAGGCTGCGCGCACCCCCATCCGGCAACCACACGCTGCAGGTCGGGTCGAGGCACGCGGCCGCATCGGCGCCCGCGAACGCCTGCACCGACCATGCGATCTGCAGCGCGGCCTCCGGCACGTGCCGCGGCGGCAACGCACCGCTCCAGACGACGATCCGCGGCGGCGACGCCGCGGTCCGCCGATCGCAGCCGGCGCCATCGAAGCTCAGCTCGAAGTCCACGCGCCTTGCCGGATCCGCTTCGAGCGTGATCCCGGCCTGCTGCCACGACGCCAACCGCGCCGCCGTGGCGTCGTCCTGCGGCACGCCGGCGAGCAAGCGGAGCCGCACCGGCCGCACCGGCTGCGGCAACGGCGCCGGGCGTCGCCGCGCTGACGCCGGACCCCCCCGGCCCCGGTACGCCCGGGGGGGGGGGGAGGGCCCGGGGGGGGGCCGCGCCGCGGCGGCCAGCGGCGGG
>CAZABP010000027.1:5812-24071 GCA_964483245.1 uncultured candidatus Brocadiaceae bacterium | reverse complement strand
CGCCGCTCGACCGCTGCACGCTCCGGCCCGAGGAACGCGCGGTCGGCGGCGTAGGCCCGTGCGAGTGCCTGCGCAGCTGCGTCCTGCTGCGGTCCGCGGAACACGTGACTGGTGCACAGGGCGAGACGCACTGCGACCGCCGGCTCGGCCGCGAACGCCAGCACGGCGTCCCCGCGGTCCTGCTCGAACAGCTCCGCGGCCCGGTAGACCTCCTCGACGGCGCTGCACCATAGCACCGTGACCCCGTCCACCAGCTCCGCCCGGAGACCGCGTTCGCGCGCCGCCGCGACGACCGCCGCCGCGCGTGCCGCCCGATCCGGGGACGCGACCCAGGACCGCGCCGACCTCGCGCGTGCCACCAATCGCTCCGCCCGCCGGCCGAGCTGCAACTCCGCCGCATGCGCCGTCAGGCTCTGCGCGTGCAACCGATACCGGTACAGCACCTCGTCCCGTCCGAGGTGCGCGAGCCGGAACGCACGATGCATCCGCAGCCACTGGTCGTAGTCCTCGAGCCCTGGCTCCGGCGCGTATTCCCCGAGCAGCCGTCCGACCGTCGCGCGGTAGCAGAAGCAGGGGCCGATGAAGTTGTCCTGTACCACCGCGAGCGCCCGCGGATCGTGCGGCAGCCGGACGCGCGCATCGTCCGGCCCGGTGCGGAACGCGACGCGGAAGTCGGTACCGCGTACCCGCCGTGCCTGCGCATCGATCAACTCGTAGTCGGCGTAGACCAGCGCGACGTCCGGCCGCGCGCGCAGGAACGTCACGAGCCGCGTGAGCTGCTCGGGCAGCATCAGGTTGTCGGCCGAGGTCCAACACCAGTACTCGCCATGCGCCAGTTCGAACCCGGCGTTCAGCGCGCCCGGCAAGCCCTGCTGCGGTTGCCGCACCCACCGCAACCGCGGGTCGGCGGCATGGCGTGCGACCACCGCGGCGACCTCGGGACCGGAGCCGTCGTCGACGACGATCAGCTCGAGCTCACGCCAGCTCTGCGTCAACACGCTCCGGATCGCCGCGTCGAGCAGGTCCGCCTGCTGGTGCACCGGCAGCACCACCGAGACGAGTCCCGCGCGCTCGAACACCGGCGGCGGTGGCGGCAAGCGCGGCCGGCGCTCCACCCACGGAAACAACAGCCAGCGCTGTGCGGGGGCCGGCAACAGTTGGAAAGCCGCGCGGCGCACCGTGCGCAACCACGGCCCCGCTCCCTGCTCCCACTTCTGCGCCGACAGGCGCAGACGCCAGTGCCACTTCGCGCGCAGCTCCGGCGCAACCACCAGCAGCTCATGGAGCAACCCGGCGGACAACAACCAGAGCGCGCCGAGCCAATGCAGCTGCAGGCGGGCCATGCTCGAGCGCAGGTGGTGGCGCAGATCCGGCTCGGGGGACAACAGGAACGGTGCCAGCAGCGCCGCACAGCCGAGAGCGGTGAACAGTGCCGCTGCCCGCAATGACTGCGACATGCTGCGTCGCGAGGCCCGGAGACCGAGCCAGGCGACGAGCGGCAGCAGGAACGTGACGCCGAACGCGCCGCGCAGCAGTCCGTACTCGAGGAACCCGCCGGCGATCGCCGGCACGTGGCGCAGGTTCGCGAGCAGCTCGTCGCGTCGAGCCAGGTACTGCGCAAACGAGGATCCACGCGCGACCCACGCATCCGGCAGGACCAACAGCGCCGCGATCACGACGACGGATCCACACGCGACGATCCACCCTCGGCGGCGCATGCCGACGCGACGCAGCAGAGCCCCGGTGAGCAGGATCGCAACCGCGCCCGCGAGGATCACGCCGGCGCCGGGCAGCAGCAGGTCCGACCGACCTTGCAGCAGCGTCGACTGCTGCAGCCAGCCGGCGTAGCCGATCGCCGCGCCCACGGTCGCCGCATGCAGCAGGCGCCGGTCCGCATGCACCAGCAGGACCGGGAGCGGCAGCAGCGCGAACAGGAGTCCTTCCGGTTTCGCGGCGACGGCCAACATCGCGCCGAGCGCGAGCGGCAGCACCAGTGTGCGCGCGAGCCCGAGCGCCATCGCCGCGACACACACCGCCAGCAGCAACTCGGCATGGCCGGAGTCGGCACCACCGCTGGTCGGGTTCACCAACATCGGTGTGCCGGCGCAGGCGAGCACCAACACCCAAGGCAGCCAGGCTGGGGTGCCGGCGCGGCGCGCGCCGAGGCCGACGAGCGCGGCCAGGCAGGCGAGCAGCAGCGTGAACCACAGCCGGCCCGCGCCCGAGATGCGCTGCAGCGCCGCGATCCAGATCGGCTGCAGCAGCGGGTAGTCGCGGCTGTGCAGGTACGCCGCCGGATCGCGCAGCTGCGGCTGGTCCAACGTCGGACGTGCGGCCAACAGCTCCGCGCGCAGGTCCCACGTGACGGCACCATCCCAGTGCCGCGATGGGGTCACCAACGATCCCCACGCGACCAGGGACAGCAGGAGCGCGAGCAGTGCCAACACGCTCCACAGCAGCCATGGTGGCGTCGATCCATCCGGTCGCTGCGCGACCAGCCAGCGCCGCGGCGGCGGCAGCGCCCAGCCGACCAGCATGCACAGGGGCAAGGCCCAGTCCGGCAGTTGGCCGAGGCCGACCCACGGCATCACGACGAAGCGCAGCAGCGCGATGCCGAGCAACGTCCCGACGCCGAGGCGCCAGACGAGGCCGGCACCGATCAGCGCACGGTCAGCTCGAGCCGATCCCGGCATGCTGCGACCACCAACGTGCCGCGCCGTCCATCCGGCAGCTCGGCCCGCGCGAGCGGCCGCGCCGCCCCACCGAGCTCGACCGTCGCTGCATCCGGAGGCACGTGCGCCGCATCCACCAACATCCGTGGCGCCAGACAGGCAGCCAGGACCTCGAACGGTCCCTTCGTCTCCCCTTCCCACAGCACTGCGTGCTCCGCCGGCACGTGTTGCTGGAGCCATGCGATGACTTCTGCCCCGCCCAGGCGC
Organism: uncultured candidatus Brocadiaceae bacterium; assembly: GCA_964483245.1. GTDB lineage: Bacteria > Planctomycetota > UBA1135 > UBA1135 > UBA2386 > CAZABP01. The sequence continues at coordinate 21,132 of CAZABP010000027.1, read as the reverse complement.
GCGTTGCCGAGCAGGTACCCCGCCGCGCCGCGCGATTCGTACTCCGCGATCTCCACCGCGCGCCGCGCGTAGACCCGCGTCGGGATGCGCACCACGACCAGCAACAGGTGCAGGCCGAGCAGCGCCAGGCAGACGAGCAGAGCGACGTGCCGGCGGCGGGGGTTCATGCGCGGAGGCCGCCGTAGACCGTCTCGAGCTGATCGACGACGCGCGTCAGCGCGAACCGGGTCTGTACCATGCGCCGCGCATTCACGGCACAGTGCCGGCGCACATCGACGTCGTCGATCAGCCGCCACAGCGCAGCGCGCAGCAACCGCACCTCGGGCGACACGACGGCGCCGGCCGTGAACTCGGTGACTTCCGGCAGGTTGCAGCGATCGGTGATCCACAGCGCGAGCCCCGCCGCCGCAGCCTCGAGCACGGCGAGCGGAAGACCTTCACCGAGCGACGGGTAGGCGAACACGTCGGCCGCGGCGAGCACGTCGCGCCGCTGTTGCGGGGGGACCGGGCCTGGCAGCACCACGTGTCTGCCGACGCCGGCGCGCTCCGCGAGCCGACGCAGCTCCCGCGCGGCGCCTCCGTCCGGCCCGGCGGCGACGAACCAGACCCAGGCGCGTTCGCGCAGCAGCGGCAACGCTGCCGCCAGCGCGAGCGGGAGACCTTTCTCCGGCGCGAGCCGGCCGAGGAACAGCACGACCACCGCGTCCGCCGGAATCCCCCACCGCGCGCGGATCGCGGCGCCGTCGCCGGAGCACCAGGCCTCCGGCTCGATGCCGTTCGGCACGACGAAGATCCGGTTGCGCGGCGCGCCGTGACGTTGCAGGTCGTCGGCTTCCTTGGCCGTCAGCGCATGCACCGCGGCGGTCTGTCGCAACAGTGGACGCTCGCATGCGCGCAGGAAGCAGGCCTTCCGCCAACGCTTCAGCCGCAGCCGCATCGGATCCAACGCACCTTGCGCACCGTAGACGAACGGCACGCCGGCCCGGCGGCAGCGCGCGCCGACCGCGGTCGCGAGCAGCGTCAGTCCGACTTGCGACGTCACCAGCGACGCCCGCGGCAGCTCCGCCTCCAGTGCGGTCAGCAGCGCGCGTGGCGGCAGGTACGGCGGTGCCGCGTGGAACCAGCCGGCGTGCGCACGGAACACGTGGAACCCGTCGTCGCGCGTCCAAGCGTCGGTGACAGAGTCCCGCTCGCCGAGATCCGTCGTCAACACGCGCACGTCGTGTCCGCGGCGCGCCAGCTCGCTGCACAACAGCCGGGTCAGCTCGACGCTGCCGCCGAAGCGCCACGAGAAGAACGGCATCACCGTCAGGATCCGCAGCCGCGAAGGCATCAGGCGATCCCCTCCAGCAGCTTCGCCAGCCAGGTCTGGCCATTGAAGCGCTGCGCCGTGCGCTTGCGCACCGCGACGCGCTGCGGCAGCTGCAGCACCTGCTGGATCGTCTCGCGCACGGCAACGGGCGTCGCCTCGCACAGGTGCAGCCCGGGCAGATCGCGGTACGGGTCGTAGGCGCGCGTGTCGGTCGTGACGACCGGCAGGCCGCACGCGAGCGCCTCCTGCGCCACGAGCGGGAACCCTTCATTGCGCGACGGCAGCGCCAGCACGTCGGCAGCGTGATACAGCGCCAGCAGGTCCGGCTGCGGGCGCGGCGCCAGGTACTGCCCACCGCCGGCGACGATCTGCTGCACGGTCCGCAGGTCGCCCGGGCCGCAGAACACCAGCTTCGTGTCCGGCGCCGCGGAGGCCAGCAGCACGTCGATCCCCTTGTGCTTCGCGAGCCGGCCGACGAACAGCACGCGCGGCCGCGCGTCCCAACCGAGCGCCGCGCGCGCGCGCCGGCGCTGCGCCGGGCTCGGCGGTGCGAAGCCTGCGTCCGCCAGTGGGTTCGCGAGACACAGCAGCGCCCCAGGACGACCGCGCAGCCGCCCGAGCAATCCGGCGATCTCGGTGTTGATCGCGACCAGCCGATGCGCGCTGCGCGCCGTGATCCGTCCGGCGGTCTCGATCAGGAAGCGGAGCGCCAGCGTGCCGAGCCGCGAGCGGTAACGCAGGATGCCGCCGTGGTCGGTCAACAGGCAACGTCGGCCGCGCAGGCGCGCGAAGATCGCCGCGACGATGCTGACCTGGAACACGAGACCGTGCACGTGCACCAGATCCGCGTCGCCGACCTCGCGCCACAGCACCGGGACGAGCGATGGCGCGTGGAACGGATACGCGATCCCGAAGCGCTTCTCGAGGCCATGCCAGGCCGGCAGCTGGATCAGACGCAGGTCCGGATGCTGCGGCAGTCGTTGACCAGCGCCGGAACCATCGCTCGTGATCCAGGTGACCGAGTGGCCGGCGGTGAGCATCGTCTGCGCTTCGGCCCAGACCACCTGCTCGACCCCACCGATGTGAGGCGGCGCATGGTGACTGACCAGCAGGACGCGCATCGAGGCTCGGGCTCCCGTGAGCTGGTGGGAACAGGACGCCGCAGCAGAACTCGGACCAGCGGGGCTGGATAGCAGCCAACGAATGGACGCATCTGGATTCTCGATTGCGCTGCCGCCCGCGCTGGCGCGGACCCGCGGCGCGCCGCAAACTGCGGCCATGACGCACGAGAGCCTGCAACAGCGCTACGCACCGGCGAACGCCTGTTTCGGCTGCGGCCCGGCCAACCCGGACGGGCTGCAGATCCGCAGCGTCGTCGCCGGCGATCACGTCGTCGCGACCTGGCAACCGAAGACGATGCACGAGGCGTTCCCCGGCGTGCTGGCCGGAGGCATCGTCGGGACTCTGCTCGACTGCCATTGCAACTGGACCGCGGCGTGGCACCTGATGCAGAAGCAGGGCGAGCGCACGCCACCGTGCACGGTGACCGCGGAATACGAGATCAAGCTGCGGCGGCCGACGCCGACCGATCAGCCGCTGCATCTGCGCGCCTGGGTCGTCGAGTCTGGCGAGGACCGCGCCGTGGTCGAGGGGACGATCGAAGCCGCCGGCAAGATCACGGCGACCTGCCGCGGGCTGTTCGTCGCGGTCAAGGAAGGGCACCCGGCGTACCACCGATGGTGATCCGGGTGCGCGCCCGCTACTGCAGATCCACCCGCACCGAATCCGACAGCGCGAAGTACCCATTCGGCGCCTGCGGGTCCGCGCTGACGAACTGCAAGTAGAGCGGGAGCTTCGGCAGGTCCGGCGGCACGACCACGATCGCGCTCGCCTGCCCGATCGGATTCACCGGTACCGGGATCGCGAGCATCCCGAGCGGATCGACGAGCAATGTGCAGCCGCCCGGCAGGGCGATCGCCGCCGGCTTGGCCGCGACCAGGAACATCCCGGATGCAGCCGCGCCGGCACCGAGCAGGGCAACACGCCTTCCGCGCGCCGGGACGCCGCCGAACGCGACCTTCGGCTCCCCGCGGGAACCGCTGCACGCGGTCCCGGAGTAGCTGGTGAAGCGCGGCTCGAGCCGCATCGCACGGTTGTTGGAACCGAAGCTCCCGTTGCACGCGATGAACCCCCGCTCGGTGATCCCGGCCATGTCCTCGACGCGCACGAGCTGGTTCGGATCGAGCTGCTCGTCGAGCCGCTCGAAGCCGAGACCGAACGTGTACAGATAGCCCCGGTGTTGGTACGTCGGCGGGCTCGTGCTGACGCGGATCCACTGCGTGCCGACGATGCGTCCGAACACGTCGATGTTGCCGTGGTCACGGAACTCGATCCCGTTCGACCCGCCGCCGAACCACTCCCAACCGATCCCATCGGTGTAGCGGCCGGAGACCCCGTTCGGATCCTTGCCGGTCATCTGCCCGGACTCGTTGATCCGCAGCAGGGAGACGTTGCCGAAGTTCTGCAGCCCGATCCCCGGCGACATGCGATATGAGACTCCGTCGATGTCGAGCAGGATCTGCCCGGCGTCGTTCAGGTCGTAGACCCAGGCATTCGTCGCCGCCGGCGTCAGGTCGATGAGCCCGCTGGACTTGGTCCACAGGAATGCGTGCCAGTCGTAGCTCGGCCCGCGCGTGACGCTCGCATTGCCGACGATCGTCCCGCTGCTGTTGATCGCAATCGCGATGCTGAACGGCCCACCGAGGCTGCCGAGCGTCTGCGGGGTTCCATTCGCATCCCAGCGCACGGCCGTCTGCTGATTCGTCGTCGCTTGCCAGCCGCAGGAGCCGACGGCGTTGCCTTGCAGATCGACGTCGAGGACGTCTGCGTTCAACTTGCCGGAGAGCTTCGTCAGCGAGCGCATGCCGAGCCCCTCGGTCCACACGTACGGTTCCCACACCTGCGTGCCGGCGATGGTCCGACCATCGGCCGAGATGCTGGCAGCGCCGACGCCGCCGGACGGACTTCCATTCGGCGGGGTGCCGAGGTCCACCGCGCGGTATGGATAGACCGACTGCGCCGGCAGCGCTGAAACTGCGAGGAGCGTCAGGAACATGGCGGCGGCTGAGCCGACCGGGAGGGCTCGTGGGTTCATGGCGTGCAGCACGCAATGCCGGTGCCGGGGGCCCAATTGCCACCGCCGTCCGAAATGCGGACGTACCGCGTCCGCGATGCCAACGGCCCAGGGCGTCCGGCCGCAAGCCCAGCCGGAAGATGCCTTCCGGGAAGCCCTGAGGCGGACCGGCCGGAATGCCGAAATCCCGAGCCGGGATGAGTCCAAGAATGACCAAGCACTCCTGGGCGCTGACGTTCGCGCCGCTGGCGCTGCTCGCCGGCTGCGGTGGCGGCGGCGGTGGCGGCGGCGGCAACAACAACTTCTGGGGCACGGCCGGAGCCGGCATGACCGGCGGCAACATGCTGTCGATCGCGTTCGATCCGACTGCGGCCGCCGTCTACGCCGGCACCGAGCGCGGCGGGATCTTCCGCAGCATGGATGGCGGCACCACCTGGGCCGCGATCAACAGCGGGATCCCCAACGACACGCGCACGACCGATCTGCTGGCCGGTCTGGCGTCGGTCCGCGGGGTCGCCGTCGACCCGGGCACGCCGACGACGGTCTACGCCGCGACGTCGATGGGGCTCTACAAGTCGACGAACTCCGGCGCCACGTGGACGGCGCACAACACCGGGATCAACAACACGAACCTGACCGCGGTCGTCGTGCACCCGACGACGACGACCAACGTGTACGCCGGCGGCAACAACGGCGGGTTCTACCGCTCGACCAACAACGGCACGAGCTGGACGCGCATCACGAACGGCCTGAGCGACACGCGCGTGCTGACGCTGGCGATCGCGCCGTCGACCCCGACGACGCTGTACGCCGGCACGCAGTTCGGCGGCATGTTCCGCAGCACCAACGGCGGCAGCAACTGGAGCGCGATCAACACCGGGCTGCCGAGTCTCGCGATGAACACGGTCGCGGTCGATCCGACGAACTCGCAGATCGTCTACGCCGGCACGTTGGCCGGCGGGCTGTTCAAGACGACGAACGGCGGCACGAACTGGTCGTCGTCGAACAGCGGGCTGCCCAACGGCTTCCAGGTGCAGTGCATCGCGCTCGACCCGGCGGCGCCGGCGACGCTGTATGCGGCGCTGGATGGCGGCGGGATCTGGCGCTCGATCGATTCCGGTGCCAACTGGGCGGCGCTCAGCACCGGCCTCGCCGAGGACGACGTGCAGTCGGTCGCCGTGCACCCGACCAACGCGCAGGTGCTGCTGGCCGGCACGACGTCGGCCGGACTGTTCCGCTCGGCGGACGGCGGCACGACCTGGAACCCCAGCACGGCCGGCGTGCTGAGCGCCTACGTGCGCCGGATCGTCGCCGATCCGACCAACGCGGCGACGCTGTACGCCGCGAGCGGCAGCGGCGTGTTCCGTTCGACCGACAGCGGTGCGACCTGGGCCGAGCGCAAGACCGGGCTCGGCAACGTCGACGTCATGGCGATCGTCGTGAATCCGCAGACGCCGACGATGCTGTACGCAGCCACCGAGGATGCCGGCGTGTTCCAGACCTTCGACAGCGGCGGCAGCTGGGCTGCGGTCAACACCGGGATCACCGAGCTGAACATGCTGTCGCTCGCGATCGATCCGCAGAACCCGGCGCGGCTGTACGCCGGGACGTTGACCAGCGGCGTGTTCCTGAGCGCCGATGCCGGCGCCACCTGGGCCGCGGCCAACAGCGGGCTGGGCAACCTGCAGGTCACGGCGCTGCTCGTCGACCCGGTCACGACGACGCGCGTCTACGCCGGCACCTGGGGCGGCGTGTACCGCACGACCGATGGCGCGGTGTCCTGGAGCGTCGCCAGCAACGGCATCGACGACCCGAACGTGACCGTGCTCGCGATCGAGGCGACGACGCCGACGACGCTGTATGCCGGCACCCGCACGCGCGGGGTGTTCCGCACGACGAACGGCGGCAACAACTGGGCGCGCCGCGTGACCGGCCTCGATGCCGACGAGATCGCCGACATCGCGGTCGACCGGCTGGCGCCGGCGACGATCTACGCCAGCAGCACGTTCGCCAACCGCGACGCCGGCGTCTACCGCAGCACGAACCGCGGCGACACCTGGACCAAGCTGATCACCGGCCTGAACCCGCAGCCGGTCGGCGGCCTGCTGGTCGACCCGAGCAGCAGCCGGGTCTTCGCCGGGACGTTCGGCGGCGGCGTGCAGCGCTCGCAGTAACGCGAGCAGCGGTTTCTGCGGATTCCTTGGCCGGCGCAGGTGGATTCCTGCGCCCTTGGGTGTGGACGGGCAGAGCGGCCCTTCCGCGACCCACAGCCAAGGAATCCCGATGACGACGACCTATGCCTGGCCCGAGATCCTCGCCGCGTCCGAGAAGACGCAATGGCGCGTCGAGGACCTGATCGACCCGACCACCGAGTTCGACTTCCGCCTGCCGTTCCTACCGGAAGCGCTGGCCCGCACGCGCCCGCTCGCGTTCCTGGACGCGCAGGACCGCCTGCTGCTGAACCAGATCCGCGCGCATGGCTACCTGTTCATGTTCGGGCTGGTCGAGGAGTTCATCCTGCCGTTCGTGCTGGACCACGCGCGGCCGGAACTCGGCGGCGACGACCATCGGACGCGTGCGCTGCTGGCGTTCGCCAGTGAAGAGGCGAAGCACATCCATCTGTTCAAGGAGTTCCGCGCGGCGTTCCTGCGCGGGTTCGGCACGCCGTGCGACGTGATCGGGCCGCCGGAAGCCGTCGCCCAGGCGGTGCTCGCGCACGATCCGCTCAGTGTTGCGCTGGTGATCCTGCAGATCGAGTGGATGACGCAGCGGCACTGGCTCGAGTGCGTCCGCGACGACCAGACGATCGACGCGCGGTTCAAGAGCCTGTTGAAGCACCACTGGATGGAGGAGGCGCAGCACGCCAAGGTCGACGCGAACCTCGTCGCTGCGCTGGCGGCACCGCGCGACGCCACGGCGCGCACGGCGGCACTCGATGGCTACCTCGCGATCGGCGAGTTCGTCGATCAGGGGCTGGCGCAGCAGACCCGGTTCGACCTCGCCGCGTTCGAGCAGGCGCGCGGGCGCGAGCTGACGGCCGCCCAACGTGAGGAGTTCGTCGCCGTGCAGCACCAGGCGATGCGCTGGACGTTCCTCGGCTCTGGGATGACGCACCCGAAGTTCCTGCAGAGCCTCGCCGACCTCGGTGCCGAGCACCGCCAGCGCATCGAGCGGATCGCCCCGGCGTTCTGCTGAGGCGAACACTGGCAACCGCGTGGTAGAAGGGCCGCACGCATGCCCGAGCCGACCCGGATCCGCGAGCTGTTCCATGCGGCGCTCGACTGCCCCACGGAGCAGCGCGCGGCCTTCCTGGCGCGCGCGTGCGCGGGCGACGCGCCGCTGCGCGCCGAGGTCGAGTCGCTGCTCGCGGCGCACGACCAGGCCGAGGGCTTCCTCGACGACGCCCCAGCCGAACGACCGGGCGACCTGGTCGGTCGCTACGCGCTCCGCGAGACGATCGGCGAGGGAGGCTTCGGCGTCGTCTGGCGCGCCGAACAGCAGACGCCGATCCAACGCGAGGTCGCGCTGAAGCTGCTGAAGCCGGGCATGGACTCGCGCCAGGTGGTCGCGCGGTTCGAGATCGAGCGGCAGACGCTGGCGTGGCTCGACCATCCGCACATCGCGAAGGTCTACGACGCCGGCACGCACGCGACCGGGCGGCCGTTCTTCGTCATGGAGCTCGTGCCGGGACGACCGATCACGGCGTTCTGCGACGAGCAGCGGCTGCCGCTGCGTGCGCGGGTCGCGCTGCTGCGCGACGTCTGCCTCGCGATCGACCACGCGCACCGCCGCGGCGTGATCCACCGCGATCTGAAGCCGAGCAACGTGCTCGTCGCAGCGACCGAGCGTGGCCCTGCACCGAAGGTCATCGACTTCGGGATCGCGAAGGCGACCGCCGAAGCGCGCGAGCCGAGCGCCGCGACGAGGCCGCAGCAGGTGCTCGGCACGCTCGAGGCGATGGCGCCGGAACAGGCCGCCTCGGCGCCGGACGTCGACACGCGCGCCGACGTCTGGGGTCTCGGCGGGATCCTGTACGAGCTGCTGGCGGGTGTCCGGCCGTTTTCCGGTCCACCCTGGCCGGACAGCGACGACTTCGGGTTGGTGCAGCGGATCCGCAGCCAGGACGCGCCGCGGCCGAGCCGGCGCTTCGCGGCGTTGCCCGCGACGTTGCAGGCGGATCTCGCGGCGCGCAGGCTCACGGAGCCGGGCCGGATGCGCCGGCTGCTGGCTGGTGAACTGGACTGGATCGTGCAGCGCGCGCTCGAGCGGGACCGCGACCGCCGCTACCGCTCGGCAGCCGCGCTCGCCGACGACCTGCAGCGTTGGCTGACCCACGAACCGGTCTTGGCGTCCCCACCGAGCCGGATCTATCGCCTGCGGAAGTTCACCCGCCGGCACGCGCTGGCGGTCACGTTGGCGTGCACGGCGCTGGTCACGCTGCTCGGCGGGCTCGTCCTCGCGGCGGTCGGCTGGCGTGAGGCGCTGCTCGCGCACCAGCACACCAAGCGTGTGCTCGGCCTGACCGTCCGCATGCTCGCGACGACCGACCCGCACACCAAGCGGGACGCCGACTGGACCGTGCGTGAGTTCCTGACCGAGTTCGCGCGCGAGCTGGACCGCCAGGACGAGCTGGAACCGGATGTCGAAGCACGGCTGCGCAACACGCTCGGATCCGCCTACCGCTCGCTCGGCCTCGCGCAGCTCGCCGAGCCTCAGCTCGCGCGCGCGCTCGAGCTGCGGCGCGACGTGCCGGCCGATTCCCCGCTGCGCCACCGCCAGCTCGGCGCCAGTCTGTGGGAGCTCGGCTGGCTGCGTCACGATCGGCTGGACTGGAGCGGCGCAGAGCAGTTGCTGCGCGAGGCGCTGGTGCACGCCGAAGCGGCCGGGGAGCTCGGCGCGCGACTGCAGGGAGAAACCAGGACGGCGCTGGCCGATGTGCTGCGCCATCAGAACGAGCTCGCCGAGGCAGAGCGCGAGGTCACCGCGGCGATCGCGCTGCTCGAGTCGATCGGAGACGAGGCGGGGCCTTCGCTGTCGATGGCCTACAACGGGCTCGGCATGGTCCACCTCGGGCATCGGAACTTTGCCGACGCCGAGCGCTGGTTCGCGCGCGCCGTCGATGGGTTGCGCAGTTCCCCGATCGGCGTCGATCTCGAGCTGGCGAGCGCCCTGACGAACGTGGCGGGCAGCCTGCGCGGCCAGGGGCGCGCCGCCGAGGCGGAGCCACCGATGCGCGAGGCGGTCGAGCTGCGCCGCAAGCTCCACGGCGAACAACACGTGCAGTTCGCGCAGGCACTCGTCTCGCTCGGCGCGATCGTCGCCGACCAGGGGCGCCGCGACGAAGCGGATGCGCTGTTCGCCGACGTCGAGCGGATCCTCGGCGGCCGCACCGATCCGCGCGCGGCGATGGCGCGGCGGACGTTGGCCATCGTGCGGGAACAGCTCGTGCGGCGCGACGCGAAGGCGGCTGCGAAGTGAACCAGACGCAGGAGCCGGACCCGACGTTGCTGGCCGCCGTGCATGCGCAGATGCGGATCCTCGCGCGCCGCCAGCTCGACCAGGAGCGGGCCGGCCACACGCTGCAGGCAACCGCGCTCGTCCACGAAGCCTGGCTCGCGCTCCGCACGCAGTTGCCGGACCTCGAGCAGGAGCCGCGGCGGTTCTATGGCGCTGCCGCCGAAGCGATGCGGCGCATCCTGATCGATCACGCGCGCCGCCGGCAGGCGCAGAAGCGGCAGGGGCGCATGCAGCGGCTGCCGCTGGACGCCGTCGAAGTGGCGCAGACGGCGTCGTTCGAGGAGGTCGCCGCACTCGACGAGGCGGTCACGGCGCTCGCGGTCGAGAACCCGCGCGCCGCCGAAGTCGTGCGGCTGCGGTTCTATGCCGGGTTGGAGGAAGCACAGGCAGCCCAGGCACTCGGGATCTCGGCACGCACGGCACGCCGGGAGTGGGCGTTTGCGCGTGCGTGGTTGTGGCGACGGTTGGAGGGGGAGGGGCGGTGAGCTAGCGCGGCCGCCGCAGCCGGCCGAACGCAGCGGGGATTCAGTAGCAGGCTCTCACACCGCAACCGCCTGCGCGACCAACACCGGAAGCTCCAACCGGAAGCAGGCCCCGCCGCCGGGTGCATCCTCGCAGCGCAGCGAGCCACCATGCGCCTGCGCGATCGTGCGCGCGACCGTCAGCCCGAGCCCGATCCCCGACGGCTTCCCCGTCAGGTGATCGCCACCCTGGAAGAACGGCTCGAAGATCATCTCCTTCAGCGGATCCGGTACTCCCGGGCCATGGTCGCGGATCTCGAGCACCGCCGTCGCGCCGCCGCGCACGAGCGTGATCTCGACCGGCGTACGCGCCGGCGCGAACGCCAGCGCGTTCTCGACCACGGCGCGCACGAGTTGCTGCATGCGCCGCGCCTCGGCGCGCACGCACAGCTCCTCATCGAGCGCCAGCTCGAGCGTGATCTTCTTCGCCTCGGCCGCATCGCGCAGCGGTGCAATCGCCTGCTGTACGAGCTCGGCCAACGCAGCGGGCGACGCCGTTGCGGCGAGTTCGGTGCCGGCCAGCTCGGCGAAGTCGAGCACCTGTCCGATCAGCGCTTCGAGATGGCCGGTCTGGCCGAGGATGATGCCCAGGAACTCGCGCTGCTCGTCGTGCGAGGTCTGCGGGCCGTAGTCCGCCAGGATCTCGGCATAGGCGCGGATGTTGGTCGCGGGCGTGCGCAGCTCATGGCTGACCGACGCGAGGAACGCATCCTTGGCGTGGTTTGCCGCCTCGGCGCGCGAGGCCTGCTCACGGACGTCACGCAGCAGCGCACCGATCCGGGCCGCCATGTTGTTGAACGCCTGCGCCACCTGCGCGAACTCGCGTCCCCCGCCGACCTCGACGCGCGCCTGCAGGTCACCGGCCGACATCGCATCCGCGCCGCGCGCCAGCGCCAGCAGCGGGTTGGTGATCCGGCGCGCGACGGCGAGACTCGCCAGCACGCCGGCGAGGCCGATCGCGAGACCGACCGCGACCAGTGTCGTCCAGGCCGACTGCTGGAGTCCGCGCAGCTGCGCCGGATCGCGTGACAGCACGAGCCGGCCACCGCTCGGATGCAGCGGCACGATCCGCACGCGGCGCGGCATGCCGGCCAGCGTCAGCTCCACGGTCACAGGGTCGGGGCGGTGCGTGAGGTGCCCGGTCAGCGCGCCCTCCTCTGCATCGCTGGCGATCAGCGGTGCACCGGTCTCCGCATCCTGACGCGCCTGGCCGACGATCCGCCCAGCGAACCACAGCAGCGCGTCGTGGTTGGTCGCCGCGACGATCTCCCGCGCGGTCTGGCCATCGATCCGTTCGCCGATGCACAAGATCGCGCTCACGCGGTCCCCCTCGAGGATCGGCATCGTCGCGACGTGGTACAGCGCGTGACCGGCGGGCAGCAACAGGTCGGTCGGCTCGTCCCCAGGCTCCGAAGCAGCGATCGCCGGACCAGCCGTCGCCGGCAGTGCGGCGAGCAGGCGCGCCTTCGGACCGCCGCCGGGCGCGAGCACGGCGACGAGATCGCGGGCACTCCAACTGCGCAACGCTTCGACCGTGCTCTCGATCGTCGCGCGGTCCCCGGTGCTGACGACTGCTTTCAGGACCGGTGCGTCCGCCAGCAGGTCGGCGCGCTCACGCAGCGCGCGGCGGCGCAGGCCGAGATGGCTCTCATAGCTGGTCTGCGCGCCTTGCAGTTCGAGCACCACCTGGCGTTCGCCATAGCCGGTCAGCACCTCGCTGAGCACGGCAGTCCCGAGCAGCACGAAGCCGACCACGAGCGCACTCGCGCCGAGGATCAGCCGGCCGCGCAGCCCGGGGCCTTGCATCAGTACTTCTCCCGATACGGGCGGCCGTGCTTGTTGCGGTGCGGGAGGCGGCGCTTGGTCTCCTGCACCTGCAGATCGAGCCGCGTCGCCAGCTGCCCGCCGAGCATGACCGATTGCTCCTGGTCGCCACCGAACTCGGACCAGCAGCGCAGCTTGAACTCACCATCCGGCAGATCGGAGATGCAGAAGAACCCACCGGGCGTCGCCGTCACGGCGCTGCCGTGCTCGAGCACGACGATGTGCGCGACCATCTCCGGATGGATGTTGCAGTAGATCTTGACCAGCCCGGCATGCGAGAGCTGCTGCATCCGCGTCTCGCCCGGCCCATACAGCTCGAGGTCGAACGGCTGCGGCTTCGACAGCGAGAAGATGTTGTGGAACACCGTGTCGTGGTTCGGGAACGACACCGTCGTGCCGACCGGCACGACCAGCAGATCCGGGTGGAAGGTCCGGTCGCGCTGCGTGATCTCGACGCGGCGGTTCGGCGGCGCCGGCTGGCGCGGCAGCCCTTCGAGGAACAACACGAGATGGTCGGCGCGGTCACGCGGCTGCCCGTCCGCGGTCAGCACGCGCACGCGCCCGAACAGGGCGTTGCGCTGGCCGGGCCAGAACCCGCGCTCGTCGTCCGGTCCACGCAGCTGCAAGTGGCACGCGGCGCAGGCGGCCCGCAGCCGGCCGAACGCATCCTGTTGCAGCGGCAGGTCGGCAGCCTCGGCTGCGCTGGCGAGCTCCGCCGCGGTGGCGCGCACGCGGTCCGCGTGCCACGACGCGTCGCCGCGTTCGGATTCGCCGCCGGGAAGCTCCGTCAGCGCCAGGTCCGGCGCCAGCCTCGCGATCAGCTGCGCAGCGGCCGCAGTCTCGGCGTGCTCGCCCGCACCCAGCGAATGCTCGAGTGCCCGCACCGACTTGCCGAACTCGCGCATGCAGGCACGCGTCGCGTTGTCCGGTGCCTGCGCCAGCAGGCCGGGCAGCCACAGCAGAGGGAACCAGAAGCGGCGCATCAGAACCTCAACACGATCTGAGCCGCGACATAGGCCCGATCGTCGTCGGCGATCGGACTCGCATCGATCGCAGTGAGCTGATCGAGACCGACTTCGAGCTTTGCGATCAGGTTCGCTTCCGGCTGCCAGCGCAGCCCGAGCGCGAGCCGACGCATGTTGCGCAGGTCGTAGCCGAACGAGGCCCGCCCACGCGCGAACTGGTTGCCCTGGAAGCGATAGCCCTCGGCGGACGAAAACGTGCCGGCCTCGCTCCAGCGCGCGGTCACGCGCCAGCGGTCGGCGAACGCCACCGACGGCTCCAGGATGAACCAGTCGAGACCGCGGTCGAACGCGTCGACGTCGTCGTCGACTTCGGCGTGCGCGTAGCTCGCTCGCAGCATCGCGCCGGTCCACGGCTCCCAGCGCAGGTCCACGCCGCCGACGAGGTACCCGATGCTCGTGCTCGGGCTGGCGCCCAGCGTCGAGAACGTCCCCGCCCCGACCGGTGCCAACGTGCCGCCGCTCATGCACAACGCACTGTTCGGTGCATCGTCGCCGTGCAGCACGCTCGCGCTGACGTACAGCCGCTCGGTCGGCTCACCGGACAGCCGCGCAGTGACCGCCGGGGCGACGCCGGCGAACGACTGCCGGTCGTAGCTGCCGTCGCTGAGAGCGAGCGCGAAGCCGAGGCCGCGGTAGTTGCCGTAGGCCAGGATGCCTTCGTCGACGCCGTACGGCATCACGACCGGGTAGCTGACCAGCGGGTTCTCCGGCGCATCCTGCAGGTGGTAGTACTCGCCGAACGGGATGTCGAAGCGGCCGAACTTGAAGCCGAGATGTCCGCCATCGCCGAGCGGCAACAGGCGGCGCAGATCGATGTAGACCTCGCCGGTCTCGATCTCGTCGCTCGGGGCGAGGTCGGTGCGCAGCTCGAAGAACGCGACCGCCTGTGCGGTGACCTCGGCCTGCACGAACAGGGACGCCTGGTCGACCAACAGCGCGCCACCGGGGTACTCCCCGCCCGCTTCGGTGTGGAAGTACGCGCCGGACACATAGCCCCAGACGTCGAAGCGCTCGAACCACTGGCGGTCGCCGGCCGGCTGCTGCGACTGTGCCGACTGCATCGTGTCGTACTGATCGCCGCTCAGATCGACGCGCGGCGCGGGATCCTGCGCGGGCGCGGCGCCGGCGATGGCGGCGACGAACAGCAGCGCGGAGCACGGGGATGCGGGCGGTGACAACGGATCCTCCGGTCCTCTGCTCGGTCCGCTGGGAGTGACGGCTTGAGGGGCCGGGCGAGGATCCTTCGGTGCTGCCGGCGCTTGCGGGCTAGATTCCCGGCGATGCGCGCCGCGCTCTGGACTCCTCCCTTCCTGCTGGTCGGACTTCTGGCCGGCCAGGAACCGACGGCGACGGCAGCGCTGGAAGCAGAGGCAGCCAGCCTTCCCCGCCTCCGCAAGCCGGTCCGGATCGACGCGGACGGTGAGCCGATCACGACGACGACCGGCCACGCGGCCCCGTTCGTCGTGGATTTCGACAGGGACGGTGTGCGCGACCTCGTCGTCGGCCAGTTCGCCGACGGCGTCGCGCGCGTCTACCGCAACCTCGGCACCAACGCCGCGCCGAAGTTCGGCACGTTCACGCTGCTCGAGGCCGACGGCGAGCCGGCGAGCATCAAGCCCGGTTGATGCATCGGCTTCGATCCACAGTTCGTGGATCTGAACGGCGACGGGATCCTGGATGTCACGTCGGGGGAATACACGCCGGGGCGCGTGTTCTTCTTCGCCGGGCATGCGAGTGGTTTCCACGCCGGGGTGCCGATTCCGGAGGAGCCGCTGGTCGTGCCGGAGGGCCAGAAGCCGGAGACCGCCGAGATGCGGCGCTGGATGTCGACGGCGAACTTCGCCGACCTCGATGGCGACGGCGATCTCGACCTCGTGCTCGCCAATCGTGATGGCCAGGCCAACCAGACGCTGTTCAACGACGGTTCACTCGGGTTCGCATCGGTCCGCACCTTCGGCACCGGCAGCGACGAAACGCGCTCCGTCAGC
>CAZABP010000027.1:0-5802 GCA_964483245.1 uncultured candidatus Brocadiaceae bacterium | reverse complement strand
TCGACCTCGTGCTCGGCAACGTCAAGGGGGACGTGTTCGTCCGCTGGAACGAAGGCACGCGGACCGAGTACCGGTTCGGCGCGCGGATGCCGCTGCTGACGGAGGGGAGTCCGATCAAGGTCGTGCAGAAAAGCGATCCGCTGCCGGTCGATTGGGATGGCGACGGGACCCTCGATCTGCTGATCGGCGACGAAGCTGGCGACGTGAGTTTCTTCCGCGGGCTGCCGGACCGGACGTTTGCGCGCGGCATCTCGCTGTTCACCGGGCGGACCGTCGAACCGCGCAAGTTCGACGAGGCGGTCGACCTGCTGGACCGGGTCCGCACGATCCCCGGCTACCGGTTCCGGCTCGCGACCTGCGACTGGAATGACGACGGGAAGCTGGATCTGCTGATCGGCAATTGCGACCGCGCCGAGGACCGCACGATCGGGCATGTCTATCTGCTGCTGCGCGAATAGCCGGTCGAGATATCCGGGCTGGCACGCCGGCGCCGTCGCGTAGCGTGCCGCCGTGAGTCCCGCACCTGCGCCGAGCGACTGGGTCCTCCGCCATGGCAACCTCGTCCCGCCGCGCGCGCGCGTGCTGGACCTTGCGTGTGGGTCGGGCCGGCACGCGCGGTGGTTCCGCGCGCGCGGGAATCCGGTCACCGCCGTCGATCGCGATCTCGGCGCCGTGGCCGACCTGGCCGATGACGAAGCCGTCGAGCTGATCCCGGCCGACCTCGAGGCGGGCCCATGGCCGTTCGCCGACCGCCGGTTCCCTGCCGTCGTCGTCGTGCGCTACCTGTGGCGTCCCATCCTGCCGAAGCTCGTCGCCGCCGTCGCGGCCGGCGGCGTGTTGATCTACGAGACGTTCATGGCCGGGCACGAGAAGATCGGCAAGCCGCGCAACCCCGACCACCTGCTGCAGCCATACGAGCTGTTCGACGCAGTCCGCGACCGGCTCGCCGTCGTCGCATTCGAGCAGGGTCGCGTCGAGGTCCCGGAGCCGGCGATCGTGCAGCGCATCGTCGCAGTGCACGGTGGGTTCGAAGGGGTGCGGCACCTGGCGGGGCGGACGGGCTGACCCGCCGCGCGGACACGATCTGCGCCGGATCGTGCGACCCGCCGCCGCGTCACATGTTGCCGATCACCCCTTCCCCACCGTTCGAGAATGCGTGTTGGAACGCATTCGCCGGCGGATCGAGCACGATCCACTGGTTGTAGAAGCGGATGTTCAGCAGGTAGATGTCGTTGGGAATCGTGTAGACGTACGACGTCGCGCCGCCCGCCGACGTCGTGACCTGGCGCGAGTCGTCGATCGCCGCCAGCAATCGGCAGCCGGGGGCGCCGAAGCCGGTCAACTCGAGCGGCAGCGGGATGCCGAGCCAGTTGGTCTTCGACATCCCGAGCAGCAGCAGCGCCGGCGTCGACGCGCGCGCCTGGCCGAGCCGGACGCGGAACGTGTCGCCGATCTGCGGCGTGCTGGTCGTGTAGAGCAGCGGCACCGCCGTGTTGGTCAGCTCGCGGAAACCCATGACGAGGCCGTAGCCGACCTCGAGCTTGCCGGTGACAGCATTCGCGCCGCTGCCGTAGAGCCGCGCGGTGCCGCCATTCGCATCGAGCGGGTAGCCCCACGGCTGGTTGCCATGGCTGTTGCCGTAGACCGAGACCTGGATCAGGAAGTTGCGCCCGGGCGCCGGAGCCCACGCGAATGCGACCGGCCACGGAATCGTCAGGAAAAAGTCGCTCGGCGTCGTCGGCGGCAGCGGCATGTCCGGGAACACGATCTGCGCGCGCGGCAGCACGATGACCGGAGCGCCGCTGTCGAAGTTCGCCGCGAACGTCGTGCTCATCGTCGGCGGCGTCTTCGTCGTGTAGCCGACCGCGATCTCGAGGTCGACGGTCACGCCGTGCGCGGCGCCGCGCTCGTCCTGACGCAGGCTGATCCCCGCCATCGAGAACGCAACCGGCAGCTCGCTGCCGAGGAACACCTGCTGGTAACGCACCGGGGACCAGGTGAACGGAATGCTGTTGTCGCTGCCGCCGAACGAGTTGGCCATGTTGGCCGGGCAGACGTGGATCACGCCGAGACCGGTCCCGCTGCCGGGGCAGCCGGAGCCGTAGGCGGAGTACTTGGCGACGATCTGCGCGAGCGGGGCGCCGGCCAGCAGCGCGCAGGTGACGGTGAACGGAATCAAGGAACGCATCGGACCCTCACATGCGGATCCCGACCCGGAATGGGCGGGAACGCGGGAATGCAACCGCGGCAACCTAGAGGGAATTCCGCGCGCGCGCGGGCCGAGCCTCACGCGCGCGGAAGCGGGAGCATCGCGCGATCGTGGGCGAGCGGGCGGACGCGCGCGACCGGGTGCGCCCGCCGCGTACCTCAGCGCAGCGCGCGCGCGGATTCGTGTTTCGCCACGAGACGAGGGACCAGGGCGAAGTTGCGGGCACGCGACCCCAGCTCAGCTCACCGTGCCCGCGCGCCCATCCGCAGGTCTCCTACGGCGCACCAGCCGCGCCAACCCTACGAGCAGCAACACGGCGCCGGCGCCGGCGCCGAACCCGCGCGCAGAGGCGCTCTGCGGAAGCAGATTCCACACTGACGGGTACGACAGCTGCGATTGCGCGACGTCGCCGATGGACGGACCGGACCGCACTGGTCCGAAGATCGTGGCATCCACGGAGCCGATCGCGCCGGAGAACACGTAGCAGCCGAGGTCGAGCACCCGCTCGGAGCCAGCGGCGGGAACCCCGAACGCAACCCAGATCGACGAGTCGCTGACCGGGCACAGAGTCACACTCCGGATCCCCTCGGTCTCGATCCAGTCGGTGGACGCTGCGTCGCCGATACTGAACACGCGCACCGGAGCCAGCTGCTCTCCGGTCCCGTTCCGCAGCGTGACGGTCACGCCGCGCGGGCCGAGCGAGAGCGCGACGAGCAGTGCACCGAGGATCGTGACAGCCAGGCCTGCGCGTCCTACTCGCATGGCAACAGTCTTGCTCCCGCGCACACCGCGCGATCCGCAGCTGGGAGCACAGGACGTGCGCCGACCTTCGTAACACCCTGCTTCGCGATGAACCGGACGAGCCGCCTGGAGACCCGCGCGACGCGGTGCCAATCCCACTCCTCCGGACTGCCCAAGTCCGGACGCGTGTCTGCCCACGCCAGCGCTCGGGCCATCGAGTTGTGGTTCGTATGCGAGGGGATCACGCCGTGGCCGGTGCGCATCGCCCCGAAGTACAGCTGCACGAGCCCCCATCCCTCCGTGGTGAAACGATGCGTCGATCCAGACCTGGCTTGCGGGCGCAGATCGATTCTGCGGTGGATGACGCGCCCCGCCATCTCAGGCGCATAGAGCTGGAACCGGCAGGAGCTGCCTTCCACTGCGCAGCATGCGAGCAAGTCAGCGGTCGTCCGGAAGACTCGCACCGGGCGGGCTCCTTCAGTAGCGAACTCATGCAACTCCCAACGGTCCTGCGCGAACACGAAGTCCAGGACCAATTCGAAGTCGCCTTCGAGCGCGTAGAAGTCGCAGTTTGGCATCGGGCAGCGTCGGCTGGCGCGACTCAACGTACTCAGGGCGGGTGCCCACAGCCCGGGAGCAGCAGGATCACAGCGACGAGCCGTGCGCAGCGATGCCCGGCTTGACCAGGGAGGGTTGGGGTCAGATTCCATCCCTCCCGAATCGGGAGGGATGGAATCTCCTTAGGAACTGGTCATACGCCCCGTCGGTGAACGTCGCCGCCGCAGCGGCGCCAGGTCCGTCGGTTTCACGGCGTCGTGGTCGCCGCGTCGCGGCGGTGAGAGAACCGACACCGGCCCGGCTGCTCGCCTGCTGCTGAGGCGCTACGCCGGCCTTCCTGCGACCGCGGCCTCGTACAGCGTCTCCGGCGCGATGTCCGCGCCATTGGGCCATGCGACTGTGCCTCCGTCGATGAAGAAGCGTTCGAAGTACCGGCGATCCTTCAGTGGCTCGAACACGGGACCATGCAACCACGGGGAGAAGTCCACGGCCGCCACCACACCATCGTCGAAGCAGAGTTCGATCTGGTACTGCCGGAGGTAAGTCGCACGGATCACGGACGGCATGACGCTCATCTGGGTTCACTCGAGCGGCGCGATTCTATCCAACGGGGTCCTGGCCGTTGCCTTCTGCCAGTTTGCCTCGAGTTCGTCCCGGTGGAGGTCTGCCCATTCACGGATGAGCCGTAGTGCCGTCGCGGAGCGGATGCTCCCGATCGTCATGATGCCGTCGAAACCGAACTTGCCCTGCCGGCCCTGGTACTCCGCATGGAAGTGCGGTGGCGGGTGATCCTCGTAGAACATCCGGATCACGATGCCGAAGAACATGGAGATGACCGGCACTGCAGCCTCCTTGCCATTCGCCAGGCGATTCCGCCTACCGACGATCGAACAGCGCCCCACGATCGCGTGTCGCCATGTGGGGCGCCACGTACCGCCAGCGAGCCTCAGAGATCCGTCGCCACACCCGGCCCGCCGCTGCGCCGGCTGCCGATCATCTGGCGCAGCATCGCGCGCTGCAGCGCGGAGTTGGCCTCGTCGTAGGTGACGTTGCCCTGTGCCTCGGCGCCGGCGTCGAGGATCGCCCGCGCCTTCTTCTCGGCTTCGCGCGCGCGCGCGACGTCGATCTCGCCGGCACGTTCGCCGGCCTCGCACAACAGGGTCAGCGTGTTGTCGACGACTTCGGCGAAGCCGTCGGTCACCAGCATCTCCTCGACGGTGCCGTCGGTGTGCGTGATCTTCAGGATCCCGGGCCGTGTCGCGGTCATGAACGGCGCGTGGTTCGGCAGGATGCCGTAGCTGCCGTCGATGCCCATCAGCGAGACGCCCTTGACCTTGCGGTCGAGGACGATCCGGTCCGGCGAGACGACGCGCAGATGCAGCTCGTGCTCCATGCCGCTCACATCTTCTTGGCGCGCTCGACCGCCTCTTCGATCGAGCCGACCATGTAGAACGCCTGCTCCGGCAGCGTGTCGTGCTTGCCTTCGAGGATCTCCTTGAACGAGCGCACGGTGTCCTCGCGCTTGACGAACTTGCCGGGTGCGCCGGTGAACTGCTCGGCCACGAAGAACGGCTGCGCCAGGAAGCGCTGGATCCGGCGCGCGCGCGCGACGGTCATCTTGTCTTCGTCCGACAGCTCCTCCATCCCGAGGATCGCGATGATGTCACGCAGGTCCTGATAGCGCTGCAGCGTCCGCTGCACTTCGCGCGCGACCTTGTAGTGCTCGTCACCGACGAACTCCGGGCTCAGCAGCTTGGAGGTCGACTTGAGCGGATCGACGGCCGGGTAGATCCCGAGCTCGGCGATCTGCCGCTCCAGGATGATCGTCGAGTCCAGGTGCGCGAACGTCGCGACCGGGGCCGGGTCGGTGATGTCGTCGGCCGGCACGTAGACGGCCTGCATCGACGTGACCGAGCCACGCCGCGTGGAGGTGATCCGCTCCTGCAGCGCCCCCATCTCGGAGGCCATCGTCGGCTGGTAACCGACGGCCGACGGCAGGCGGCCGAGCAACGCCGACACCTCGGATCCCGCCTGCACGAAGCGGAACACGTTGTCGACGAACAGCAGCACGTCCTTGCCTTCCTGGTCGCGGAAGTACTCCGCCATCGTCAGTCCGGTCAGCGCGACGCGCAGGCGCGCGCCCGGCGGCTCGTTCATCTGCCCGAACACGAGCACGGCGTTGTCCAGCACCGACGCCTTGCTGCCGTCCGGCGCGGTGTATTCCGCCTCGGCCATCTCGAGCCACAGGTCGTTGCCCTCGCGGGTGCGCTCGCCGACGCCGCAGAACACCGAGA
>CAZABP010000026.1:0-63800 GCA_964483245.1 uncultured candidatus Brocadiaceae bacterium | reverse complement strand
AGCAGCGCCGGATCGAGGATCTCGGGCCGGTTGGTGGCGGCGATGAGGATGACGCCGTCGTTCGACTCGAAGCCGTCCATCTCGACGAGCAGCTGGTTGAGGGTCTGCTCGCGCTCGTCGTTGACGACGCCGAGGTGGACCCCGCGCTGGCGTCCGATCGCGTCCAGCTCGTCGATGAAGATGATGCACGGCGCCTTCTGCACCGCCTGCACGAACAGATCGCGCACGCGCGCGGCGCCGACACCGACGAACATCTCGACGAAGTCGCTGCCGCTGAGCGAGAAGAACGGCACCTCCGCCTCACCCGCGACCGCGCGCGCGAGCAGCGTCTTGCCGGTCCCGGGCGGCCCGATCAGCAGCACGCCCTTGGGGATCTTGGCGCCGAGCCGGCGGTAGCGATCCGGATTGCGCAGGAAGTCGACCACCTCCTGCAGCTCCTCCTTCGCCTCGACGCAGCCGGCGACGTCCTCGAACGAAACGCCGGTCTCGCGCACGGCGACGAGCTTGGCGCGGCTCTTCCCCATGCTGAGCAGCGACGGTCCGGACGAGCGCCGGAACAGCAGCATGAACAGGAACACCAGCAACACCAGCGGCAGGATCCAGCCCCAGAAGAACTGGCTCAGGAACCCGGGCCGTTCGCCGGTGAACTTCACCCCCTGCCGCTCGAGCTCTTCGACGAGCTTGGGATCCTCCAGCACGCGCGTGGTCCGGAATTCGAATGCCTCCCTCGGCAGGTCGGTGCCACGCGTGTCCTTGGCTTCCGGCGGCGCGAGGCCTTCGACCTCCCCCTGCTTTGGCGTGATCTTGCCGGTGATCTGGTCCGGGTCGATCTTCGCCTCGGTCACTTCGCCGCGGCTGACGTACTGCTTGAACAGGCTGTACGGGATCACGTGCTGCGAGCCGCCAGCCAGCGTGGAGACCCACAGCAGCATCAGGACGACCGCCAGGAACACGTAGAACCCCGGCAGGCTGCGCCGCGGACCGGGGCGATCCGGGGTGGAGCGCTCACGCTCGTCGGGCGGGGTCGGACGTTGCGGCGGCATCGGGGTCTCCTGCGGCCGCCTGCGGTCCGGAGCGTGCGCGCGCTGCAATCGCTGCAACCGCGCAGACTCCTCCGGACCAGGACGCCCGTCAGCGGGTCACTGTAGGCCAGCGTCCGGGCCGGGGCCAAGCGCCTCACCGATTCGCGGCGCGGTGGTCGCGACGCCGCGGAACATCGCGGAGGCCTGCGTCAGCCGCGAGTTCGGGCCGATCACGACGACGGTGTCCCCTGCTTCGAGCTTCGTGTCCGGCCCGAGGTCGTAGCGGACGTCGCTGCCCCGGCGCAGCGCGACCAGCGTGCACGCGGTGGTCTTGCGCATCTCGAGCTCGGCCAGCGTGTGGCCGGCGGCGACGCTGCCAGGCTCGATGCGCCAGACCTCGACGCCGAGCCCCGGCACGAACGACTCGATCGAACGGCGCGCCGCTTCGAACGTGCGCTCGCTCCGCTTGACGCCGCACGCCTCCTCGCGCACGTCGCGCACCAGCCGGCCGATCTGATCGTCCGCGACCAGATACGCGCGCAGGACGCGCACGATGATCTCGACCGAAGTCTCGAGCTCCTGCGGCACGATGTCGTCGACGCCGAGGTCCTGCAGCGGCGCGACCTCGGAGATGAACGCGGTCCGTGCCAGGATCCGGATGCGCGGATTCAAGCGCCGCGCGAGCGTCACCGCGCGGCGCGTCGCCTCGGCATCGTTCATCGCCAGCACGAGCAGCCGCGCACCGTCGACGGCGGCCGCGCGCAACACGCCGGCGCGCGTCGCGTCGCCGACGAAGATCGGCACCCCCTTGGCCTTGCAGGCCTTGACCGTGGCGGCGTTCATCTCGATCGCGACGTAGCGCAGGTCGAGCGCCTGCATCGCCCGCGCCAGCGACTGCCCGGTCGGACCGAAGCCGATGATGATCGCGTGGTCGCGCAGCGTGTACTCACCACTGCCGCGGTAGCTGCCACCACGGCGCTGCGTCAGCAGGCGCCCGAGCGCGAACGACGCCGGCGTCAGCGCGATCGACAGCACGGCGACGACCAGGAACAGCGATTCGAACCGCTCCGGCAGCAGCGCGAGCGGCGCCGCCGCCTGCACGAGTACGAACGAGAACTCACCAACCTGCGCCAGCATCAGTCCGGAACGGACCGAGACCCAGCGCGGCAGGCCGACCCGGCCGCCGGCGACGACCACGATCGCCGCCTTGCCGATCACGACCGCGACCAGCGCCAGCACGACGAGCAGCGGCCGTTCGACCAGCACGCGCGGGTCGAACAGCATCCCGATGCTGACGAAGAACAGACTCGCCAGCGCGTCGCGGAACGGCTCGATCTCCCCGACCGCCTGGTGCTGGTAGTCGGTGCTCGCGATCAACGCCCCGGCGACGAACGCGCCCAGCGCCAGCGACAGCCCGAGCTGCGAGGTCACGATCGCGATCGCGAGGCACAGCGTGATCAGCGTCAGCACCAGCATCTCGCGGCTGCGGGTCCGCGCCACCAGATCGAGCACGTGGCGGACGACGAAGTAGCCGACCCCGATCGTCACGGCGAGCCAGAGCATGCTGAGCCCGGTCTCGCCGAGCACGCTCAGGAAGTCGCCGCGCCCGGCCAGCAGCGGCAGCGTCAGCATGAACGGGACGACGGCGAGGTCCTGCGCGACGCAGATCGCGACCGCGAACCGGCCGGGCGGCGCGCCGATCAGCGCGCGGTCGAGCAGCAGCTTGGTGACGGCCGCCGTGCTCGACATCGCCAGCAGCATGCCGACGAACAGGCTCGGTCCGAGGCCGAGCCCGGTGAGCGCAGATGCGGCGGCCCCGAGCAGGATCGTCAACGTGATCTGCCACAGGCCACCGATCGCGACCGACCGCTGCATCCGCCGCAGCTCGCCGAACGACAGCTCCAGTCCGACCGTGAACAGCAGCACGACGACGCCGAACTCGGCGAGCTGCCGCACCAGCTCCTCGTGGCCGATCAACCCGAGCGTCCGCGGGCCGAGCACGGCGCCGGCTGTCAGGTACCCGACCACCGGCGGCAGCCGCAGCCGGTGGAACAACATCGACACCGCGATGCACAACCCGAGCACCAGCGCCAGGTCGAGCAGGATCGGGTCGAGACTCAGCAGCAAGGGGGTGGCTATCCTCCGCGCATCACAGCCTCCTGCTGCGCGCTGCCGCATTCAACGCCACCGCGCCGCCGAAGGAAGCCTGCAAGAGAACTGATCTTCCGCGCCGGTCGCGAACGTCACCGCCGCAGCGGCGCCGAGGGCGCTCGTCGCGCGGCGCTGCGGTCGTTGCCGCGCGACGATCCGAGAACCGTCGATGTCGATCCGCCGCGAACGTGCCGTCGCCGAACGCCTGCGCACACACATCGAGCAGGCACCTGAGGCGGCCGGTCCGCGGCCGGATCCCGACGCACCGATCCGCGCAGAGGCGGCGCTGACCTGCCGCGCTGCGGTTGCGCTGTTCGAAGCGATGCTGAGCTCCCGGCTGGTCGACCTGAAGGCGCGCGAGCTCAAGGACAGCGGGCGCGGCTACTACACGATCGGCAGCGCCGGCCACGAACCGAACGCCGTGCTCGGCGCGCTGACGCGCCCCGACGATCCGGCATTCCTGCACTACCGCTCCGGCGCGCTGTTCTTCGCCCGCGCGGCGCAGGTGCCGGGCATGACGCCGCTGTTCGACCTGATGCTGTCGCTGGTCGCGAGCGCCGAAGACCCGATCTCCGGCGGCCGCCACAAGGTGTTCGGCAGCCGGGCGCTGTGGATCCCGCCGCAGACCAGCACGATCGCGAGCCACCTGCCCAAGGCCGTCGGCACGGCGATCGCGCTGGAGCGGATGCGCCATCTCGCGCTGCCGCTGCCGGTCCCGGGCGATGCGATCGTGCTCTGCTCGTTCGGCGACGCGTCGGTCAACCATGCGACGGCGCAGGCGGGGTTCCAGATGGCGGCGGCGGCGAAGCTGCACCGTCAGCGCTGTCCGGTGCTGTTCGTCTGCGAGGACAACGGGATCGGGATCTCGGTGACGACACCGCCGGACGCCGTCGCGCGGCTCGTGCGGCCGCGGTTCGGGGCAGCGTGGTTCGCGGCGGACGGCCGGGATCTGGTCGCTGCGCACGCGGCGGCAGCAGCTGCGATCGCGCATTGCCGGCGCCTGCGCGAGCCGACGTTCCTGCATCTGCGCACCGTGCGGCTGATGGGTCACGCCGGGACCGACGTCGAGACGACCTACCGCACGCTCGCCGAGATCGAAGCGAACGAGGCGCGCGACCCGCTGCTGTGCGTCGTCGAGCTGCTGCTCCAGAGCGGGGCGCTGACGCGCGCCGAGCTGCGCGCGCTGTACGCGGAACTCGAGGCGCGCGTCGCCCGCGCCGCCGACGAGGCATGCCGGCGCCCGCGGCTCACGTCTGCGGCGGCGGTCACCGCCCCGCTGGCGCTGCCGGACCCGGAAGCAATCGCAGCGCCGCCGGTCGCGCCGGCGGAGCGACGCGCCCTGCTGTTCGGCGGCGCGCCGCCGGAGGCGGATCCGCGCCCGCGCCATCTCGCGCATCGGATCCCGCAGGCGTTGAAGGACCTGTTCGCAGCGATCCCGCAGGCGTTCCTGTTCGGCGAGGACGTGGCGCGCAAGGGGGGCGTCTACCACGCGACCGAGGGGATGTACGCCGCCTTCGGCGCCGGGCGGGTGTTCAACACGATCCTCGACGAGACGTCGATCCTCGGGCTGGCGCAGGGGTTCGCGCAGCTCGGCGCGCTGCCGTTCCCGGAGATCCAGTACCTCGCGTACGTGCACAACGCGATCGATCAGCTGCGCGGCGAGGCGGCGTCGCTGCAGTTCTTCAGCAACCGGCAGTTCCGCAACGGGATGGTCGTGCGGATCGCGGGGCTCGGGTACCAGAAGGGGTTCGGCGGGCACTTCCACAACGACAACTCGCTCGGCGCGCTGCTCGAGATCCCCGGCGTCGTGATCGCGGTGCCGGCGCGCGGCGACGACGCGGTGACGATGCTGCGCACCTGCGCGATGGCGGCGTGGCAGCACGGCACGGTCTGCATCTTCGTCGAGCCGATCGCGCTGTACATGACGCGCGACCTGCACGAGAAGAACGACGGCCTGTGGGCGACCGCGTATCCGCCGCCGGAGCAGTGCGCGCGGCTGGGCAGTGCGCGGCTGCACGACGCGAACGACGGCGACGACCTGGTCATCGTGACGTTCGGCAATGGGGTGCCGATGAGTCTGCAGGCGCGGCGGCGGCTACAGGAGGAGGGGCTGCGCGCGCGCGTGCTGGATCTGCGTTGGCTCGCGCCGCTGCCATGGGCGGAGATCCGCATGCAGGCGGCGGCGGTCGGCCGCGTGCTGGTCGTCGACGAATGCCGCGCGTCGAACGCCGGCCCGTCGGCGCGGATCCTCGCCGAGCTGGCGCAGGATCCGGAACTCGAGCGGGTCCGCCTGCGGCGCGTGACCGGGGTCGACACGTACATCCCGCTCGGACCAGCCGCCGACCTCGTGCTCGTGCAGCCGGACGACATCGTCACGGCGGCGCGTGCGCTGTGCGCCGAGCCGCGCGGAGTCACTGCGGGATGAACGGTCCAGTAGTGCTGCTCTGCCCCGGGCGCGGGTCGTATGGCCGCGCCGAGCTCGGGACGTTGGCGCGGTTGGTGCGCGCGGGGCCGGTCGCCGATGCGCTCGCGGCGGCCGAGGAGGCGCGCGCGGCGGAGGGGCTGCCGTCGTTGCGGGAGCTCGACGCGGCGTCACAGTTCCGGCCGGGGCTGCACCTGCAGGGGCGGAATGCGTCGGAGCTGATCTACTTCGCGACGCTCGCGGCGGCAGCACAGGTGACAGCGGAGCAGCGGGTCGCTGCGGTGCTCGGAAACTCGCTCGGGTGGTACACGGCGCTCGCGGTCGCCGGCGCACTGAGCCCGCTCGATGGCTGGCGGCTCGTGCACACGATGGCGCGGCTGCAGGAGCTGGCGGCCGGCGGGCAGCTGTTGACGACGCTGCTCGACGAGGAGTGGCGGCCGGATCCGGCGCTCGCGGCGGCGACCGACGCGGCGCTCGCGGCGGTGCGCGCGCGGGGCGACGACCATTGGGTCGGCGCCTCGATCCGGCTCGGGGGGCATCTCGTGCTGGCCGGCACGGAGAGCGGGATCGCGGCGCTGCGGGAGCAGCTGCCGCGCGTGCGGCATGGCGAGCGGGAGTTTCCACTGCAGCTCGCCGGGCATGGTCCGTTCCACACGCCGCTGTGCGCGGAGGTCGCGGTGCGCGCGGCGGCGGAGCTGGCGGAGCTCGGCTGGCAGCGGCCGCGCGTGGCGCTGGTCGACGGGCGGGGTGCGGGGTTCAGTCCCTGGTCGGCCGGTCCGCGCGAGATCTTCGCCTACACGGCAGGACCACAGGTGACGCAGACGTTCGACTTCACCGCCGCGGTGCGGACCGCGCTGCGCGAGTGGAACCCGCAGATGTTGATCGATCTCGGCCCGGGCGCGACGTTGCGCGCACCGGCCGGGCATGTGCTGCTGGCCGAAGGCTGGCGCGGCGTGCGCAGCAAGCGGGAGCTGTTCGCGGGGGAGTGGATCCGCGCCGTCGCGGCGTGAGCCGGGGTCAGCCGCCTTTCTCCCCCATCTGCTGCATCCGCCGCTGCATCTCCTCCGGGCTGACGTCCTCGACGTGCGTCCCGATCGTCCAGACATGGCCGAACGGGTCGACCAGCGTGCCGGTCCGGTCGCCGTAGAACTGGTTCTGCAGCGGGCGGACCTCCTTGGCGCCGGCCGCGAGGGCGCGCGCGAACGCCCGATCGACGTCGGGGACGTACATCATCAACGGCACCGAGGTCCCGCCGCGGGACTGCGGGCCGAGGAAGTCCATCTCCGGATACTCGTCGGCCATCATCAGGATCGAGTCGCCGATCCGGATCTCGGCGTGCGCGACCTTCCCGTCCGGCGTGGGGAAGCGCATGACTTCTTCGGCGCCGAACGCCTTCTGGTAGAACTCGATGGCTGCGGCGGCGCCGCGGACCATCAGATACGGCGTGACCGTGTGGTAGCCGTCCGGGATCGGTTTGGGTGCCATGCTGACATTCTGACAGAACTCTTGGGGTCAGACCCCTTCGTATCCACCGCCCGTGAAAAACCTCCGCAGCATCTTCGGCGCGTTCGCGCTGTTCATCTTCGTTCCGTTGCCGGCCCAGGAGAACCTGGAGCTGGGTCGCATGTGGACGTTCGAGAAGCCGCCGCTGGCGTATCTCGGGCAGGAGTACGGCTTCGCGCCCGACGAGAAGTGGCTGAACTCGCTGCGGATGGCGTCGCTGCGGTTCGGCAATTGGTGCTCGGCTTCGTTCGTGTCGCCAAAGGGGCTGATCATGACGAACCACCATTGCATGCGGGACAACGTCTCGCAGGCGAGCCCGCCGGACGCGGACTGGGTGAAGAACGGTTTCGTCGCGGCGGCGCTCGAAGACGAGGTGAAGCTGGCGGGACTGACGGTGCAGCAGCTCGTGTCGATGACGGATGTCACGGATGCGATGCAGGCAGGCATCGAGCCGGGTGACGACGCGCAGGTGGTGGCGGACAAGCGCAAGCAGAACGAGCAGAAGGTGCTCGCCGATGCGAAGGCGCAGCATCCGGAGAACACGGCGCAGGTCGTCGAGCTGCACCAGGGCGCGGTGTTCCGGCTCTATCTCTACAAGGTCTACGACGACATCCGGCTGGTCTGCGCGCCGCATCTGCAGACCGCGCACTTCGGCGGGGATCCGGACAACTTCACGTATCCGCGCTACTCGATCGACTTCGGGTTCGTGCGCGCCTACGAGGACGGCAAGCCGGCGGATACCAGTGCGCACTACTTCCGCTGGAGCCGTGGCGGCGCGAAGGAGGGGGAGCTGGTGTTCGTGACCGGCAATCCCGGCTCGACCGGCCGGCTGCTGACGAAGGCGCAGATGGAATACATGCGCGATGCGGAGTACCCGGTGCAGCTGGACTTCGTCGACTCGCAGCTCGCGATCGTCAAGGCGTTCGCGGCGCAGGATGCTCGGTTCGAGCAGCGGATGCGCCCGCAGATCCTGAACCTCGAGAACACGCAGAAGGCGTTCCGCGGCTATCACAAGGGGCTGCTCGATCCGACGCTGATGCAGCAGAAGGAGGCGGCCGAGGCGGCGTTCCGTGCCAAGGTCATGGCGAAGCCGGAGCTCGCGGCGAAGTACGGCGACGCGTGGGACGAGCTGGCGGCGGTCGCCAAGGCGAAGACCGAGCTGTTCGCGCCGCTGCAACTGCAGGTGCCGAGCTACTCGCGCGCGCTCGCGCGGGCGGTCGCGATCGTCAACGCGGTCGACGAGTCGGCGGATCAGCAAAAGCGCGACGAAGCGACCAAGATCGCGAAGTCGCTGCAGATGGCGAGCAACACGCTGTATGCGGAGCTGCTGAAGAACCACCTGACGCTCGCGCGCAAGTGGCTGGGGCCGGACGATCCTTACATCCGCGCCATCTTCGGCGAGGGTGAGGGCGACGTCGAAGCGGCGATGGGACGACTCGCCGACAGCACGATGCGCGACCAGAAGGCGGTCGAGGCGCTGCTCGAGGGGGGCGCGGCGGCGGTCGCGGCGAGCGAGGATCCGGCGATCGCAGTCGCGCGCGTGCTGGTCCCGCTGGTCGAACGCAACCGCAAGGCAGCAGACGAGATCGCGGCCAAGGAATCAGTGCTCGGCACCAAGATCGGGCTCGCGCTGTTCGCGGTCTACGGTGACGGGGTCAGCCCGGACGCGACGATGACGCTGCGGTTCAGCGACGGCGTCGTGCGGGGATACCCATACAACGGCACGCTGGCGCCGTGGCGGACCGTGTTCCACGGGCTGTATGCGCGCAACATCGAGTTCGGAAGCGAGTATCCGTTCTCACTGCCGGAGCCGTGGCTCGACCGCAAGGATGCCGTCGACATGTCGAAGTCGGTCTGCTTCGTGTCGACCAACGACATCATCGGCGGCAACAGCGGCAGCCCGGTCGTCAACCGCGAGCTGGAGGTGGTCGGGTTGATCTTCGACGGCAACATCGAGCAGCTCAGCAACCGGTTCGTGTTCCGGGAGCGGGTCGAGCGCAGCGTGTCGGTGCACGTCGACGCGATCGTCGAGGCACTGGCGAAGATCTATGACGCCGGGCGCGTGCTGGCGGAGCTGACCGGTGAGAAGAACTGACCTCGCGCGGTGGTGGCACACCGCCGCCGCACTGTTGCTCGCGCCGGCCCTGTGCCGGGCCCAGGAGAACCTGGAGCTCGGCAAGATGTGGACGTTCGAGAATCCGCCGCTGGCGTATCTGCAGCAGGAGTACGGCTTCACGCCGACGGCGGAGTGGCTGGCGCAGCTCCGGCTCGCGAGCCTGCGCTTCGGCGAAGGCTGCTCGGCGTCGTTCGTATCGCCGCGCGGGCTGATCATGACGAACCACCACTGCGTCGAGGGTTACGTCGCGCAGGTGAGCCCGGAGGAGACCGACTGGGTCAAGACCGGGTTCTATGCAAAGAGCCACGGTGACGAAGTGCGCGTGCCCGGCCTGACCGTGCAGCAGCTCGTCGGTCAGCGCGACGTGACCGCCGCGATCGAGCAGGGGATCACGGCGCAGATGAGCGACGCCGAGAAGGCGGCGGCGCGCGATGAGAACCGGACGCGCGTGCTGGAACAGGCACGCGAGCAACAGCCGGGGCTCGAGCCGGAGATCGTCAAGCTGCACTCCGGCGCGGTCTGGCAGCTCTACAGCTACAAGGTCTGGGACGACGTGCGGCTGGTCTGCGCGCCGCAGGTCGCGGCGGCGTTCTTCGGCGGCGACTACGACAACTTCTGCTATCCGCGCTGGTGCACGGACTTCGCGTTCTGTCGCGCTTACGAGGATGGGAAGCCGGCCGACACCAGCGCGCACTGGTTCAAGTTCCGCACCGCCGGGCCGACGGATGGCGAGCTGGTGTTCGTGACCGGCAATCCCGGCTCGACCGACCGGCTGCTGACGAAGGCGCAGCTCGAGTATCACCGTGACGCCGAGCTGCCGCTGACGATCGAGTTCCTGCAGACGCAGCTCGACGTGCTGCGGCCGGCGGCCGAGAGCTCGCCGGATCTGGCGCGCTTGCTGCGCAGCGACATCTTCCAGCTCGAGAACTCGGCGAAGGCGCTGCGCGGGGAGCTGGCCGGGCTGCACGACGCCGGGCTGATGGAGCAGAAGACGCGCGCGGAGCAGGCGTTCCGCGCGCGGATCGCGCGGGAGCCGAAGCTGCAGGCGGAGTTCGGTGGACTCTGGGACCGGCTGGCCGAGATCTCGGCGGAACAGACGAAGCTCGCGCCGAGCCTGCGCTATCACGCACCCGGACCGTCGCCGGAGCTGTCGTATGCGGTGATCCTGGTGCGTGGTGCGCGGCCGGACGTGCCGGCGGAGGAGCAGAAGGCGATCGAACGCGCGCTGGCGACGTTCGAGTTCGAGCGGCAGCCGCTGTACGACAAGCTGTTCCTGTTGCAGCTCGCGAGCGCGCGGCGGTGGCTCGGCCACGACGATCCGTTCGTGCGCGTGCTGCTCGGTGAGCGTTCGCCGGAGGAGGCTGCCGCGTTGCTGCACAAGAGCAAGGTGCACGATCCGGAGTTCGTGCGGGAGCTGCGCCAGGCGGGGGCGCAGGCGCTGGCACAGAGTGAGGACGTGGCGATCGCGGCGGCACGGATTCTGGTCGAGATCGGGGAGCGCAACCGCGCGCGCAGTGAAGCGCTGGCGGCGGAGGAGGAGCAGCTGCGCGTGCAGATCGGGCGCGCATTGTTCGCGGCGTATGGCGAGCAGGTGAGTCCGGATGCGACGTTCACGCTGCGGTTCAGCGACGGGCGTGTGATGGGGTATCCGTACAACGGGACGCTGGCGCCGTGGCGCACGTCGTTCCACGGGATGTTCGCGCGCAGTCTCGAGTTCGACGGCAAGGAGCCGTGGCAGCTGCCGGCGGTCTGGCACGAGCGGAAGGACCGGATCGATCTGACGGCGGCGCTGAACTTCGTGTCGACGAACGACATCATCGGTGGGAACTCCGGCAGCCCGGTCGTGAACCGTGACCTGGAGGCGGTCGGGTTGATCTTCGACGGCAATGTCGAGAGCCTGCCCAACCGGTTTCTGTGGCGGCAGGGTTCGGGGCGCTCGGTGTCCGTGCATCCGCAGGGGATCATCCAGACGCTGCGGCACGTGCTCGACGCCGGCGCGCTGGCGGACGAGCTCGAGCGCGTGACGACGGCGAAATGACGCGACGCCGGATCGTTGCGGCGCTGCTGTGCTGCGGCGTCACCGGAGCCGTCGCGGCGCAGGAGCGGCCGGAGTTCGGCCGCATGTGGACGTTCGAGGCGCCGCCGTTGCGGTATCTCGAGCGGGAATACGGCTTCGTGCCGTCGGCCGACTGGTTGCGCAAGCTGCAGCTCGCGACGTTGCGCTTCGAGCGTGGTGCGACGGCATCGTTCGTGTCGCCGCGGGGCTTGATCCTGACCAACCAGCACTGCGTGCGCGGTGAGCTCGCCGAGCTGAGCGCGACGGCGGGTGATCTCGTGCGGGATGGATTCGTCGCGCGGGCGTTCGACGAAGAGCTGCGGCTGCCCGGCGTGTCGGTGCAGCAGCTCGTCGCACAGCAGGACGTGACGGCGCAGATCGAGCAGGGGATCGACGAGCTGGACGCGCCGGAGGTGGCCGAGAAGAAGCGGCGCGCCAATCAGCAGCGCGTGCTCGAGTGGGCGCGAGCCGAGCATCCGGAACTGCGCGCGCAGATAGTGCGGCTGCACGCGGGTGCGCAGTGGCAGCTGTATCTGCAGCGGAGTTGGGACGACGTGCGCCTGGTCATGGCGCCGCACCTGCAGGCGGCGTACTTCGGTGGTGATTCGGACAACTTCACGTATCCGCGCTGGTCGCTCGACTTCGCGTTCTGCCGCGCCTACGAGGACGGCAAGCCGGCTGATACCAGCGCGCACTGGCTGCGGCTGGCGGGCGACGGGGCCGCGGATGGGGATCCGGTGTTCGTCGCCGGGCATCCCGCGTCGACCGATCGTTTGCAGACCGTCGCGCAGCTCGAGTATCTGCGCGACGCGCACTATCCGCTCGTGCGCGAGGCGCTCGACAGCAGGGTCGACATCCTGCTCGAACAGGTCGCGGCGGGTGGGGAGAGCGCGCGGGGACTGAGTTCGCTGCTGTTCTCGTTTCAGAACCTGCAGAAGGCGTATGCCGGTTATCACGCCGGGCTGCTCAATGAGGAGCTGTTCGCGCGGAAGCGGGCGCTCGAGGCGGAGTTGCGTGCGCGCGTGCGCAGTGATCCGCAGGCCGGCCGGCGCTGCGGTGATGTCTGGGATCGCCTGGCGTCGATCGCGCGGCGGCAGGCGGAGCTCGAGCCGGCGTTGCGGTTCCACTCGCCGGCCGGCAGCCCGCAGCTCGGCGCGGCGCTGGCGCTCGTGCGGGCCGTGGATCCGCAGATGCCGGACGAGGATCGCGGGCGGCTGCACAAGATCGCGCTGCGTGAGCTGCGCGCGTCGGCGGTCGACGAGCTGTTCCTCGCGGATCACCTGGCGCGCGCCCAGCGCTGGCTGCCGGCGGCGGATCCGTTCCTGCGGGCGGCGCTGGATGGCGGGACCGCGGAGACGGCTGCGCGCCGGTTGCTCGGGACCAGCCGGATCGCCGACGTCGCGTTCCGGCGCGAGCTGCTGGAGGGCGGCAGCAAGGCCGTCGCGCGCAGCGAGGATCCGCTGATCGCCGTCGCGCGCGTGCTCGCGCCGCTGTTCGAACAGAGCCGGCGCATGCGCGAACGGCTCGAGACCGAGGCCGAGCCGCTGCATCGCGAGCTCGCCCTCGCCACGTTCGGATCGTTCGGGTCCGAGTGCAGTCCCGACGGCACCGGCACGCTGCGCTTCAGCGACGGTCGCGTCCGTGGCCTGCCGCAGGGCGGCACCGTCGCGCCGTCGCGCACCACGTTCTACGGCCTGTTCGCGCGGCACAGCGAGTTCGACGGCCGCCCCCCGTTCGATCTGCCAGACCTGTTCCTGCAGCGCCGCGACCGCCTCGACCTCTCATGCCCGCTCGACTTCGCCAGCACCAACGACATCACCGCCGGCAACTCCGGCAGCCCCGTCGTCGATCGCCATCTGCAGCTCGTCGGCGTCGTCTTCGACAGCAACCTCGCGATGCTGCCCAACCGCTTCGTCCACAGCGACACCACCGCGCGCACCATCTCCGTCCACGTCCGCGCCATCCTCGAAGTCCTCACGCACGTCTACTCCGCCGACGCGCTCCTCCGCGAACTCCGCGGGGTCTGACGAGAAAAGTCGCGCCATTTTGTCAGGGGAACCGCGCGCGCGTGCGAGCCACCGGCTTGCATGACCAAGAGACTTCGCCGGGACTACCCCGGCTGCCTACATCACGTCTGTAACCGTGCGATCGGTCGTCGTCCCGCGTTCGAGAACCGAGCGGACACACGCCTGTTCCTCGCCTTTCTGGCGCGGTCGATCCGGCGAACATCGATCGAGCTGCTCGCGTACGCCATCCTGACGACGCACTTTCACCTGATGGTGCGCTCGCCGCTGGGCAATCTCAGCGAGGCGATGCGCTACCTGGAGTCTTGCTACACGCGACGATTCAACCTGAGGCACGGCCGGGACGGCGCCTTGTTCAAGGGCCGCTTCTGGTCGCGACCACTCGGGGACTTCACCGATCAACTCAGCGTGCTGCGATACATCGACTACAACCCGATCGAGGCGGGCCTCGTCCACCATCCTTCGGACTACCCTTGGTGCAGCGCCTCGCATTACGCAGCGCCCTCCGGGCCGGTTTGGCTCGCCCGCGCCTGGGTAGAGCACCTCGTTGCCGCCGAGAACCCGACGAAGTCCTACGACCCGATCCGCTATCGCGCCTGGTGCCTGGGGGGCTCGACGGGTGCGAGGTGGGTCGCGCAGCGCCGGGCATCGATGCGGACGTCGTTCCACGTCAGCTTCGACAACCTGATCGGCAGGCCCGGCTCGCGCCTGCGGGAGTGGCTTCAGTGGAACGCGAAGCTCGCAGACGGCACGTCGCTCACCGAGTGCGTCATCGATCCTGCTTCCCTGCGCGCGGCAGTGGCGGAACTGCGGCCAGCGCACTCCGATCCCGAGTTCTGGCGAACCCTCGAGTTCGGCCTGATGCGTGCAGCGTGCGGCATGTCGTTGGGCGAGATCGGTCAGGCGCGGCAGACCGCACGCACGACGGTCATCCGGCACCTGGGTCGTTATCGCGAGTTCGTGTGGAACGACGCCGAGTTCGCAGCGGCGGCAGCGGACACACTCGCGCTGGCGCTGAAGACGACGCACGGCGCCGCGATCGTCGATTGCGCGACGACCTGACAGAATGGCGCGACTTTTGGGGTCTGACGACTAGAGGATGTCGAGCACGCCGGCGCGGCGGTCGGTGAGGGTCTCGACGTCGGCGCGGTAGTTGGCGTCGGTGGAGATCCGCGAGTGCCAGGGGAGCGGCAGCGGGTCGCAGACGGTGCCGAGCGCGGCGGCAACGAAGGCGCGCGACAGGATGGTCACGGATTCATCGCGCAGCAGGGCGAGCAGCGGATCGATGGTGCTGCGGTCGCCGATGAAGCCCAGCGCGCGCGCGAACGCGGCCAGGCGCGCGGTGCTGGTATCACCCTTGCGCAACTGGTCGAGCAGCAGCTCGGTCGCGCTCTTATCCCCCAGCAGCGCGAGCGCGGTGGCAGCCTGGCGCATCAGCGCCGGCCGGCGGTGCGAGCGCTCGACGAGGTCACGGATCGGCTCGGCGGCATCCGGATCACGCATCAGCGCGAGGCCGAGGCACGTGTACCCGGCGATGTCATCCTGCTTCTCGTGCTCGGCGAGCTGGCGGCGCAGCACCGGCGCCCCTTCGATCCAGCCGGCGAGCCCGAGCGCGATCGCATGGCTGCTGAGCAGGTCGGGCGCGCGCGAGCGCGACAGCGAGCGCAGCAGCGCGGCCGCGGCATCGGCCCGCACCGGCAACAGCGCCGGATCCTCGAGCGCGGCCCGCGCGGCGATGCCGAGCGCGAGCGCGGCCCACGCACGGTCGAGATCGTTGCCCCGCTCGAGCACGCGCGTCAGCTTGCCGACACAACCACGCCCGCCGATCTGCCCCAGCGCCAGCAGGCAGAACATCCGCGCCTGCGCGTCCTTGCCGTGCTCGTAGTACCGCTCCAGCGCAGCGACCTGCTCCGCATCCTCCTCCCAGGTCTCCGGCATCTCACAGATGACGCCGAGCGCCAGCGCAGCCGACTGCGCCAGCGCATGGTTCTGCCGTTGCGCGGGATCCAGCAGCCGCGCGAACCGCTTCTTCCACCGCTGGTGGTCGACGCCATGCCCGCGCCCGATCAGCCGCGCCACGGCAGCCGGCGCGTGCGCCTGCACGACCTGCCAGGTCCGCGTCCGCTCGCGATCCAGCTCCGCCTCGAGCACGGCGAGTGCACGCCACTGCAGCCGCTTCCCTGCCGCGGATCCGTCACCACTGACGTCGAGCAGACGGATCCCATGGATCGCGGCGATCACGACGTCACGGCTGTTCTCCTGCTTGTCCGCCAGCGTGGCGGCCAGGGCCTCGAACACGGCCGTCTTGGTGCGCATGTCCTCGCTGCGCGCCGCCAGCAGACCGAGGCCATAGCCGGCGAACGCACGCATCCGATCCTCGACGCGATCGCTGCGATCGGCGAGCTGCCGTCCTTCCGGCGCATTGCGATGCAGCGCGAGCAGCGGCAGCAGCGCGTCCTCACGCCCGCTGATCCCCATCGCGAGCGCCGCGGTCTCGCGGATCTCCTGCTCGCGCTGCGGCAGGTGCCGCGCCAGCAGATCGATCAGCGGAGCACCAGGCGCATCCAGGCCGATCTTGCCGAGCGCGACCAGGCACGCGGTCACCAGGTCACGGTTGTCGGTCGCACCCAACTGCCCGGCCAGCGCCGGCACGACGCGGTCCCGCCGGTCGGCCGCCGTCGGCGCCAGCGTCGGCGCATCCTTGCGCCGGCTCGGGCCGAAGTAGAAGTCGTCCCCGCCGCTCTGCACGCCGGCCGCATGCACGGCGTCCTTCAGCCGCAGGTACGGCTCGCGGTTGTATTCCCACCAGAACTCCCATGTGCTCAGGTCGGTCCCGCCGCCGGTCAGCGGCGAAGGCGGAAACGGACCTCCCGGCGTCGTCGGTCCGGCCGGCACGCCAGGATTCCCCGGCGCACCCGGCCGCGGGTCGAACGGCCCGCGATACATGCCGCCATGCGCCAGCGCCGGAGCCGCCAACGCGAGAAGCACGACTCCGCCGATGCAGCGACCAACCATGGTCCAGAGCCTAGCCCGCTCCGGCAGCCCGGTAACGGGAGGGCCCGGAACCGGCCGGGTTCCGGCACTCTGCCAGGATTTCTTGCAGCG
Source organism: uncultured candidatus Brocadiaceae bacterium (assembly GCA_964483245.1). Classification (GTDB taxonomy): domain Bacteria; phylum Planctomycetota; class UBA1135; order UBA1135; family UBA2386; genus CAZABP01. The sequence continues at coordinate 47,401 of CAZABP010000026.1, read as the reverse complement.
CATGTGATGGTCCCGCCGCGCGCGGCGACTACGCGTATGGGCCCGCGCGGGACCCGCCCCGGATCCTCGCGTGTCCGACCTCCTCGGAATCCACGTGCCGTCCCCCGACTCCCAGCTCCAGGATCGTGAGCTGGTCCGCCAGTGCCTCGCCGGGTCGCGGGAGGCCTTCGGTCTGCTCGTCGAGCGGCACGCGCGCACGGTCCGGGCGGTCCTGATCGCACGCGCGGGGCTTCATCAGGATCTGGAGGACATGGTGCAGGAGGTGTTCCTGCGGGCCTACCGCGGACTCGGACGACTGCAGTCGCACGACAGCTTTCCGTCCTACCTGCACCGGATCGCTGCGAATCTTGCGACCGATCGCCTGCGGCGCCGCGGCCGCCAGCCGGTCTCGCTCGACGAGATCGAGCTCGATCCGCCCGGTCCCACGCCGGCCGACGGCCCGCGGGAGGAGAACCTGCACCGCCTGCGCACGCAGGTCGGGCGCCTGCCGGAGACGCTGCGCGAAGTCGTGCTGATGTTCTATTTCCAGGACGCGAGCTACGCCGACATGGCGCGCGTCCTCGGCATCACGGTCGCCGCGGTGAACCAGCGCCTGAACCGCGCGCGGCTGCGCCTGCGCGAGCTGCTCGGGGTCGGTGACAAGGCCGGCCACGCGGAGGAGGACGCATGAAGCTGCGCGACGACGACCTCCGCCGTGCCCTCGCGCCGCTCGCCGGCGACCCGGCAGCCGACGCGGCTCGCGTGCTCACCGCGTTGCTCGACGAGCCGCCGCCGCAGCGACCGCGGTCGACGCGCCCGCCGTGGCCGTGGCTCCTGCTGACGCTGGCCGCCGCCGCCGCCGGCCTGCTGCTGGGAATGTTGCTGCGTGGCGAGCCCGCGCAGCAGCAGCAGCCGGCCGAACCGCCGCAGCAGCAGCAACCGCCGCCGCCTCCCCCACCGCCCGAACCGCCTCCCGAACCGCCGCCGCTCGCCACGCTGATCGCCCACCTCGGTCCCGTCGATCGCCTCACCGGCACCGGCCTCGACGAGCAGCGCGAGGAGCTGCTCGCCGGCGCTCCGTTGCTCCCCGAAGCCACGTTCGCGACCCGCGAGACCACACAAGCGGTCCTGCGCCTGCGCGACGGCACGAAGCTGCATGTCGACGCCGCGACGCGCCTGCGCCTGACGGCGCCGGACCGCATCGAGCTCGTCGCCGGCCGCATCCTCGTCGGCGCGCGCAGCGAGCCGCCCGCAACCCTGACCGTGCACGCGGAACCGGGCGAGGTGCGCATCGAGGGCGCCGACGCCGAAGTCTCGTTCGAGCGTGCGACGTTGAGCGTCTACTCGTTCGGCCCGCGCGTGCTGCTGCGCAACCAGGAAGGCCTCGAGCGGCTCGTCCGCCCGCACAACCGCGCCTGGATCGTCGACGGCATGCTGCGCGACGGCCGCTACACGGTCGGCCCGAGCCAGACGCGCGCCTGGACGCTGCCGCTGCTCGCGATCACCGGCGAGCAGAGCGAGATCGACCGCGTCGTCGAAGAGGAGATCATCAGCGTCGCGGTGGAGATGCGGATGGCCGACGTCGCGTTCCGCCCGCTGCACCTGCTCGGCCAGCGCGCGCTGCCGGCGGTGTTCGCCTATCTGCAGCGCACGAGCGGCGCGACCGACGAAGTCCGCGCCGGGATCGCCGGCGCGACGATCCTGCTCGCCAGCCGCCAGCATCTGCCGGCCCTGTTCGAGCTGCTCGCCGACCAGGACCCCGCCGTCCGGGCAGTCGCGCACTACGCGATCATCGAGGTCGCCGGTGGCATGGAGTACGACGACAAGTTCTGGCGCGAAGCACCACCCGAACAGCGCGCCGAACGTCTCGCCGAATGGCGCAAGCGCGTGCTCGGCGGCTGAGAGCGCAGGCCTCGTGGGCCGCGAGGCCGCGCTGGAATCCAGCGAGGAACCCGTGAGGCTTCAACCCGGATTGCCCGGGTCTTCACGCGGAATGCCGAGGATCTCCCCCGGATGCGGTCCTCGATCTACCGGCTGCCGATCCCGACCCACGCTCTCGCGCGGCATGCGCTGCGCCCGCTGCGCGGCGCGGCCGAACGCGCGCTCGGTCTGCGCACGTTGGCCCGGCTGCACGCCGGCATGCCGGCGGATCTCGATGCCGACCACTTCCTGGCGCGCGCGATCGATGCGCTGCACCTCGCATTCGACGTGAGCGCCGAAGACCTCCGCCGCGTGCCGATGCACGGGCCGGTCCTCGTCGTCGCGAACCATCCGTTCGGCGCCGCCGAGGGGATCCTGCTCGCGGCGATCCTGCGCTCGCTGCGCCGTGACGTGAAGCTCGTCGTTGCCGCAGCGTGACAGCGCAGTCCTGCGGCCCTGCGGCTGCTGTGGCGTGGGATCGGGGAGTACCTCGTGCGCAATCCGCGCTACCGCTGGCTGTTCGGTGCCGTCAGCATCAGCGCCGACTACCACCCGGTCTCGCGGCAGCTGATCGTCGACCACCTGCGCGCGCACGCCTACGACGCCGAGCTCGAAAGCCTCGTGCGCGCGCGCCGGCCGCCGCGGCGCGACGCATTGCGCGAAGTCGATGCCGCGACCGCGGCGCGCGCCCTGCCGGACCTGGAGGCCGTCGACCGCATGCTCGAGCGGCTCGAACCGGACGGCGCCGGCGTCCCGGTCCTGTTGCGGGAATACAGCAAGCTCGGTGGGCGCATCGCCGGGTTCCACGTCGACCGTGCGTTCGCGAACGCGCTCGACGCGCTGCTCGTGCTCGATCTGCTGCGCACGAAGCCGCGCCGGCTCGAGCGGTATCTCGGCAGCGGGATCTCGCGCTACCTGGAGTTCCACGGCGTGCCGTGCTCGCCGTCGCGGCCGCCGGCCGGCGCACAGGCGAGCTGAGCGCGGCGCCGCGCCACCGCGGCGTCGGGCGCTTCGGGATCCGGCGGGCGGTTCCTATACTCCCCGCCCTTTTCCCGCGCCCACCCGACGCATGAGCTTCTCGCACCAAGGCCGCACGCTGCGCAAGGTCGCCGTCATCGGCTCCGGCCAGATCGGCCCGGACATCGCCCTCTACTTCACCAAGGTCCTCTCCCCCGCGGGAGTGCAGACGGTCGTCGTCGACATCGCCGACGCCGCGTTGCAGGCCGGCCGTGCCAAGCTGGAGAAGAAGATCGCCAAGGGGGTCGAGACGAAGGCGTTCCAGCCGGAGCAGGCGAAGCAGATGCTCGACGCGGTCACGTTCACCAGCGACTACGACCAGGTGCGCGGCGCCGAGCTGGTCGTCGAGGCGGCGACCGAGGACCAGGGGCTGAAGCAGCGGATCTTCGCGCAGATCGAGTCGCTGGTCGCGCCGGACGCGATCCTCGCCAGCAACAGCTCGCATCTCGAGCCGGAGGCGATCTTCGCGCAGGCGAAGAACCCCGGCCGCACCTGCGTGATCCACTACTTCTTCCCGGCCGAGCGCAATCCGATCGTCGAGGTCGTCAGCAGCGCGCAGACCGATCCGCAGCTCGCCGCCTGGCTGCGGTCGTTCTACGAAGCGATCGGCAAGGTCCCGATCGCGGTGCGCTCGCGCTACGGCTACGCGCTCGATCCGGTGTTCGAAGGTCTGTTCCAGGCCTGCGCGCTGCTGGCCGAGGCCGGCGTCGGCACCGTCAAGCAGATCGACTCGGTCTGTGCGCAGGCGCTCGGGATGACGGTCGGCTCGTTCACGGCGATGAACCTGACCGGCGGCAATCCGATCAGCGCGGTCGGGCTCGACCACTACCACCACAAGATCGGGCCGTGGTTCCGCACGCCGGCGTCGCTGCAACAGAAGGTGCGCGACAAGACGCCCTGGGACACGCCCAAGCGCGGCGAGACGGTCGCGGTCGAGGACGCGCTGCGGCAGCGGATCACCGATGCGCTGCGCGGGGCGTACTTCGGGATCTGCGGCGAGATCCTGGATGCCGGACTCGTCTCGCTGGCCGACTTCGACATGGCGCTCGAGCTGGCGCTCGACATGAAGCCGGCGTTCCGCTTCATGAACGAGCTCGGCACGCGCGAGGCGCTGCGACTCGTCGAGGCGTACGCGGCGGAGAACCCGGGCTTCCCGGTGCCGCGTTGCATTCAGCAGCACGGGCGCAGCGGCAAGCCGTTCGAGATCCCGGTCGTGCTGCGCGAGGATCGCGACGGCATCGCCGTGCTGACGATCCGCCGGCCCAAGGTGTTGAACGCGCTCAATCAGGCGGTGTTCGACGAGCTGGAGCAGAAGTTCACGGCGTTGCGCGCGGATCCGAGCGTGCGCGGCATCGTGCTGACCGGGCACGGCCGCAAGGCATTCGTATCCGGCGCCGACGTCGGCTTCCTGGCGCAGATCGCGAGTCCGGCCGAGGGGGAGCAGACGTCGCTCGGTTCGCAGCGCGTGCTGAACCTGATCGAGGATCTCGGCAAGCCGGTCGTCTGCGCGCTGAACGGGCTCGCGTTCGGCGGCGGCATCGAGCTCGCGATGGCGTGCACGATGCGGGTCGCGCAGCGGGGATTGAAGGTCCTCGCCGCGCAGCCGGAGACGAATCTCGGGATCATCCCCGGCGCCGGCGGCACGCAGCGGCTGCCACGCCTGATCGGATTCCAGCGCGCGAATGACGTGCTGCGCGCCGGCCGCCCGATCTCGTCGCGCGAGGCGGTCGAGTGGGGGCTCGTCAGCGAAGAGGTCGAGCAGGATCTGGTCGGACGCGCGGTCGAGCTCGCGCGCGGCCTTGCCGATGGACGCGTCGACGCGCCGTCGTTGCCGCGGGAAGCGCTGCCGAATCCGCCGGAGTCACTGCCGGAGGTCGATCTCGGCCATCGCAGCCGCGCCGTGGATGCGATCCTGGTCGCGGCGATCCTCGGTGGTGCCAGGCTGCCGCTCCGCGCCGGCCTCGCACTCGAGGCGAAGAGCTTCGGCGCGGTCTGCGCGACGAAGGACATGCGGATCGGAGTCGAGAACTTCTTGCGCAACGGTCCGCGCGCGAAGGCAGAGTTCGTGCACGGCTGACGGCGCGGGGGAGCCTGCTCAGCGGATCGTCACGGTGCGCGTCGCAGGGTCGCTGCCGACGATCGGCAGCGCTTCGAACGTGTCGGCGTCGCGCACTTCGAACTCGGTCGGCTCCGTGGTCAGCCCGTGCAGCACGGCGCGACCTTCGGCATCGGTCAGGGCCTGGGCCTGCGTATAGCGGTCGCTGCCGCCGGCGATCACCAGGCGCGAGGTCTGCGCCTTGCCGGCACGGTCGACGACGCGCACCTGCCAGGGCTTCGCGCGGCGGAGCGTCAGCTCGAGGTCGGTGCTCGCACCGGCGATGACCGCATGCTCGAGGGCTGGCAGATCCGGCTGCGGCAACGTGCGCAACGCGCACTCACCGCCCGGCAGCCCGGCGATCTGGAACGCGCCCCCCTCGTCCGTGACGGCGCGGCGCGTGATGGAGCCCTGCGTCACGACGATCACGGCACCCGCGCACGGATTGCCCTCTTCGTCGCGCACGCGGCCGCGCACGACCGCCCCCGGCTCGCGCAGCTGCAGCTCCGGCAGCGGCACCAGGCCCTGGCGACGACTCGGCGCGAGCACTTCGGTCTCGGTGAAACGCCCCTCGCCGTCGTGCGCAAGCAGGTGGAACGGACCATCCGGCAACGGGATCCGGAAGCGCCCGGTCTCGTCGGTCAACACCGCGACGCCGGTCTCGCGCAACGTGACCACGGCGTCTTGGATGCCCTGGGCGTCCGGGCCGCGGACGTAACCCTCACCGGCGAGCGGCGTCGTCACGGCTGACGTGACCAGCGAGCGGCGGACGCGCCACGGCTGCGCATCCGGCAGCACGAACGCCGGCTCGGCCGCGCGCACCTCCGGCACGAACTGCACGATCCGCGCGTCGTGTCCCTCCGCCTGCAGCAGCAGACGGTGCGTGCGGCGTGGCGACGCCGACAACTCGAATCGACCGTGCTCATCGGTCCGCACGATCTCGCCGCTGACGAGATGCCGGACCTCGCCGCCGGCGAGCGGCCGGCCGAGCCGGTCGAGCAGCCGGCCGGTGACGCGCGCCGGCGCCTCCTCGGGGGCGAGCTGCGGTGCGCGCGGCTCGAGCGGCGCTTCGACATCCGTGCGCAGGTGCAACGGTGCCGCAGGCACCTGCTGGTCCGGCAACCAGCCGAGCCAATGCAGACCGGCAGCCGCGCCGAGCGTCAGCAGCACGAATGCCAGGGTCCAATGCGAGGGTCGATTCACGACAGGGGCGGATGGTACGGGGCGGCGCAGGGACTGTCAGCAGTCCTGGTCCGCTGCGCTGCTGCTGCTGCGTCTACGATCCGCGCCGTGAACGGCACTCCGCGGCTCAGCATCGTCGTGCCGTGCAAGGACGAAGCCGAGTCCGTGCCGGCACTGGCCGCGGCGCTGCGTGGTGTGCGGGAGCGCGCGACGCGGGAGGTGGAGTTCCTGCTCGTCGACGACGGCTCGGTGGATGCGACCCTGTCAGTGCTGGCGACGGCATTCAGCGGCCAGCCGGCCCGCGTGCTGCGGCACGAGCGCAACCGCGGCCTCGGCGCCGCACTGCGGACCGGCTCGCTGGCCGCCGAAGGCCCGCTCGTCGCCTGGCTCGATGCCGACTCGACCTACGACCCAGCGATCCTGCTGCCGCTCGCGGATGCCGTCGATGCCGGCGCCGACCTGGCGCTCGCATCGTGCCACCATCCCGACGGCGCGATCGAAGGCGTGTCGGCCGGTCGCCGCTGGTTGTCACGGATGGCTTCGCGGCTGTACCGCTGGCGCAGCGGGGCGCGGCTGTGGACGTTCACCGGCATGGTGCGGGTGTGGCGGCGGGAGCTGCTGCTGCGCTGCCTGTCGCCGCGCGACGACTTCCTCGCCGTCAGCGACTCCCTGCTGCGCGCGCTGACCGCCGGGGCGAAGGTCGTCGAGGTGCCGGCGACGCTGCGCGCACGCACGACCGGCCGCAGCAAGATGCGCCTGCTGCGCGCGACCCTCGCGCACCTGCGCCAGCTCGCGTGGCAAGCAAGGGGTCAGACCCCAACCTTGCCACCGGGAGTCAGGGAGCCGAAGTAGTCCGGCGCGAGCTCGGGGTGGAAGCAGGCGGCGAGGATCGGGCCCTGGCGGACCAGCACCGGGTCGTCGCCGCGCCGCGCCAGCACCTCGACACCGGGACCGACGCGGAGGATGCGCGGCGCGCGGATGAAGACGCCGGTCGCCCCCGCCGGCACGCCGGGACCCTCGAGCGCAAACGTGCCGGAGTGGATCTGGCGGCCGTAACCATTGCGCGCCACGGTGACGTCGAGCAGGCCGAAGCTCCGCTGCTCCGGCGCCCGCACTTCGCGCGCGAGCAGGATCAGCCCGGCGCAGGTGGCGAGCACCGGCACCCCACTGCCACAGAACTCCCGCAACGGCCCGAACAGCTGGTTGCGATCCAGCAGGTTCAGCATCGTCGTGCTCTCGCCACCCGGCAGCGCGATGCCGGCGAGACCTTCGAGGTCGCGCGGCACACGCACCTCGCGCGTCGTCCAGCCGGCGCGTTGCAGGGCCTGCGCATGCCGCGCGAAGTCCCCCTGCAGCGCGAGCACCCCGAACGGCGGCGCCATCAGATCCCGCGCTGCGCGAGCCGCTCCTGCGGCGGCATCGACGCCACTTCGAGCCCGCGCATCGGGATCCCGAGCCCGGTCGAGACTTCGGCGAGCACCTTGCCGTCCCGGTAGTGCGTGACGGCCTGCACGATCGCGCGGCCGCGCGCGACCGGATCCTCCGACTTGAAGATCCCCGACCCGACGAACACCGCCTCGGCGCCGAGCTGCATCATCAGCGCCGCGTCGGCCGGGGTCGCGATGCCGCCGGCCGAGAAGTTCGGCACCGGCAGGCGCTGCGCCTCGGCGACCCACGCCAGCAGCTCGAACGGCACGCGGTACTCCACGGCCTTGCGCTCGAGCCCGCGCCGATCCAGCCCGCGCAGCTCGAGGATCCCACCGACCACGGCGCGCATGTGCCGCACCGCCTCGACCACGTTGCCGGTGCCGGCCTCGCCCTTGGTGCGGATCATCGCGGCCCCTTCGTGGATCCGGCGCAGCGCCTCGCCGAGGTCACGGCAGCCGCAGACGAACGGCGTGCGGAACCCGCGCTTGTCGACGTGGAACTGCTCGTCGGCCGGCGTCAGCACCTCGCTCTCGTCGATGCAATCCACCTCGAGCGCCTCGAGCACCTGCGCCTCGACGAAGTGGCCGATGCGCACCTTCGCCATGACCGGGATCGAAACCGCCTGCTGGATCTCGCGGATCACCGCCGGATCCGACGCGCGCGCGACGCCACCGTCGCGGCGGATGTCGGCCGGCACGCGCTCGAGCGCCATGACGGCGGCGGCACCGGCCTCCTCGGCGATGCGCGCCTGCGTCGCATTGGTGACGTCCATGATGACGCCACCTTTCAGCTGCTCGCAGAAGCCGATCTTGGTGCGGACTTCCTCGGTCGTGAAGCCCGGGATCTCGGACGTGAGGTTGCTCTGGATCATCGTTGCGGAGGTTGGATCAAAGGAACAGCGCGCGCCGTGCGGCAGGAATCGGCTCGCCGAGCTGCGCGCGCGCCACGGCACCGAGGACTTCGAGACCTGTTTCGATCGCGCTGAGGTCGCTGCGCGACAGCGACAGGCGCAACGTGCTGGACGGCTGCCCGCGCGGGTCGAAACGCGCGCCGGGCGTCACGAGCACGCCGCGGGCGGCGGCCGCCGCCGCGATGCTCTCGCCGTCGAGCGCCGGCGGCAGCTCGACCCACAGCGCATAGCCCCCCTGCGGCTCGGTCCAACGCGAACCGGGCGGCAGCAGACGCGCGAGCAGCTTCTGCGCGGCGGCATGGCGCGCGCGCAACTCCGCGCGCAATCCGCGCAGATGCCGCGTGAACGCCCCCTCGCCGATGAACTCGGCGAGCGCTGCCTGCAACAGCGTGCTGCTCTCGAGGTCGAGGGTCCGCTTCAACGCGGCGCAGCGCGCCAACACGTCCGGCGCCGCCGACAGCCAGCCGATCCGCACGCCAGGGAACAGCCCCTTCGAGAACGTGCGCACCGTCACGGTCAGGCCACGCGGATCGAGGCTCTGCAGACTCGGCAACGGCTTGCCGGCGAACCGCAGCTCCTGCTCGAACTCGTCCTCGAGCACCGGCACCCGGCTGCGCGCCGCGACGCGCATCAACGCCTCGCGTTGCGCCAGATCGAGCGTGACCCCGGTCGGGTTGTGGAACGTCGGCATCACGTACAGCAGCCGCACGTCCGGCCGCGCCAGCGCCGCGGCGAGATCGGCGCCATCCGCCGCCAGCGGCAGCAGTCCGAGGCCGTGCACCTTCAGCAGCGCGAACAGGTTGTGGTAGGTCGGCACCGCGACCGCGACCGTCGAGCCCGGCTCGGCGAATGCGCGCAGCACCAGGTCGATCCCCTGCTGCGCCCCGCTGGTGATCAGGATCTGCTCCGGCGACGCCGCAGCGCCCAGCTCCGGGTCGCGCGCCAGCGCGTTGCGCAGCTCCTCGTGCCCGTTCGGATCGCCGTAGCGCAGCACCGCGCCGCGGTCGCGCACCAACACCTGCTGCAGGCAGGCGGCGAACGTCTCGACCGGGAACCGCGTCGAGTCGGGCCACAGATGCGCGAAGTCGGCGATCAGCTCGACGCCGGCGGGCAGCTCGGGCGCATCCGCTGAACCACGCAGATGCGCGAGCGCCGCTTCCGCTGCGGTGCTGAACGGCACGCGTGCGCTCCCGTCGCTGGCTCCGTTCGCCGGCCGCTGGCCGAGCACGACCGTCCCGCGGCCCACGGTCGCCGCGACGACGCCGCGCTCCGCGAGCTCACGGTAGGCGCGCTCCACGAGGTGCCGCGACAACTGCAGCGTCCGCGCCAGCTCACGGATCGGCGGCAGCCGCTCGCCACTGCCGATGCGCCCGAGCTCGATCGCCTCGCGCAGATGCACGGCCAGCTCCTCCGCAGTGCGGATCACGGCGCCGGACGGCACGGCGAAGCGGTGCATCGGCGCGGAAGCATGCCGGACAGATTGCCCCTGTCAATCGGGACAAAATGACCCGGTTCCCCTCCCCCCCGCTGGCAGCGTGACTTCGAACGCAGCGCCACCAGCCTCGCGGTCCCTGGCGACGATGCGACCGCCGTGGGCTGTGACGATCCGGTGCACGATCGCGAGGCCGAGCCCGGTGCCTTTCCCCGGCGCTTTCGTGGTCACGAACGGCTCGAACAGTCGCTGCGGATCGCCCGCGGGCAGGCCGGGTCCTTCGTCCTCGATCGCCAGTCGGATGCCGCCGTCCGCCGCAGCACAACGGAGGCGGATCACCCCGCCACGCGGACTGGCTTCGAGCGCGTTGCGCAGCAGGTTGAACAGCACCTGCCGCCACTCCGCTCGATCCCCCTCGATCGCCGGCAGCGGCGCCACCTCCTGCAGGTCCAGCCGCACACCCGACTGCTCCGCCTCATGGTGGAACATCGCAGCGACCTCGCGCAACTCAGCGTCGAGGTGCAGCGGCTGGCGCTGTGCGCCATCCTGGTGCGCCAGCAACAGCAGACGACGCGTGATGTCACTCGCGCGCATCGCCTCCGTGCGCACGATCCGCAGGTACTTGCGCATCGACTCCGGCATGCCGGCCACCTGCGCCGCATCGCGCAGCAGTCCCTCGGCGCAGGCAGCGATCGAGGCCAGTGGGTTGTTGATCTCGTGCGCGACGCCAGCGGCCATCGTGCCGATGTCGGCGAGTCGCGCCGTGCTGAGCAGCTCGCGTGAGCGCTGTTCGATCCGCTGCTCGAGGTCCTCCTGGCTGCGCTGGAGGCTGTCAGCCATCCGGCTGAACGTCACCGCCACGCGCCCGAGCTCATCGTTGCGTCGCGGCACCGGGACATGCTGCAGGTCCCCTCGTCCCAGCTCTTCCGCGCTGCGGTCGAGCTCGGCCAGCGGCCGCAGCACGAGCCTCGCGAACAGCACCGCCGCGGCGGCCAACGACAGCAGCGCCGCGATTCCGATCGACCACGACAGGCGCACGATGTCTTCGCTGCGCTGGTCCAGGTCGTCACCGACCGCACGGCTCTCGCGGCGCAGGATCGCCGCGAGCGCCTCGGCCTCGTGCCGCGCGGCACCGACCACGTCGCGGAGCCTGGCCCGTTGGTCGTGCTGCGCAAGCGCCGCGCGCAACCGCTGCAGGTGCTGGTCGAGCGAGGCCGCCAACCGCAGCTCCTCCGACTGGTGCCCCGCACGCGAGGGGTCGTCCGGATGCGAGCTGCGCACGCTGGTCAGCGCCTGCTCCGCTTCGTCGAGATGGCGATCGACGTCGCGAGCCACCAGATCGAGCGTCGCCACGGGCATCGGATCACCGACATCGCTCCACTGGCGGATCCCTTTCAGCGCTTCCACGATCGTCTGCGCGGCTTCGACTTCGCGGCTCTCCTCGAACATCCGCTGCACGTCCAGGTGCATGCGGCCCACCTCGCGCACGATGCACCACGTGCCGCCCAACAGCACGAGGCCAAGCGGTGCGAAGGCGAGCAACAGCCGTCGCCGCAGCGACCGGAATGGACCCGGCGGTCCGGCCGTGGATTCCGTCGGAGAAGGAACTCCGGTCATCGTGACTTGCCGTCTGCAGAGCAGCATGCCAGATCGAGCGCCAGCGCGATGCGGTTGGATGCCGGCAGCACGCCGAGCACGTAGCGCTGCGGGAGTGCCAGCCCACCGGCGACCTCGCCGACCCCGAGCAGGTGGGCGCGCCCCGGTCGGATCGAGCTGATCCACAGCACGAGCTCCTGGCGCCAGTGCTGCGCGCCGAACGAGAGTCCGCCGGCGAACGTCACGCGCTGCGCGGCACGGCCGGTCCAGCCGACCGATTCCGTGCAGGCCCCTTCGAACACGACGTCGTCGTGGATCCTGCTCCCGAGCAGCTCCCAGGGCAGCTGCGGCTCGCCGGACTCGACGCGCAGCCGGCTCGTGTGCAACCGCAGCACGATCCGCATCGGCCGGCCGCCTTCACCCCAGCGCAGCGAGCCGCTGACCGCGCAACTCGCCACCGCGGGACCGAAGGCACCGCCGACCTCGAACCGGGCACCGGAGCCATCGACGTCGAGGGACCACTCGGCGCCGGCCGGTGGCGTCACGGCGGACCACGCGAACGGGAGCGCGACGACCTCGTGCGCCGGTTCCGCGTTCCGCGCCGGCGCGCTCGCGCTGCCAGCTCGGAGCAGGACGACGCCGACGCCGAGCAGCAGCGGCGCGGCCAGCGCGGCCGGCAGGCGCATCACGCCGATCTCCCGAGCACTTCCCGCAGCACCGAAGGGCGCAGCAGGTCGCGCGGGTGCAGCGTGTCCCCGGTCAGCGTCACGACCAGATCGCAGCAGCGCGGATGCAGCGCGAGCCAACGCATGCACGCGGCCGCCAAGCGGGGATGCCGCAAGCCGCGTTGCAGCAGCTTGGCGATGAACAACCGCGGCCCGAGCTCCGCACGTCGCTGCCGCTGGTACCGACGCATGGCGCTGCGAGCGGCCTTCGGCTCGCGCAGCGCCTGCTGTAGCGCCGACGCCAACAGCCGGGCCGTCCACAGCGCGAAGTAGATCCCCTCGCCCGTCAACGGATCGACGTATCCAGCCGCGTCTCCGACCAGCGCGAACCCGGCACCGACCTGGCGCGTCGTCTGCATGGCCAGCGGGCCGATCCCGCGGATCGGCCCGGCCTGCCTGGCGCCGGTGAGCCGCTGCGCGAGCAACGGCGCGTGCTGCAGGTGCTCGGCGAGGAACTCGGGCCAGCTGCCACGCCGCGCCGTGAGCTCGCTCCGGTCGACGACGAGGTTCAGCGAGAAGCAGTCGCCGTCGACGCCGGTCGCCGCGAAGTAGCCACCGGGCACGAAGTGCACCTCGGCCAGCTCCCGCTGCGGGACCGGGTCGAAATGCGCGACCAGCGCGAAGCGGTCCAGCCAGCGGACCGGTCGCTGCAGGCCGAGCGATGCCGCAACGCGTGAACGAACTCCATCGGCGCCGACGACCCAGCGCGCCTTCACGTCGCGCGGCTGCCGGTCGGGATCGAGCAGGCTGGCGCCGATGACGCGGCCGGACCCGTCGCGCAGCAGTCCGCGGAACTGGTGGGCTTCGCACCACTCGATCCCCGGCTCGCGCAGGGCGTTGCGCAGCAGCAGCTCGTCGAACTGCAGGCGCCGGATCCCGAATCCGACCGCCGGCAGGCGCGGCGCGAGGCGGAACCGCCCGCGCGCGGTGACGCCGAACCCGTGCAGCTCCATTCCGTGCACTTGCCGTGTCCCGGCCTGCCCGAGCGCGTCCGCCGCGCCGAGCTCGGCCAGCAGTGGCTCACAAGCCGGACTCAGGAACTCGCCGCAGGGCTTGTCGCGCGGGAACCGCTTGCGATCGACGAGCAGGACCGAGCTGCCGGCGCGGGCCAGATGCGTCGCGAGCGCAGTGCCGGCCGGGCCGGCACCGACGACCAGCACGTCGACCGGCTGCGTCATGCACGCACCTCCTTCGCCGGGCGCAACAACAGCACCGGCAACAGCACCGCATCCCCGAACCAGGCGAACGCGACCACGGCAGCCGCCATCGCCCCGAACTCCTGCGTCGATTGCATGCCGCCGCCCAGCGCGGCCGCGAATCCACAGCCCAGGACGATGCCCGACAGATGGATCGGACGCGCAACCGCGACGAATGCCTGCGTCATGGCTGCCGCATCTCCGACGGAGCCTGCTGCGCGCCTGTGGTGGTGCAGCAGGTGGATCGTGTTGTCGATGACGAGCCCGAGCAGGACCGAGCCGATCATCGACGCTGCCACCGTCAGCGGCGCATCCAGCACCGCCAGCGTGCCGTACAGCAACACGCATGGCAGCACGTTCGGCACCATGCCCAGCAGCGCGAGACGCACCGACCGCAGCCCGGCCGCCATGACTACGAACAGCGCCGTGGCGGTGACCGAGAGGCCGAGCAGGTGCCCGTGCACCAGGCGGCTGGAATCGATGGCCACCTGGACCGCGTCGCCGGCCGGCGCTACGCCGGACAGCCCGAGCTGCCGCGCATCGTCGCGGATCGAGGCGAACAGCGCCGAGCGCGCGGCGCTCCCGCCCGGAGCCAGCGCGTATTCCAGCGCGAGGTCGCCACTGGTCGAGCGCCGCAACGGCGGGATCGGACCTGCGATCCCGGATGCCGCCGCGACGCGCGCCGCGAATGCAGCCAGCCGATCCGGCTGCCGCAACGCGAGCTCCTGGGGACAGAGCAGGTGGAACGAATCCGCCGCGCCGAGGCGCGCCGACACGGCGTCGTATTCGATGCGCGCCGGATCCGACCGCGCCAGCAACTGCAATGGATCGTTGTCGACCCGCAGCCGGAGCCACAGCGCCCCGGCGAGCGTGGCAAGGAACGTCGTCGCGACGAGGATCGGCACGCGCTGCGCCGCGAGCACGCGGCACCAACGTGCGGCACCACGACCGAGCGCCGGCTCCGGGAGCGTGCGCGGACCGAAACGCCCCAGCAGCGGCGGCAACAGTCCCAGCGCAAACAAGTGCACCAGTCCGACTCCGAATGCAGCCACGACGCCGAACTCGGCGACGGCCGGGATCGGATTCCAGGCCAGCGCCCAGAAGCCGACCATCGTCGTGATCGCGGCCAGCGTGGCCGGCAACATCAACTCGCGCTGCGCCAGGCCCGCCGCGCTGGCATGCGATGCGCCGCGTATGAGTTGGCGGCGCCAGGCTTCGATCGAGTGGACCCCCGCTGCGACTCCGACTGTCAGCAGCACCGGGCCGAGCAGGACCGCGACCGGGTCGAGTCGCCTGCCGAGACACGCGAGCAGGCCTTCGGTCCAGACGATCGCGAGGGCACCAGGGAGCAGTGCGAGCAGTGCGAGCCGCAGACTGCGATACAGCAGCGCGAGCAGCAAGGTCAGCACGCCGGCGATCCATGGCACGACTGCGCTGCGCTCGGCAGCGGTCCGGGCCGCGATCGCCTGCTCGACCATCGACTGGCCACTCACATGCAGCACCAGCGACGCTGGACAGCTTGCCCGCGCGGAAGTGAGCCAGGCATCGAGCTCGGCGCCGGTGCGCAGCCACACGCGCACCGTTGCGACGCTCGGATCCTGCAGGGGGAGCGGTTCGACCTGCCGCACGGCCGGCGACGAGGCGAACTCCTCCGTGAGCTGCCGCAGGGTTTCCTGCTCGGCCGCGGAGATCGCGAGGCCCGGCAGCGCCGAATACACGAGCAGGACCGGACGCTCGCCGCCGAACCCACGCGCCAGGCGTGCGCTCGCAGCCGCTTCCGGCGTGTCCACCGATCGCATCGCGGCGTTGGTGGGATCGAAGCGCAGGCGCTGCTGCTGCACGGCGAGGTGGACCGTCGCCGCCAACAGCACGAGCGCGACCATGACGGCGGTCACGCTGCGCAGACGCGCCGTTGGATCCGGCATCACGCGGCACTGAGCACAGCGCATGCCACGGCCGGTGCAGTTCCGGATCCCCGCTCGTTTCGCAGCAGCTGCGGTCGCAGCGCTCGCGCCACCGTGTAGGAACTACATGGCGGATTGTCGAAACGACATGCCGCACGGAGCCTGTCGGATCGCTGCCTCGCGTGCGTGCAGGTCCGCGAACCCACGTGGTGCCGGCACGTCTGCGCGACGCGAGCCGTGCGTGGGCCTCGTCCGCACCAGCGGCACGAGCGTTGCTCGAGGAGCTACGTGATCGGGAAACTGCTCCGCTGGTTCGGTCTGCTGGCACTCCTCGCGTTCGCCGGGATCGGCGCAGCAGGGTTGTGGTGGGTGCAGGACCATGTTCGTCTCGTCGTGCAACTGGATGCCGCCGACCAACCGCCGGATCCAACGGCGCTGCTGCGCGACGAGCTGAGCGTCATCGCAACGAAGCAGGAGGAGCTCCGCTCCGATCTCGGCGCGCACCTGACCAAGCTGGCGCAGGCGCTCGACGAGGCGGGGACGGAGCGCCAGCAGCAGATCCTGGCCGCGATGGCAGGGTTGCCCGAGCTCGCACGTCGTGCCGCCGGCTGGGACTGCGCCGTCGCCGCGCTGCGTGCGCAACTGGACGGGATCCAGACGAGCCTCGCGGCGCAGGTCATGCCACGCGGGGACGCAGCCGGGGCGGAACCCGTGCCGGACGTCGCCGCGTCCGCGCCGGCAGCGCCCCCCGCGATCACCGAGTCCGCGCCGCCGCCCCCCGTGCTCGAGCCCGCGGCTGCGGCGCCACCGCCCGAACCCGCGCCGCGCCGCACCTTCCTGTCGTTCGAACTGCCGGATCGCCGGTATCGCTTCGACGCGAAGCAACGCTACACGCTGCTGCCGGCGCTCAGCCGGGTCGGGTTCGACGCGAAGAGCACGTTGCACGACTTCTCGGGCGTCACGTCCGCCGTGCGCGGCGCGTTCGTGGCCAACTTCGGCGATCCGGCATCCCTCTGGTCCGGAGAGATCGGCTGCCGCGCTGCGACCCTGATCACCGGCGTCGAGGGCCGTGACGAAGGGCTGCGCGAACACCTCGACGTCCAGCATCACCCCGAGATCCTGTTCGAGATCTCGCGCTTCGCGCCGGATGCGCAGGGTTCGGATCCCGCGCATGAACAGCTCCACGGCCAGATCACCGGCAACATGACGATCCGCGGCAAGACCCGCGAGCTGACGATGCCGGTCCGGATCCATGTCGACGAAGCCCGCCGCGTGGTGGTCGAAGGAGAGGTGCCGCTGCGACTGACCGACTACGGGGTCCCGGTCCCGAGCCAGCTCGGCCTCATCGGCATGGAAGACGAGGTCAAGATCTGGATCGCGCTGCGCGCGCGCGCCACCGGCGAGGTCAACGATGCGCGCTGAGCTGCATCGTGTCCTCCCGCTGCCGGCGCTGCTGCTGCTGGGGCTCGGCGGTTGCTACGCATCGAACGTCGTCGCGCACGGCGATCGGGCCGTCGCGATCGAGGTGCGGGAGCTGGTCTGGCAACCGGCCACCGCCGCGGACCTCGCCGGTCTGTTCGTCTCCACGCAGATCACCGGCGAAGCGGCGTTCACGATGCGCCGGATCTGGTACTGGTTCGAGCCGGACGGACACTTCAGTGGTGCCGCGCTGGTCGCCGAGGACGAGACCGCTGCGTTCCGCACCCTGCAGGGCAGCTGGCGTCTGGAGCCGGACGGCCTGGTCCTGGATGGTGCGCCGGCCATACGGGTCGAAGTCGCCGAGGGACACCTGCGATTCGGCACCGATCAGGGTGTCGTCGTCCTGCGGCGCGAGGAGCAGCCATGACGCAGGCGGAACCGAGGCCCGGGCTCGGCACGGACGTGTGCATCGCCGGCCTCGGCACGGCGCTGCCGGAGCACAGCTACGACCAGCAGACCATCACCGACCAGTTGCTGCAGATCTGGGCCGACGACCCGCAGGTCGCACGCCGGCTGCCAGCCCTGCACCGGAACATGGGCGTCGAGCGCCGCCATCTCGCGCTGCCGCTCGAGCAGTACGCGCAACTGGACTCGTTCACCCAATGGAACGCGGCCTGGTTGCGCTGCGCTTTGCCGTTGGCCGAGCGCGCGATCGATGTGGCGCTGGGCGCAGCCGGGCTGCGGCCACAGGACGTCGATGCGATCTTCCTGGCGACCGTGACCGGACTCGTCAGCCCGTCGCTGGATGCACGGTTGATGAACCGGCTGCCATTCCGCCCGGATCTGCGCCGGGTGCCGATCTTCGGGCTCGGCTGCGTCGCCGGTGCAGCCGCTGTCGCGCGCGCGGCGGACTTCGTGCGCGGCGCGCCCGATTCGGTCGCCCTCGTGCTGACGCTCGAGCTCTGCTCGTTGACCCTGCAGCGCGACGACCGGTCGGTCGCGAACCTGATCAGCTGCGGGCTGTTCGGCGACGGCGCAAGCGCCGCGGTCGTGACCGGAACGGGTCGGACCACGGATGGACCGAAGATCCTGGCGACGCGGTCGGTGTTCTACCCAGACACCGAAGACGTCATGGGTTGGGATATCGGCGCGCATGGCTTCCGCATCGTGCTGTCACCGCAGGTTCCGACGGTCGCACGCGAGCGCCTCCCGGGCGACATCGACACGTTCCTTGCCGATCACGGGCTGCGCCGTGAGGACATCCGCAGTTGGGTGGCGCATCCCGGTGGCCCGAAGGTGCTCCTCGCGCTGCAGGAAGGACTGGGGCTGCCCGCGTCGGAACTGTCGGCGAGTTGGGAGAGCCTGCGCTGCCACGGCAACCTGTCGAGCGCGTCGGTGCTGCTGATCCTCGCGCGGACGATCGAACAGCGTCGGCCACCACCGGGAAGTCTCGGCGTCATGCTGGCCATGGGACCCGGCTTCTGTTCCGAGTTGCTGCTGCTGCGCTGGTGATGCGCGCGGCAGCGATCGATCAGCTGTCGGGCGGCGGCGGCGAGCCCGCCTCGGCGAGCCTGTTGTAGAGGGTTTTCAGCGCGATCCCGAGCAGCTCGGCAGCCTTGCGCTTGTTGCCTTGCGTGCGTCGCATCGCCTCGGCGATCGCGAGCTGCTCGAGCTCGCGCAAGGCCAGCGCCGGCAACGCCCCGGTTGTGCGCGGGTCTGCGCCGCCGAGCGCAGTGGCGGCGACATCCTCCGGGCCGATCTCCGGACCGGGGGCGAGGACCGCGAGGCGCACCATGGCATTCTCCAGTTCGCGCACGTTTCCCGGCCAGGTGTGCCGCTGCAGGCGCTCGATCGCAGCAGGGGTCAGTCGCAGCGCCCGGCCGCCGCGCGACGCTTCGCGCGCGAGGAACCACTGCGCCAGCGCGCCGATGTCCTCCCTGCGCTCGCGCAGCGGCGGCACCCGGATCTCCAGGACTGCGAGCCGGTAGTACAGGTCGTCTCGGAAGCGGCCCTCGGCAGCCAAGGCGCGCAGGTCGCGGTGCGTCGCAGCGACGACGCGCACGTCGACGTGCCGCACCGTGTCGCTGCCGACCGGACGGATCTCGCCGAACTGCAGGGCACGCAGCAATGCCGGCTGCAGCTCCGGCGCCAGTTCGCCGATCTCGTCGAGGAACAGCGTGCCACCGTCGGCCGCTTCGAACAGTCCGAGCCGCTTGCGGTCGGCTCCGGTGAACGAACCCTTGACGTGGCCGAACAGTTCGCTTTCGAGCAGCGCGCGCGACATCGCGCCGCAGTTGACGACGACGAACGGCTGCTCGTGGCGCGGCCCGAGCGCGTGCAGGTGACGTGCGACCAGCTCCTTGCCGGTACCGCTCTCGCCGAGCACGAGCACGCACTGCTGCGCCTGCGCCACGCGTTCGATCGCCAGTTCGAGCTGGCGCGCCGCCGGACTCGCAGCCTGGATCGGCGGTCCACCGTCGTCGCGATCGAACAGCCGCTTCAGGCGGCGGTTCTCGCGCCGCAGCTGCGCCGTCGCGGCTGCCCTGCGCAGAGTCTGCTCGAGGACGTCGAGGGCGACTGGCTTGGTCAGGAAGTCGAACGCGCCGTGTCGCATCGCGGCGACGGCGGTTTCGACCGACCCGTGCGCCGTGAACACGACGACCGGGAGATCCGGATCGGCGGCGAGCACGCTGGCCAGAGCCTCCATCCCTGGGATCCCCGGCAACCGCAGATCCAGCACCAGCACGTCGGCCGGATGCTCGGCGAGCTTCACCGCGAGCTGCTCCGCGGTCGCATGGACCTCGACCTGGAAGCCCATGCGCTCCAGCTCGATCTCCAGCACGGTGCGGAGGCTCTCGTCGTCGTCGACGACCACGACGCGCGGGCGCGTGCGTTTGGCAGACACGGTGTGATCCATAGCGCATCGGGCGCGCCGCACGCGGCACGTTCCCTGGCAGCACCCGACCCACCCATCGCGGCCGACGCCCGGGCAGCCAAGGGCTGCGCCTCGCGTCACTCGGCCCGAAGCGTTCGCCGGCGAGGGGTCCGTGGAGGCCACCGGTGCCCTGCGCCCTCGGCGGTTTCGACGCCATCGCGAGGAAACCGTCCGACGCGAACCGTCGCGCGCCGTGAGAAACCGCGGCACCTGCGGCCCAGGGGGATTGGAGTCGAAACCGGCGGAGACGCTACCGTGCCGCGGCCGCCCTCCAGCCCGCAGCCACCCAGCCATGGCAGACCGCATCGGCCCCCTCGTCCTGCTCCTCGCCTCGTTCGTTCCAACCGCCGCCGCCCAAGGCACGCACGTCGTCCCACCGGCCTACGCGACGCAGTCCGGCAACTCGCCGGAGATCGAACCGTTCGGCTACGACCGGATCCGTCACGCGCAGTACGCCGACCGCACGCTGTTGGCCGGCATCCCGGTCAACACGCTGCTGAAGGAGATCGCGTACCGGCGCAGCCCGCAGGTTACCGAGCCGGCGTCGATGGAGCGCAAGGCGGGGCGCGGTTTCACGCTCGCGGTCTGGCAGGTGCGCCTGGCCAACTACACCGGGCCGGTCCTGAATCCGAGCAGCACGTTTCCGCAGCCGGCGGACCCGGCATGGACGATGGTGTTCTCCGCGCGGCAGATCGACCACACGACGAACTGTCCGCCGCTGACGCTGCCGGCGACCGGGCTGCCGGCGTTCCAGGTGCGGTTCCCGTTCGACCAGCCGGTGCAGTACACCGGCGCCGGCATCGGGATCGAGCACTACGCGTACGAAGGGGTCGCCTACGTCTACACCTACCTCGTCGACGGCGTGTGGTCGCAGCCGGGCAGCGGCACGGTGCAACTGATCACGCCGGCGTCGCTCGGCTGCCCGGCAGGACAGAACCGCGCGCAGGGGTTCGCGCCGAACCCCGGCGGCGGCACGCTCGACTTCTATCTGTTCGGCGCGCCCCCGGGTGCTGCGGCGATCGCGTACTTCGGCGCGAGCAAGACGAGCTGGAGCGGGATCCCGCTGCCGCTCGACCTGACCGCCAACTCGCTGCCGGGCTGCTTCGTCTACACGGACCTGACGCTGCCGTTCCCGGCCACGACCAGCACGGCCGGCACCGGTGAGATCCGCCAGGCGGTCCCGGGGGACCCGGCGTTCCGCGGCGCGACGCTGTACGGGCAGTGGCTGGTCCGCGATCCACGCGTGAATCCGAGCTTCCCCTATGCGACTTCGGATGGGCTGGCGTTCACGCTCGGCACCGAGCTCGGCCAGAGCCCGATCGCCGTCTCGACCGTGTCCGGCACCGACATGAACGCGCAGCAGCGGGTCGGCCTGCTGCAGCCGGGGCGGGGCGCGATCTTCCAGCTGCGCTGGTAGCGGCCGCGCGGATACAGAACGGTTACAGCGCGGGCGCCGTCCGGCCCATACCCGCCGGATCGATCCGGCTTAGCTTCCGCGCACCTTGCTGGCCCGTAGCGGCCGGAGCCACCGATGAACCGTCTGCGCCTCGCTTCCGCTGCCTCGCTCCCCCTCCTGCTCGCGACCATCGCGGTCGCCCAGAACACGGCGATCGTGCCGCCTGCCTATGCGACGCAGGCTGGCAACTCGCCTGACATCGAACCGTGCGGATCGGACCGGATCCGCCACGTGCAGTACCTCGACCGGTCGCTGCTGGCGTCGATCCCGGCGAACTCGCTGATCAAGGAGGTCGCGTACCGCCGCACGACGCAGATCACGACGGCGCTGATGGAGCGCAAGAGTGGAACCAACCAGGGCATCCCGGTGTGGCAGGTGCGCCTGGGCAACTACGTCGGTCCGGTCACGAACCCGCGCGGCACGTTCCCGACGTCGACGACATCCGGCTGGATGACGGTGTTCACGGCGAAGCAGGTCGACTTCACGACGAACTTCCCGCCGCTGCCGATGCCGAGCACCGGGCTGCCGGCATTCCTGGTGCGGTTCCCGTTCGACGTGCCGTTCCAGTACATCGGCGCCGCGCTCGGGATCGATCACTACGCCTACGAGTCGGTCAACCGGACGTATCCGTACTACATGGACGGCGTGCAGTCGCCGACGTCGGCCGGGACGGTCGATCTGATCTCGGGGACGTCGCTCGGCTGTCCGGCCGGGCAGAACCGCGCGGAAGGCGCGGCGCCGAATCCGGGCGGCGGCGCGCTCGACTTCTATCTGTTCGGCGCGCCGGCACAGACGGTCGCCACGGCGTTCTTCGGCGCGAGCAGCACGCAGTGGGCGAGCGTTCCGCTGCCGCTGTCGTTGGCGCCGACGCTGCCGGGCTGCTTCGTGTTCACCGACCTGACGCTGCCGTTCTCCGCGGTCACGAGCACTGGGGGCATTGCGGAGGTGCACGTGCCGGTGCCGGGAGATCTCCCGCTCGCCGGCGCGACGATCTACGGGCAGTGGGTCGTCACTGATGGGCGCGTCAATCCGTCGTTCGCGTTCGCGACGTCGGACGGGCTGCGCTTCAAGTTCGGCACCGCGGTCGGCAACGGCCTGATCCCGATGTCGGTCGTCTCCGGGCTCGGCAACAACGCTGCCGGCAACGTCGGCTTCGTGCAGCCGGGCCGCGGCCCGATCCTGCAGCTCACCTGGTGAGAGCCTGAGGCTCTGACCCTCGCGACCCGCCGCGCTGCTGCGGCGGACCGGCCCCTGCCATCGAACGGGTGTCGGCCGACTCCACAGTCAGCCGCCGACTGTCCGATCCTTCACCACGGCGAAGGGTCGGATGCGGTCTGTTCGAACAGTTGCGGGGGAGATGCGGAAGCCGTCGACACTGGCCATCACCGGGCTCGCGCTGGCGGCCTGTGGCGGGAGCGATCCGGATCTCGAAGCATGGCGCACGCTGCACCTGCTCGCACCGCCAGCGGCCGTGGACCGCAACGGTGAGCCGATGCCGGAGCCGATGCGTGTGCCGCTGCGCTGGTCGGCCGGGACCGACCCGCAGGCGACGCCGGCCGCGCCGGGTGGAGCTTCGCCGCAACCACCGCAGCCGGCGGAGCTGCGCGTGGCGCGCTCCGATCTGGCATCGATGCTGCTCGCGCGCGCGGACCTGCGAGGAGTCGAGTGGCGACAGGAGTCCGACAGCGGCGCGCTCGAATGCGTGCTCGCCGGCGAGTGTGATGCGGCGCTGGTCTGCCGTCCGCTGTCGCAGAACGAACGGGACGCCGGGCTGGTCGCCGAACCGATCGGCGAGATCGTGTTCGTGCTGGTCGTGCATCCGGCGAACCGCGTGCTGAGCGTGACCACACCGCAGCTGCGCACGCTGTTGACCGGGCAGCAGCGCGACTGGATGCAGCTCGGTGGCCCGGCAGGCGCACCGAACCTGCTGCTCGACGACGACGGGCAGTTCGAGCAGCGCGCCGCGGCCGTGTTGATCCAGGGCGACCGGATCCCGAGCTCGGCGCGCCGGCTCGCCGGGCCGGACCACGTGCTGGCCGCGGTCGCTGCGGACCCGCGCGCGCTCGGCCTGACGGATCTCGCCTCGCTGCGCCGCCGCCGCGACCTCTCCGTCCGGCCGCTGTCGATCGAGCTGCAGCCGCCGGATCAGGCGATCGTGCCGCCGGCGACCTATCCCTGGCGCGTGCCGCTGGCGTTCGTCCACGCGCCGGGGGCGCCCGCGCGCGTCGCGGAGCTGCGCGCTCCGCTGCGCGCCGCCGCCGCGGCTGGCGGACGCGTGCTGGTGCGGTGACTCGTCGCGGTCAGCGCAGCTTCAGAACCGCAGCCCGCCGCCGAACATCCAGCCGCTGAACTCGAATTCGCCGCTGAAGTCCTGCCCGTCCGCATCGCCGGCGATGTCCGCCGTGATCAACCGGTAGCCGGCGAACACCTCGAGCTTGGAGACGATCTGGTAGCGGAGCATCGCTTCGAGATCCCACACCGTCCCGTCGACGTCCTCGATGTCCGCATCGATCCAACCGACGTCGAGCGTCGCCGCGAGCGGGCCGAGGTTCGCCTCGGCCTGCCCGTACAGCATCGGCACCGGCGCATCGAGATCGAGCGACTCGAACGCGTTGAAGTTCGTCGCGCGCACATCGGCCTGGAAGTTCATGTAGTTGACCGCGATGCCGGGCGAGACGCGGATCGGGCCCAGGTTGATGTCGTACGTGATCCCGCCCTTGATGCTGCCGAAGTCGATGCTGCTGCTGACCGGCGTCCCGATCGTCAGGTCGCCGAACTGCGCCTGCAGCGTGCCGTCACCGGACTCCTCGTAGGTGAAGGCCGACAGCGTCGCGCGGAACGACAGCAGGGCGAGCTCGCCGCGCAGGTAGACCGAGTCCGACTCGTCGGCGATGCCGAGGTCCTGCTCGAGGTCGACGCTCTGTGCCGGGATCGTGTTGCCGGTCGGTGCGAGCGCGACGTCCCCCTCCAGCTTCGTGCTCTGGTAGCCGGCATAGGCGCGCAGGTCGTAGGTCGTGCAACCGGGAACAAGGCAGCACACGGCGACCGCGGCTGCGCACAGGAGGGTCCGCATGCGGGCGATCATCGGCAGCGCCGCCGCGCCGCCCGAAGTGAATTCCTGCCCGTGGCTCCGCTGCCAGCGGAACTTCGCCCCGCTCACGCGACCGCCTGTTCAGGTCTGCAGCGGGAACCCGAGCTGCCGCAAGGCAGCGAGCAGGTGGGCGCGGCCTTTCGGGTTCGCGCGCTCGCGGCTCCAGAGGTCCGCCATCCGGTCGGCCCAGCCCTTCTGCTCGTTGACCGCACGGCCCTGGTAGCCGCCGCGTTCGGCGTTGGTCCGCGCGGCCCAGCTGCGCATCTGCTCGTCGGCGCCATCCAGCGCGCGCTCGGCCGCAGCGAGGTCGTAGCGATCGTGGTGCAGGATCCCGCTCAGCGGCATGCGCCCCCGCGGAACCGGGTCGTCGGCCGGCACACCCAGCACGAGACCGAACGCGACGAACACGTGTGGAGGGAGGCCGAGTTCGGCGGCGAGTTCGGTCGGATGGTTGCGCGCCGCGCCGAGGAAACAGCCACCGAGTCCCTCGGACTCCGCGCCGAGCAACAGGTTCTGCCCAACGAGCGCGGCGTCGATCGTCGCCTGCACGAACACCTCCAGGGTCTCGTCGGCGAACGTGCGGCCGTGGCGCGTGCAGGCGAGCGCTATCCGATGCAGGTCGGCGCAGATCGCGAGGAACAGCGGCGCCTCGTGGATGTGCGCCTGGTCGCCGCACAGCCGCGCGATCCGCGCCTTGTGCTCCGGCTCGTCGACGGCGACGACGGCATACGCCTGCATCAAGCTCGACGTCGCGGCATGGCGGGCGGCGTCGACGAGACGTTCGAGCTGCGCGGCCGGGATCGGATCCGGGTGGAACGCACGCCGCGAGCGGTGCGCGCGCATCAACGCCGTCGGCGGCAGCGGAAGCGCAGCGGCATGCGCCACGGCGGCGGCGAGGTCGGCGGGCGTGTCGAGGTCGCGCAGGACCCAGGGATCGGCGACCGGGACGACTTCGACCCGCGCCGGATCGCGCCGGATCACGTCGCGCAGGGTCATGGTCGACGGATCCTGGATCTCGGCGAGCAGCGACGCCGGCAGCAGGACCGGGTGACCCGGCCGGTCGTCGTGCAACGGCAGGCGGATCCGCGGCGGCCCGGTCAGCGCGCGCACGAGCAGCGTGGCGATCGTGCCGGCCTCGACCATCGCGTGGTCGATCGGCAGCAGGACGAGGTGCCCGGTGCCGGCCGGTATGGCGGCGAGCGCGGCGCGCAGGCTGTCGATCATCTCGGGGCCGGCGTCCTGCAGCACGCGCGTGCCGTCTCCGAGCAGCGGTAGCGGCGCGGCGTCGGGCCGGCGCACGATCAGGATCTGTCCGATCCCGGCCGTGCGACAGGCGGCGACGGCGCGCTCGACCGCGGTCGTCGGCCCGAGCCGGATCAGCGCCTTGTCGGCACCGAGCCGCTGGCCTCGCCCGCCCGCGAGCAGCACGGCCGTGATCGAACTCGGCTGTGCAGCCACGGGCTCAGTAGCTCAGGCCGTTGCGGCGCACGTGCACGAACGGCGCCGCTTCGGCGATGCGGTCGCCGGCGACGACTTCGGCACCGATCAGCACGTGGTCACTGAACCGAGCCTCAGCGATCGGACGGCAGCTCATCCAGGCGAGGCAGTTGCGCGGATACGGCGTGCCGTCCGGGGCGGTCGCGAGCTCGACGCCGTGGAATGCGGCGAGGCCCGGGCCGACACCCGGCGCAAAGAAGCGCAGCAGGTCCTTCGCTTCGGCCGGCAGGATCGCGATGCAGAACGAAGGGGCCGTGCGGATCTGCGGCAGGATGGCGCGCTCCTCTTTGAGGGCGAGCGTGATGGCGGGAGGCGTGAAACCGGCCTGCTGCACCCAGGACGCGAGCATGCCTTGCGTCGCTTCGCCCTGGCCGGCCGTGACGACGAACAGCCCGCTCGGGATGCGCCCGAGCGCGCGCGCGACCCCGTCGCTCGGTTCAGCCGCGGCCATGATGGCGCGAACGGATCTCGGCGAGCCGCAGCAACGGAACGACGCGGAACTCCTGGCGGAACGGCATCGCGTCCGGATCCTCGCGGTCGGCGACCGCGAGCACGACGACCGGCTCGGCGCCGGCTTCGCGCACGGCGTCGATCGCTTTGCGGGCGGAGCCGCCGGTCGTGATCGTGTCCTCGACGATCGCGACCTGCTGGCCGGCGGAGAGCTTGCCTTCGATCCGTGAGCCGGTGCCGTGTCCCTTCGGTTCCTTGCGCACGAGGAACGCGCGCAGGTTCTGCCCGGTCTCATGACTCAAGGCCGCGACGGCCGCGGCAATCGGATCGGCGCCGAGCGTCAGCCCGCCGACTGCGGTCACCTGCGGGAACGCGCGCAGCTCCTCGAGCATCAGGCGGGCGAGCAGCCACAGCCCTTCGGCATCGAGCGTCACCTGCTTGCCATCGATGTAGAAGTCGGAGCGTTTGCCGGACGCGAGCACGAGGTCGACGCCGTCGCGGTAGGCGCGTTCGGCGACCAGCGTCAGCAATCGATCCCGGGCAGCAGCGCGGTCGAATGGGGCGGTCACGCCGGCTTCGATACGGTGTTGACCCACTTCCGCACAAGAGGGATGGTCCGCAGCGATGTCGAGCCGAACCAGGCCGCCCACGCAGGCAGAACTCGACTACCTGTCGGTGCGCACGCGGCAGGACGATCGGGTCTTGGGTGAGCTCGTCGCTGCCGCGGCCCAGGCCGGGTTGCCGGACATCCGGATCGCGCCGGAACAGGGTGCGCTGGTCGAGACGTTGCTGCGGCTGCGCGGCGCACGCGACGCGATCGAAGTCGGCACGCTCGGTGGGTACTCCGGGATCCAGATCGCGCGTGCGCTCGCAGACGGGGGCAGACTGCGCACGATCGAGCTGGATCCGGCGCGGGCGGAGTTCGCGCGGGGTTGGTTCATGCGGGCGGGACTCGCCGAGCGGGTCGAGGTGCTGGTCGGGGATGCGCGCGAGCTGCTGGCGGCGCTGCCGGATGCGTGCGCCGATGCCTGCTTCATCGACGCCGACAAGGAAGGCTACGTGGACTACGTCGAGCAGGCGGCACGCCTGCTGCGGCCGCGCGGGCTGCTGCTGGTCGACAACGCGTTCGCGTTCGGCCGGCTGCTCGACCGCGACGACGTCGATCCGGGAGTGCTGGCGATCCGCCGCGCCAATGATGCGATCGCGGCGCGCGGCGATTTCAGCGGCGTCATCGTTCCGCTCGGCGACGGCATGTGGGTCGCGGTCCGCACATGAGCGGGCCGGCGCTGCGCGTCGCGACCGACTGGGAGGAACTCGAGCGCTTCGTCGCGGCTGGTGCCGACAGCGCCAGCGTCGTCGTCGCCAGCGCGGCGGAGCGGGATGCGGCCCTCGCGGCCGCGCAGGCGGGAATCGAGGCCGGGCGCGGGCCGCTGCCAGCGCGACCCTGGTCGTTCGGCCGGCGCAGCCTGATCGTGCTGCCGACGTACAACGAGGCGGAGAACCTGGCCGCGATCGCTGGGGCGATCTTCGCCTACGTCGAGACCGACCTGCTGATCGTCGACGACGGCTCGCCGGACGGCACCGGCGCGATCGCGGATCAGCTCGCTGCGGCCGACGCGCGGGTCCAGGTGCTGCATCGCACCGGCAAGCAGGGGCTCGGCACCGCGTATCTGGCCGGGTTCCGCGATGCGATCGCGCGCGGTTACGACCACGTGCTCGAGATGGATGCCGACTTCAGCCATCCGCCGTGGGACCTGCCGCGGCTGCTGCACGCGGCCGCCGGCGCGCAGCTCGTGATCGGCAGCCGATACGTGCGCGGCGGCAGCACGATCGGGTGGGACCGCAAGCGCCGCCTGCTGTCGCGCGGCGCCAACTTCTATGCGCGCACGCTGCTCGGCACGCGCATCCGCGACATGACCGCCGGGTTCCGCTGCTACGACGTGCGCCAGCTCGCGCAGCTCGACCTCGCCACCGTCTCGGCGCAGGGATACGCATTCCAGATCGAGATGGCCTACCGCTGCTCGCGCGCCGGCTGGTCCATCCGCGAGCTGCCGATCCACTTCATCGACCGGCAGCTCGGCAAGAGCAAGATGGACTCACGCATCGCGCGCGAAGCGCTGCTGCTGGTGCCGCGCCTGCGCTGGCGCTGAGAGCCCAACCGGTACGCAGCGTCTCTGAGACCCCGTCCCTCACTTAGCGCGAGAAAACTCGCGCGAAGCGGTACGCGGGGTCTCAGAGACCGGGTGTACCGGTACCGCTCACTTGGCGGCGAGGCGTTCCTGCTCGATGTCGGCGAGCATCGACTCGGTGACGTCGCCGGTCGGGTAGTGGCCTTCGAAGCAGGCCATGCAGAACCGGCGGTCGTCGCCGGCGCTGCGTTGGACGGCGGCGACCATGGCGGGGATGTCCTGGTAGAGGACGAAGTCCGCGCCGAGCTCGGTCGCGATCTGTTCCCGCGTGCGACCGCGCGCGACGAACTCCCGTTTGGTCGCCATGTCGATGCCGTACGGGCACGGGAACTGCAGCGGCGGCGAATACGACGCGAGATAGACCTTGCGCGCGCCCATCTGCCGCGCGATGCGCACGATCTGGCGGCTGGTGTTCCCGCGCACGATCGAGTCGTCGACGATCAGCACGTCCTTGCCTTCGAACTCGACGCGGATCGGATTCAGCTTCTGCCGCACGGAATCCTGCCGCTGCTGGTCGCTCGGCATGATGAACGTGCGCCCGACGTAGCGATTCTTGACGAAGCCCTCGCGATACGGGATCCCGAGCTCTTCGGCCATCGCCTGCGCCGCGGTGCGCGCCGACTCGGGCACCGGGATCACCGCATCGGCGTGGATCCCGGTCCGGCGCCACGCCGCCGCGAGCTCCCGGCCGAGCTCGAGCCGCGCCTGATACACCGACGCGCCATCCAGCACGGAGTCCGGCCGCGCAAAGTAGATGTGCTCGAACACGCACGGCCGATGCGGCTGCGCGCCGATCTGGAAGCTCTGCACCTTGCGATCGGCGCCGATCCAGATCGCTTCGCCGGCGCGCAGATCGCGCACGACGCGATAGCCGATGACGTCCAGCACGACCGATTCGCTGGCGACGGCGTACCAGACGCCGGCACCCGTCTTCTTCTCGCCGAGCACGATCGGCTTGATCCCGAACGGATCGCGGAACGCGAACATCCCCTCGCGCCCATGGGTCCCACCGATCGTGCCGACGACCGAATACGCCCCCTTGACGGTCTCGAACACCTCGGCGACTGCATCCCGGACGTCGGTACCGAGCACGCCTTCGGCGCGCCGGTTGCGGATCAAGTGATCCGCGAACACGTACAGCACCGCCTCGAGATCGCAGTTGCTCGCCAGGTTCGCGCCGCGCGCGGGGAACCAGTTGCGCTTCAGGTCGAGGAAGTTCGTCACGTTCCCGTTGTGCGCCATCGCGATCCCGACCGGGAAGTCGAGCCAGAACGGCTGCACGTCGGTGTCCTCGCCCGCGCCGACCGTGGGATAGCGCACGTGCCCGACCGCGAGGTGCCCGCGCAGCCGGCTCAGGTGCTTCTCGCCGAACACCTCGCGCACGAGCCCGATCCCCTTCTTCGCCTGGAACTTGTCGTCGAACGTCACCACGCCGGCCGCATCCTGACCGCGGTGCTGGATCGCCAGCAGCCCGGTCAGGATCTCCTGGATGACGTCATTTCCGGCAGGCGCGAAGATCGAGAGGAAGCCGCACATTTTGCGCGCGGAGTCTAGCCGTTGCCGCCGGTCGCCGTACGGCGGCGTCCGGATCAGCCGCTACAGTCCGGCGCCCGATGGCCAACCTCTGCAACGTCGACGGCACGATCCTGCCGGAGCAGGAAGCCCGCGTGCCGGTCCTCGACCGTGGTTTCCTGTTCGGCGATTCGGTCTACGAGGTGCTCGCCACGCGCGGCGGCGTGCCGTTCGCGTGGCCTGAGCACCTCGCCCGCCTGCGCGCCTCGGCCGCCGCGATCCATCTGGACCTGGGCGCCGATGACCGCGAGCTGATGCGCCGCGTCGCCGCGACCGTCGCCGAGGCCGGCAACCGCGATCACTACGTGCGGATCATCGTCACGCGCGGCACCGGCACGGCCCCGAACATCGATCTCGCCCACGCCCCGGGTCCTGCGCGGATCGTGATCCTCGTGCGCGACCTGCATGCACCGTCGACGACCGAAGGACACCTCGCGATCGTGACCCGCCTGCGCAACGATCCGCGCGCGCTCGACCCTGCGGTCAAGAGCGGCAACTACCTGAACAACGTGCTCGGGCTCGCCGAAGCGCGCTCGCGCGGCGCCACCGATGCGCTGTTCCTCAACACGTCCGGCCATGTCACCGAGGCGACGACCGCCAACGTCTGGATCGTCCAGGGCGGGGTCGCGCTGACCCCGCCGCTGTCAGCCGGGATCCTCGCCGGCGTGACGCGCGCGATCCTGCTCGACCTGCTGCGGCGCGGCAACGCCGACCTCCCGCGCGCCGAGGAACGCGATCTGCGTCCCGAAGACCTGCGCCGCGCCGACGAGATCTTCCTGACCAGCACGCTGCGCGACGTGCAGCCGGTCACGCGCCTCGATGGCGCACCGGTCGGGCGCGGCTCGGTCGGGCCGATCGCACATCGGCTGCAGCAGGCGATGGCGGAGGAGTCCGTGCGCCGCGCGCGGGACCTGTATGCGCCGCAGCTCGCGGCACTGCTGCGCGGCGCCTGACGCGCCGCGCTGCCTGGCGGCAGGGAGCCTGTCAGGACACGCTTTCGAGCGCGCGCTGCACCTGCTCGATGACGCGGCGATACCGCTCGAGCTGCGCCTGGTTCTCCCGCATCGTGCGGATCACGTTCTCGATGCTGGCCAGTGCAACCGTGTCTTCGCGGCGCTTGGGCGGACGGCCCGGCCCACGCTTCGGCGGGCGACCAGGACCGCGCTTGGGCGGACGGCCGGGACCGCGCGCAGCCGCCTTCTTGGCACTGCCGCGCGGGCGTGACTTGACGATGCCTTCGAGCGCCTGCGCGCGCCCGTACATGATCGGGTGGATCGTGTAACCCTTCTTTTCTGCCTGCGCCTTGATCTCGGCGTAAGTCGCGCCGCGGTTCTTCTGCAGTGTGGAGCGGATCAGTGCGAGCGCCTCGGCGCCCTTCTTGCTTGCCATGGGAATGAGACTCTGTGGTGGGACTGGGATCAGCCGCCGGATGTGGCGGGCCGAGGAGAATGCCCAGTCGCTGCCGCGATCTCAATGCTCCCCGGCGGATTCGCGGCCGGGAGCCGCTCACTGACGCATAGGCAGTTCGATGCAATCACCCGGCGCCAGCAACAACGAAGGTCGCGGCCGCAATCGTGACTGCAGCGCCAATGCCTGGTCGAGATCGACGCGCGGCCCGTCACTGGCCAGCGGATGGCAGCAGAGCACGTCGTCCAGCACGACCAGACGCGCCTCGACCGCCGCAGCGATCGCGAGCGCTTCCGGTTCGCGCGCCGACAGGATCAGGATGTCGACCGGCCCGGCTTGGCGGACCCAATCCGGGAACACGCCACGCGGGACGTGCAGCAGGACCGTTCCGTCCGCCCATTCGACACGGTGCGCGACCGTCGTGCAGACGTCCCCCTGCTCGGTGCGGGCACCGAGGACACCGACCTTCAGGCCACCAGCGGAATAGCTCTCACCGATCTGCGTGCCTTTGACCTTGGACGCATCCACACCCGGCAGGTGGATCGGCAGATGCGAGAACAGCGCGCGCTTCGCTGCACCGAGCCGTAGCAGCAGCTGGTCATTGCGCTTTGCGACATCGAGCGGCGAGCTGTGCAGCGCGAACTCCAGGCCACCGACGAGCTGCGTCTCCACGTCGTGACCGCTGACGTCGATCCCGAACGTGCAGGCCGCGGTCCGCACCAGGAATCCGCCCTGTGGCAGCCGGCACAAACGCAATCGCTCCGGCGCGATCTCGGCGGCGGCCTTGCGCGCGACTTCCGCCAATGCGAGCTGCCAGAAGTACGGCAGACCCCGCGCCGCGATGCCGGCCGACTCGCGGCGCATGCGCCGGTGCACGCGATGCTGCAGCTCGAGGAAATCGATGCGCGGGAACACCGCGATCTCATGATCGAGCATGCGCAGCGCCGCCAGCCGCTGCGCGCCGCCAGCTTCACTCGGCGCACCACCCTCCGCCGTCACGACCACCGGCGGATGCCGCTGCAACCGCTGCAGCAGATCCACCCAGTACGACCCCGGCGGCACCGCATCCGGCGGCAGCTTCGGCGGCTCCGGCTCGTCCGGCAGCGAACGGATCTCGTCGACGTCGCCGATCAACACGACCGAACCGAACACCCCGGGGTCCACCATCGGCGCCGTGCCGAATGTCCACCCGATCCGCGTCTGCGGCATCGGATCGGTCGGCTCGTCGAAGTCGTTCAGCACGATCTGCAGGTGGATCGTCATCCCCTGCTCGGGGCGCATCCCGTGCGGCAGGATCTCGCTCCACGGCACGCGCAGCTCATACGTCGTCGTGCGATCGCGCGGATCGCGCGTCATCGCGGCCGCTGCGTTCTGCGGCGCGCGCGCGGTCGCGCGGTAACGGTCCCACAGCACCACGCGCGCGCTGCCGTCGACGTCGCCCACCCAGAGCTCCCGGTCCTCTTCCCGGCCGCGATCGGCGCCGAGCGCGCGGGTGTCGCGCCGCGGGTCGAAGCTCCACAGGATCGAATCCGCCAGCGGGATGTCGCTGAGCGCCGGGCCCTTGCTGTCGACCGGCCGGTGCCAGTCGTCGCGGAGCCGCGCCGCGAGGAACAGGTCTTCGTCCGTCCAGGCGAGGAACGCGACCCCTTCGAGATCGTCCCGCCCGCGCCAGGCGCCGAGCGCCGTGCCGGACAACATCCGGGTATCGGTCAGGTCGATCGGCGGCAGCGCCGGCCAGTCGTCGAGCCCGCCGTCGATCCGGATCTTGCGTGAGCCGAGATGGCGCGCCACGGTCCGCGGCACCGGCATCGGCTGCGGCGGTGCCGCCTGGGGATCCTGCACGGTCAGCAGCAGCAGGGCGGAAGCGAGCATGGCAGCGGTTAGTCCGAGCTAGGGGTACAGCAACTGCAGACGTGACCACGGCGCGAGTACGGCGAGCGGCCGCCCGACCAGATCGTGGTCCGTGAACGGGCCGAGACTGCGCGAATCGCGGCTCTCGGCGGTGTTGTCCCCGAGCAGATAGATCTGTCCGGCTTCGAGCCGCACCGGCTCGGCCGGGCCGACGAGCGGGTTCCCCGGCTGGTCGTAGTAGATGTCGTGGAACACGCGCCAACGCGTGACATCGACCGATCCCCCCGCGACGCCGAAGTGCAGCAGACTCGGCAGGCGCGGCGGCAGCCGCGGCAGGGTGTTCGTCTCGGGTCCGACCGGCTCCAGCGCTTGCGGCGCGTGCAGGACGAGCTGGTCGTCCAGCAGCAGGAACACGTGTCCGTCGAGGTAGCCGAACTCGACGCTGAGCTCGGTCCCCGCGACCAGCGGCGGCCCCTGCAGTTCCGCGCCCACGGCCACGCCGTCCACGTGCACCCGGCCGGTTCCGGCGGCGGTCCACCCGACCGACACGTAGCGGCGCTCGTGCTCCAGCACGAAGTGCAGCGCCGTCACGCCGGCGTCCGGCACCAGCTTCAGTTCGTAGCCGACGTCCTGGTCCTCGTAGGCGCGGCCGCGACGTTGGCCGTGGCAGTCCAGGAACGTCATCGAGATCGACTCCCGCAGGCTCAGATGGCGCGGCAGATACGGGTCCGGCTGCTCCCCGCGCGCGCGCTCCGTCCGGCGCGCCGCCGTTGCTTCCGCGACGAGCTCGTCGATCGCGGTGGCGCCGGCGCTGCAGCGGATCCGTTCGGGCGTCGCTTCCCACAACCCGACCGCCGGCTGCAGGAACGACGCCGTCGCGCTGTGCGCGGGGAACTCGTCCCAGGTTTGCCGCAGCCGGCGCGCCGCGAGCGGCGACTTGACCACCCGTTGCAGCTGGTTCGGACCGCTGCCGGTGAACAGATCGCCGCGGTCGATCCCGACGTGCAGCGGACCCTCCGCGACCATCCGCTTGACGAGGAACTGCTCGCCGGCCTGCTCGCGGTGGCGCACCACGACGAGGTCCCACGGCTCCGGTGGGTGGCGCCAGAACGCGGTCTTGTCGACCAGCACGAGATCCCCGTCGCGCGGATCCCCGTGCAACGTCGGTTCCATGCTCGAAGTCGGCACGAGGTAGCGCTCGAACAGGAAGCCGCGGATCCCGGAAAAGACCAGGTAGCCCACGAGCACGACCGGCAGCACCCGGACCAGCGCCGGCAGGAAGCTCCTCACGCCCCTCCCGTAGCCGGAGTCCCCCCGGCCAGACACGGGAATATTTCCTCGATTCGGGAGGGGTACCGGCGCCGATTCCGGGGCTCAGACCTTTGCCGGCAAGGGCTTCGGACCATGGCGGACAACCAGTGGAAACCGGGCGGGAAAACTCCCACCTTGCGCCCTCGCTGCCGGCTGGCTAAAGCCCGGGGCCCCATTCCGGGCCGGTTCGTTACTTTCGTATTCACAACAACTTATGAACACACGCAAGCGCGTATTCGCACTGCGCCGCCTGCTCGAGTTGTGCGAGGACCTCGACCGTCTCCGCACGCGCATCGACGACCCGGCTCTGCGTCGCGAGCAACGAGTGCGCCTGCGCCGCACCAGCCAGCGGAAGGCGGACACGCTGACGCGTGATCTCGCGAGCTACCGGTTCCGCGGACCGCTCGGGCAAACTTTGCGCGAGCACAAGCTGGATGCGACGCACTTCCGGCTGATCGCGACGCTGCTGAATCGTCACCTGCGCAGTGAGGAGCCGGCGCTCGAGGGCCGGCTGCTGCTGGGGTCGGTGTTCGAGAGCTCGTTCGAGATCCTGACCGGGCTGGACCTGCTGCACGAGGCCTCGGCGCTCCGCGCGAGCGGGCTGGTCGTTCTCGACGACGACGAGGACCCGCGGCCGAGCGACCTGCTCGAGGCACGCTTCCGGCTGTCGGACGAGGCGTTGGCCTGGTTCCGGGCCGAGGTCACCGGACAGCTGCCGGCCGACGGGATCCGTGCGCCGCAGCAGGGGTACGCGTCCAACCGGGACTACCTGATCGACCTCAAGCTGCTGCACAACCTGTACGCGCTGCGCAGCGAGCGGCTGTTCGCGCCGGACCGCTGGACCCGCGTGCATCGGGAGATCAGCCAACCGGGGCGGTGGCTGACGCAGCGCATCCGCCGGCTCAGCCAGCAGATCCAGACCCGGCTCGAGCAGTCCGCGGAGGCGCACGAGTTCCCGGCCGTCCGCTTCAAGCTCGAGAACGGGCTCAGCGACGAGGAGCTGGTCATCGTGCTGCACCTGCTGTTCCGCGAGGTCTACGAGGGGATCCCGCACGCCGATACGGTCGAGCTGGTCCGGCTGATCAGCGGCGACGAGGCGGACCTGCTGCGCAACCGGCGGCTGATGCAGCCGGCCGGACGCCTGCGGAGCCTCGAGATCGTGGTCGTCGAGCCGTTCCTGAACAACCGGGAGCTGACCGGCGAGGTGCACCTGAACGACTGGGTGGTCAACCAGCTGCTCGGCAGCGCACCGGACGAGAAGGCGATCGACCACGACGAACGGCTGAACTGGCACATCTACCTGAAGCAGCTCGACGGCACGGAGCGGTTCTTCCGCGACCTCGAAGAGAGCTGAGCGGCGCCGTTCAGAGCCTGTTCCTGAATCCCCGCGTTGCGCCGAGGCCAAGCGAGGCGGTCGCCGGCAAGGAGCGCCGACGCAGGCATATCCAGGAGATACGTCGAGGAGGCGCGACGCAGTCCGGCGGCCGCCGCAGCCGGCCGAACGCAGCGGGGATTTGGGAACAGGCTCTCAGCTCCGGCCGAAGAACTGCGCGTGCAGCGCGCGCACCGCGGCGTCGACGTCGCCGCCGTTGACGACCAGCGCGATGTTGACCTTGATCGCGCCCTGACTGATCGCGCGCACGCGGATCCCGGCCTCGGCCAACGTCGTCAGCGCGCGCGCGGCGACCCCGATCACGCGCGCGATCCCCTGCCCGACGACGCAGATCAGGCCGAGCCCCGGCTCGCTGGTGACTTCGCCGATCTCGCCCAGCTCGGTCGTGAACGGCCCGAGCGCGATCCCCGGATCGGTCGTCATCGTGATCGACACCTCGGACGTCGCGACCAGGTCGACGTCGATCTCGTGCCGGGCGGCGATCGCGAACACGCGCGCCAGCACGCCGTGTTGCTGCAGCATCCGCGGGGTCACCAGATTGACGATCTGGATCGCGCGCTTGTGCACGATCGCGCGCACCGTCGTCTCCGGATCGTCGTGCACCGGCAGGATCAGCGTCCCTGGCGCGTCCGGACGCATCGTGCTGACGACGCGCACGGGGATCGAGCCGGCCATCGCCGGCTGGATCGTCGCCGGGTGCAGCACCTTGCTGCCGTAGTAGGCGAGCTCGCTGGCCTCGGCGAAGCTCATCCGCACGATCGGGCGCGCGCTCGGCACGACGCGCGGGTCGGCCGTCATGATCGCGTCGACGTCCTTCCAGATCTGGATCTCCTCGGCCCCCAGCGCGTGCCCGATCAGCGCCGCCGAGTAGTCGGAGCCGTTGCGACCGAGCGTCGTGATGTTGCCGTGCGGGTCCGCGCCGATGAATCCGGTCACGATCGGCACCTCCGGGAGACCGAGCAGCGTGCGGCGCAGCGTGCCGTCGTCCGGAAGCGGGCGCGCGCGGCCGAACGTCGCGTCGGTCTTCAGCCCCGCTTCGCCGGCGTCGAACGCGCGCGCCGGCAGGCCTTCCTTCTGGAAGAACGCCGCGACCGTGCGCGCCGAGCAGCGCTCGCCGAACGATAGCAGCAGGTCGCGCGAGCGCGGCGTCGCCTCACCGACCAGCTTGATCCCGCGCACGAGGTCGCGCAGGTCCTTCAGCAGCGGATCGAGCAGGTCGGCGGGCAGCCCGAGCTCGGCGAGGACCTCGCGGTGGCGCTGCTCGACCGCCTTGGTATCGGCGCGTCCCTTCGTCGCGCGCTCCCCCAGCTCGACCAGCAGATCGGTGACCCCGGCGTGCGCCGACACGACGACGACCGGCTGTCGCTCGCGCCGTGCACGCACGATCGCGAGCACCTGGCGGATCGCCGGCGCGCTGCCGACCGACGTGCCGCCGAACTTCATGACGATCATCTGCGTCCGGATCATGCACCGCGCCCGGCAGCTGTGCGAGAACCGGTAAGCTGCCGGGCATGACGCGGATCGAGGACCTGATCTACGACTGGAACCGGCACCAGCACGCGTTCGTGCTGGACCGGCCGATCGAGTTCGACGACGAGACGCTGCGCGACGGCCTCCAGTCCCCATCGGTGGCCGATCCTTCGATCGAGCAGAAGCTGGAACTGCTGCACCTGATGGACGCGCTCGGCATCCAGTCGGTCAACCTCGGGCTGCCGGGGGCCGGCGGGCGCCCGCGCGAGGACATCCTGCGGATGGCGCGCGAGATCGCCGACTCCCGGCTGCGGATCCAGCCGAACGTCGCCTGCCGGACCGTCGTCTCCGACATCGAGCCGGTCGTCGAGATGACGCAGCGCGCCGGGATTCCGATCGAGGTCTCGGCCTTCATCGGCAGCAGCTACATCCGGCAGTACGCCGAGGACTGGACGCTGGACGGGATGCTGGATCACACGCGCAGCGCGCTGACGTTCGCGCGGGATCACCAGCTGCCGGTCATGTACGTGACCGAGGACACCACGCGGGCGCAACCGGACACGGTGCGCGCGCTGTACTCGCTGGCGATGGAGCTCGGGGCGCGGCGGCTGTGCGTCTGCGACACGGTCGGGCACGCGACGCCGGCCGGAACGCGGGCCGTCGTGGGGTTCGTCAAGCAGCTCGCGCGGGGCTTCGACCCGACGATCAAGATCGACTGGCACGGGCACCGGGATCGCGACCTCGCGATCGCCAACTGCCTGGCGGCGGTCGAAGCGGGCGCGGACCGGATCCACGGGACTGCCCTCGGCATCGGCGAGCGGGCCGGCAACGCGCCGATGGACCTGCTGCTGGTCAACTGCCGTCTGCTCGGCTGGATCGACAACGACCTGACCCGGCTGCCGGAGTACATCGCGAAGGCGGCCGCGGCGGTCGGGGTCGCGATCCCGCACAACTATCCGGTGCTCGGCAACGACGCGTTCGAGACCGGGACCGGCGTGCACGCGGCTGCCGTCATCAAGGCCTACCGCAAAGGGGACGTCGCGCTAGCCGACTCGGTCTACTCCGGCGTGCCGGCCCACATCGTCGGGCTGGAGCAGAAGATCAGCGTCGGTCCGATGAGCGGGAAGTCGAACGTGGTCTGGGTGCTGGAGAAGCTCGGGATCACGCCGACCGACGAGCGGATCCAGCGCGTGCTCGATGCGGGCAAGCGCAGCAAGCGCCTGTTGACCGAGGCTCAGATCCGCGCCGCTGCCGGCTGAACGGCGAATCGACGTCGGCGGGTCTCAACCTGCGACCACGGAACGAGACCTCCGCTCAAGCAGGCTCGAAGCGGGACCCGATAGGCCTCCTCGCCGCAACGAGGAGACCCAATGCCGAGCGTTTTGAACCAGGAAGTCATCGACGAGCTGCTGGCACTGACGCAGGACGGGGATCCGGACCTGCTCGTGGACCTGGTGACGATGTTCCTGGAAGACGCGCCCAACAAGGTGCAGTCGATCGTCCGCGGGCTCGAGAGCGGAGACCTCGGTGCCGTCGAACGCGCCGCGCACTCGCTGAAGGGCTCGTCCGGGAATCTCGGTGCAATTGCGGTGCAGCACCTGTGTGAATCGATCCAGAACGCGAGCCGCAGCGGCCACCGGGACCAGCTGCCGACGCTCGTGCACCAGCTCGTGCCGGACTTCGCCGCGGCGCAGGGTGCGCTGCAGCAGCTGCTGAAGCGCTACCGCTGACGGGCGACGCGAACCGGCTCGGCGGCCGCGGGCGCAGGTGCTGGCGCGTGCTTGCCGTTGCGGCCGGCCGCCATGGCTGGTGCTGGCATTGGTGCCGGTGGTGCTGCCATGGCGGGCGTCGATGCTGGCGCGGCCGCGATCGGCCGCGGGATCAGCACGCCGTTCCGTTCATGGCCCGCTGACCGGGCCTTGGGTGGTTCTTCATCGGTGGCAGCGCAGCCTCGGAACACGCAACGGTGGCACTTGTGATAGTGCTCCGTCTGCCGCCGTTGGCAGAGTTCGGCTCCGATCGTCTGCACGATGAGCGGGGCGCCATCCCCCTCCACAGTCGGGCATTGCCTCATGTTCGCCTCCCGGTTCGGCTTGGCCTTGCCAGCTCTTCGTGATGCCGGGGCGCCCCCGGCGGTTCGGTGAAGGCGCCAGGATAGGGGTCCCGGCGCATTC
Source organism: uncultured candidatus Brocadiaceae bacterium (assembly GCA_964483245.1). GTDB lineage: Bacteria > Planctomycetota > UBA1135 > UBA1135 > UBA2386 > CAZABP01. The sequence continues at coordinate 7,802 of CAZABP010000026.1, read as the reverse complement.
CGTTCAACGATCGACGTCGCCGGCCGGTCGGCTGGAGCGGAACAGTTCCGCACACCGGCGGACCAGTTCCGGTGCCGCATGGCTCGACCGCGAGAGCTCGAAGCAGGCCGGACCCTGGTATCCGGCCTGCTCCAACGCCGCGAACACGGCCGGGAAGTCGATGGAGCCTTCGCCCGGGGGCAGGTGCTCGTGGATTCCGGGTTCGATGTCCTCGAGATGGACCTGCACCGCGTCGGGGGCGCAGGTCCGGATCAGGGCCAGGGGATCCGCCGCTTCGCCGGTCACGAACAGATGCCCAACATCGAGGCAGAGTGCCGGTGCGTCCGACCCCAGCGCGGTGCACACCGCACGCCAGTCGGCCACGGTCTCGACCGCCATCCCCGGCTCCGGCTCGAGAGCAGGGGTGAGTCCGTGCCTGCGCGCGATCGCGCAGGTCGCCGCGACACCCTCGTGCAGCCAGGCCACGGAGCCTTGGTCCGGCGTCCGGTCGATGCCGCTCCAGAACGACAGGACCCGCGCGCCGAGATCACGCCCGATCGCCGCCGCGCGCGTGTAGTAGTCGAGCCGGCGCGCGCGCGCGGAGCCGCGCGTCATCAACGTCGGCTCGTGCTTGTGGCGCGGATCCAGCAGGAACCGCGCGCCGGTCTCGATGACCGGCTCGAGCCGCAGCCGCTCCAGCAGCTGCGCGATGCCGGCGACCTCGGCGGCGCTGGCGCGGAACGGATCGAGGTGCAGCACGTCGAGCGTCAGCGCAACCGCTTCGTAACCATGCTCGGCGAGCAGCTCGAGCGCGTCGGCCAGGCGGTGGTTCTGCAGCCCGTTCGTGTTGTAGCCGAGCTTCACGCGCCGCGCGGGTGTCTCCTTAGAATCGGACAGTTGGTGTCAGACTCCAACCCTCCTGAATTGGGAGGGTTGGAGTCTGACACCAACCGTCTGAATTGGGAGCGGTACACCAGGTGTCTGAGACGTTCTCCGTCAGTTCGCACGGGTTTTTTCGCGCCAAGTGACGGGTTGCGTCTCTGAGACCTGGTGTACCGGTCACCGGTCGGCCGGCTTGTTCTTGCGGACCATGCTGCGGACGCGGTCCCACTCGTCGAAGCGCCGCTGCAGCGCGACGTAGCTGGCGGGCATGGCCCAGCCGTCGAGGTCCGCCTCTTCGAGCCATTCGATCTGCGTGCGGAGCGAGTCGGTCATCGCCTCGCACTCCTTCCAGCTCGCCTGGATCGCGCGCTTGAACTCTTCGGTGTTGCTCGCGTTGCGCGCGGTCTGCGCGTCGTTCCAGAGCTGCTTGGCCCGCTGGAAGTGCGCCTCGGCGGCCGCCATCTGCGCGTCGGTCAGCTCCGGGGCCGGCTTGGCGGGAGTCTTGCCGGGCTTGGCCTGGGCGGAACTCGATGGCGACGGCACCGACGCCGGCGGCTGCGTGGGCTGCGTGTTCGTGCGCGGTGCCGGCTGGTTCGGCGCGGCCGGCTGCGCCGGCTTGCTGCATGCGGCGGACATGAGCAGCGCCGCGAGCGCGGCGGAAGTCATCACGGACCTGATCATGCGCGGGACTCTAACCCCGCTGCCAGCAGGGCGAAGTAGCCGCCGTCGGGACCGCCCGGCGACGGCAGCGTGAGCTGCTCGCGCAGGATGTGATGCCCGGCGACGACCTGCTCGTTCTCCTCCGGCTCGATGCTGCAGGTCGAATACAGCACGCGGCCGCCAGGCCGCACGCGCGCCATGGCGTCGGCGAGGATCGTGCGTTGGACTGCCGCGAGTTCCGCGAACCAACCCGGACGCAGGCGCCGTCGAACCTCGACGCGGCGCGCGAGGACGCCGGTGTTCGAGCAGGGGACATCGGCGAGCACGGCGTCGACGCCAGTCGCGGCCGACGGGTCGTCGACGATCTGCAGCGTCGCACCGAGGCCCAACCGCTCGCGAGTCTCGGCGAGCCGAGCCCGCCGCGCTGGGTTCACGTCGAACGCGAACACGGTCCCGCCCGGCGCAACGGCGGCCGCGAGCAGGCTCGCCTTCGTCCCGGGCGCAGCGCAGAGATCGAGGATCCGCTCCCTCGGTTGCGCCTCGAGCTCCTGCGCCGCGAGGACGGCGGTCGGATCCTGGACGACGAACAGCCCGGCGGCGAACGCGGCGCTGCGCATCGGCGGCACGGCGGCGCTCCAGCGCAGAACGTCGGGATACGGCGTCGGCTCGGCAGCGAGGCCTTCGGCAGCGAGCGCGGCGCGTAGCCCATCGAGATCGCAACGTGCCCGGTTGGTACGGATCCACAGCACCGGCGGGAGTGCCGACGCGCGCGCGATCTGCGCTGCCGTGTCGGCGTCATGGGCATCCGCCCAGCGCGCGACCAGGAACTCCGGGAGTCCTGCTTCCAGCGCTGCGCGCGCGACCGGCTCGGCAACCGGATCCGGCAGCACCGGCTCCGGCAGCAAGAGACAGCGGTCACCGGGCAGCACCAATCGATCGCGCGCGGCGCCTGATCGTTGTTCCAACGCCGCCGCGATCCGGCGCAGCACGGCATTGACGAACCCACGCTTGGGGCCCGCGAGCCGCACCGTCTCCGCAACCGCCGCGTGCGGCGGGATCCGATCCAGGAACAGCAACTGGTACGCCCCGAGCCGCAGCGCCGTGCGCAGCTCCGGCTCGTGCGGCTGCCCGCGCGGCAGCCAGGCACCGGTCACCGCATCCAGCAGAAGCCGCAGCCGCTCGACGCCGCGCGCCAGCTCGACCGCGAGGTCGCGGTCGCGCGCAGTGAGCGGCGCCAGGTCCAGCTCCAGGCGCGCGGTCCCGCCGCGCTCGAGCGCGACCAGCGCCGCGAATGCGGCGCGGCGCGCGCCGCCGTGCTTCATCCGAACCGCGCGTCCGGCGGAAGCGGGTGCCCGCGCACGAACTCACCGGCCGTCATCGTGCGCCCGTTGTCCGGCTTCAGCCGCGTGATCCGGTAGAGGTCCTCGCCGGTGCAGACGCGGATCCCCTCCTCGCCAGCCGACTGGATCCGGCCCGGATCGCCGAGGCCGTACAGGTCCGGCTCGATGACGCCGGCGAGCAGGATGAAGCGCTTCGCGCCGATCCGGGTCTGCGCGCCGGGCCACGGCGTGACCGCGCGCACCAGCAGGTCGATGTCGGTCGCCGGGCGGTTCCATCGGATGACGCCGTCCGCCTTCTCGAGCTTCGGCGCCCGCGTCGCCTGCGAGTCGTCCTGCGCCCGTGGCTTCGCCTTGCCGGCCTCGATCTGGTCGATCGCCGCCAGCAGCGCCGGGCCGGACATCTCGGCCAGCCGCGCGCGCAGCTCGCCGGCGTTCTCGTGCGGCCCGATCGGCGTGTCGTGCGCCAGCAGGATCGGACCGGCATCCAGCTCCTCGACGATCTGCATGATCGTCACGCCGGTCTTCGCGTCGCCGTTGCGGATCGCGTGCTCGATCGGGGCAGCGCCTCGATAGCGCGGCAGCAGCGAGGCGTGCGCGTTGATGCAGCCCAGGCGCGGCAGCTCGAGCAGCTCGCGGCTCAGGATCACGCCGTAGCTGACGACGACGCCGAGGTCGGGCGCCAGCGCGCGGAGCTGGTCGAGGAACTCCGGTGCGTTCGGGGCGGCCGGCTGTGCGCAGGGGACGGCGATCTCCGGGTCTTCGGCGCCGAGCCGGACCACGGCCGGGTAGATCTTCCGCCCGCGGCCGCGCGGCGCGTCCGGCTTCGTGACCACCAGAGCCGGCTTGCGCCCTGCGGCGGCCAGGGCGCGCAGCGACGGAATCGCGAAGTCACTGCTGCCGAAGAAGACGATCTTCAATGCGAGGGCTGGCGGGCTGGGCCGGGTGCGGCGAAACGTAACGATGCCCATGCAGCATCGCAAACCAGAGCCGGCATCGCTGCCCTCACCGCCGAGCACGCTGCTGCACGCGGATCCGTTCGTCATCGCCGCGCGGCGCGAAATCGTGCTGTTCGGCGCGCCGGCCGAGCTCGTGCTGCTGCCGTCGCGCGCGGCCCGGCCGGGCGTGCCCGGCAGCGGGCGTCAGACGTTCGCGCCGAGCCACGCGGCGCGCATCCAGCGCGACGAATCGCTGTGGCAGGACGAGCGGCACGTTTTGACGCCCAACCGCTGGCCGTTCGCGCGCGGGCAGAGCATCCTGTGGCGCCGCGATGGCGGGCGCGAGCTCGACGCGGCGCTTCTCGCTCGCGCGTTCGCCGCCGTCGACGACGGTGGTGGCTGCATGCTCGGCAATGCGATCGGCGCGGCCGCGTCGATCCCGGAGGCGCACGTGCATCTGTGTGACGAGGAGATGCCGTTCCTGCGCGCGTTGCCGGCGCAACCGCTGCCAATGCTCGGATCGGAGGATCTCGCCGGCATCGAAACCGCGCGGCTCTCCTTGCCGGTCCTTGTCCTGCGGCTACGCGGTGACGCCGATGCGCGCGCGAACGCTGCTGCCGAGCTGCTGCGGATCCGACGCGCTGCCGCGTGCAACGTCGTCGCGATGCATGGCGAGTGCTGGCTGTTTCCGCGCTCCGGCGTCGAAACGCCGGCGCCGGAGTTCCCGCACGCGCTCGGCGCGAGCGAGGTGTGGGGACGGTGGTGCTTCAGCGACGAGCGCGCGTTCGAACGCGCGGACGCGCCAGCGCTCGAACGCGCGCTCGCGGTTACGGGCGTCGCACAGTGAGTGGACTGCCGGATCCTGTGTGAGCGGGATCGACGCCGCTCACTTGGAGCCGATCAGTCCCTCGCAGGCATTCGACAGCACGAACGGGCGCGCGTGCGCGGACGGATCGACGGCGAAGGCCTGGTTGTAGAAGCGCACGCCGATCAGGCCGGGATCCGTTGGAACGCCAAACGACCACTGCGCTACACCGCCGGCGTCCGCACTAGCGTTCACACCCCAGTCGTAGCTGACCGCGAGCTTGCAACCCGGCATGCCAAACCAGGTCAGATCGAGTGGAAGCGGAATGCCGCTCCACGAGGTGCGCGATGCTCCGATCACCAGGAGCGCACCCGCTCCAGGCAAGGCATCCGACAAGCGCACTCCAAAGACGTGACCTGTGTATGGGTCGCCCGCTTCTGCGACCAACACCGGATCCCGCGCCGCAGCGCCGCGACAAGCCAGCGAGTAGGAGTCGTACCGCCCCTGGTTGACAGGCGCGTGAGCCCACGACTCGTCGTAAACCCCGTTCGGCTTGCCGTCCCACCCACCGAACAGCAGGGCGAATCGTTGGCCCGCCATGTAGACCATGCCCGTGTACTCCAACGGCGGCGGATTGCCGCTTGGCACTTGTTGGGTCCACGTCAGCCCGTCGTATTCCCACGTTTCATTCGAGACTGTAGTTCCCAGCGAACCTCCGTAGTGCACGACGAGCTCACGTGACCTGTCGTATGCCATCGCAGCATTCACGCGTCGCGGTCCAGGCGCGGGCAACGTCACCTGAATCCACGTCGAGCCGTTCCATTCCCAGGTGTCGTTCCAGACGATCCCTGGCGACGCGCCGCCGTGCAGTACGATACGGCCGCGCTTGCGGTCGTAGGCCATACATGTGCCCGCGCGTGCTCCCGGTTGTGCGCTCGGCGTCAACTTGCGCCAGGACAGTCCGTCGTACGCCCACGTGTCGCTGAAGTAGGCCACGGGCGCGGATGTGGCATCGACGCCGCCGAAGAGGATCATCTGGCCGCGCGCTTCGTCCATGCACAAGCTGTGCGAACTCCGCCGCGGAGGCCGTGTCGCATGCGGGATGGCCGTCCACGCCGTCCCGTCGTACTCCCAGGTGTCGTCCAGGAACTGGTTGGCAATCGCCACACCCCCGAACAAGACTGTCTTCGCGCGGCGCACGTCGTATTCGATCGCAGCCTGGTTCCTACCCGGGGGACGCGCACCTTGAATCGCAGTCTGCTTCCAGTTCTGCCCGTCGAACTCCCAAGTGTCGTTCGCCGGCGGGAACGACGTCAGTGGGAATCCACCGAAGACGATCGCCTGCCCGCGGACCTGGTCGAAGGTCATGGCGTGCCAGAATCTGGCGGGGGGAGAGTTGGGTGGACTCTGCTTTGTCCAGCGTTGCTGTGCGGTGCTTGTCCCTCCAAATGCCATGCCCGCCACGAGCGCGAGCAGGGGCCGTAGATGAATCGATCCGCTAGTAGTGCTCATGGGCGTTTGGCGCGTTCTCCCCGCGCTCCGGTTACGGCGCGTACTTGCACAGGTACGCCTTCAGGGCGCCGACGAGTCCGCCGCCGGAACAATCGTTCACAGCCGCACCCACCCACAGGCCAGCTCCTGCACCCGTGCAGCTGATGGTGCACGATTCTGGGTTCGAGGTCGCTCCGCTGCAGTTGGCGAAGACCGTGTACACTCCATTACAGCTGTCGAAGCTTCCAACCGCTGCGTTATCCCAGGGGCCGCAGCAGTTGACTTCCGGAGTCCAGGTGATGTTTCCGCTCACGGTGCATGAGTTGAACGGCGAGTGTCCCGCGCAAGTGATCGATTCCGTGAGAGCGCCTATACCTGCGGCAGTCTGCGGAAAGGTGTTGCCTACAAACGTGCAGAGGCAATCGGGGGTCTGCGCGCGCAGCTCCGCGTCGGGCCCCGTGTTGAGCTTGTGCGCAGCGAAACCGCTGAACAACACGATGAGTGACGCGACGATCGCGAGTTGACTTTTCATGCTTTGCTCCGATCTGTTCGGACAGTTTGAGACAACAGGAACGCTGCGCCAGCCTGACTGGGCGCAACTCGTGAGGATGACTGAGTCATGGCTCCCCGGCATTGGGAGGCTGATCCGAGTGAACGCGAAGGAGGAGCTGCGGCCTCTCAGGCTGATGGGTGCGGTTCTCCGGGAAGAGCAGCATCACCGCCCTGAAGCTCCTGCGCCCCGCCCCTGCACGGATGCGGTAACCGGAGGTTTCGCGCCGGCAGACGCTCCATCGAGGAGCGCGCTCAGGACGAGCGTCTCCTCGTGTGGCGCCACGCACGAGACGTGGATCGGGGCCAGCAGCACGCCATCGGTCGATGCACGCACGATTCCCCGGACCGTCGCTCTCCGGTGATCGGCGGAGTACTTCACATCTGTGTCGACTACCTGGTAGTCCGCGCGACCTGCCGGTTGCGTGACACGGCCGATGAGGAGGGGGCCGTTCCGCGCAAGCTCGACGTCGAACTCGAAGCCGTGGAGACGCTCACCGAGCGGCACGGCTGTGACGACGGCCTGCTTGGCGCGGATCCAGGACTTCCACCTCACCCGCAACGGAATCCGCACCTTGATCTCCGGGTCGGTCGTCGCGAGTTCGAGCGCGGCACCCGGTCCAGGGTCCGCCACCAAGCGTAGGTGTCCGCGGACCGTCCAGCACCCACCATCGTCGGAGGACACCACGTCGTACTCGATCATGCTGTCACTGTGTTTCGTCGGCACCAGGGTCGCGGCAAGGCTGGGGTGCATCCCCACATCGAACGAAACGTCCCAGCGCGCGGCCGAGTCCGGCTCTCGCACGAGAACGCATTCCGATGGCGTCACGGTCGCCGGCTCGAGGATTCGGAGCCGACCCGCGAGCTGCAGCGGATCGAGGCCCGCTTCTGCCCAGTGCACGACGAGGCGTGGCGTCAGCTCGTCCGTCTTCTTGGCTGTGTCCACTCCAGCGCAGAACACGGCTGTCTCACCAGGCTCGATCGTGGCATCCGTGGCAACGCCGGGTTGATCGTCTGAGGTGGAACGGCGCACCGAACCCAGCCTGTCGAGGATGTACCGGTTACCTTCGATGTCGACCTCGACGATCGTGCAGGCACAGCTCGTCTGGATGGCTGCGATCGTCCTGCGCGCACCGCTCACGTTCGTGAACGACCAACTCA
>CAZABP010000025.1:0-67937 GCA_964483245.1 uncultured candidatus Brocadiaceae bacterium | reverse complement strand
GTTTCGAGAGGGGATTACTCGATCAGAGGAGAGGGAGTTTCGGGAAGGTGGACAAGTGCCAGGCCAGGGTTCCGTCCGCATGCGCTCTACATCGAGTCGGCGGATTGCCTTCAGGTCTACATCCGACCGGGTGCTGCTGTGGGCCGTCGTGTCGATGAGATCATGACCTTCTACGAGGATCCGGATGGCGGAACCTTGACCGGATGCATGGTGAAGGGCGTCAGGCGCCTGAGCGAGGCGCTCGGACACTATGGGATCGATGTTACGGAAGACGGCAAACTCAGGATCCGAATGGTCTTCTGGGCCTACACCCTCTTGAAGTCGAACGAACCTGCGCAGTGGCCCGACGACTTCCGCGAGCGGTTCGCCAACCTCGTCAAGGAGAGCGAGGATCTCGTGGCGGATCGCGCCGTCGCCTAGCCAGGAGCCCCGAACCAGCGTCACCCCATCAGCGCGCACTGTGGTCCGCGCTCGGCAGCCTGTTACCTGCGGCCTTCCCTCGGTGCGGGCGAGCGGAAAACTCACCGCCTGTCTACCGGCACCCACCCCGTCGCCCGGCCCCTTCGCCGCACGCCCGCATGGCTAGCAGGCAGCAGGTCAGCAGCTCGGTGACGCGCAGAGCAGTGCTCATCCGCCCGGCAGGAACACAATGCGCGCCGCCTGGATCAGCGTGCTGTGCGGGTCAGCCGTGCGGGACCCCCTCGGGGTCGGCCAAGCGGGACCAGCGCGCGGAGCTCCCGCCAAGCTCGCGGCTGCTCGTCGACGGGCCGATGCCCGCGAGGACGGCGCCGAGGCTCCCGGTCGCCGGCATCCGCACGCCTAGCGGGCCTCCGCCGCTTCGCCAGGCAAGGCAGCGGCCGGGGGGATTGACGGTCGAGCGCAACACAGGTGGACTGCTTGGCCAAGGTTGGAAACCCATGCGCTGGCCAGGGGGTGCGCTGCAGGGGCGAAGCGGGGCGGGGTGCGAGCGGAGCCGGGCCCCCGACCTGCTTTCGCTTTGCCGCAATGCATGGTAGCGTTCGCTGCGCTCGCTACCGCTCCGCGGGGGTTCGCACCGTACTGCTGGGTGCCTAAGCAGCCGTGCTGCTAGAGGCCGGGGCGGTTCGGCCCCGTGCGGTCCTTCGGGTTGCGGAACCACTCCGGCTTGTCCGACAGGCCCTTCAGGGTGCCTGCAGCCTTGCGGCGCACGAACTCGATGCCGAACTCGTCCTCGATCGCCCGCCACCGGTCACGGTCGGCCTTGGTCACCAGCACGTGGCCCCGGATGAACCTGCCCTCGGGGTTGGGGATGAACGAGAAGTCCTCGACGACCAGGAACACGTCGTGCCTGTGCTTGCCGTCGTCGTCCTTGAAGATCCGCGACAGCAGCCGGCCGGCCACGAGCATGTAGCTGTTGGCGATGCGCTGGTCGGCGATCACCTCCGCCGCCACCCCGAACGCCACGCAGCGGATCGTCAGCTTCTCACCTCGCCGGGAGTGAGCCTCCTGCCTGGCGAAGAGCTTGAACTCGGCGCGGGCCAGCTCCCGCTCGCCAGGCCGCTTGCGGGACTTGTGGTAGGTCAGCTTCGGGTCGTCGGTCAGGCGGCCGAGAACGGTTGCACGGGTGTGGAAGACCATGGATCACTAGCTCTCCGTCGATGATTGCTCGCCATGCTGCAGCGGCGTCGGCAGCTTCAGCTCCGCGCGTGCGCGTGCCATCTCCCGGTCATGCTCGGGCACCGGCCACGGCAGCGGCTCGATCCGACCGGCCCGGATGGCGTCGCGCACCTCCACGAGGAACTCACGCTCGACCGGATCGGTCACGTCCTCGATCGTCGGGACCGGCGGTGGCGAGCGTGGCCGGCCTCCCCTAGCCCGATCGGCGGCTGCGGAGTCCGCGTCGAGCAGCAGCGCCATGGCGGTCGGGTCCTTCGACAGCCGCGCCTGAGGCAAAAGCAGAGCCGGGATGTGGAACACGACCAGCGCTTCCAAGCTCATGCTCACGATGTCGTAGCGCTGCCAGAGGGGCAGTTCCTCCAGGCGCCGTCGCACCTCCTCGGGCGACGCCACGTGGTCGCTCCCGTGGCGCTCCCGCAGCGCGCGCGCCTCGGCTACCAGCTCCTCCACGAGCTCCGTCAGTCGCCAGCTCACCGGCGCCTCTCGCGCAGTGCGCGGACCATGGCGTCCATGGTCTCGTCGAAGCCGGTTCCATCTGCGTCGGAGCCGCCGGCACCCGCCTCCTTGGGCGCGGGACCCGCGACGCCGCGACAAGCCAGATTCTGTCCGGGTTGCAGCGTCGCGGGCGCCTCCTGGGATGGTGGCTCCGCGGAACCAGCCGTGACGCTGGAGCCCTGATCCTGTGCGGGTTGTCGCGGCGTCGCGGCTGCGGCTTGCAGGTACGACCCCCAAACCTGCTCCAGATGCTTTCGCCGGTACCCCTTGCCTCGGTATCCGTCGGCGAACCGGCGATCTCGCGAGCGGACCTCGAACTGGCGAAGCACCTTCGCCAGCGACTGAGCGTCGATCCCCTTGCCATCGTTCCAGTTCTGCCAGGGCGTGTCTGGCAGCTGGTTGAGCCGCGCGACAAGGTCCTTCGACGACATCCACTCGGTCCCTGGCACCTCGTCGAACAGCACCTTGAGGTCGGCGAGCAGTCGGACCTTGTGATCCCCCTCAGCCGCGTCGTCGGCATCCCTTCCAGCCGCGAGCGCGACGGCTGCGTTGGCGATCGTCTGCGGCCAGTGACCGCCGGCGACCGCGGCGATCCGGATCAGCGGCTCCCAGACGTCCAACGCCCGGTCGTCCAACCCTTCGGGAATCTCGGCACTTCCCTCCACGAACCGGGCCGCGTGGTCCTGGGTCCAGCGCAGCAACCTGCCGGCGAATGCCGCCATGCGCCCCCGCACCCGGCTCATGGAACATCTGTCGATGTGCTCGTGTGGTGCGCGGCGACGCATCGGCAGCACGATGCCCCGGTCTTCCACGGTCGCAGGCAGCTTGCCGATCGATGCCAGCACAGCGAGGCCGAAGCATGGGAACGGCGTCGGCTCGTGGTTGTCGCCCACGCAGCGGAAGACGTAGCCAGGCTTCTCGAACCCGCTGTTCACGATCCCGCGGATCGAGTCGTCGCCGTTCTTCGGCGCGAACCAGGAGTCGCATTCATCGAGCAGGTACGTCGGGTGGCAGGCAGCCATGAGCCGGAAGAGCACAGGACCGGTCAGTCCCTCGGCTTTCAGCGGCCGGTAGCACGCACCCTCCATCGCCTTCAGGGTCCGTGACTTGCCACAGCGGGGCAGCGGTGACCTCAGGATCAGCCGCGGCGCCACGTCAAAGCGATCTACGACGTAGCTGAGCGCGCAGTAGACCGGGATCACCGCGTCAGCATGCGGTGGCAGGACCAGCAGCCGACAAAGCTCTGTCCGCATCTCGTCCAAGAGCGCAGCGCCATCGACTTCAGCCTCGTGTGGACGGACCTCGGGGAACAGCTTCAAAAACCCCGCGGCCTCGGCCGGCGCATCGCATGCCGCGTCGGCTTCCCATGGTTTCTTGCCCTCCCGCGCCAGGTCTGCTGCGAGATCGTCCAGTCGCTGGGCGAACGCTCCTCGGTCGGCTGGCGGAAGCCGCGATCTGATGCGGGCGACCAAGTCCTCGCGAGCAGTCTCACGTCGCAGGTCCGCGACATCGACCAGCGGTGGGTCGAGTTCCGGCAGGGTGACGGTCCATTGCGTCGCGCTGTGGCGAATGCAGTTGAGCGAGAGGGGACCCGTGCCGGGTGCGCTCACGACGCACTCCGTCGCCAGGGATGATCGACCGGCGCCGCGCGCTCGATCGCCCCGAGCAGGTCCTCCCGCGTCACTCCAGCGCGGTGCCAGATCCGCAGATCCTGGACCCGTGCGGGCGGCAGCACGATGCGGACATCGGAGCAGCGCAACCGAACGACGTCGGCGAGCTCCGCTGCACCACGCCGCTCCTGCGGCTTCGCGTCGGACACGATGACAACGCGACGGGGCTGCCGCTCGGCAACCACCGTCTGGACCAGTCGCACGCCGGAATTGCAGCTAGGGCGACCGATCGCATCGAGTCCGAGGTCGAGCGCGACCGCGGTATCCGTTGCTCCTTCGCAGATCAGCAGCAGATCCGGGTGGCCGAGGTCACGCGGCATGAACAGGCCGTCGGTCCCCCCTGCATGCGAGAACTTCCTCCCACCGGGGGCGCGGTAGCGGAGGTTGGTGCAACGTTCGCTCGCCTCGCACATCGGGAAGGCGAGCACTCGGGGGAATGCAGGGTTGACGCCGGCCCGGAGGCGGCGAAGCGAGACAGTGGTGACTCCGACTTCCACAGCGAGCGGTCGCAGCAGAGCCTCGGGAGTCGCGTCGATCCGTCGCAGGAGCTCGTCGGGGATGGCCTGGATCGGATGCAGCGCGAACGAGCGCATCCGCGGCCCCGGCCTCGGGGCGCGCCTACCGTCCATGGCAATGCCCGCGCGCGCGGCGAGCTGTTCGACGGCGGCTTGGAATGACAGTCCATCCCGCTGCTGCAGCAGGTCGAACGCGTCGCCGTGCCAGCCGCAGCCAAAGCAGTGCGCATGGTCGTCGTAGATCGTGAAGCTCGGCGTCCGCTCGGCGTGGAACGGGCAGAGCGCCACCAAGTTGCGGCCGCTCCGGCGCAGCGCGACGCCCTGTTCGGCCAGCAGGTTGGCGATGCTGATGCGCGCACGGATGGCATCTAGGGTTTCGCGGCTGAAGCTCACGTCGAACCTCCTCGCCGGCGCTGTGCCAGCCAGACCAGTCCAAGCACCTTCGTCAGCGGCAGGCCGAAGTCCTCCGCGATCTCGGCATAGGTCAGACCGCGTGCATGCAGTCGCTGGACGATCGCGCCTACAGGTGGCACGGCGGATTGCGTGCCCGGTTGGCCGGCGATGTGCGGGCCGATATGCTTCCTGCGTCTACCTTCTTTGCTGCGGCTCGGGGTCCTGCAAGACTCCGGGCCGCGCCTGTTTCCGGGCGGGGAGGTCATTGCGGAGCCTCCGCACGCAGAACGTCGTGGTGCTCGAGAACCCGGTCTGTGCGACGCCGGCGTGCAGTGTCGGCTGAGCGTGACGCGTGCGCCTGGGGCTGCGCGGCTTGCGATTCGCGTGCGATCATTTCCGCAATCCAGGCACGCGTGGTGCAGTGGCCCGCGCCCGGAACCCGAACTGTCCGCAATCGCCCCGCCGCAGCGAACCGGTACAGGGCCGACACGTGCAGCGGCCGGTCGCGACCAGGCCAGACGTCCTGGCGCGCGGCGCGCCGCAGAGGGATCAGTTCAGAGAGAGGAGGCAGATCGAAGGTCGGCGGCATCGCGCGTCATGGCACACCTGCCGACACATCCACGCACTTCGTATGCGACCGTATACGGACGCTCCGCGCGAATCGAAGCTACTTGCGGCGACGCTTCCTCTCGCCGAGTCGCTCCAACCGTTTGCGCAGCTCGTCGCGAGGGACCCACACGTCCATCAACTCGTCCTTGCGGGATGGAAGCCCGTTACGCTCCGACCAGTACTGCATCGTCGAAGTCTTCACGCCGAGCTTTGCTACGTCGGCCCTCCGCACGTAGCCGTCGTCGCTCGCCGGCAGCGCATCGAGGCCCTCGCGCCAGTCCTGCAGACGCTGCAGGGGTTCGCCACTTTGAGCAGCAGCTCGATGAGCTGCAATCTCAGCAAGCGCATCGCGGAGCAGCACGCGCGGCGCCGGCCATGCCGCCCGGATCAGTGGCGTCTGAGAGATGAACCTAGCGAACGGGATATCCGAGACCAGCGGTTGATTGCTCAACTGAGCAGGCGACCGAACGCTGTCTACTGCTCGCCGGATGTCCGCGCTCCGTTCTGCGATCTCACGATCCTCCAGTTGCGTGACCAAGATAGACAACGCGGCGCTCGCCGACTCCTGCTTGCGTCCCCCGCAGTCGTAGTCGGGCTTGCCCTCCTGTAGCTCGCAGCGCGCCAGCACGAGCCAGGCGCGCGCTGCACCCACCAGCACACGTAGTCGCGGGGCAACCGTCGCAAGGCGGAGAGCCGAGTCCACCCAGAGGTTCAGGTGGTCCGCGTATGCGTGGAAGAACGATCTTGCATCCGTCTTGACGGTGCCGTCGTCCATCCGCTCTACGACGCTCGGCACTCGCCACGTCAGCGAGTCGAGGTCCGCTCGGATGGAGAAATGCGCCTCCACCGCGTCGGCCGCCTCGCAGACCGCTTGCTCCAGTTCCGTTGGATCACCAAGTACGGCGATGCTCGCCACTCGTTCGCCGCTCCCGTCCCTGCTACTTGAATCGTCCGGCGCAGGCGGGACTTCTCGGCCCTGGCTTTCGCGCCGACGTTGCTGCTCCCGGCCGCTGGGATGCGGCCCCGACCGTCCTGCCACCGTCTGTGCTCCTGTCCCCGTCTAGGTAGAAAAACGCGCCGCCGGGCACACAGACGGGATTGCGAGGGCCCGGGAGCTACCCGAGCCTGCCCGGCGGCAGTGTGATGCTACCCGAGCCTCGCCATCAGCTCCGCGGCCTGCTTGTGGTCGACCTCGGCGTAGACCTCGGTGACCGCGGCGCGGGCATGGCCGAGCACGACGCGCGCGGCCTCCAGTCCGACCTCCCTGCGCAGCCGGGTAGCCGCTGCGTGCCGAAGCTGGTTCGGACTCCAGACCTCGATCTTCGCCGCGCTGCAGGCCCGTGCGATCGCTCGCCGGTACGCATCGATGGTCCAGCCGGGCGTCAGGATCCTGCGCGGGTTCCGCCTCGCCTGCTCTGCACGTAGCTGCTGCGAGGGTTGCACGGGACTCTGGCGCGACGCGCGCTGCGCATCCCGCCGCTCGGCTTCGGCGATCTCCGGCGTGAAGATCAGCGCGTTCGGGTCGAGCTTCAGGTACGGCCGCAGATGCTCCTGCGCCTTCGGACCGATCGGGACCACACGCTCGCGGCCGAGGTAGTTGGTCTTGTGCTCGCGCGGCTTGTAGGTCCAGACGTTGCCGCTGCGGTCGAGCTCAGCACCGGTCATGCGCAGCAGCTCGCCCGGACGCATGCCGGTCCAGAACTGGATCCAGACCATCGCCTGGAGCGACGGGCGCAGGTGCGCGCAGGCGGCCTCGATCTCCGGGACCGTGACCGCTCGCACGGCTTCGTTCTCGCGGGCATCGCTGCGGCCACGCTTCAGGCCGGGCAGCGAGTCGAGCGCGTGGGTGACGGCTGCCGGTACCTTCTCCTGCCGGACGCCCCACTTGAACATCCGCCGAATCCTGTGGATGCGATCGTTGATCGTGATCCGGGACAGCGCCGGCAGCGGCGGGATCGGGTTCCCCTCCGCGTCCAGCGGGATGATCTCTCGCCCGTGGCGGTCCCGCCGGCGGGGACGCTTGGCGTCGATCATCGCCTGGCGCACGCGTTCGAGCGCGACCGGACCGAAGTCCTTCGCCGGCAGTTCGCCGAACATCGGCAGGAACTCGCGAAGCACAGCGTGCCGCAGGCTCTCCGTCTCACGCGTGCCGTCGCGCTTGGGGTAGTAGCCCTCCGCGAACTCGAGGTAGTCCGCGACCAGATCACGGATCAGGTAGGGCACGGGCTCCGGCTCTGGTTGAGCCTTGACCGGGTCAAGCAGGAGCCGAGCGAGGCGCAGCTTCGCATGCGCGAGGTCGGTGCCGAGCGCGACCGTGCGGTTGTGGATGTTGGCGTAGAACTGTTGCTTCCCGCTCGGAAGCCGGCGCCGCTTGATCGGCGGCAGGGTCAGTCGAGGCATCGCGGTTAGTCCTTTCGCTAGGTCGAATCCCTGCACGTGCAGGGCTTGCGACGCGGACACCGCGCTGCTCTCGGAGCAGGTTCGGCTGCAAGGCCGATCAGATCAGGCTTTCGTGGTGGAGACGATGGGAGTCGAACCCACGACCTCCTCATTGCGAACGAGGCGCTCTACCAACTGAGCTACGTCCCCACGTTTGGGGCCGGGCAACATAGCCACGCGATCCGGCGAAGCAACCGCGCCGGCGCGGCCGTCGCGCCAGCCCCGCTGCTACTGCACGCGCTGCACCCAGCCGGGGCGCGGCCGGCCGGACGTCAGGAAACCAGGAATCCGCTCGCGGCTGACGACCGGCACGGACTCGGCGTGGACCTCGAGCAGGCGCGCCTGCGCACCAGCGGTCAGCCCGTGTGCGCCGACCAGCGCACCGCGCACGAGCACACGCGCGGCGACGGCGTGCAGTTCCCCTTCGGCCACGATCGTGGCACCGACCAGCAGGTCGGCCGGGACTTCGCTGGACCCGGGCAGGCCGAAGTAGACGGAGCCGGATCCTTCGGTCGCCCCGCGCGGCGTGCCGGTCGGATCACCGCGCAGCCGGTGATCTCCGGGCGACCACGCACCATCCAGGTCGCGATCGGCGAACCCGTCGGCAGTCCCGCGGCGCACGACGATGACGAGGCGGCCCTGGCCGCGCACGTCGAGCGAGCGCCCGAGATACAGGTTCCCCTCGACGACGATGGTCAGCGGCCGCGGCAGCTCGAGCACGAGCGGCTGCTCGCCGCGGTCGATCCAGAGATGGCCATCGAGCCGGATCACGGCATGCGGCGGCGGATCGATCCGGAGGACCCCATCGGCCGCCGGACGGAACGCGTAGTCCTTCGCCTCGGTAGCGCCACGCAGGCGCAGGACGGCGATCTCGCTGTCGAGGCGCACAGCGCCACCGAGCCCGGCCGGACCAGCCGGAAGCTGCGCCATCTCGGGCGCGAGAGCCGGCAGTTCGTCGGCGCCGAGCCGCCGCGGCGGATCCGGCAGCTCCAACCGTTCCGGCAGGCGGTCCTGCACCCGCAGCGAGAATGGAATCCCCAGCGGTCGCGGCGCCTGGCCGGCGAGGAGGTCGCAGCGGAACCGCAGATCCCCCTCGCGACCGTGGACGACGATCTCGAACTCGTCCGGCCGCGCCGGCGCGATCCGCGCCCGTGCCGACGCGCCACCGACTTCGGCGATCGTCGCGCGCCCGGTCGGCGCCCCGGCAGCCGCGAACGCAGCCTCCTCGGCGAGGCTCCAGGCCAGCGTCTCGGCCGCACGCCGTTGCGCCAGCCGCAGCCGTACGAGGCTGAACAGCGCATCGCCGACGGCGGCGAACAGGATGATCGCGCTCGCGCCGACGGCGAGCGGCATCGTCAGGCCGCGCATCCACAGCCCGCGCACGGCCTATCTCCCGGCGCCCGGTGGCGCGGCCTGCACGAGGTTCTCGAACGCGAGGATCGGCCCCGCGATCGTCGCGCGCACGGTCGGCCGGCAGTCTGGGAACACGAGCGCCCAGTCGCTCAGCGAAGGCTGCGTCGCGAACAACCGCTCGAGCTCGTCCGCCGTGACGCCGCGTCCCTCACGTTCGGCCATGACCTTCAACCGCGTCGTCCCGTAGCCGAGCATCGCGACGTTGGCGAGCACTTCGTCACGCACGGCGCATTCCTGCTCGAGCCGCTCGGCCCCCATCCGGATCCAACGGCTTCCGATCAGCGCCGCGCCGACCAACAGCAGCGCCTGCACGCGCTCCCCGGTCGCCGACCCGGCCCAGTCGATCAGAGCCGTGCACGCGCGCCCGAGCCGGCCCATCGGTCAGGCTTCGCGCGCCGGTTCGTCGCTGGCGACCAGCGCCGTCTCCTGCTCCGGCTCGAGCGGCACCTCGACGATGTCGCTGCCGGTGCGCACGCCACGCGGTGGGTTCTGGTTCAACCAATCGAGCGTCAGATTCAGCTCGTCGGCGAGCTCCTTCAGATGATCGCCCCGGCGCAGCGTCACGCGGAACCCGATGTCGCCGGTGCGGATCCGCCGCATCGATGCGGTCAGCCGGTAGATCGGGCCGGCGACGCGATGCGAGAACCGCAGCCCCTGCATCAACACGACGACGCCGGACACGAATACGAACGCGACCAGCGACGCGAGCAGCGGCACGAGGCTCGGCAGCTCGGCTTCGGCCTGCGTCGCCTCGACCAGCAGCCGCCGGCAGAAGATCGCGACGATGATGCAGCAGAGCGTCAGCCCGAGCGTCGGCACGAACGCGATCGCGAACAGGATCCGGCGCTGGATCTCCCGGTTCACGACGAGAGAACGCCGGCGTTCGAAGTCCTTCTGGTCCATAGGGTCGATTCCGCGGTGGCAACGGTCTGACCGGCCACGGCTGGGCTCCGGGGGCTCTCATCGGCCACGGCGGGTCTCCCGGTTGAGCCGCCCGGGTCCCGAACCGATCACAAGATCGGGGCCGGTTCCGTCCGATCTATGGACCGAGTTCGAAACCCAGTGGCAGCCACGTGGAGTTCCCGAAGTGAGCGCTGATCGTTTCACGGCTAAGCAGGTGGCGACGATGCTCGGCATCACGGAGGAGCAACTCCGCGACGAGCTGCGCGCGCACCGGACGGAGCTTCCGGCGCGCGACGCGCGTTACCCGAACCTGTTCACGCAGGAGTTCGTCGACCAACTGCGCGCCCTCGTGCGCCAACACAAGGCGGAGGGCTCGACCGCGGAGAAAGAAGGCGCGGTCGTGTTCGCGGTCACCAGCGGCAAGGGTGGCGTCGGCAAGACGTCGCTGTCGGTCAACCTCGCCTGCGAGTTCGCGCGGCGCGGCTACCGCACGCTGGTCATCGACACCGATCTCGGCCTTGCCAACACGCACATCCTCGCCGGCGTCAAGCCGACCAAGACACTGTCGGACTACATCGAGGGCAAGGCCACGCTGAACGAGGTCATCCTGGACGGTCCGACCGGCGTGAAGTTCGTCTCCGGCGGCAGCGGCGTGAAGGAGATGGCCGACCTCGATGCGGGCGGCCGCAAGCGGATCCTCGAAGCCGTGCGCGAGCTGAAGCCGTTCTGTGACGTGATCCTGCTCGATACCGGTGCCGGTGTCTCGAGCTCGGTCACCGACTTCGTCTCGGCCAGCGACCACACGATCGTCGTGACGACCAGCAACTTCGCCGCGATCGCGGACGCCTACGGCATCATCAAGATCATGGTGCAGGAGGGGTATCGCCGCGGCATGCACCTGCTCGTCAACCGCGTGCGTTCGCCGGAAGAGGCGGAGCAGGTCTACAAGAAGCTGAAAGGCTGTTCCGAACGGTTTTTGAGCTTCGAACTCAACTGGCTCGGACTGCTGCCGGAAGATAACTCCGTGGAAGGAGCCGTGATCAAGCGCACGCCCTTCTGCGAGGCATATCCGAGCAGCGTCGCGACGCGTTACCTGAAGAAGGTCGTCACCGCCCTGGAGCGATTCCTCCCGGCGGTCCCGCAACAGGCGGGGACCTGAGCAGGCACGCAGACTGCGCTGAGCGGCATCGACGAGGCAAAGGGGAGCGGCGGACCGTCGCAGGCACGCCGAGGGAGAGAACAGGAATGACCCGTTTGACGAAGAGCAACGACGTGAGTGTGAAGCAGGACAACGACCGCCGTTCCGACGCACTGATCCTCCAGGAGAAGATCGAGGCTCGCGGGCATTCCGGCAGCACGCCGTCCGTCGAAGAGGCGTTCGGGCGTCAGGCCAACAAGGGGATCCTCAGCGATCGCGTCGCGGTCGAGCTGAACGTGCCTCGCCGCACCGCGGCGCGCGTGCTCGACGCCGTGCTCGACTCGGTGCGTGATCTGCTGCGCTCGCGCGGCAAGGTCGCGGTCAAGGGCTTCGGCACGTTCGAGCGCCGGATCCGCAAGGGCCGCGCCTACAAGCACCCACTGACCGGCAAGAGCATCGACGTCGCCGACAAGGAGACGATCATGTTCAAGCCGAGCGACCAGTTGATCCTGGACACGCGTCCGGCGAAGTGATGCGCGGGGTTCCGGCCCCGCAGCCGGGCGCTATCCTCCGCCCCCGGTGCCGAAAGACCCGATGACACCGCCGGACTTCGTCGCCGCGTGCGTCCAATTCGACGTCGTGCGCGGCGACGTCGCCGCCAACCTGGCGGCGGCCGAGCAGCACGTGCGCGCCGCCGCCGCGGCCGACGCCAGGCTCGTCGTCCTGCCGGAGATGTGGACGACGTCGTTCCTGCCGGAACCGACCAGCGCGCTGGCGCAGGCGGGCGCCGACGCCGAGGCGAAGCTGGCCGCGATCGCGGCTGAGCTGGGCCTGGTCCTGGTCGGCGGTGGGCTCGAGGAGAGCGGCGGGCAGTTCTTCAACCACGCGCCGATCTGGGAGAACGGCGAGCAGCTGGCGAACTACCGCAAGATCCACCTGTTCTCGCCGAACGCGGAGCAGAAGCGGATCGCGGCCGGCGACGAGCCGTGCATCGTCGAGACGTCGCTCGGCCGGATCGGGATCGTGCTCTGCTACGACATCCGGTTCCCCGAGCTGATGCGCTGGTACTTCCACGCCGGCGCCGAGATCCTCGCAGTCCCGGCGCAGTGGCCGGAGGCGCGCGCCGCGCACTGGCGCGCGCTCGTGCTCGCACGCGCGATCGAGAACCAGATGTTCGTGCTCGGCTGCAACCGCACCGGCAGCGAGCCCTCGATGCGCAACGACGACACGCTGCACTTCCCGGGCGACAGCCGGATCGTCGATCCGATGGGCGAACAGCTCGCGACCGGCACCGGCTCCGACGGGCCGATCCTGGCGCCGATCGAGCTGCGCAAGGTGCGCACGATGCAGCGCATCCTGCCGGTCCGGAAGGATCGCCGCCCGGACGTCTACGAGCGGCTGTGGGAATCGGTCTGGCAGGCGCGCCGGTAGCAGCAGCAGCGCCAGCCGGAACCGACGTCAGGCACCCAGCCGGCGCTTGACCGCCGGCTTCTGCAGCCGGCCGATCGCCGCATTCTGCAGCTGCCGCACGCGCTCGGCCGTGACGCCGAGATCTTTGGCGATCTCGCCTAGCGTCTCCGGCTCGCGTCCCTCGAGTCCGAACCGGCGCTCGAGGATCAAGCGCTCGCGCGACGGCAGTTCACCGAGCGCTTCGCGCAGCCGCGGCGCCAGGTCGGCCGCCTGCACGGCGATCGCGTCGCGCTCCCAGTCCGGATCCCCGAGCAGCTGCACGAGCGTCGCACCGTCGCCGCCTGGCATCTCGACATCCAGACTCACTGCATAACGCCGCGTCGCGAGCAGCTCCTCGACGCGCTCCGCCGGCAGCCCGAGCGCGTCCCCGATCTCGGCCGAGGTCGGCTCGCGCCCCTGCACGTTGCGGATCCGATCCTGCATGCGCTTGATCTTGCGCAGCGCCTTCTGCACCCAGATCGGGACGCGGACCGTGCGGGACGTGTTGTAGAGCAGCTTCAGGATCGCCTGATGGATCCAGTACTGCGCATACGTCTTGAACCGGACGTCGCGCCGCCAGTCGAACCCGTCGATCGCCTGGAACAGCGAGGCATTCCCTTCCTGGACCAGGTCGGCGTAGTCGACACCGAGGTTGCGGTAGCGCTGCGCCAGCGCGAAGACCATGTACAGCGAGCCTTCGACGTAGCGGTTGCGGAGCTCCCGCAGCTCGTGCAGCGCCCGGCCGGCGCGCTGCTTTGCCCGCGTGGTGCCGCGCAGCCGCGGCAGCTCGGTGACCGCGAGCGCCTGCTCGACCGCCTCACCCTCCAGGCCCACTGCCGCGAGCGCGGCGCGAGCCCTTGCCTGCAGGAACGCGTAGCGCCGCGCCATCTGGAACTCCTCGTCCCGGTCCAGGCGGTGCGCCCCCTGCACCTCGGCGTGGTAGACCCCGGTCCAAGAGACGCGGGCATCGATGCCGGCCGGCTTCGACCACTCCTCCCGGGTAGGGATCCGGATCGGGCGGTCGGCGAACTCGATCACCAGCTCCCCGACACGCGCATCGAACTGCGCCGGATCGAGTGCCAGCAGCGCATCCAGCTCCTGAAGCTCCAAGACCTTGTGGCCGGAGGACTTCGATGGGGTCGTGCGCTTCATGGCTTGCTCCTTGGTTCGGGGCCGTTCGTCGAAGTTTTTGATTCGACAGAACTCCCCCCTTGGTTTCGCAAAAGTCCTGCCAAGCGAAGGAACTGGAGCCGGTTCGCGAACGGCTCGTAGCATGCGCCCATGCGCATCCTGACGGCCTGTCTGGTCGGGTTCCTGACCGCGATCAGCCCCGCCCAGACCCCCGACGACTCGAAGCTCGCGCTCAAAGCCCGGTTCGAGCCTGCCTCGGCGCCGGCCGGCGGCAGCGTCACGCTGGTCGTGGAGGTCACCGTCGCCGATGGCTGGCACGTCTACGGCGCGAACGAGACCCAGTTCGGCGAGCCGATCGCGCTGCAGCTGACCGAGCCGGGCAAGCTCCGGGCGGAGGGCGCAGCCGTCGTCCCGGCCGGGGACGTGCACGTCGATGCGGGCATGACGATGCACTGGCTGGCCGGCAAGTTCGCGCTCCGCCAGCGGGTCACCATCCCGCCAAGTGTTCCACCCGGCGAACAGGAGGTCGGCGCAACCGTCAGCTGGACCGCCTGCGACGACAGCGTCTGCATGCCGCCGCAGTCCCAGCGCGTCACCGCGAAGCTGACGGTGACGGCCGCCGCAGCGGCACCCCCGGCACCGGAGCAGCCGGCCGCGGACCCGGGCAAGCTGTCGTTCGACGTGCAGGTCGAGCCTGCAACGGTTGCACCCGGCGGAACCGCGCGCGTCGTCGTGCGGACGACCGTAGTGCCGGGGTCGCACGTCTACGGCGGCAACGAGCGCGAGCTCGGCGAGCCGATCCGGCTGGAGGTCGTGGACGGTGCGGGGCTCGTCCCGGACGGCGCCTCCAAGACGCCACCCGGCATCCAGGTCACCGAGCACGGAATCACGACCTGGCAGCTGAAGCACCGGTTCGACCTCGTGCAGAGCCTGCAGGTCCCTGCTGGCGCGGAGCCGGGCACCCGCACCGTGAAGCTGCGCATCCACTACACGGTCTGCGACGAGTCGATGTGCCTGCCGCCGGACCTCGCCGAGATGACGGCGACGGTCGTCGTCGCGAAGGATGGCGGCACGGCCGGGCCGAACCCGGGGAACGACTCCGGCATCGAACGCGCGCCGGAGTCCGGCAAGCAGCCAGTCAGCGCGAAGGCGGCGGATCCCGCCGGCGCCGACGGTGGCCTCGCAGCGCTGCTGCTCGCCGCGGTCCTCGCCGGCCTCGTGACGCTGCTGATGCCGTGCACGTATCCGATGATCCCGATCACGTTCTCGTTCTTCACCAAGCAGGCGGACGCGCGCGGCGGGCGCGTGCTGCCGTTGGCGCTGACGTACGGCGGCGGGATCGTGCTGATCTTCGTGTTGATCGGCGTGCTGTTCGGCGGCGTCATCGTGCCGTTCGCGCAGCATCCGGTCACCAACCTCGCGATCGGGCTGCTGTTCTTCCTGTTCGCATTCGCGCTGTTCGGGCTCGTCAACCTCGAGCCGCCGAAGTTCCTGCTGAACCTCGCCGGGCGTGCCTCGACGCGCGGCGGCTACGGCGGCGTGTTCCTGATGGGAGCGACGCTGGTCGTGACGTCGTTCACGTGCACGGCGCCGTTCGTCGGGTCCCTGCTCGGGGTCGCCAGCACGAGCCTGGGGCACGTGATCTTCGGCATGGCGGTGTTCGGGCTGACGATGGCCGTGCCATTCGTCTGGCTCGCGCTCGCGCCCGGTTGGATGAAGTCGATGCCGCGCTCCGGCGAATGGATGCACACGATCAAGGTGTTCCTCGGCTTCGTCGAGCTCGCGGCCGCGCTGAAGTTCTTCTCCAACGTCGACGTCGCGCTGCAGTGGCAGGCGCTGCCGCGCGAGCTGTTCCTCGTTCTGTGGGCCGCGATCTTCTTCGTCGCCGGCCTCTACCTGCTCGGGACGTTCCGGCTGAAGGAGGAGACGCACGCCGAGATCGGTCCGGGACGCATGGTCTGGGCGCTCGGGACGATCCTGTTCGCGTTCTACTGCTTCTACGGCGCGCTCGGTTATCGCCTCGACGACACGATCATGCAGCCGATCGAGCCGCCGTACCGCGCACAGCTGGTCGGCGGGCTGCGCAGCGAGCCGGGGGAACGTGGCGCCGCGCACGTGCCGGCCAGCAAGCACGAGATCATCGCCGACGACTACGCCGCCGCGCGCGCGCGCGCCGCGGCGACCGACCGGCTGCTGTTGGTCAACTTCACTGGGCTGACTTGAGTGAACTGCCGCAAGGTGGAAGGCACGGTCTTCCCCGATCCGGCGGTCGCTGGAATCCTGCGCGAACACTACGTCGAGGCACGCCTGCACACCGACGACTACTCGGCACCGGAACGCACGGAGCGGCAGCGTGAGCTGCAGCAGCAGATGACCGGCGTGAAGACGCTGCCGGTCTACCTGATCCAGGATCCGGACAGCGGCGAGATCCTCGGCCGCCGCGACGGCTATCACCCGGTGCCGGTGTTCGTCGAGTTCCTGCGCCGCGAGCGGTAGCGGCGCGCCAGGAACGCGCTCAGCGCTTGCCGCGCAACTGCTGCAGCAACACCGCGAGGATCCCGATCCCAACGACGCCGAGCAGGCCGTACAGCAGGAAGTTGTCGGTGCCGACCGCGTCCGCCGGACGGCCGACTGCGTCGACCGGCCGCTCGGCCGGCTGCTGCGGCGGCGTCTCGGCGAACCGGCCCGTCGGATCCGTGCGCTCGGTCCGGGGTGCGCCGAGCTGTGGTCCTTCGGTCGGGCGCGCCGCAGGTTGCGACGTGCCTGCGGGCGCTTCGACCACGTCGCCATCCGGGAGCTCGATCGGCACCGGCGTCGGCACCGGCCGCCCGACTTCGATGAGCGGCTCGATGTCCGCCTTCGCCAGCGCCAGCGCGGCCCCGGTGCGGCCATCGCGCACCTGCGCCTCGATCCCGATGCGCACCTTGTGCTTGCCGTGCTTCGCGTCCGCGGCGACGTGCACCGGCACCTCGAGGATCGCGTACTTCTCGTGCACGACCTTGCCGGCCATGTTGGGATACAGCGTGACCGGCTTGGGCGGCTGGATCGTCCAGGCTCCCAGCGCGAACGGCTCCTGCCGCTCGACGTAGGTCAGCACGAGCTTCTCGCCGGCGATCAGGACCGCGTTCTCGTGCAGCGACAGCGTGATCAGCAGCGTGCCGGTCTCGCCTGGGGCGAGCCGGAACGGCTTCGTGCTGTGCACGGCGCCCATGTACTTCAGCAGGTAGTTCTTGTCGGCGTCGACGGTCTCGACGCCGGTGCCGTCGGGCGAGGCTTCGTTCGTGGCCTCGATGACGCCGGTCGGTGGCTCCGGGACCTGGGCGGACAAGAGCGCGCCGCAGAGCGCAGCAACGGCAAAGGGGAGCGGAGATCTCATCGTTCGGCGGGCGGGGCCGGGAAGTCTACCAAGCTTCGTCCGACGCGGCCGGGCGCCGTTCCTTGCGCCGCAATCCGGAGCGAACTAGAAGTCGTTTCACAAGTGCTTCGCAGGCGAGGCCGAGCCAGCGCGGCCGAGGGCAAGGAGCGAGATCGTAGGCGAATCGGTGGATTCGCCGCAGATCTCGCGACGCCGCCCTCGGGTGCGGGGGCCGGCCGCAGCCGCGGAGGCTTTGTGAAACGACTTCTACGTTCCCGCGCCCCTCGAGCAGCCGCCCGCCGCGCATGCCCGCCCTGACCGAAGCCCAAGTCCTGGATGCCCTGCGCCAGGTCCGCGACCCGGACCTGAACCGCGACATCGTCGCCCTGAACTTCATCAAGGATCTGCGCATCTGCGACGGCAACGTCGCCTTCACGATCGAGCTGACGACGCCGGCCTGCCCGGTCAAGGATCAGATGCAGTCGCAGGCGGAAACGGCCGTGCGCGCGCTGCCCGGGGTGCGCGGGGTCGAGGTCGCGATGACCGCGCAGGTCACCAGCAGCCGTCCGCTCGGGCAGGGGAAGGCGGCGATCCCGGGCGTCAAGAACGTGCTCGCGGTGTCGTCCGGCAAGGGTGGCGTCGGCAAGTCCACGGTCGCCGTCAACCTCGCCTGCGCGCTGCGCGCGACCGGTGCAAAGGTCGGGATCCTGGACGCGGACCTGTACGGCCCGAACGTGCCGCTGATGCTCGGCGTGCGCGGCCAGGCCCGCTCCGTCGATCGCAAGCTGCTGCCGTTCCTGGCGCACGACCTGCAGGTCATGAGCATCGGGATGCTGATCGCCGAGGACCAACCGGTGATCTGGCGCGGCCCGATGCTGCACAGCGCGATCAAGCAGTTCCTGTTCGAGGTCGCGTGGCAGGACCTCGACTACCTCGTCGTGGATCTGCCGCCCGGGACCGGCGACGCGCAGCTGTCGCTGAGCCAGCAGGCGCACATCATGGGTGCGCTGATCGTGACGACGCCGCAGGACGTGTCGGTGCTCGACGTGCGCAAGGCGATCCGGATGTTCCAGACCGTCGGCGTGCCGGTGCTCGGCGTGGTCGAGAACATGGCCTGGTTCACGCCGCCCGGCAGACAGGAGCGCTACGAGATCTTCGGCAAGGGGGGCGGTGAGAAGATCGAGCGCGAGTTCGGCCTGCCGCTGCTCGGCCGCGTCCCGATCGAGCTCGCAGTCCGCGAGGGGGGCGACAGCGGCGTGCCGATCGTGCTCGCCCAGCCGGAGTCCGAATCTGCGCGCGCGTTCCGCGACCTTGCCGCCAAGGTCGCCGCGCGCGTCAGCACGTTCAACGCCCAACAGACAGGTGGTGTCTCATGACCCAGCAGACGCGCAACGACGCTGCGTTCACGGCACAGAGCAAGATGACCGAAGTCCTCGACAAACGCCCGCACCTGCGCGGCACGCTGATGATGGAGTTCCACATCGGCGGCTGCAGCCACTGCGGCTTCGACGCCAACGACACGGTCGCGCAGGTCGCCGAGGACAACGGCGTGCCGGTCGACCGGCTGCTCGCCGCGATCAACCGCTGAGGGCCGATCCCTGCACGGCGACCGCGCCGCGCTGCGGCGTGATCCCCCACGCCGCGAGCGTGGGGTTGCCGGGACCATCCGGCCGCAGCAACACATCCGGCGCGAACTGCCCGGCGCGCAGCGGGCCGCTGCCGAGGTCCTGCGGCTCGCGCGCATAGCCGTGCGCCGAGCGGCGCAACGACGAGCGCGGGTGCAACGAGAAGTGGTAGTACCACAGCCCCGGCAGCCACAGCGTGTGCGGCGAGGACTGGATGTAGGTCCCATCCCGCTCGAGGAAGCCGTGGCGCCCCCACTCCTGGCCGTTGCCGCGCAAACCGTCCAGCGCCGCGATCCGGATCGCGAAGTTGTAGCAGCCGTGATCGGTGTCCGGCTTGTTGCGGTCGCCCGGAACGCAGGTGTCCGGGCCGGCGAACCCCGGATGGATCGGCTTGAAGCCGAGGTTGCGGATCAACACGCCGTCGGTCGGCGTGTGGTCGCCCGCACGTCCGTGGTTGCGCGGCGGATCGCCGATCGCGGGCGTGTGCTCCTGCACCTGCAACAGCCGGCGGCAGAACGCGAGGTTCTCGCCGACATGGACCTCGTCCCCATCCAGCAGCAGCACGTGCGTCGCGCCGCAGCGGCGCGCGACCGCGAGCATCCGTTCCCGGTTCTCCTGCTCCGAGCTGCCGCCGTAGTTCGGGAACAGGCGCAGCTTGTCCTGCACGTGCGGCATCTCACGCACGATGCGGACCGTCGCGTCCTCCGAGTGGTTGTCGAACAGCAGGATCTCGTCGACGAACGGATGGACCGAGGTCAGGGAGTACCAGATCCAGTACTCCTCGTTACGAACCATCGCCAGCGCGACGAGCTTCACGCCGATGGGATCGGCAGTTCGGCGCCGGCTGCTTGAGCCCGGCCTGCTCTTGCTTCCCCCCGGTCTTGTCCCATGATCCCGCCCTGAAACCGCAGCCAGGAATCCGACGATGGGAAAGATCGCAGAGCTCGACGACAGCACGATCAGCAAGACGCTCGAAGGCAGCGAAGTCCCGGTCCTGATCGACTTCTACGCGACCTGGTGCGGGCCGTGCAAAGCGCTGGCGCCGACGATCGAGACGGTGTCGGGCGAGTACGCGGGCAAGCTGCAGGTGTTCAAGATCGACATCGAGAAGGCCCCGAACGCGACGAACCACTTCGGGATCTCGAGTGTGCCGACGGTGATCTTCTTCAAGCAGGGTCGCGAAGTGGACCGGATGCTCGGCAACCAGGACCTGCGCACGATCCAGGATCGCGTCAAGAAGCTGATCGCGTAGCCCATGCTCCGCAGGTGACGCCTCCCCGCGTCGTCGACGCCGGCCGGGTGCCGTTCGCGGCGGCGCATGCGCAGATGCTCGCGCTCGCCGAGCAGGTGCGCGCGGGTGCGCCGGGTGAAGTCCTGCTGCTCGAGCACGATCCGGTCTACACCGCCGGCCGCGCGACCCCGCCCGACGAGCTGCGCGACGGGATCGTCCCGATCGAGCGCGGTGGAAGGATCACGTACCACGGTCCGGGGCAGCTGGTCGTGTATCCGATCGTGCCGCTGCCGCGGCGCGACCTGCGCGCCTGGCTGCGCGCGATCGAGCGGTTCGGCGTCGCGGTCTGCGCGCAGCTCGGGCTGCAGTCCGAGGCGGGAACCGACGGCACCGGGGTGTTCGTGCAGGGGCGCAAGGTCGCCTCGATCGGCGTCGCGGTCCGGCACTGGGTCAACCTGCACGGGATCGCCTTCAATGCCGCGATGGACCTGACCCCGTTCTTCGCAATCCGCCCATGTGGGCTGGCGCCGGAGAAGATCTCCGACCTGAGCCGCGAAGCCGGACGGGACATCTCGCTCGACGAAGTCAAAGCGGCGGTGCGCGCGGAGCTTTTTCTGCTTCTCGACGGGGAGTCGTGGTGATGAAGTGGTCGCCCCGATGAGCGGAAGCGTCGAGCTGGACCGGGACGGACGCTCGTTGTTGATCCGGTTTCCGTACAACCCGTACGTCGTCGAAGAGGTCAAGGCGATCCCGGGCCGGCGCTGGGATCCGGCGCGCAAGGTCTGGCGCGTCCCGGTCACGTCGATCGATGCCGCCTGCTCCACCGGGATGCGGCACGGGTTCGCAATCGCACCGGAGGTGACCGGCATGCTGGCGGGAACGGTGTCGGTGCCGCAGGCGGGCGCCGATGCGCCGGCGGCTGCGCCCGGGCCGGTCGAGGCGCTGACGATCTCCGCGCTGAACCAGCGCGTCCGCGATGCGATCACGCAGAGCTTCCGCGAGACCTTGTGGGTCGTCGGCGAGATCCTCGACTACGACAAGAACAAGGCGCGCAAGCACGTGTTCTTCACGCTGGTCGAGAAGCAGGGGGAGCGCACGGTCGCGGCGCGCGCGACCGCGGTGCTGTTCGAGCGCGACGCGGAGCGGATCCGCCAGCAGCTCAGCTCGGCGGCCGGGGACCTGACGCTGGCAGATGGGATCGAGATCCGCGCGCGCGTGAAGGTGGATCTGTACGTGGCCAACGGCAGCTACCAGCTCGTCGTCGAGGAGATCGATGCCAGCTTCACGCTCGGCAAGATGGCGCTGCAGCGCGAGGCGATCCTGGCCGAGTTGCGCCAGCAGGGGCTGGACCGGCGCAACGCCGAGCTGCCACTGCCGGTGCCGCCGCTGCGCGTCGGCGTGCTGTGCAGCCTCGATTCCGACGGTTGGAACGACTTCCGCAAGACGCTCGAGGCGAGTGGGCGGGGGTTCCTGGTCACGGCGTACTCTGTGCGCGTGCAGGGGCCGGAGTTGAAGCCGACGATGCTGGCCGGCCTGCGCTGGTTCGCCGACCGCGCGGCGGAGTTCGACCTGCTGTGCGTGCTGCGGGGCGGCGGGTCACGGACGGACCTCGCGTGGTTCGACGACCGCGACGTCGCGTTCGCGGTGGCCCGTCACCCGCTGAAGGTGCTGTGCGGGATCGGGCACGAGCGGGACCAGTCGGTGCTGGATCTCATCGCGCACTCGGAGAAGACGCCGACCGCATTGGCCGGCTTCCTGGTCGAGAAGGTGGCGACCGCCGAACGGCTGCTGCTGCGCTGCGCCGAGCGGCTCGCGCGGTTCGCGCGGGATGCCGTGCAACATGCGCGCAGTGAGCTGACGCATGGGGCGTTGCACCTGCGGCACGCGGTGCTCCACCGGCTGCTCGACCAGCGCCACCGGGTCGCCGCCGCCGTGCCGCGACTGGCGAGCACGGCCGCCGCCGCATCCGCGCGTCACCACGAACAGCTCGCGCGCCTGCTCGAGCGGCTCACGCAGCGCAGCGCGTTCCGGCTCGAGCGCGAGAGCGCGCGCCTGGGCGAGCGCGAAGCCCGCTGCCGCCTGCTGCACCCGCAGTCCGTCCTCGCGCGCGGCTATGCGATCGTCCGGCGCAGTGGCCGCGTCGTGAAATCGGCCGGCGGCGTGCAGCGCGGCGACGAGCTCGACGTGCAGCTCGCCCAAGGCCGCCTGCGCGTGCGCACCGAATCCACCGAGAGCTGAGACTTCCCTCCCCGACCATGGCAGCCAAGAAGAAGACCGACTCCCCACCCACCGAAGGTGGGCCGACCTACGCCGCGGCATCCGGCGAGCTCGAGCAGATCCTCGCCTCGATCGAGGATGGCAGCGCCGACATCGACGAGCTGTCCGAGCGCGTCGAACGGGCCGCCGAGCTGATCAAGCTCTGCCGCGCCAAGCTGGAGCGCACCGACCTGCGCGTCCGCGAGGTCGTCGAGGAGCTGCAGCGCGAAGTCGCCGGTCAGGACGACGACGAGGAGTAGCCACGCCGGTGCCGGAGTTCTTCGCCATCGTGGCGGCGGCCCCGATCCCGGACTGGATCGCCAACGCGGTGCTGATCTTCGGGGTGCTGCTGGTCAGCCTCGTGTTCCACGAGGCGGCGCACGCCTGGGTCGCATATCTCGGCGGCGACCGCACCGCGTACCTCGGCGGTCAGGTCACACTGAACCCGATCCCGCACATCCGGCGCGAGCCGTTCGGCACCGTCGTGCTGCCGCTGTTCGCGCTGTTCATGACCAAGGGGCAGGGGATCATCGGCTTCGCGCATGCACCGTACGACCCGCTGTGGGCCGCGCGGCATCCCAGGCGCGCAGCGCTGATGGCGGCGGCCGGGCCGAGCGCCAACCTGTTGCTGGCCGGGATCGCGTTCGGGATCGCGTGGTACCTGTGCAGCAACAAGCTCGCGTTCCCGTCCGGCACGCTGTTCGACTTCCTGCAGCCGAAGGAACGCACCGGCGCCATGCTCGCCACGTGCCGCATGGTCTCGACGTTCTTCTCGCTGAACATGCTGCTGCTGACGCTGAACCTGCTGCCGCTGCCCCCGCTGGACGGCGCTTCCGTGCTCGAAGGGCTGTTCCCGCGCCAGCTCGGGAGTGCCATGTCGCTGCTGCGGATGCAGCCGTTCCTCGGGTTCGGCTTGTTGGTCGTGATCTGGATTTACGTCTGGCAGCCGCACGTCTACCGGCCGCTCGTCAACGCGATCCTGCACTTCCTCCCCTGAATGGCACCCAAGGGGTCTGACCCCAAAAGTCGCGCCAATCTGTCAGGCAGTCAGCGGGCGAGACTGCGCGCCATCTGCTCGCCGGCATCCACGCCCGGCGACATGCTGAGCTCGTAGGCGAACTCCGGGTCGCGCGCGTCGCGGCCGCGCAGCAGGTAGCCGACCACGTCGTCGACCAGACCGAAGAACAGCAGGTTCGGCCGGCGGCAGGCGCGGCGGATCCGCTCGGCGAACACGGGCTCCAGCTCGCCCGGGACCAACGCGGCTTCGAGCGTGCCGATCCGCAGGTAACCGACCGTCGTGCGCACGCATCCTTCATGCAGCGGCCGCACGACATCGAGCAGCGTCCGCGCGAGCCCGAGCCAGCGGTTCTCCAGCGGCAGGAACAGATCGTGGCGGCGGAGCTCGATCTCGGCGACCGGCAGCTCGGCCGCCTGCGCGAGCGCCTGCTTGCCGAGCGCGACGAGCCGTTCACCACTCTGTGCGATCCCGGTCGCGTCACGCGGGTGCATGTCCGGTGACACCATCGCCCCGAGCGCGCCGTTGACGAACACCGCCTGCCCGAGCCCCGCCGCGCGCCAGCCGTCGCACATGGCACCTACGAAGTCGCTCGAGACCAACGTGTTGCTGCGGCCGAACACCTCCGGATGGCAGGCGAAGTGCAGCAGCGTCCCGAGCGGCGTCCCGTCGCTGCCGACCGCCTGCAACACCGCAAACCGCCGATCGAACACGCCCGCCCGGTTCGCGTTCTTGACCATTCCGTGCGGCGGCAAGCGGACCTCGCCGTGGCGCAGCGTCGCCGGGCGCGCGTTCGCCTCCGCCGCCGCGACCGCCGCCGCGACCTGCCGGCGCACGAGCGCCAGGTACTCCGGATCCCGCCCGGAGGTCACGAGGTACCACCCCCACAGTCCGATCAGATCCGGCGCGGCATGCGTGTGGCTGCTGCACAGCAGCACGTTGCCGTAGGCGAACCCCCCGATCCCGCTCTTGACCCAATCCGCGTCCTCGCGCTGCAGACCGAGATTGTCGAGCCCGACGATCGCGAGCCGGAGGCCGTCGCACTCCAGCACGAGGGCGCGCGCCTTCAGGGGCGAGTGGACGCCGGTCGAGCGGCGCGCGAGACCGAACCCACCCAGGTACTGCGAGTCGCGCGGCGTGATGTCCGCTTCGGCCGCACCGACGCGCAGCTCGCGCACCGCGACGCGCTGCCGCCAGACGTCGGTCCGCTCAGGCAGGCTCTGCTGGAAGGTCCCGGCGCACGCCGTCGCGAACAGGAATGCGCACGACCAGAGTGGCGCCCGAAGCAGCCTCGAGCGCCTCGATCGCGCGGCCGAGCACCTGCACGGCTTCGACGTCTTCGCGGTAGCCGTAGACGCGGACGAGCTCGTACAGCAACGCGGCTGCGACTTCGGCATCGGAGCGATCACGCAGGACGGCATTCGCCGGCCCAACATAGCCGGAGCCGCGCAGATAACGCAGGCAGTCGGCACGCGTGATCGAACGCGCCGCGTGGAACGGATCGAGCAGCACCGGGCGCCGTCCGTGCACGCGCACGAGGTAATGCCCCGGGAGCTGCACGCCGGCGAGCCGCAGCGCGGCACGACGCCCGACCAACAGATAGACCAGTGACAGCGCGCTCGCGCAGCCACGGCCGGTCGTCAGCACGCGGTCGAGCTGCACGTCGGCCGGCTCGAACTGCCGGTGCGTGCGCCCGCGCAACGGATGCCGCTCGGTCAGCAGGCGCGCCAACGTCCGCACGCCTGGCCGCCGCGACGCGAGCGCACCGGCGAGTTCCTCGAGCTGAGCCCGCACGGCCGTCTCTTCCGGCGCACGTTCGCGGTCGAACGCCGAGATCAGCAGCGCTGCTGCTTCGAGCGCGCGCGAATCGCGCCCGGCCGTCTCCCCCTCCGGCCAGCAGACCGTCGCCGCGAACCGCGTGAAGCGCACCGACCACTGCCGCAGATCGAGCGTCCGCAACAGACCACGTGCGCCCTCACGCAGACGCGCATCGCGACCGTATGCGAGACGCGCCAACACCGGGCGCGTCGATTCGCCCCAGCTCAGCAACTGCGCACGGCACGCCGCGACGACGCACGCATCGCGGTCGGCGAGCAGACTCGCCGCCGCAAGAATGGCGGAATGGCTGGGCGTGCTTTCCGGCTGTGCTTCCATGACGATCGCGGGGCGTGGGGTGCGCAGAGTCTAGCCACGCGGACAAGTCATTCGAACACGCAGTCTTTCGCGCTGACGACATGCAGCGCCAATCCCCGTCGGCAATGGAGGTTCTGCCGGGCTGGAAATCCTGCTCAGCGCCGATCGCGCCGCATCTCGCCCGGACGCTGCAACGACTTCACGGTCAACAGGAGCAACACACCGGGCGCCTGCCCGCGCGGAGTCGACAGAAGGATCGTGCGCCCGACCGGCAGCGCGACCGTCGCCGCGATCTTCGTCGTCGGCGCCTGCGGTGTGCCGATCTCGAGCTCGTGTCCTTCGACGACGACCCTCGACGAAGGAATCGGGAGTCGCAGATCGATCAGTGAGAAGCTCACCTCGAGACCGACCGTGTCGCCCGGCAGCAACAGCGCGCTGCCGTCCAGCGTCGTGCCACCGCGCACGACGTCGATGACCGGATCGAGGATCGTGCGATCCCCCGGCTGCACGCCGTGTTCGATGTCCCACGCCTTGATGTAGCTGACGTGCTGCAGCGATTGCGCGTTGCCCGGCGTGCACGGAACCAGCGCGAGCTGCAGCGGCGCGAGCGACCGCACGCCGGGCACGCGTCCCAGCTCGGCCAACAACGCCGCCGCGCTCTCGTCGGCCGCGAGCGCACGAGGCGCGCCGCGCTCGGCGAGCAGCTCGTGGTCCGGCGGGATCCCCGCGATCGCGACCGCTTCGAGCTGGATCAGCGTCGCGCCAGCTTCGCGCTGCAGCGCCAACACCCGATCCACCCACTCCGTCTGCTCGGCGTCGAGCTGCGTAACCAAGGAACCACGCGTCAGCCGCAGCGCGCCGGCGTCCGGCAACGGCTCTGCGCCGCGCGGCAGGAACGCCGACAGCAGCGCCACCAACTGCTGCTGCCCCGCCGCCGTGACCGCCCCGGCCTCCGTCAGTTCCGGCACCGGCAGCACGAGGTCCCGCACATCGAACACCTGCACCTGCCGCGCGCGCTGCTCCGGCGGCGGCACACGCGGCGCCGCCTCCTGGGCACGCACCGCCACCGTGAGAGCCAGACCGATACCCACCCAATGCATCCGCTTCATGGCGCACCCATCCGATCCGTTCCGTTGCTGGAGATCACGACTTCGAGAAACCGCACGCCGCCCTCCTCACGAGGCGCAACGCGGGTCGTCTGCTGGCTGCTGCGCTCCGCACTCCAGACGCAGCTCTGGCGCATGCCGGGCGCGGATTCCTGCACGACTTCGAGCCGCAGGAC
This sequence comes from uncultured candidatus Brocadiaceae bacterium, assembly GCA_964483245.1. Taxonomy (GTDB): domain Bacteria; phylum Planctomycetota; class UBA1135; order UBA1135; family UBA2386; genus CAZABP01. The sequence continues at coordinate 41,229 of CAZABP010000025.1, read as the reverse complement.
CGCAATCCCGGCCGCGCCGGCAGTGACGATCCGCGGTCCCGGCAGCGGGCCATCGTCTGGATCGCGGCTGCGGCTGCTGAAGGCAATCCAGACGAGCAGCCCTGCCGCGGCCGCCGCCGGCACCCACACCCATGGCCAGCGCCTGCGGGGCGCGTGCACGCGCGGCTGCACCGGCATGGCCGCGACGACGCGGAGCGCACCGATCCACGCGGCATACCGCTCGAGCTCCTCCGGATGCTGTTCCAGCCACGCGGCCAGCTCGGCGTCCTGCAGCGGATCCTCCCGCCGATCCAACGCGTCCTGCACGCGGCCCCAGAACTCGTCCCGCGTGATCACGACGGTTCCCCGGCGAGCTTCGCCCGCGCGCGGTGCAGGTGCGACTTCACCGTCCCCTCCGGAAGCGAGAGCTCCGCCGCGATCTCGGCGAGGCTCGCCCGGTCACGATGGAACCGCAGCAGCACGTCCCGCTCGATCGGCCGCAGCCGTGCCAGCAATCGCTCCACCTGCTCGCGTTCGGCCGGATCGGGCGCGGCCGGCGCCAGCCACGAGTCGCTGGCATCGCCGGCGTTGACCGGCAAGCGGCCATCGCGCGCCCGCGCGTCGAGGAACACGCGGTACGCAGTCGTCGCGAGCCACCCGCGCAGCGGACGCCCGGGATCGAACGACGCGCGGTAACGCTGCGCGCGCAACCAGACCTCCTGCAGCAGATCGTCGACGTCACCGCGGGCACCGGCGAGCCGGCGCAGCAGGCTGCGCAGCCTCGGCAGTTCGGCCAGCAACTCGGCATCGAACGTCTCGTCCACAAAGCCATGCGGGCCGCACATGAAACCGCGGCCGACTTCAACGATCGCGGCATGCCGACCCTTCCAGCGCCCGGCGCAGATCCTGCGCCGTCGCGGCGACCCGCGCCAGATCCGGATCCTCGGCAGGGCCGATCTCGCGCAGGCTGTGGTCGAGCCGGTCCAGCGCCCGAGCATCCAGGCCCTGCTCGTGCAGCACGGCCGCGGCACGCATCCCATGCGCGAGCTGCGCGATCTTCCAGTTGCGCGTCACCTCCGCATCGGCGCAGCCGGCGCCGGCGGTCTGCACCGACACGACCTGCTCCAGGCGGATCCGCTGTCCGGTCCGCGCATCCTGCGCCTCGACGACGACCCGGATCGGGAACCGGGACCTGCCGGCCGTCGCGAGACAGGGCTTCAGCTCGGCGAGCAGCACCATCGTCGAGTCGCTGCCGAGGTCCTCGAGCCGGAACGACAGCCGGCCGTCGCCGAATTGCGTCTCGTACCCGAACAGCCGGTCGACCTGCAGCTCGCCATCCAGCTCGATCCGCACGCGCACCTGCCGCGCCGCCGGCACGACCAGGCTGCAGAGTTCCTGCACGAACACCTTCGCGATGTCGCCCGCGTCCGCCAGGAAGTGGTTCTGCCCGCGCGTCTCGCGCGCGATGCGGCGCAGCAGCTCGTGCTGCACGTCGTCACCCACACCGATCGTGCTGACCGCGATCTCCTTGCCGGCCCGGGCACGGGCTTCGGCCGAGATCCGGTCCGCATCGACGATGCCACGGTTCGCGATGCCGTCGGTCAACAGGATCACGCGGCGGTTCGCGCGACCTTCGCAACCAGCCGCGAGCTCGAGCCCGAGCATCAGCCCGGCGTGCAGGTTCGTCGCACCTTCCGGCTCGAGGGCGTCGATCGCACGCCGGATCTCCTCGCGCGCCTGCACGCAACGGCGTGGCAGCACGACGCGGGCCGCATCGGCATAACCGACGATCGAGATCCGATCCTCCGGCTCGAGCCGCGCCACCAACGTGCGCAGCGCCTCGCGCACGCGCTCCAGCTTCGCGTCGTCCTGCATCGAGCCACTGCAATCGATGACGAACACCAGCTCCGCCGGCGAGCGCGGCCCATGCGGTGCCGCGGCCGCGGTCGCGAGGCCGACCTGCAGCACATGGCGCGTGCCGCCGTCCGCGGGGCACACCTCACCGACCCGCGCATCCAGCGCCAACGCCGCGCCGCCTTCCGGCCGCGCGATCCGATGCCGGTGGTAGTTCAGGATCTCCTCGACGATGAATGCCGACGGCAGTGCCACGTGCCCCCGCGCCGCCTGGGCGCGCACGATCGACGCGGCCGCCGACGACACCCCATCCTGGGCCGGAACCGGTGCGCCAGCGACGGCGGCGACCGTGACGAACAGCGCGGCTCGGTGCATGCCGGCTCTACCGCCGGCGCCCCGACCGAAGTTGCATCGCGGCAAGAAAAAGCCGCGCAGTGGTGCCCAGGACAGGATTTGAACCTGCACTCCCTTGCGGGAACCAGCCCCTCAAGCTGGCGCGTCTGCCAATTCCGCCACCTGGGCGCGGAGAAGGGGCGGGGAATCTAAGCCTCCCGCCCGGGCAGTCAACGCGTCAGCGATAGTTCACCAGCAGCCGGCCGGTCAGCTTGATCCATTGCGGATCGAGCACCACCTGGAAATACGCGGACGAGAACATCTGCGCCATCGCGATCGCCTGCTGGACCGGCACACGGTCGACGGCGGCGAAGCTGGTGCGCGTGGATCTCCACTGCTCCTTCAGGCGCTGGTCCACCTGGTCGTCGAACCGCTTGCGCTGCACGCCACTCATCGCCGCGATCGAGGTCGCCTCGCGCGCGAAGCTCTCGCGGAACACCGCCGCTTCGACCGCCGGCCGTTGCTCGCGCATCCACTCCGGATCTGCGTCCGCCGACGAGGTCTGGATGAACTGGTCGTAGCCGTTCAGCACCGCCTCGAGCTGCGGCCCTTGCACGAACCCGAACCCATTGACCGTGGTCGGCAGCTCGCGGGAGAACAGCTCCAGGTCCTGCTTCTCCAGGATCGACGCGCGCCGGCCGAGCCTGGTGCGGAACATGTCGACGATCAGCGGCCCGGAGTTGCTGACGACGAAGAACTGCCCGAACACGATCGCCGCGACCATGCCGGTGCCGGGGATCTGCGGGTTCACGAACTCCGACACGGCGTCCGCCTGCGCACCGCCGGTGATCCCGAGCGGGTTCAGGTAGCAGCTCGTGAAGTTCAATGTCTTGTGGTGCGCGCGCAGATCCGCGAGCAGCTTGTCGACCATCCGCTCCTGCCCCGGTCGCAGCCAGAACACCCACGCGATCTGCGGCACCGGCGACGGCACGGCGACCTTGATCCGCGGATCCGGGTCCGGGTCGTTCTTGCGGAACACGAAGCCGGTGCGCGGCATCAGCGCGATCTCGAGCTTGGTGACCAGCCCCTCGACGTTGTCGAACATCCCAGTCCGCTTGACCGCGTCGTTGATCAACGCCTGATCCTCGTCGAGCAGCGCGCGCACCATCTCGCGCAGGAAGTCACCGGCCGGCATGCGCAGCCCGGCCGTCGCGCAGGCGTCGTGCGGCACCATGCCGAGGAACGGATCGAGCCAGTCGGCGCGGTTCTGCTCCTCCGCCTTGAAGAACTTGCTCTGGAAGTCGGTGTGGAAGTTCCGGTTCAGCTCGACGCGCGCGAGCAGCGACACCGAGTCCTGCTCGAACACCAGCGATCCGGCGAGGAACTGCCAACCGGCGAGGTTGACGAAGCTCGCCAGCACGCGGCTGTTCATGCTGTCGCGGTCGTTGCGGTTCGGCCAGTTGTCGTCCCAGGTCGTCCGCTGCAGCAGCTCGTCCGGCCGCACGTAGTACTCGAGCGCATTGGCGTTCTCGACGCGCGTCAGCGCGCGCCAGTCCTGCAGCCGGCCGGCGATCCCGTCGACATACGTCGCCGAACCGCCGAACGCCTCCGTCTGCGTGGTCCCCTGTGCCAACAGCTGCGACTCCACGACCAGCTCACGGTCGTTGCCGACCATCAGGCAGTCCTGCGCGCGCGCGGCGTAGAACGGTTCCGGCGCACCCTGCGCCTCGATCTTCAGGAGGTCCCCCTCCCAGGTCAGGATCACGCCCTGACCGCGCGCCTCGTCGATGACGAAGCCATAGCCGGCGAGACCCCAGGCGGCGCGGATCTTCCAGCTCACGCGCGTGTAGACGCACCACGCCACGTCCTCGGGGCGCGGTCCGCGATACCTCCCGGCGAGCAGCATCTCGCGGCCCATGACGTCGTCGAGCAGATCCAGGTGCGAGTCGGCGAGCTGCTTCTGCAACCGCTCCACCTCGTCGACCGCGCGCTGCACGCCGGGCGTCACGTCCCGGACCGCCGGCAGGTTGCGCAGCGAACGCCAGCCCTGACTCCGGTTCATCGCGCCCCAGAACACCGGCTCGGGGAACTTGCCGAAGTCGGCCGCGAGGTCCGTCTTGCGCAGGAAGAAGTCGACCCGCCGCGGCACGACCCCGCGGATGTCCGGCAGCGACCCCTCGAACGGGTTGAACACGAACGCCGCGACCGCCAGCAGCAGGAAGATCACCAGCGACGCGAGCGTGACCCCGAGGATCTTGAACAGCCGCTTCTTGCGCATCGATGCCACCGTAGCGACGGCCCAGATCGGACAAAGGGCGGAGCCGCCGGTCGGAGCGGCGTCAGACGCACCCCGGCCGGGATTCTTGCGCCGCCCCGGCGCGCGACCATACTTGCGGCCCCCACTGCTGCCGGAATCGATGCCCTCACCTTCACCGTCGTCGCGCGCGCGCGGCATCCAGGAGTCCGCGACGCTCGCGATCATGGCCGAGGCGCTCGCGCTGCGGGCAGCCGGGCACGACGTCGTTTCGCTGAGCGCCGGCGAACCGGACTTCCCGACCGTGCCGTCGATCGCGCAGGCCGGGGTCGCGGCGATCGACGCCGGGCAGACGCGCTACACGGCGGCGGCCGGGATGCCGGATCTGCGGGCTGCCGCGGCGCGCTGGTTCGGCGCGACCTATGGGCTGCGCTACGCAGCCGAGAACGTGCTCGTGACCGCAGGTGCCAAGCCTGCGCTGCACATGGCCCTGCTGTCGCTGGTCGAGCGGGGCGACCGGGTGCTGCTGCTCGCACCGTTCTGGGTCTCGTATCCAGACCTGATCCGGGTAGCGGACGGCGAGCCGATCGTCGTGCCGGCCGTGCCGGAGCAGGGATTCGTGCACGACGGCGACCAGATCGCAGCCGCCGCGCGGGAGCACCGCGCGAAGGGCCTGATCCTGAACTACCCGAACAATCCGTCCGGCGCGGTGCCTTCGCGCGCGCAGATCGAGGGGATCGTGCGCGCGGCCGCGGCAGCCGGCCTGTGGATCCTGTCGGACGAGATCTACGGCAGCATGCTGTACGACGGCCGCGAGCACGTGTCGCCGGCTGCTTTGCCGGACGGGGATGGCCGGGTGCTGGTCGTCAACGGCGGCACGAAGAGCCACTCGATGACCGGCTGGCGGATCGGGTTCCTCGCCGGACCGGCGCCGCTGATCGCAGCGGCGGCGCGGATCCAGAGCCAGGTGCTCGGCAATGCCTGCACGATCAGCCAGCACGCCGCGCTGGCGCTGTGCAACGGCGATCACGCCGCCGAGGCGCGGCGGCGCATGGAGTCGTTCGATGCGCGCCGCCGCTACCTCGTCGCGCAGATCGCGGAGATCCCAGGCCTGCAGCTGGCCGCTCCGGGCGGCGCGTTCTACGCGCTGGTCGATGCGCGCGAGCTGTGCGCGCGGCTGCGCTGCGACGACGTCGAGCTCGCGCGGCGGCTGTTGCACGAAGCACACCTGGCGACCGTGCCCGGGACGCCGTTCGCGATCCCCGGCTTCATCCGGCTCAGCTTCTCGGCGTCGATGACCGACCTCGAGAAGGCGGTCGCGCGGCTGGGCGCCTTCGCCCGCGCGAAGTGAGCGCGCGCGACCATGTCACGCTCGGATCGCTCGGTGAGCTGGAGCAGCTCGCGATCGGCAGCGAGGCAGACGCACATGCGCTGATCGAGCGGATCGGCGAACGGGTGACGAGCGACGGGAAACCGTACGTCGATCTCGTGCTCGCGGACGCTGCGGCGAGCATCGCCGCCAAGATCTGGAGCGATGCGAAGCCGGCGCTCGAGGCGGCGCGGGGGTTGGCGCGCGGCGCCGCCGTCAAGGTGCGGTTCGCGGTCGGGGAGTATCGCGGCGTGCGGCAACTGACGATCAAGCTGCTGCGCGCGCTGACCGAGGACGAGCTCGCCGCGCAGGCGCAGGGGCTGCACGGCGATGGTCACGAGCTGATCGCCGGCCTGCAGTGCCGCGCGCTCGTGTTCGACATCGAGACCGTGCCGGCGGCCGAGCGCCGCGAGCTGCCGAGCACCGTCGCCGAGAAGCTGACCAAGCACGCCGAAGCACAGAAGCTCGAGCCGGATGCCGCGATGGGCCTCTCGCCGCTGTTCGGCAAGGTCGTCTCGCTGGCGTTCTGTGACGGCGACGACGAACAGGCGCCGGTGCACGCGCTGGTCGTGCCGCCGGAGCAGCCGGCCGCGCCGCTCGCCGACTGGATGCACCCGGTGTCGGAGATGGACCTGCTGCGTGCGTTCTGGTGCCTCGCGCGCGCGGCCGACACCGTCGTCACGTTCAACGGGCGCGGCTTCGACGTCCCGTTCCTGATCGCACGCAGCCTGATCCACGGGATCCCGGCGCGGATCGACCTGATCTCGCACCGGTTCGACCTGCGCCCGCACCTCGACCTGTGGCGCGTGTTGACGCACGGCGAACGCGCGCTCGGCCCGTCCGGCCTGGATGTCTGGTGTTGGGCGCTGGGGATCGAGAGCCCCAAGGAGCAGATGGACGGCTCGATGGTGGCGCCGGCCTACACGCGCGGCGAGATCGCGCGGATCGCGGAATACAACGCGGCCGACGTGCGCGCGACGGCGCAGCTCTACCGCAAGGTGCGCGACGGATTGTTGAAGTTCCGCGGGGATTGGTAGCCGGCAGGTTCCGCGGTCCCTGCGGGCGCTTCATGGGACGACGCTGAGCGGATCGAACGGGCTCGGCTCGCTCACGCACCACGCTCCGCGTCGAACCCATAGACGCGCGCGACGAGCTCGGGACCGAGCTTGCGCACCATCACGCGCAAGAAGACCTCCCGCTCGCTCGCATCCGGGTACTCGTCGCGGACTCCCGCCGCAGCGACTTCGTGCACGAGGCGGTTCAGCGCGAACACTTGTGCGACCTTCTGCTCCGGTGTCATGCGCCGCCACGCGTCGATCTGCACCTGCTCGGCGGCACGCGACGTATCGGACGGAATCTCGTTGCGCGAGCTCATGCCCGTCCACCGATACTCAGCGCATTCGCGCACCCGCGCGGCAGCGCCGCCAGGCAGAGCTGCTGCAGCTGGCGCCGCACCGCGTGGTCCGGCTCCGACGTGAACACGTACAGCTTCCACAACCGCGCGTAGGCCGCTTCGAGCTCCGCCAGCCGCGGGATCTCCGGCGCCAGCTCGCGCATCGGCACGATCCGCTCGCCGTGCCCGGGGAAGCGCACCAGCGTGCGTGCCTCCTTCAACTGCATCTGCCGGCTCGGGCAGTACAGGATCACGTCCAGCTCACGCCCGAACCGCGCGCGTGCCTCCCGCTCGCGCGCCTCCTCCCATTCGAAGCGTGGCTGCGGATGCCCCGGCGTGAAGTAGGTCTCGAGCAGCTCCTGTTGCACGCCGCGGTTCAGATAGAACGGCAGCACGAGCACCCGCTTGGGCAGCTCGCGCCGGCGCAGGTGCTGCACGAACCGATGCAGGCGCGCGGTCGCCACGGCGTCGTCGAGCTGCAGCGTGCCGAGCCGGTCGATCAGCACGTCGTCGGTCGCGCGCTGCAGGTCGTCGGCGGTCAAGGCACCGGCGCGCAGCGCCAGCTCGACCATCCGCGCGACCAGCGCGCCCGCGGCGATCTTGGCGTGGTGGTAGTAGACGCGCTCGGAGAAGTGGTAGCGCGCCTCGAGCATCCGGATCGCCTCCGAGACGACGTCCTCGCGCAGCATGCCGTGCTTCTCGCAGTCCAGGAACAGCCGCTGGCCGGCGCGGTCGACCGCGAAGTGCGACAGGATCCGCTCGTCGTAGCGCAGCTCGAGCCCGGTGTACCAGGCATCGCGGCGCAGGTAGTCCATCAGGTCCGGATCGATCGTGTCGGAGACGACCTGGCGCCAGAACGGCGGCACTTCGGCCCCTTCGCCGGTCAACACCGAGAGCACGTGGTCACCGAGACCGGTCTCACGCAGCCGGTCCCCGAGCTCGCTGCGCGCGAGCAGCGCGCGGAACCGCTCCGGCCGGTCGTGCCGCGGGAGCAGTCCGGTCTGGTCTTCGATGTTGTGACCGAACGGGATGTGCGTGACGTCGTGCAGCAGCGTCGCGATGCGCAGGATGCGACGCGCATCGGCGTCGATGCCGAGCATCTCGTCCGGGGCACGCTCCGCTGCCCGTGCCACGGCGTCCAGCAGCCGACCGGTCATGTGCATCGCGCCGATCGAATGCTCGAACCGCGTGTGCGAAGCACCGGGGTAGACCAGGTGCGCCGTGCCGAGCTGGCGCACGCCGCGCAGCCGCTGGAACTCCGGCGTGTCGACGAGCCGGATCTCCTCGCGCGTCAGCTCGATGTCCCCGTGGACCGGGTCACGCAGCGTCACGATGCTCGTCGCCGTCATCCGGGCGCACGATAGCCACGGCGACGACCGGCACGAAAAAGCCCCGGCCGGGTCCGACCCGGCCGGGGCAACGCACACACCAAAAGGAGAACACCCGCTAGGGTGATCGAGAGAGATCCATCAACCGCGACCGCGGTAGGTCACGAAGCGTGCCATCTCGCGGCTGGTCCGGTTGTCGCGGAGCACGGCCTGCACTTCGAGCAGGCCGCTCCGGTTCGGCGTGACGGCGAGGTCGACGCGGAAGTCGGAGTGCTCGCGCGACGCATGCTCGAGGATCGACGCACCGTCCATGGCCGACACGGAGTCGAACGACCAGGCGGCGATCGCGTCGATCGTCTGGTGCACGAGGCGGTCGGCGCGCGCCTCGCGGCGCATCTCGTCGAGTCCGGCGGCCCCGGCGCCGTACCAGCCGCAACCGAACACGAGCAGGCACGGCGCGAGCAGCACGGCGGCGACCACGCGCCCGAGTGCGCGGCGGGCTCGTTGCGGCTCGCGGTTCGTCTGCGCACCGGCGACGCCGTAGGCAGCTGAACCGGGTTTCCAACGCAGGACTTCATCGAGCAGTTCTTGGCGCTCCGCCGGCCCATGCGCGGTCGAAGTCGAAGAAGAAGAAGAACGACCTCGGCGCAACCCGCTGCGCGCTCCCTGCCGTGACCCCTGCCCCGTCTCCTGCATCGTCATTCCTGGCTGTCGTTGACTCTCCCGGGCCGAAGTATAGGTAGCTCGCTGCGCGCGGCTGGCGCATGCATCACAGCCACGGCGCTGCGGTGCGGATCCCGCGCTGCGACCGCACGCTGGCGGTTCTCAGGCTTGGAGATTCCCAGTTCTCAGTGCGGGACGACGAGCGCCTGCGCGCCGGTGACGACGACGTCTCGCAGCTGCGTCACCGTCGGCTCGCTGCCATCGAGAGGCAGGCGCGTCACGTCCAGATCGAGCAACACCGGCTCGCGCAGCGCGACGCGGAACGGTTCCGCCGGTGACCAGCGCGTCCAGTCGCGCAGGGTCTTTCCGTGTTGGCGGATCCTCAGCTCGAACGGGCCGGCCGCCGGGAAGTCGAGCCTCAGCTCGGGCGTCTCCGCCACAGCGTCGCCGCTGAACGCCGGCATCAGCCATGGCGCCGCTGGCCCATCCGGCCGGCCGCGCAGCTCGACGCTGCGCTGCCAGCATCCCGGCGCGATCGCGGTCACGAGCGCGTTGCGTCCTTGCTGGCGCAAGCCGATCGTGAACGATCCGTCTGCGGCCACGTGCGCGACGAGATCCCCGTCCAGATGCGCAGCCGGTGGCAGGATCCAATCCTGCTCCACGATCCGGCGCGTGCCCGCGCCCGGAACCGTCGCGCGCACGATCCCGTCGGCCGGGGCGCCGCCGCGCGCGAGGATCAACTGCCCGTGCAGCAGCGGCACCTCCTGCGCGCGCAGCTGCGCACGCGCGAGCTCGGCGCCGGTCGTGACGACCGGTGCGTCGACGCTGGCGCGCAGCGGATCCTGCAGATGCAGGCGCACGGCGATCCCGCGGGGCAGGTCCCGGAGCTGCGCGCGGCCATCGCCATCGAATGGGACCCCACCGCGAACCGCCTGGAAGAAGAACGGATACGCAAGCGCCGCGGTGTGCGCGCCGCTGCCGGCCGGTGCGACGAACAGCTGCGGCGATGCCCCCGCGACGGCTTCGGCCGCGAGCTGCACCTGCACCGTCGCCGCCGGCGCCAGGTCGAATCGCAACGCGTCTGCCGGCCCGGTGAGCTGCAGCACCAGGTGCTGCGTCGCCATGCCCTCAGCCTGCACGACGATCGGAACACCATCGCCGCCGGGGACGCCCGCGACCTCGAACCGCCCGCGCTCATCGGTCTGCGCTTCCGCACCCGCCGCCCAGATCGAAGCGCCGGCGAGCGGTGCGCCGTCCGGCCCGTGCACGTTCCCGGCGACGACGTGGGTCCCCTGCAGCTCGACCAGGATCGGAGCGCCCGGCTCGGGCGGGATCCGCACGATCCGGAACAGCGCGGAACCGCCGGCAGGTGTGATCCGCAACAGGTGCCTCTGGGTGGGGCGCGGCTCGATCCACGGCAGCGCCGCCGGCCCCGCGAGCCACTCCACGGCGGCATGCACCGGGATCTGCCCGCGCCGGACTTCGACCTCGGGACGGAGCTGCGCCGGCGGACCCAGCGCGGCGCGCGGCTCGAGGTCGACCGTGTAGCGCACGATCGCGTCGTTCGCGGGGGCCGCCGAGGCCGGTGCCGCCGGTTCTGGCGGCAGCTCGGCGACGACGTTGTCACCGGCCGGTCCCGGGATCCGGATCTCGGCCGGCGGATCGCCAGCGAACACGGAGACTCCGAGATAAGCGACCAGACCACCGAGCAGCAGCAGGCCTGCCAGGAGCTGGAACGGGGAACGCGTCGACGCCAAGGGAACGGGGGTGAAGGAGGATAGCCCGCGTCGCCGCCGCGGTTGCGACGGCTATCGTGACCGGCCGATGGGGCCGGAGCCGCGACTTCGCGTCGGACTCGACTTCCGGCCGGCGCTGCTCGGCGCGGCGGGGATCGCGCGCGCCACGCGAGAGCTTGCGCGGGCGCTGGCGCGCCGCACCGACCTCGAGCTGCGGCTGTTCGGGCATGCGCTCGCCCGCGCCCGGGTCGCACCTCCGGCCGAGCTCGTCCCGGCGCTGCGCCGCTGGCCGCTGCCGGGGCGCTGGCAGCCTGTCTGCGCGCGCACCGGGATCGATGCGGGCGCGCTGTGCGGCGGCGTGGATCTGTTCCATTGGACCGACACGATCCATCCGCCGGTGCGCCGTCGACCAACCGTGTTGACGCTGCACGACGTAGCGTTCGCGGCCGATCCGGCGTTCCACGGTGCGGCCGGCGCCGGGCTCGCGGCTCGCGCGCGCGCCGCGGCGATGCAGGCGGCGCGGATCGCCGTTCCGACGGCCGCGACGCGCGACCAGGCGATCGAGCTGCTGCAGCTCCCGGCGGCGAAGTTCCGCGTGATCCCGTTCGGCGCAGACCATCTGCCGCGGGACCACGCGGGCGGGCCGGGCCGGGAAGCCCACGCGCTGTGCATCGGCACGATCGAACCGCGCAAGAACCACATCCGACTGATCACGGCATGGCGCCTGCTGCCGGCGCCCCGTCCGCCGCTGGTCGTCGTCGGCCGTCGCGGCTGGGAATGCGTCGAGGCGGTTGCGGCCCTGCAGCAGGCGGAAGCAGAAGGACTGCTGCGCTGGTTGCCGGACGCCGGAGATGCGCAACTGACCGGGCTGCTTCGCGACGCGCGGCTGCTCGTGTACCCGTCGCAACTCGAAGGCTTCGGCTTCCCACCGCTCGAGGCGATGGCTGCCGGCATCCCGGTCGTCGCCGGGGAGACGCCGGCGTTGGCGGAGGTGCTCGGAGATACGGCGGTGCTGTGCGATCCGCAGGACGCGTCGGCGATCGCGGCCGGCGCCGCAAGGGTCTGGAACGATGCCCGGCTGCGTGCGCAGCTGCGCGAACGCGGGCATGCGCGCGTCGCACGGTACCGCTGGGATGCTTGCGCGGCCGCCTACGCCGAGCTGTATCGCGAGGTCGTTGCGTGATCGTGTTCGACGGCAGCGTGCTCGGCAGCGGTCCGATCACCGGAGTCGGGCGCTCGTTCCTCGACACGCTTGCCGCGTATCTGCAGCTGACCAGGCACGCATGCGTGTTGCTGCTGCCGCGTACAGCGCCGGAAGTCGAGCTGGATCTGCGCGTGCTGCGCGTGCCGCATGGATGGTGGGCGCGGGAGTTTGCGCTGCCGCGCCTGCTGCGCCGGGTCGGCGCGACGCTGTACCACAGTCCGGTGGCGGCGCTGCCGCCGTGGTCCCGCGGCCCCCTCGTCGCGACCGTGCACGACGTCCCGTGGCGGCACGCGCCGGAGTTCGCCGACGCCGGCCGGTCGTGGCGTCACCGGCTCGCCGCGCGGCGGGCCTGGCGCCGCGCTGCTGCGATCCTGGTCCCGAGCGAAGCGACGCGTGCCGATTGCCTTGCCGACGGGGCGCCGCCGGCACGGCTGTTCGTCGTGCCGCATGGCGTGCGCGCGCCGGATCTGCCCGCGTCGCCGGACGCGCTGCGTGGTCCGTTCCTCGTGCTCGGCGACGCCCGCCCGCGCAAGAACCTGCCGCGCCTGCTGCGTGCACACGCAGCCGCGCGTGCACAGCGACCGGATCTACCGGAACTCTGTCTGATCGGCCCGCAGCAGCCGGGTGGGTATCTCGCGGAAGACGAGAAGCTGCAGCGCCTGCGGCGCGCGCGTGCGGTCGTGCACGTCTCGCTGCTCGAGGGCTACGGCCTGCCGGTGCTCGAGGCCTTCGCCCACGGCGTGCCGGTCGTGACCAGCAACCTCGGCGCCCTTGCCGAACTCGCCGGCGATGCGGCGCTGACTGTGGACCCGGTGGATGAAGCCGCGATCGCGGATGCGTTGATCCGGATCCACGACGACGGCGCATTGCGCAGTGCGCTGCGCGAGCGCGGGCTCGCGCGTGCCGCAGGGCGGCGGCCGGCTGCCGCCGCGGCCGCATGGGCTCGGGTTCATGCAGAACTGCTCGCGCGGATCGCGAACGGTGCAGGTTAGGCTTCGCGCCGCATGACCGAGGCTGCGAGCCGGTGAGACTGCACGCCGCTGTCGCCGGTTGGTTGCTCGATGGTCAGCCTTCCGGGGCGAACCGGCGCCTGCTGCACCTGCTCGCGGCGATCGCGCCGCGGCTGGAAGCCGGCGAGGCGGTGACGGTGCTGCACCGGCCGGGCGTCACGTTCGACGACGCTCCATCCGGCGTGCGCTGGCTGCCGGTCGAGATTCCGCCCGGGCCGACCTGGCGCCGCGCGCTGGCCGAGCGGCGGGTGCTGCCGAAACTGCTGGCCGAGATCGGCGCCACGGTGCTCGACCTCGGACTGCTTCCGGTCCCGCGCCGGCTGCCGTGCCCGGTCGTGCTGACCGTGCACGATCTGCGCGATCTCGGGCCGCACCGGCGGCGCCCGGTGTGGGTGACGAAGCGGCTGCTGCGCCTCGCGATGCGCCGCGTCGCGCACGTCGTCGTGCCGAGTGAGCACACCGCGCACACGCTGCGCACGGCGCTCGGCGGCCTGTTGCCGCCGCTGACCGTGATTCCGAACGCGGTCGCGCCCGCGCTGCTCGGGATCGCGCGCAAGCCGGGGTTCGATCCGCCGTACTTCCTGCACGTCGGCCATCTCGAACCGCGCAAGAACCCGCTGCTGCTGCTGTCGGCACTCGCGCAGCTGATCGAAGGTTGGCCGGATGGCGACGAGCCACCGCCGCGGCTGCTGTTCGCTGGCGCCGACCGTGGCATGCGGCGCGAGCTGGCGGAACGGGCGGCGATGCTCGAGCTGACGCCGCACGTGGACTTCCTGGACGAGGTCGACGACGCGCGGCTCGGCACGCTGTACGCCGGAGCCGCAGCGGTGCTCGTGCCCTCGCTGGAAGAGGGATTCGGTCTTGCCGCGCTCGAAGGCCTCGCCGCCGGTCGTCCGGTGCTGGTCAGCGATCGCGGCGCGCTGCCTGAGGTGGTCGGTACGACCGGCACCGTGCTGCCGGCCGAGGACGCCAGCGCCTGGTCCCGAGCGATGCGCGCCGCACTGTCGCTCGGGTTCGAGGACCCTGCGCGCAGCGACCGGATCGCCCGCGCGCGATCGTTCTCGTGGGACGTCGGCGGAGAGAAGCTGCTCGGGATCTGGCGCTCGCTCGGCTGAGCCGCGCGTGGCAAGAAAGGGGTCAGACCCCAATCGTGCCAACGGCACGCGGTTGGCTATGGCCGCGCGATGCGAGCGCCGCCGCCAGCCCCCACGTTCCCGCCGGTGCTCCGTCTGCGCGAACTGCTCGTGGCGTTCCTTGCCGGACCGCTGCTGGGCGTGTTGCTGGCGCTCCAGCTCGGCCAGGACCAGAGCTGGGACCTGCTGAACTACCACTACTACAACCCGTTCGCGTTGCTCGAGCAGCGCTGGGGCTTCGACGTCGCGCCGGCGATGCGGCAGACCTGGTTCTCGCCGTAACTCGACGTGCCGTTCTACGTGCTGGCGAGTGAGCACGGTCCGCTGGCGGCATCGCTGACCTACGGCGCGTTCTATGGCCTGCTCGCGTCGCTCAGCTATCTGCTCGCTCGCTGGCTGCTCGCTGGCGGTGGCCTCGGACACGCGACGCAGCTCTCTGCCATTCTGGCGCGACTCTTGGGGTCAGACCCCAACAGGATCAGCCGACCAGGTTCGCCGCGAGCCAGGCCGCGCCGACCATCGCGCCAACCGCGAGCAGACCGATCAGCAGGCGCACGAGCGGTGGCATCTGGCGCAGGTCGTCGCCGAACAGCCCGCGCCGGTCTTCGACCTTGCGGAACTGCAGCACCTTGCCAGGTGCGCGCGCCTGGATCGCGCCGGGACTCGCGGGAGCTGCGCGCGGCGCGGGCTCGGTGCGCTGCCGCACGGTCACGACTTCTTCGTCGGCGAACTCGAGCACCTCGAATCCGGACGCCGGCGCGCTCGGCGGCGGAACGTCCGGCGCTGGCGCGCTCGGCGGCGGCGCGGCCGCGGCCGGCGCCGGCTTCGGCATCCCCTGCTCGCGCACGGGCGCCGGTCTCGCCACCGGGGTTTCCGCCTGCGCCTCGAGATATGCGAGCTCGCTGGTGCCGACCTGGATCCGATCCCCGTCACGCACGACGCGGCGGCTGATCTGCTTGCCGTTCAGCATCGTGCCGTTGCTCGAGCCGAGATCCTCGAGTTCGACGACGCCGTGGCTGACCAACAGCCGGGCATGCCGGCGCGAGATCTTCCCGTCCTGCACGACGACGTCGCTCGGCGTCGTGCGCCCGATGACCATCCCGTTCCAGACCGGCACGCGGCTGCCATCCGGCAACACGAGGAATCCGGTCATCGCGCGCACCCGCGCTGCATGGCCCGGCGCACGGGCGGGCGAAGCCGGACATTCCCTGCACGACGCATACCGGGCCGCAAGATAGCATCCGCGCGGCGATGCCAGCGATCGACGTGCGCGCTGTCTCCCTGCGCTTTCCGGCACGCTGGCGACAGCCCGCGGTCGAAGCCCTGCGCGCGATCGACCTGCGGGTCGATCCGGGCGAAGTCGTCGGGCTGCTCGGCCCGAACGGCTCTGGCAAGACCACTCTGCTGCGGATCCTGTCCGGCGAGCTGCGTCCGCAGCAGGGCACCGCGACACTGCTCGGGCTTCCGGCGCACGCGCGCGAGCTCGTCCCGCAGGTCGGCTTCGCGCCGGAAGGACCGCTCCCGCTCCCGCGCCTGACCGGCCGCGAGCTGCTGCGCGCCGTCGGCGCCCTGCAGGGCCTGCCGGCCGGAGTCGTGCGCCGGCGCGCCGACGAGCTGCTCGTCTCGCTCGAGCTGACGTCCGCCGCCGACCGCATGCACCGGACCTACAGCACCGGCATGCGCCGTCGCCTCGCGGTCGCCGCCGCGCTGCTGACCGAGCCCCGGATCCTGCTGCTCGACGAGCCGACTGCGGGCATCGATCCCTCCGGTTCGCTGCGCCTGATCGAGCTGCTGCGCGAACGACGCGCCGCCGGGACCGCGATCCTGCTCGCCTCGCACCACCTCGACGAAGTCGAGCAGGTCTGCGACCGCGTCTGCCTGCTCGAACAGGGCACCGTCGCCGCGCAGGGGACTCTCGACGAGCTGCTGGCCGGCGATGGTTGGCAGCTCGAGTTCCGCGGCGGCAGTGACCGGCTGCCCGCCGAGCTGGTCCGCCAGATCACCGCCGCCGGGGCCGAGCTGCGCCACAGCCGACCGGCGCGCCGCCATCTGTACGAATGGTTCCGCGCCCGCGGCACGGCAGCCGGATGAACGGGTTCTGGCTCGCGCTGCGACCGGCCGCGCTGCGCCTGGCGCGCTGGTTCGTCCCGGTCGCGGCGCTGACGCTGCTGCTGCCGTTCCTGCTCGACACGGTGCCGGAAGCCGAGGGCGCACCGCTCGCACTGTGGCTGCACGTCCCGGCCGCGATCTGGTGCGCGCTGACCGGCGCGCTGCTGCTCGACTCCTGGCCGACGTTCGGGCGCGAGCGCGCAGGCGCCGCCTGGCTCGAGCGGATCCCGGGCGAGAGCGCGCGCGCCGCGGCTGCGTTCGCGGTGCATCTGCTGCTGGCCGCGGCTGGGCTGGCATTGCTCGGCCTGCTGTTCAGTCTGGCGCTCGGCTGGCGCGGCGCCGCGCCCCCGCCTGCGCATGCCGAGGTGCCGCTGACCCCGCGCAACGGTGAGTACCTGGACCAGCAGCGCACCCACCTCGAGCTGTCGCAGCTCCCCGACGGAACGCGCGGTCTGCGGCTGCACCCGCGCGCGCTGCTGCCGTCGTCCGGCGATCTGCAGCCGGCACGGATCCAGGTCCATGCCGGCGCAGCCGCGCTGCTCGACACGCCGCTGCAGATCCACGGCAACGATGCCCCGGTCGAACTGCCGCTGCCGGCCGGCACGACGGAGGTCCGGCTCGAACGGTTGCCGGAGCCGGGACTCGCGCTGTGGTTCCCGCCCGGCAGCCTGCGCGCCGTGACCGGCGCGGCACACGCCGCCGGCTGGAACGCCGCGCTCGCCGCGCTGCAATGGCTGTTGCCGGCGGTCGGGTGTGCCGCATGTGTCTGGCTGTTGCGCCGGCGGTTGTCGTTGCCGCTGCTGCACCTCACCTGGCTGCTGCTGTTGCTCGCGGCCGCGTTCGCGCCCGGCCGCTCACCGATGTCGGAGGGAATGCGCGCGCTCGCCTCCGGCCGCTGGCTCGGCGCCGAACCGTTGACCACCCTGCTGCTATGGGGTGTCTTCTGCGCGATGACCGCGCCGCTCCTCGCCGTCTGGCTCCTTCAGCGGCGGCTGGCATGACCCGCACCCTGCTGCTCGGCGCCGGGCTGGCACTCGGTTGGCTCGGCGCGGTGGCGGTCGCGGAGGGCGCGCCGCGCGAGCCGGCGTTGCTCGCGCGCGCCGCCGCGCGCCCGCTGTTGCTGCCGGTGCTGTGGAGCAGCCTCGCGGCGACCGCGCACGAAGGTTCGCCGGCGGCCTACGCCGCGCAGGGACGCTGGCTGCTCGACCTGCTGCCGCGCTGGACCGACGGGCACATCCACTTCGCCGCCAAGCTCGCGTTCGATGCGTCGCTGCAGGCGGACGGGCCGGAGCGCGCGTTCGCGCTGCTGCTGGCCGGCCTCGACCTGCTCGAACAGGCGCTGCCGCGCGACCCCGACGGCGCCGACCGCCTGCTCGGCGCGATGGCGTCCCTGGTGACGATCCGCACCGAACAGGACCCGCAGCTCGCCGAACTGTGGCGCGCGCGGTTCGCCCAGGATCCGAGCGACGCCGCCGACGCCCTGCTCGCGCGCGCAATCGAGGCACTCCCACCGCAGGACGTGGCGCGCGTGCTGCTCGGCGAACGACGCGCGTGGCTGTCGTTGCGGCTGATCGCCGGCGCGCTGCGCACCGGCGACCGCGTGCGTGCGCGCGCGCTGGTCGACGAGGCGCGGCGGCGGTTCGCCGCAGCGCGCGATGCCGCCAACGCCGCCGAGTGGCTGGCCAGCCTCGCGCTGGTCGCCCGCGCGCTGGACGGCGATCCGACCCTCGATCCTGCGCTGCTGCGCGCCGACCCGCGGCTGCAGGATCTCGTGCCGCTGCTGGCGCCGAGGTAGCGATGTTCGACTGGCTGGTCGAGACGTTCACGAAGCTGCCGTATCCGAGCGTCGCGGTCGTGTTCGTGCTGTGCGGGCTCGGGCTGCCGTTGCCGGAAGAGCTCGTGCTCGTCGCCGCCGGCTACGTCTGCTTCAAGGGGCACGCCGACCTGCCGGCGATGATCGGCGTCTGCGGCGCGGCGATCCTGCTCGGCGACGCGGTCCCGTTCCTGCTCGGACGCGTGTTCGGCGCGCGGCTGCTGCGCATCCGTTGGTTGCGGATGATCGTCAATCCACGGCGGCTGGCGAAGTTCGACGTCTGGTTCCGGCGGCGTGGCGACCTCGTGATCATCGTCGCGCGGTTCATCCCCGGGATCCGCGTCGTCGCGTTCTTCACCGCCGGCACGATGCGCATGAGCCTGAAGCGGTTCCTGCTGCTCGACCTCGCCGGGATCACCGTCAGCGCACCGCTGCTCGTGTGGATCGGCTACGTGACCGGTCCGTTCATCGACTCGACGATCGACACGATCGTGCGCGCCGAACGCAGCGTGTTGATCGGCACGCTCGTCGCCGGCGCCGTCGCCGCGTTGTGGCTCTGGCTGCGGCTGCGCCGCCGCCGGCGGCTCGCGCGGCTGGTGCTCGAGTCGGAGACCTACGTCAATCCACGCGCCCGGGCCGAGCCGCCGGCAGCCGCGAGCACACCGCTGCCGACGCCCCCGCCGACGCCCCCGACGATCCAGGAACCGCCGCTGCCGCCGCCGGCCGACTGACGTGCAGGCCGGCGCGCCCGCGGGCGCGCGGAATCGTTGTCCGGCCCGTACCGCGCCGCTATGGTCCCCCGCCCTTCTGGTCGCGCTGACCAGCCTCTTCGCAATCCGAGCGCGTCATGTACTTCGTCTGGACCGTCCTCGCCCTCGTCGTCGCGGTCGCCGCCGTCGCCTACGCGGTGAACCTCTACAAGCAGATCATGGCGCTCGATCCGGGGGATGAGCGCATGCAGAAGATCGCCAAGGCGATCCAGGACGGGGCAAAGGCGTTCCTGCAGGCCGAATACCGCTGGCTCGCGATCTTCGCCGTCGTCGTGTTCGCCGCGATGTGCGCGATCGACAACGCGTCGCTGAATTGGCGCACCGGCATCGCGTTCCTGTGCGGCGCAATCGCGTCGGCCGGCGCCGGGTATTTCGGAATGCACACGGCGACGCGGGCGGCGGTCCGCACGACCCAGGCGGCGAAGACCTCGCTCGCCGGCGCCCTCGACGTCGCGTTCAAGTCCGGCACCGTGATGGGGATGACGGTCGTCGGGTTTGGCCTCGGCGGCCTCTGCCTGCTGCTGCTGATCTACGGCGAGAACCATCTCGGCAGCGTGCTCGGCTTCTCGTTCGGCGCGTCGTCGATCGCGCTGTTCGCGCGCGTCGGCGGCGGCATCTACACCAAGGCGGCCGACGTCGGCGCCGACCTGGTGGGCAAGGTCGAAGCAGGCATCCCGGAGGACGATCCGCGCAACCCGGCCACGATCGCCGACAACGTCGGCGACAACGTCGGTGACGTCGCCGGGATGGGGGCCGACCTGTTCGAAAGCTACGTCGGTGCGATCCTGGCGACGCTGCTGATCGCGATGACGGCGCAGGTCGCAGGACCCGAAGCGGAGGCGCACCGGACCGGCTTGCTGGCCTATCCGATCGTGCTCTCGGCGATGGGGATCGTCGCGTCGGTGATCGGCACGTTCCGCGTCAAGACGGACGACGAATCCCGCCTCGGCGCCGCGCTGTTCAACGGCCTGTGGACGGCCTCCGGCGCGCTGGCGGTGATCATGCTGGTGCTGACGCTGATCGTGCAGCCACAGCCGTACCTCGGCCGGGTCGGCGTCGAAGGCAGCGGCTACGCGAGCCACTGGGCCGTCTACGCGAGCTTCCTGATCGGGCTCGTCCTCGGCGTGCTGATCGGCAAGGTCACCGAGTACTACACGTCGGAGAAGATGGGGCCGGCGCAGGAGATCGCCCGGCAGAGCCAGACCGGCGCTGCGACCAACATCATCCATGGCCTCGCGACCGGCATGGCATCGACCTGGGTGCCGGTGCTGCTGATCGCGGTCGGCATCTACACGGTCAGCTCACTCGGCGGCATCTACGGCATCTGCATCGCGGCCGTCGGCATGCTGTCGACGCTGGGCATCTCGCTCGGCGTCGATGCCTACGGTCCGGTCGCCGACAACGCCGGCGGCATGGCCGAGATGGCGCACCTGCCGCCAGAAGTGCGCAAGCGCACCGACTCGCTCGACGCGACCGGCAACACGACCGCCGCGATCGGCAAGGGCTTCGCGATCGGGTCGGCCGCGCTGACCGCGCTCGCGCTGTTCAACACGTACAACGAGGTCGCCACGCCCGGCATCACGATCGATCTGGGGCGGCCCGACGTCGTGATCGGACTGCTGATCGGCGCGATGCTGCCGTTCCTGTTCTCGTCGATGGCGATGAAGGCGGTCGGCCGCGCCGCGAACGCGATGGTCGAGGAGGTGCGCCGGCAGTTCCGCGAGATCACCGGGTTGCTCGAGGGTCAGGCCGAAGCGGACTACGCCCGTTGCGTCGCGATCTCGACCGAGGGCGCGCTGCGTGAGATGGTCCTGCCGGGGCTGCTCGCCGTCCTGTCGCCGATCGTGGTCGGGCTGATCTTCGGCCCGGCCGCCTGCGGCGGCATGCTGGCCGGCTCGCTCGGCGCCGGCGTCATGATGGCGCTGTTCATGGCGAACGCCGGCGGCGCCTGGGACAACGCCAAGAAGTACATCGAAGCCGGGAATCTCGGCGGCAAGGGCTCCGGTCCGCACAAGGCCGCGGTGGTCGGCGACACGGTCGGCGATCCGTTCAAGGACACCGCCGGGCCGTCGATCAACATCCTGATCAAGCTGATGTCGATCGCGGCCGTGCTCGCGGCGCCGCTGTTCATCTGAACGGCCGGCAGCAGCAGCGGCTGACGACCGTCGCGGGGGCCTGCCCACGTCTGGTGGGCTGGGTTATCCTCCGCGCACCTTGAGAACAGCGAAGCCTTCGGTCGCCCCACGCCACGATCTCTCCGCTTCCCGCGCGTTCGCCCTCGAGGTGGCGCAGCTGTTGCACGACCTGCAGGCCGAGCAGATCACGATCCTCGACATCTCCGGTCCGCTGGTCATCGCGGACTACTTCGTGATCGCGAGTGCGCGCAATGCAAGGCACGCCCACGCCATGGCGGATCAACTGAGCCTGTCTATGAAGCAACAGGGACGCCTGCGCCGCAACGCGGCCGGCACCGAGGGCAGATCGCAGTGGGTGCTGATCGACTTCGACGAGGTCGTCGTGCACCTGTTCGAGGCGGAATCGCGGTCGTTCTACGACCTCGAGGGGCTGTGGGCCGACGCTCCGCGCGTGGCGTTCAGCCCGGCGGCGCGACCGGCGCAGCCAGCCGCGCGCGGCCGTGCCACCGGCCCGTTCCACGACCTGCCGGACCTCGGTCCGGTCGACGCCGACGAGCCGGAGCAGCCCCGCGGCTCAACCGGCGGCGCCTGAACGTCGATCAGTCCACGCGGAGGCCGAAACCGACCGATGGCCCAGCTCGAGTGGCAGGAGTTCGACACTTCGGTGTTCGAACAAGCCCGCAAGCAGGATCGCCCGATCCTGCTGCTGATCACCGCCCCATGGTGCGCGCACTGCAAGGAACTGCTGCAGACGACGCTCGCCGACCCGGAGGTCGCCGAGGCGATCGGTGCGAAGTTCCTCCCGGTCCGCGCCGACGCCGAGCGGCGCCCGGACGTCAACGAGCGCTACGGCGCCGGCGGCTGGCCGACGCTGGCGTACCTGACGCCGGGCGGTGAGCTGATCGGCAACGACAACTTCCTGACCTCGACCGAGCTGTTGGCGCAGTTGCGGCGCGTCGCCGAGCACTACACGCGGCACAAGCAGGAGATCGAACGCGGCGTGCAGAAGCTGCTGCAGGTCAAGGCGGAGAAGGACCTGCGCCGGCCGAGCTCCCCGCTGAACCAGCGCATGGTCGACGACATCGTGGATGCGATCTACGAGAAGTTCGACCACCGCCACGGTGGGTTCGGCGAGAGCGCGAAGTTCCCGCATCCCGAGGCGATCGACTTCGCGCTGGTCAACGTCGTCAAGCGCGGCGACGAGCGGATGCGTGAGGTCGTGACGGTCACGTTGGACCGGATGATGGAGGGGACGATCCACGACATCGTAGATGGCGGGTTCTTCCGCTACTCGCGCACGCCGGACTGGCGCACGCCGGACCACGAGAAGGTGCTCGACAACAACGTCGCGCGCCTGCGCTGCTACCTGGAGGCGTCGCAGGTGTTCCGGCAGCCGGCCTACCGGCGCACGGCGGAGGGGATCGTGCGCTGGATGCTGGAGTTCATGCGCGATCCGGAGACCGGCTGCTTCTTCGGCTCGCAGGATGCCGACGCGAACTACTACGCGCTCGACCTCGAGGGTCGGCGCCGGCGCGCACCGCCGCGGCTCGACCGCACGATCTACACCAACCAGAACGGGATGGCCGTCTCCGGCCTGCTGAAGGCTGCGGTCGTGCTCGGCCGGCCGGAGCTGCGCGAGCACGCGATGCGCACCCTGCAGTTCCTGCTCGAGAACCTGCTCGAAGGGGACGGCACCGTGTTCCACTACTGGGACGGCACCTACCACCTGCCGGACCTGCTGACCGACGAGGCGTATCTGATCCGCGCACTCGTCGATGCCTCGCAGCACACCGGCGACGCCGATCTGCTGCTGCCGGCCGAGAAGATCGCCGACCACGCGATCTCACGGCAGGCGGCACCCGGCGGCGGGTTCTACGACATCCGTGGCGATGGCGGCGGACGCGGCTCGATGCAACGGCGCAACCGCAGCATCCTCGAGAACTCGGTCATGGCGGAGGCGCTGGTGCGGCTGTCGTATCTGTCGCGCCGGCCGGAGTTCTACGACGCCGCCGTCGGCACGCTCGAAGCGTTCGCCAGCGACTACAAGGAGTACGGGTACTACGTCGCCGGCTACGGGCGCGCGGTGGATCTGATCTTCTACCCGCCGCTGTTCGTGACGATCATCGGCCCGCGCGGACACGACGCGACCGACGCGCTGCGGCGCGCATCGCTGACGCCGTACGTGCCGTCGCGGATCGTGCAGACGCTCGACCCGCAGAGCGATCCGATCCTGCTCGGCCGCTCCGGCTACTCGGTGCAGGACCGGCCGACGGCGTATCTGAGCATCGGCAAGACCACGCACGCCGCGATCCAGGATCCGGACGAGCTGCTGCGGCAGATGACGGAGCTCGAGGTCGAGCGCCGCGGCCACGCCAGCGAGCCGTAGCCGGCGCGGGTCACCGATCCGGCACCTCGATCTCGGCCGGCACTTCGCGCACCGAGCCGAGCAGCTCGCCGCCGGATCCGATCATCAGCTTGTACTTCTTGCCGTTGCGCGTGCCTTTGGCGTGGTACTCGAACGGCGTGCGCTGCATGTCGCGCACGACCTCCCACTTCTCGACGTTGCCGCCGAGCCTGTTGCGGGCCGTCGTCTGCGCCGCCTGCGGGACTTCGCTGGCCGGGATCTCGACCTCCTCCTGATGCAGCCTGCCATCCGGCAGGAACATCGCTTCGACCGCGCGGCCGTCGATCGTCTTCGTCAGCTCCCAGTACAGCGTGCTGCCGACGTACTCCTTCTCGGCGCCGCTGGCGCGCCCGCCGGGGTGCAGCTTGTCCATCGCATCGCGCACCGGCTGCGGGACCATCTCCGGGGTGACGTGGTACTCGACTTCGAGGATCTTGCCGCTCGCGTCCACCTGCAGCTCGACCGACTCGGCGATCAACGCTTCGTCGCTGCGCAGGGCAACGCTGCCGCAACTCGCGAGCATCGCGGCGGCGCCCGCCGCGACCCAGAACCTGCTGACCATCGTGGCCTCCTTGGGGGGATTGGGGGCGCGAAATCCTAGCCCGTGGCCTGGCGAAGCCTGACACGGATCACGCTCTGCCGTCCGCGGCAGGATGGTCAGCGTGCGACGAGAGGCTCAGAACCAGTCTGGTGCCGCTTCGGCTTCGAGTCCGAGCGATTCCATGACCAGCACGCGGACGTAGTCCGGGTCGATCGAGAACTCCTTCAACGTCTCGTAGCAGGAGCCGGCCTTGACCGACATCAACGCGACCGCGAGGTGCTCCGGCAGCACCTGCTTGCTGCCCAGGCTCTTGGCGCATTCGCGCCCGCGTTCGAACACGGTCATGACGTGGCGGTTGAACGGCGCGTCCCGCATGACCTCCGGCTCCCGCGGCAGGCTCTGCACGTAACCCTCGAACATGTCGGGGGTCACGTTCAGGTCCTTGAACAGATGGTGCAGGCTGACCGACTGGTCGACCGTCAGGCCGTAGATCAGGTGGCCGGTCGCGACCGACTGGTCGCCGAGCCGCTGCGCGAGCTCCTTGGCCGCCTCGACCGCCGCCTTCGCCTTCTCGGAGAAGTCCTCGAGCATGGGGGCGGGCACCATACCCAGGCGCCCGTGGCGGGGAAGGGCGGAGGGGATTCCGGGGCCGGCCCGCGGCTCAGCCGCGGCTCCGCAGCCGCTCGGCGCGGCGGCGCTCGGCATCGGCGAAGCGGCGCTTCTCCTCGGCTGTCTCCGGGATCAGCGGCGGGACCGGGCGCGGCATGCCGTTGTCGGGGTCGAGCGAGACGAACGTCAGGTAGGCGGACGCGACGTGACTGCGCGTGCCGGTCGCGCGGTCTTCGTTGAACACCTTGACGCCGATCTCCATCGACGTGCGGCCCGCGAAGTTGACCGCGGCATACAGCACCAGGATCCCGCCGACGCGGACCGGGCGGTGGAAGTCGATCCGGTCGACGCTCGCCGTCACGACCGGGGTGCGCGCGTGGCGGCCGGCCGCGATCGCGGCGCAGATGTCGACCCACTGCATGACGCGGCCCCCCATGACGTTGCCGAGCGGGTTGGCGTCGTTGGGGAAGACGATCTCGGTCATCTCCACCTTCGAGGCGGAGCAGAGGCGGCCAGGTGTGTCGGTCATCGTCGGTCGCGTGGTTCGGTGCGGTCGCGCAGCGCGGCTTCGGCGGCGTCGCGCGGCTCGCGCGCGGGAGCATCCTCGATGGCGACCGTGCCCTCGAGCTCGAGCAGCCGCGCGAGCCCTTCGGCCATCGGATAGACGCCGACGAACTGCTCGCGTTCGGCGAACGGCACGCGCCGCCAGAACCGTCCGGTCGGACTGACCCACCCGACCCACTGGCGCGCCTCGTTCTCGACGCGGTACCAGCGCTCTGGCGCCTGTGGATCCTGGATCTCGAGCAGGATCAGCCGGCCGACCGGCTGCTCCCGATGCCGCAGCTCCCAGCTGGCGAGCTCCTGCACGGGCCGCGGCGCGAGCGGTGTCTCCGCCGGCGGCGGTGTCTGGCATGCCACCAACAGCAAAGGAGTCCAGAGCGCGCGCATCGTCGCGCGCAGCATAAGCCGGTGGCCGCGCGACCCAAGGGGACGCAGAATGCCGCGTCGACCGATGTACGAAACGATCCGCAACCGCATCCGGGCCGAGCTCCAGGAGATCCGCGACCAGGGGCTCTACAAGGAAGAACGCATCCTGCAGAGCCCGCAGGGCGCCCACATCGAGGTCGCGGGACGCAGGGTGCTGTGTCTGTGCGCCAACAACTATCTGGGCCTCGCCAACGATCCGGGCCTGCGCGAGGCGGCGCAGCAGATGATCGACAGCCACGGGCTCGGGCTGTCCAGCGTGCGCTTCATCTGCGGCACGCAGGACGTGCACAAGCAGCTCGAGCAGAAGGTGTCGGCCTTCCTCGGCACCGAGGACACGATCCTCTACACGTCCTGCTTCGATGCGAACGGCGGGCTGTTCGAGACGCTGACCGGGCCGGAGGACGCGATCATCAGCGACGCGCTGAACCACGCATCGATCATCGATGGCGTGCGGCTCAGCAAGGCGCAGCGGCTGCGCTATGCGAACGGCGACAAGGCGGAGCTCGAGCGCTGCCTGCGCGAAGCGGCCGGCGCGCGCTCGCGGATCGTCGTCACCGACGGCGTGTTCAGCATGGACGGCTACGTCGCGAAGCTGCCGGAGATCTGCGACCTGGCCGAGCAGCACGACGCGCTGGTCGTCGTCGACGACAGCCATGCGACCGGCTTCTTCGGCCCGACCGGACGCGGCACGCCGGAGTTCCACGGAGTGCAGGAGCGGATCGACGTCATCACGTCGACGTTCGGCAAGGCGCTGGGTGGCGCGTCCGGCGGATTCACGTCCGGCCGGCGGGAGATCATCGAGCTGCTGCGCCAGCGCTCGCGGCCGTATCTGTTCAGCAACACGCTCGCGCCGGCGATCGTCGGCGCGACGATGGCCTGCATCGACCGGCTGTCGGCGACGACGGCGCTGCGCGACAAGCTGGCGGCCAACACCGAGCGCTTCCGCCGCGCGATGACGGCTGCCGGATTCGCGATCAAGGAAGGGCAGCACCCGATCGTGCCGATCATGCTCGGCGACGCGAAGCTGGCGGTCGAGATGGCGCGCCGGCTGCTGGACGAAGGGGTGTACGTGATCGGTTTCTCGTATCCGGTCGTGCCCAAGGGGCAGGCGCGGATCCGGGTGCAGATCAGTGCAGCGCACGAGCCGGCGGATCTGGATCACGCGGTCGCTGCGTTCACGAAGGTCGGACGCGAGCTCGGCGTGGCCAAGCGTGCATGAACTCCGGCGCGCGGCTGCTCCGCGATCTGCTGATCCTGCTGCTGGCGATCGGGATCCTGCTGCTGATCGGCAAGGGGCTCGGCGCCGTCAGCCCCGCCGCCGGCGGGGTCCTGCGGGCACTGGCGCATCCGCTGACGCTGCTGGCGCTGCTGGCCTTGCTGCTGCTGTGGCGGTGGCGTCGCCCGGAGCCGTGAGCCGGCACGACCGCGCGGATTCTGCGCCTGCGCGGGTCGGCTCCTCCGGCTAAGAAGTGCCGCCATGCGACGCTGTGCCTGGATCGCTGCCTTGGTCCTGCTGGCCCTCCCGGCCTGCCGCAAGTGGAAGGAGCCGGCGACGCCCGGACCGGGAGACGCGGCGGCGCAATCGCAGGAGCCACAGCCGGAAGCCGGGCCTACGGCGCCGTCCCCGGATGCACCGCCTGGTCCACCTGCAGACCCGCAGGATCCGGTTTCGACTGTGTCGCCCGCTGCCGAGACGCGCCCACAGGAGCTGGACCGCACGATCAGGAACGCATCCGTCGAGCCGTTCCCCTGCGCGCACCTGACGATCCTCGCCCGCGACGCGGCGACCGGGGATCTCGCAGTCGGGATGCTGACCGGCTGCCCCTCCGGCCCCGGCTTCATGACCGCAGGCAAGGCAGGCGTCGGAATCGCCGTCTGCGGCAACTACCCCGACTCGACGTGGGCGCAGCGCGCCATCGAGGGTCTGGCGGCGGGCAAGGACGGCGAACAGGTCCTGCGCGAGCTCGAGCAGTCCGCACCGGTGACCGCGGCGCTGCAGCTCGGCCTGATGGCTGCGGATGGACGTTGTTGGGTGTTCACCGGGACCAACACGCTCGCGATGACAGGCGACGTGAAGCAGCAGGACCTGTGCGTGCTCGGCAGCGGCATGGTGCGCCCGGACCTCGCCGAGCTGACCCGCGATGCGTTCGTCGCCAGTGACGGCCTGCCGCTCCCCGAACGCATCCTGCTCGCGCTGCGCGAAGCGACCACGCATCACGAGCAGAACAGCACGGACATCGGGCCGGGCGCGTTGGCCTGGATTCACCGGCCGGTTGCCGGCGCGCTGCAGCTGCTGCGGCCGGAGTCGGGGCACGACGGACGCTCCGACCGGTTGATCGATCTGCGGCTCGATTGGGAGCCGGACATCGTGCGCGGACTCGAAGCCGGCTACCGCAATCTGCTCGCGGCCATCGTCTGGCCGCGGCTGAAGCTGCAGCAGCGTGAGATCCGCGATCTGCAGAGCCCGCTCTACCGCAGCAACGTGCGTTGGATCGAGCGCATCCGGTTGCGCAAGGAACTCGGGGAGCGATGAAGCCGCCGGAGCTCGACAAGCTGCGCCGCTCGGGCCAGATCTCGGCGGCGACGCGCGACGCCTGCAAGCAGATGATCCGGCCGGGTGCGCGGCTCGCGCAGATCGCCGAGACCGCGGAGGCGATGATCCGCGACCTCGGCGGCGAGCCGGCGTTCCCGACCCAGCTGTCGCGCAATCACATCGCCGCGCACTACTGCTCGGCGCCGGACGATCCGACCGAGATCCAGCCGGGCGACATCGTCAAGCTGGACCTCGGCACGCATGTCGACGGATATGTCACCGACACGGCGGTGACGATCGACCTGCAAGGGGGCCCCGATTCGGCGCTCGTCGCCGCGAGCCGCACCGCGCTCGAGAACGCGATCTCGGTCATGGGTCCCGGCGCATCGATCACCGAAATCGGCCGGCAGATCGAGACGACGATCCAGGCGTTCGGTTACTCACCGATCTACAACCTGACCGGACACGGGGTCGCGCGGTGGACGATCCACTGCACGCCGAGCATTCCGAACTATCCGGATCCGCGCGCCGGGCGGCTGCGCGCCAACATGACGATCGCGTGCGAACCGTTCGCTTGCGACGGCAGAGGCCAGATCGATGCGAAGGGACGCGCCGAGGTGTTCGGCCTCAAGCGCGAGCCGAAGCCGCGCGACGGCTTCCCTGCCGACGTCGAGCAGGCACTGCAGCAGACGCGGCGGCTGCCGTTCGCGCGGCGGACGCTGTTGCGCTGGCTGCCGGACCTGGCGCGCGTCCAGGAGGCGCTGGCGCTGGCCGAGCGCGCGAAGATCCTGGTCGACTACCCACCGCTGATCGAGAAAGTCGGCGTGCGCGTCGCGCAGACCGAACACACGATCTTCATCCACGAGGATCGCGCTGAAGTGTTGACGCGCGGCACCGGCTGAAAGCGACACGATGCGGATCGGCCTCGATGCGCGCGAAGGCTTCCGCGAGAACCCGCGTGGCATCGGGCTCTACGTCCGGCATCTGCTGCGGGAGTTCGCGACGCTGGCGCCGGCGGAGGAGTTCGTGCTGTATCACGAACGGCGCACGCCGCCCGACCTGCCGCCGTTGGCGCCGAATCAGCGTGCCGTGCGCGCGACGATGCGCGGCGGCAGGTTCCAGCTCTGGGAACGGCTGCTGGTGCCGTGGCGGATCCGCCGGGATCGGATCGACGTCTACCACGGGACCTACAACACGCTGCCGCCGCGGTTGCCGCTGTGGCGGGGGCCACCTCTGGTGTTGAGCCTGCACGACGTCGTCGTGACCTGGTACGACGAGGATGCGGCGGATCCGTACATCCGGTACGCGCGCAAGGCGACCGGGCGGTTCCTGCGCGACGCGGCGCTGGTGTTGACGGTCAGCGAGTGGTCGCGGCAGGACATCCTGGCGCGCTATCCGGTGCCGCCGGCGAACGTGCGTGTGTTCCGCAACGGGATCCATCCGGACTTCCTCGCCGGCGCTCCGGCGGGAGCGGGCGACGAGGCGCGCGCGCGGTTCGCCGAAGGACGGCCGTATCTGTTCGCGGTCGGCGCACCGCTGCCGCGCAAGAACACCGCCGGCCTGCTGCAGGCACTCGGGATCCTGGCCGCGCGCGGGGGACTCGATCTGCTGGTCGTCGTGTCCGGGCTCGGCTTGGACGCGCAGCAGCGCATGCTCGAGGTCGCGACGCGGGCGGGGATCGCGGATCGCGTGCGGTTCCTGCCGTATGTGTCGCGCGGTGAGCTGATCGGCTTGTATGCCGGCGCCGAGGTGACCGTGTATCCGAGCTTCGCCGAGGGTTGGGGCATCCCGATCGTCGAGTCGTTGAGCGTCGGCACGCCGGTCGTCACCAGCAACACGACCGCGATGCCGGAGGCGGGTGGGGAGTTCGCGCGGTACTTCGATCCAAGCGATCACGAGGAGATGGCGGAGCAGATCGGGCGTGCGTTGGCCGGGCGCGCCGACTGGGCAGCCAGGCGGGACGCGGCCATCGCCTATGCGCGGACGTTCACGTGGCGGCGCGCCGCCGAGGTCACGCTCGCCGCGTATCGCGAGGTCGCGGGATGAAGCGGTTGCTGCTGCTCGGCCTGGTGGCACAGCTGCTGCTGCTGCCGGTCGCACTGCGGCATCGGTTCTTCTGGGGCGAGACGCTGAGCGGCAGGCTGGCCGAGTGGTTCGGCGAACGCCCCGCGCTGTTCGGCGTCGGGCTCCCGGTCTGGCTCAACCTCGCGAGCGCCACCGTGTTGGCGCTGTTCGCCGTGTTGGCCGGTGGCAGCTATGTGCGCGCGGCGCGCCTGCCGCGCCTCGAGCGGCGCAGCGTGTGGCTCGGCGGGCTCGTGCTGGTCGCGGTGGCGGTGCTGCCGCCGCCATGGCTGTCGACCGACGTGTTCGACTATCTGGCGCGCGGGCGCGTCGAGGCGGTGTTCGGGGAGAACCCGTACCTGGTGACGCCGCAGATGTTGGCGCGCGGGGGTGCGGATCGCGTCTTCGCGCTGGCCGAGTGGCCCGGCTTCGTGATGCCGTACGGGCCGGTGAGTGCCGTCGTGCAGCGGGGGATCGCGGCGATCAGCGGGGAACAGGCGTGGATCGGGGTGTACCTGTTCAAGCTGCTGTTCGCTGCGTGCCACGTGTTGACGGCCGTGCAGGTCGCCGCCGCCGTGCGCGCCGCGGCACCGCAGCAGGAGGCGCGCGCGCTGCTGCTGTGGCTGTGGAATCCTTGGCTGTTGGTCGAGTGCGCCGGCAGCGCGCACAACGAGGCGCTGATGGCGCTCGCGCTGGCGACGATGGTGCGCGGGATCGCCGAGCGGCGGTTCGCCTGGGCGACCTGCGCGTTCGGTCTCGCCGTGCTGACCAAGCACGGCTGCGCGCCGCTCGGGCCGCTGCTGCTCGTGCTGGCGTGGCGCGAGCGCCGGGTCGGGGCGTTCGCGCTCGGTGTCGCGGTGACGGTGCTGATCGCGGCGCCGCTGGCCTGGCACTACTTCCGCGAGCCGGGCGCGCTCGGATTCCTTGCGAAGCAGACGGCGAACCGGGGTGCGAGTGCGCAGTACCTGCTCGGAATGCTGCTCGGGGAGGGCGCCATCCCGCCGCTGCTGTGGAGCGGCTATGCAATCACGCTCGCGGCGCTGCTCGTGATCGCGGTGCGCGTGCGCAGCGCGGCGGAGTTCGCCATCGGTGGGTCGCGGCTGATGCTCCTGTTCCTGCTCGCCGCCATGCCGCTGTTCTCGCCGTGGTATCACCTATGGTGGCTGCCGCTCGTCGGACTCGCGCTCGTGCCGCAGCTCGTGCTGCCACTGCAGGCGCTCGCGATCCTCGGCCCCGCCGCCTACATCGTGCAGGTCGGCACGCGCGACTTCGGCCTCGACCATCACATCGCGACCTGGCTCGTCGGCCTCGTGCTGCCCGCGTGGATGCTGCTGCGCTACCGACCCGCCCCGCGCCACGACCTGCGCTAGTGGTACACCGGGTCTCTGAGACGCCGTCCGTCACTTACCGCGAAAAAACCCGCGCGAACTGACGGAGAACGTCTCAGAGACGCGGCGTACCGGTTTGGCCGCTCAGGCGCGCTTCGAAGCGCGCGCGTCGGCGAGGATCTGCTCGGCGAGGTGGTCGGCTGCTTCGCTGGTCGGGATGCCCTTCTCCTTGGAGAGGGTCCAGAGCTCCTTCAGCGCGGCCGGGATGCGTTCGATCTTGCGCAGGCTCTTGGCCTCGTCGTAGCCGCCGGGCTGCACTTCGACTGCGACGTTGATGATGCCGCCGGCGTTGATGACGTAGTCGGGCGCATACAGGATCTTGCGCTCGAGCAGCTCCTCCCCATGGCGCGGTTCGAGGAGCTGGTTGTTGGCGGCGCCGGCGATGATCGCGCAGCGCAGCTGCGGGATCGTGACGTCGTTGAGGATCGCGCCGCGCGCGCAGGGGGCGAACACGTCCACCTGCTGGCTGAAGATCTCCTTCTCGCCGACTGGCAGCAGGCCGATCTCGTCGGCCAGCTTCTCGAGGCGCTCCTGGTTCTGATCGGATGCGTAGACGGTCGCGCCATCTTCGATCAGCCGGCGTGCGAGCGCGCCGCCGACGGCGCCGATGCCCTGGATCGCGATCTTGCGCCCGACGAGGTCTTCCGACTCGTAGACCCAGTCGAGCGCCGCCTTGATCCCGAGGTAGATCCCGTAGGCGGTGTACGGCGACGGATTGCCGGAGCCACCCGATTCGCGCGACAGCCCGGTCACGTGCCGCGTCGCGCGGCGGATGATCTCCAGGTCCGCGATCGACGTGTTCATGTCCTCCGCGGTGATGTACTTCCCGCCGAGGCTGTCGATCAGCCGGCCCATCCCGAGGTACAGCGCCTCGGACTTCATCGACTTCGGATCGGCGATGATGACCGCCTTGCCCCCGCCGAGACCGGTGTGCGCGACGGCGGACTTGTAGGTCATCCCCTTCGCCAGACGCAGCACGTCGAACAGTGCCTCCTGTTCGCTCTCGTACGGCAGCATCCGCAGCCCGCCGAGCGAGGGCCCGAGCGTCGTGTCGTGTACCGCGATGATCGCGTGAAGGCCGGACTTCGGATCCTTGCCGCGGACGATCTTCTCGTAGCCCGGGGTCGGAATAGTGCTGATCTGCAGGGACGTCATGCGGCAGGAGGTGGCGGGGGGACGCGGGAGGCGGGCGGACGATAGGGGAGCCGCGGGCGAGGCGCAAAACGCCGGAGACCGCCGGGCCGGGCGCGCCTCAGGCATCGGCAAGGACCGCGAGGATCGCCGCGCGCGTCTGCTCCCAGCAGGCGCTCGGGTCCGCGCCCTTGCGGTGCTCGAGCGTCAGGATCGGCGTCTGCCGGTCGATGCCGATCCAGGAGCCGAGCGAGCCGGGCGTGCCGTGGATCGCCTGCGACGGGACGACTGGGTAGCCGCTCAGCGCCGAGAACCGCTCGGCGAGCCGGTGGGCCGGGCCGTCGAAGTTGATGAAGAACCGCCCGGTGAACGCATGCGCAACGATCACGAGGTCCGGGCTCAGCTGCAACACGAGCTCGTGGAAGACCTGCGCCTCCGGTTCGCTCAGCGGTCCGGCGCCGTTCGTCGCCGACGGCACGAAGTTGCGCGCCGGCCAGTTGCGGTTCAGGTCGATGCCGCGCGCGTTCTCGCGCGTGTGCCGCGCCGAGCCGTCGGGGTTCAGGTCCTCGACGAGCGTCAGCGTCACGCGGTCGGCGAGGGCGGGCGTCGCGATGAATGCAGCCGGGAGTTCGCGCGTCGTCAGCGCCGACTCCCGCTCGTTGCCATGGATCCCTCCGACCCAGAGGACGCGGCGCGGGCCGCGGCCCAAGGTGCGGACCAGGATCGGCCGATGTTCCAGGCTGTGACCGACCGTCCGCCAACCACTGTCGAAGACCTCGGCGACCTCGGCGGTGGCCGCGGGATCCGGCTGGATCGGCGGGACACTGCAGGCAGCGAGCAGCGCGATCGGCAGCGCGAAGACGGCGCGCACGAGCCCGGGCGCGCGCCGGACCCAGGCAGCGCGGCTGACTTGCAACGGACGGAGAGGCATCGGATCGACGCAACATACGAGCAGCTCGCACGCGCCGATGCGACCGTCGACGGGCTGCTCCTGTTCGCGCGCACGACGGCTTACGTGTTGCTCGTGCTGTGGGCGCACCGCACGCCTGCCGGCGTGCAGGTCCTGACCGGCGCGCTGCTCGCCGACTTCGTCGGTTGCGTGCTGCGCACGGTGTTGTTCTGGGAGCTGTTCTCTGTGGGGGTCGTGCTGGAGCTGATGCTGTACGGGCTCGTGTTCCAGTTCGGACTGCTGAGCCAGCCGCTGCCGATCGAGGGTTCCCTCGTCGAGGGGAAAGCAGTCGCCGGGCTGGCGTTCCTCGCCGTGTTCTCGCTGCGGATCGCGTCGGTCCTGCGCGAGCGGCTGGGGCCGGGTTCGCACGCCTGACGCAGCCGGGGCGTGGCGTCAGCCGGTTGGGGTCTGACCCCTTTTGACTGCTTGCGTAGCCGGTTGGGGTCTGACCCCAACCGGATGGACCCTGATGGCTCCGCGGGGCGCGCGATCCGCGTGTGACGCGCGCGGTGCACGGGACTAACCAGCGCGCAATGCGGTTCCATGCGCCCGTCGTCCTGCCGGTGTCGAGGCTCGCTGGCGTCACCGTCCACGCGCAGGGAATGCGACTCGCGTGCCGCGTCGGCGCCGCACTCTGGATCGCGGGGGCGCAGCTCCTCATGGCGCAGAGCCTGGCATGGTCGGAGGTCGAGCGCATGCCGCGACGCACCGGGTTCCTCGCCTGCTACGACTCATGGCGCGAGCGTGTGGTCGTCATCGGAGGCTCGCCGCAGACAGATCCTCCGGAGCGGCTCTGGGAGTGGGACGGCACACAGTGGGCGTGGCGGCGTTCCGCGACGCCGCTGGCACCGGCAGATCTCGGCTCCGACAGTTCGTTCGCATTCGACACGGTGCGAGGCGTCGCTGTGCTCCTGACGCGCACGCAGGTGCCGGGCCTGCACGACCGCTGGGA
The DNA here is from genome assembly GCA_964483245.1 of uncultured candidatus Brocadiaceae bacterium. Lineage (GTDB taxonomy): Bacteria > Planctomycetota > UBA1135 > UBA1135 > UBA2386 > CAZABP01. The sequence continues at coordinate 6,591 of CAZABP010000025.1, read as the reverse complement.
GTGGAATGGCGTCGAGTGGCGGGTTGCGCGCCAACGACAGGGACCGGATCCCCGCTCGGCATGGCTGCTGAGTTCGGAGCCGATGCTCGGCGGCATGTTCGCGTTCGGCGGCAAGGGGGAGAGTTGGCGGTTCGATGACGGAACGTGGCGCCAACTCGCGCCCACCGTGACACCGAAGATCGCCACGTGGATGGCGATGACACTCGACGCGCGCCGGCAGCGCATCGTGTTGCTGTCCGGCGACGAGACCTGGGAATGGGACGGCGTCGACTGGCACGCGCGCGGGCCGGCAGGAGTCGTGCTGACGACAGGGCCGCGGCTCGTGTTCGACGATGTGCGCAATCAGGTACTGATGCTGGTCAGGGACGTGTCGCCGGCAGCGTTCCGGATCTACGCGTGGGATGGATCCCGTTGGTCGCGCGTCAACCTGTCGGGACCGCAGCCGGTTTTCGATCACTCCGTCCGGGTGTTGCCTTCACCACGCGGCGGGATCCTCGCGCTCGGCGGCTTCGATGCAAAGCTGGCGGGGCTGTGGCGACTGGACGGGAATGGCTGGCAGCAGCTTGCGGAACCTGCGGTCGCCCTGCGCGCGAGCGGTTTCTCCGTGGCACTCGTGACCGCGCCGGCGCGCGGCTCGGTGCTCAGCTACGCGATGGCAATGCACAACACTGTGTTCGAGCTCTGGGAGTTCCGACAGGGTGAATGGGCATTGCGCAGCGCGGAGCTCCCCAGCCTGGTGCCGCATGGCCTCATGACCTGGGATGAGCGGCGCCGCCGGCTCGTCACGCTTCGCGCAGACTCCACGATGCCGCCGTCGAACACCGCAACCTGGGAGTGGGACGGTGCGGGGTGGATCAAATCTGCGGGACCACCGATCGCTGTCGTGCGTGGTGCCGCCTGCTTCGACGCGGCGCGAGGCCATGCACTGTTCGTCGCCCAAGTCGACGCGCTGACCACAGTGACGCTCGGCTGGGATGGGACGACCTGGATCCGGTTTCCGAACGCCGCGACACCAGGAAACCTGATCGGGATCGCGCACGACCCGACGCGTGGCGACACGATCGCAATCGGCTCGGATGCGCTGACTTGGCGCTGGGACGGGCAGACTTGGCGGCGACTGGGTCCGCAGACTGCACCGGCCGTCTGGGTGTTCGGGGGTGCGCTGCTGTTCGATGCGACTCGAGGCCAGATCGTGGCGCTCGCGCTCGATTCGCCGCAACGAGTGTCGGCATGGAATGGCAGCGATTGGAGTGTCGCGTTGCTGCCACCGAATCCGCACGCTGCGTTGGCTGGCATCAGCCTTGCTTGGGATCCCGCGTCACGGCGGATCTGCATGCATGGACGGTTCGGGCCCGACGCCGACCATGTTGGAACACGGACCTACCTGCTCACGCCGCAGCCGGCGCAAGCTGTCCCATCCGGTTCCCCCTGCGGCGGCATCACGCCGCCGCATCTCGGCGTGTTCGCCAAGCCTGCGCTCGGCGAACGCATGGCGCTCGAGCTGCAGTCCACCCGCGCACTCGCCCCAGCCGCGTTCCTCCTCGGCACCGCCAGTGCCAACATCCCGCTCGGCCCGTGCACGTTGCGTGTGGATCCACTGCAACCTCTGGTCGCGGTGCCGGCGCTGACCGACATGCATGGTTTCACGCGGCTGCCGCTGCCGATCCCGTACGACCTCACGTTGCGCGGATTCACCGTGCACACGCAGGCGCTGCTCGACGACCCGCTGGTCCCGCTGACCCGGATCGCCACGAGCGCCGGCCTCACGCTGCGGATCGGCGACTGACCGGCGCCCGCGTAGCCGGTCGGGGTCTGTAGCCGGTTGGGGTCTGACCCCTTTTGACTACTCGAGTAGCCGGTTGGGATCTGACCCCAACCGGATGGACCCCGATGGCTCCACGGGCCGCGCGATCCGCGTGTGACGCGCACGGTGCACGGGACTAACCAGCGCGCAATGCGGTTCCATGCGCCCGTCGTCCTGCCGGTGTCGAGGCTCGCTGGCGTCACCGTCCACGCGCAGGGAATGCGACTCGCGTGCCGCGTCGGCGCCGCACTCTGGATCGCGGGGGCGCAGCTCCTCATGGCGCAGAGCCTGGCATGGTCGGAGGTCGAGCGCATGCCGCGGCGCACCGGGTTCCTCGCCTGCTACGACTCGTGGCGCGAGCGCGTGATCGTCACCGGGGGCTGGCCGCAGTCGGATCCGGTGGCACGTGTCTGGGAGTGGGATGGCACACAGTGGGCTTGGCAGCGATCTGCGACCGGACTGTCGCCACCAGCGGACATCGGCTCGAGCAAAACGCTTGGGTTCGATGAACTGCGCGGCGTCGCGGTGCTACTGGCACCCGCGCAAGTCCACGGCCGGCACGACCGCTGGGAATGGAACGGCACCGCTTGGCGCGTGATCCCCAACCAGTCGGGGCCGCACGGCGGCTCTGCGTGGCTGATGTCATGGGAGCCGATGTCCGGAGGGTTGCTCGTGTTCGGGGGCAGCCAGACTTGGTGTTTCGATGGGTCGGTGTGGGTGCAACTCTCGCCCGACGTGACGCCAAAGTACTCGGCGAAGCAAGCGATGACGCTGGATCCGCACCGGCGGCGCATCGTGTTGCTGTCCGGCGACGAGACCTGGGAGTGGGATGGCCTCGATTGGCATGCCCGAGGCCCGATTGGTGTGCCTGTGCCGACGCAGCCGAGATTGGTGTTCGACGACCTGCGCGGGCGGGTCCTGATGCTGGTCAAGGACTCAGTGCTGTCGGCGTTCCGGATCTACTCGTGGGATGGATCTCGGTGGTCGCCAGTCACAGTCTCGGACGTCCCGCCCGAGTTCGACGACCACAGCCAGGTCACGCGTTCGCCGCACGGTGGGATCACTGCGTTTGGTGGCTTCGGCGCAAAGTGGTCGGGAGTCTGGCATCTGGGGCGTGAGCGGTGGCAACGACTCGCGGGCCCGGATCAGTCGGAATTCGACCGTGCTCCCGGAGTCAGTGCGTTGGTCCCGGATCCTGCTCGAGGTTCGCTCCTCGCCTACGGTCGAGGTCGTAACACGGTTGCGTTCGAGCTCTGGGAGTTTCGACAGCGCCGATGGACGTTTCTTGGCGACGGCGCCCCTGGCCCGATCCTCCACCGTTGTGCCGCATGGGACGAGCGCCGGAACAGGCTCGTCGTCGTCTACATCGATACCTGCTGGGAATGGCACCGCACAGCTGGCTGGTCCAAGGTCGTGCGACCGCCACTCAATCTGCAGGCTGGGGGCGCAGCATTCGATGCTGCACGTGGCTACACGCTGTTTGCGTGCAACACAGTGGCGTCGGGCGCCCAGACGTTCGGCTGGGATGGATCCACGTGGACGCAGTTCCCGAACTCCTCCACGCCGCCCAATCTCATCGGCCTCGCACACGATCGCCCGCGAGGCGAGACGATCGGGATCACCGGCGACGCGCTCACCTGGCGGTGGAATGGCCAGGCATGGATCAAGCTGACACCGCGAACGCCACCGGCTGTTTGGTTCGTCCAGGGTGGAGTTGCTTTCGACCCGGGGCGACGGCAGATCGTCGCATTGAATCTCGACCGCACTGCGCGCCTCTCGAGCTGGGATGGCACCGACTGGAGCGTGGCACCACTACCTCCGATTCCGCATGCAACGTTGCATGGGGTCGGCGTCGCGTGGGATCCGTCGTCCCAGCGGATCTGCATGACTGGTCTATGCGGGCCAAACCTCAATCAAGCAGGGACGCGTACCTACCTGCTGACCCCAGAACCCGCGGGAGTCGTCGTCGTCGGTGATCCCTGCGGCGGCATCGCGCCGCCGCATCTCGGCACATTCGCACCACCCGCCCTCGGCGAACGGATGGCGCTCGAGCTGACGACCACCCGCGCGCTCGCGCCAGCCGCATTCCTGCTCGGCACCGCCAGTGCCAACATCCGGCTCGGCCCGTGCACGTTGCGTGTGGATCCAATGCAACCGCTGGTCGCGGTTCCGGCGCTGACCGACATGCATGGTTTCACGCGGCTGCCGCTGCCGATCCCGTACGACCTGACGCTGCGCGGGTTCACGCTGCACACGCAGGCGCTGCTCGACGAACCGCTGGTGCCACTGACCAGGATCGCCACGAGCCCCGGCCTCGCGCTGCGGATCGGAGACTGAGCGGCGTGGCATGCAGGGAGTTACACCCCGACCGCGTCCGCGCACGACCGGTGTGACGCGTGCCTACGGTCACGCGCACGTAACGGCGCGACAGCAAGCGTGCCGTCGATGCGACATCGAATGTGCGAGCGTTGCTCCATGCGCAGCCCGTGTCTGCACATTGTGCCGAGCGCCAACTCACATGCGCGCACCCACGTGGCATGATCTGCGGCATGAACCCGACTCTCCGGATCGGCGCCGCGCTCTGCATTGCGAGCGGTCAGCTTGGTTTCGCGCAGAATCTCACGTGGTCGGAGGTCGAGCGCATGCCGCGCAGGTGGAGTTTCGCCGCTTGCTACGACTCGTGGCGCGAACGCGTCATCGTCACCGGCGGCAATCCGCAGATGGATCCGACCGCGCGTGTCTGGGAGTGGGACGGCTCGCAGTGGGCGTGGCGACGTCCTGCGACGAGTGCGGGACCCTCGACGGTCGGCTACGGGGCTGCATTCGCATTCGATGAACTGCGTGGTGTCGCAGTGTTGCTGACGCCGGGGCAGATCTCTGGACGACACGACCGTTGGGACTGGAATGGCAGCGATTGGCGCGTCGCGCGCGACCAGCAGGGTCCCAACTACATCTGGGGCTGGCTGCTGAACTCCGAGCCGATGACCGGCGGCATGCTCGCATTCGGCCAGGGCCAGAGCTGGCGCTTCGATGGCGCAGCGTGGAAGCAGCTCACGCCTGACGTGACCCCGAAACCCGGGCAGAACATGGCGATGGCGTTGGATGTGCACCGCCAACGCATCGTGTTGGTAGCCGCTGACGAGACCTGGGAATGGGACGGTCTGGAATGGCACGCCTCCGGGCCGGTCGGAGTCCCACTTCCGACGACGCCGCAACTTGTCTTCGACGACGTCCGCAATCAACTGCTGATGCTGGTCAAGGACGCGGCGCCATCCACGTTCCGGGTCCACGCCTGGGATGGAAAGCGTTGGTCACGCGTGAACCTGTCGGGCACCCTGCCGGAGTTCGATGGCAGCATCCAAACCACACGAGCACCTGGAGGCGGCGTGCTCGCCTTCGGAGGCTACGTCGCGAGATGGTCGGGGGTCTGGCGCCTGCGCGGAGACCGGTGGCAGCAGCTCGCGGGGCCAGCGAACCCGGAACTGCTCGGAATCACGGGCGGACTGTGTTCTCTGACCACGGATCCACGTGGTTCCATCTGGTGCCATGCCAGGGGCATCAACGGTGGCGACTACGAGCTCTGGGAGTACCGCCGCGGCACGTGGTCGCTTCGGGCCGAAGATCCATCTACCTGGGTCATCCCTCGCGTCGCGGTCTGGGACGAAAAGCGCAATCGTTTGGTCGCCCTGCAAGCCGGCACGATGCAGCCACCGCCCAACAACACTTGCTGGGAGTGGGACGGTACGAGATGGACGAAGCATCCCGGCCCGCCCGTCCTCATCCACCGCTGCGTCTGTTGCTTCGACGCGGCGCTCGGCTACGCGCTGTTCGTGTTCAACACCCCGACGCAAGGAACCCAGACCTTTCGCTGGGATGGCACGACCTGGACGCAGTTCCAGACGGCAGTGACGCCATCCGACTTTCTCGACATCGCGCACGACCGCGTCCGTGGCCAGACCATCGGGATCTCGATGGGAGCGGTGACCTGGCGGTGGAACGGGCAGACCTGGATCAAGCTGACGCCTCGGACGCCGCCGCTGGCATGGACCCGCGGCGGGTTGGTATTCGATGGCACGAGCCAGCGCATCACGGCCGTGTCGTTGGACGATCAACCAAGGGCATCTGCGTGGGATGGGACCGACTGGACCGTCACCCCGCTACCCGCGAAGCCCCTCCCGCTGCTGGCTGATGTCGCGTTCGCCTGGGATCCGTCCTCGGGGCGGATCTGCATGCACGGACTCATGGGTCCGCAGATTGGACAGGGGGGCACGCGAACGTACCTGCTGACGCCTGAGCCAGCAGAGGCGCTCGTGGTCGGTTCCCCCTGCGGCGGCATCACGCCGCCGCATCTCGGCGTGTTCGCCAAGCCTGCGCTCGGCGAACGCATGGCGCTCGAGCTGCAGTCCACCCGCGCACTCGCCCCAGCCGCGTTCCTCCTCGGCACCGCCAGTGCCAACATCCCGCTCGGCCCGTGCACGTTGCGTGTGGATCCACTGCAACCTCTGGTCGCGGTGCCGGCGCTGACCGACATGCATGGTTTCACGCGGCTGCCGCTGCCGATCCCGTACGACCTCACGTTGCGCGGATTCACCGTGCACACGCAGGCGCTGCTCGACGACCCGCTGGTCCCGCTGACCCGGATCGCCACGAGCGCCGGCCTCACGCTGCGGATCGGCGATTGAGCGCGGTGGCAAGAAGGGGGTCCGACCCCAAGCGTGTCACCGTGGCAAGAAAGGGGTCAGACCCCATCTCAGGCGCTCGCTCTGCTCGCGCCCGAAACCCAACCG